>NZ_PIQG01000005.1 GCF_003987435.1 Pseudidiomarina taiwanensis | reverse complement strand
CGTCCGCCGCTCGTCAGCAAAGAAGCAAGCTTCTTCCTGTTACCGCTCGACTTGCATGTGTTAGGCCTGCCGCCAGCGTTCAATCTGAGCCATGATCAAACTCTTCAATTTAAAGTGTTTAATCGACCCATTGAATCAATGACTTAATAAATCTAAATTTGTTAAGCACTTTTCCAATCAGTCAGGTGTATCCCCTTCGCTAAAAGAAGGATACTTTTTGCATCCGAAGATGCTTTCTCTGCCTGAATCCGGTAAGTGCCCACACAGTTTGCTTGGCTTGATAAATTGTTAAAGAACGTTCGCTTCTTCTGAAGCGGGATGCGTATTTTACGTCATCCCCACTCTGCGTCAAGATCCTATTTGATCTTTTTTTGCAGTCGTTGCCGGCTTGCTGCCTGACAACGGCCGCGAATTATAAACATCTGCTTTGCGCCTGCAAGATCTTTTTTCACTTACAGCAACTGACTGCTTTATTTTTGTTCAATATCGCTCTTTTCAGGATCTTTCGCTTCGTCATCCGGGTCGCCAATGACATGTTCTAGCTTGAGGCGTTTAACCGAACGGAAGGTCGTGATGGGCCCAGAGAAAGCGTATAAGAAGAAAATTCCGAACAAGACTAAGCTAGGTTCAGTGGCCACGATTACAAAGATGAGGACAACAACCAAAATGACGAGAAAAGATACTTTGCCACGCCAATCAACTTCTTTGAATGAATGATACTTAAAGTTACTTACCATCAATAGGCCGCAACAAATGGTAAGAATAGCTACACCGTAATTAACTGTTGCTGGGTCAATCCCATATTCATTACCAACCCATACTGCACCCGCGACAATTGCTGCAGCACTTGGAATCGCTAAACCTTGGAAGAAGCGTTTATCTGGTGATGCCGCTAGATTTGCGTTAAACCTTGCCAAGCGTAGAGCGCCCCCTGCTACGAAGATAAACGCAGCGAGCCATCCAAACTTACCCAAATCTGAGAGCGCCCAGTTGTACATAACCAGCGCTGGAGCCATACCAAAGGATACGATATCTGCCATGCTATCGTATTCAGCGCCGAACTCACTTTGAGTATTTGTCATGCGTGCAACGCGACCATCTAAACCGTCGAACACCATAGCAATGAAAATCGCAACAGCTGCCGCAATAAACTGATCATTCATGGATGCGACTATGGCATAGAAGCCCGAAAATAAACCTGCAGTCGTTAGCAAGTTAGGCAAGAGATAAATGCCACGGTTGTTCGGCATAGGTCATCCTTTTTATGAGCTAAAATAAATAGGCCACACAGCATAGCACAGCTATGTGGCCCACTGAAATAGCCCGTTATTGGGTGATCGTTAAGTTACCCTCTTCAACATCAACATGAATCATCTGGCCTGGCAGTAACTGCCCAGACAAGATCCGTTGCGCTAACGGATTCTCAAGTTCTTGCTGAATTGCCCGCTTCAATGGCCGCGCACCGAATACCGGGTCAAAGCCAGCTTTTGCTAGGTGCGCAAGCGCCTCATCCGACAGTTGCAACTGATAATCGCGCTCTTGTAAGCGTTTATACAGACGCTGTAACTGAATCGAAGCAATATTCTTAATCTGCTCCTGCGCCAACGGATGAAATACGACGGTTTCATCGATACGATTCAAAAATTCTGGACGGAAATGATGCTGTAAGATTCCCATAACGTCCGTCTTCATCTCATCGTAGCTCTGCTGATGGGCTTTCTCTTGGATGACATCAGAGCCAAGGTTTGAGGTCATGATGATCACCGTATTACGGAAATCAACTGTACGCCCTTGCCCATCGGTCAAGCGGCCATCATCCAACACTTGCAAGAGGATGTTAAATACATCTGGATGGGCCTTCTCGACTTCATCGAGCAATACCACTGAATACGGTCGACGCCGTACGGCTTCAGTCAGATAGCCTCCCTCTTCATAACCAACATAGCCCGGAGGCGCACCGACGAGACGGGCGACCGAGTGCTTCTCCATAAATTCAGACATATCAATCCGAACCATAGCCTCATCGGTATCGAACATAAAGTTTGCGAGGGCTTTACAGAGTTCGGTCTTACCCACTCCGGTTGGCCCCAAAAATAGGAATGAACCGATAGGCCGCTGAGGATCTGACAAGCCTGCTCGTGAGCGTCGAATCGCATTACTCACCGATGTGACAGCCTCGTCTTGACCAACAACGCGCTGGTGCAACTGAGTTTCCATTTGCAGGAGTTTTTCGCGCTCGCCTTCGAGCATTTTACTCACTGGAATCCCCGTCCACCGCGACAAGACTTCCGCGATTTGCTCATCAGTGACTTTATTGCGAAGTAGTGATAACTCCTGCTCTTCAGCACTCTCGGCCTGCTGTAGCTGTTGCTCAAGCTCAGGAATTTTACCGTATTGCAATTCAGACATACGGTTCAGATCACCTGCTCGACGTGCGATTTCGAGGTCAGTTCGAGCTTGCTCTAATTGTGCTTTAATGGCTTGCGCCCCCTGCACTGATGCTTTTTCTGACGTCCACACTTCTTCTAGTTCAGCATACTTACGCTGTAACTCACCAAGCTCACCCTGCAAACTTGCCAAACGCTTCTTGCTTGCTTCATCGGTCTCTTTTTCGAGTGCCTTTGATTCCAGTTGCAGTTGGATAATACGCCGATCCAAACGATCTAACTCTTCCGGTTTGGAATCAATTTGCATCCGAATGCTCGATGCTGCCTCATCAATGAGGTCAATTGCCTTATCCGGAAGCTGGCGATCACTAATATAGCGATGCGATAAAGTCGCCGCTGCAACAATCGCCGGATCCGTGATCTGAACGCTGTGATGCACCTCATAGCGCTCCTTCAGTCCGCGCAGAATCGCAATGGTATCCTCGACCGTCGGCTCATCAACTAAGACTTTTTGGAAACGACGCTCAAGTGCAGCATCTTTCTCAATATACTGACGATACTCATCAAGCGTGGTTGCACCAACACAGTGCAACTCGCCGCGTGCTAGCGCAGGTTTGAGCATGTTTCCGGCATCCATGGCGCCGTCGGCTTTACCCGCGCCCACCATGGTATGAAGCTCATCGATAAAGAGAATGATTCGACCCTCCTCTTTACCAAGCTCATTCAAAACGGCTTTCAGACGTTCTTCAAACTCACCGCGATATTTCGCGCCAGCAAGTAAAGCCCCTAGGTCGAGAGATAAAACTCGTTTATGTTTCAAACCTTCTGGTACTTCACCATTGACGATTCGTTGCGCTAAGCCTTCAACGATTGCGGTTTTACCAACGCCTGGCTCACCAATCAACACGGGATTGTTTTTGGTCCGGCGCTGCAATACTTGAATCGTGCGACGAATTTCTTCATCACGGCCAATCACTGGATCAAGCTTACCTTGCTCCGCCCGCTCGGTTAGGTCGATGGTATATTTATCGAGAGCTTGGCGTTGATCTTCGGCATTTTGATCTTGCACAGCTTCGCCACCACGAACCTTGTCTATCGCTTCTTCTACTTTCTGACGGGTAACGCCTAAACCTTTGAGGATATCCCCAAGCGTTCCTTTGTCCTCAGTGGCTGCGAGCACGAACAGCTCAGATGAAATGTACTGATCATTGCGCTTTTGCGCGTATTTATCACACAGGTTCAGCAACACTCCGGTTTGCTGTGAAACCTGTACCTCGCCGCCTGCACCTTGAACTTGTGGCAGAGCCTCAAGAGCCGCAGCAAGTTTTGTTCTTAATGCATTACTGTCGATGCCCATAAGCGTCAATAAAGGACGCAATGCGCCGCCATCTTGGTTCAGTAGCGCCGACATCAAATGGACTGGCTCAATAAACTGATGATCACGGCCTAAAGCGAGTGATTGCGCATCAGCGATAGCCGCTTGAAATTTAGTTGTTAAACGATCGAATCGCATAAGCTAACCTCACAAAAAATCATATTTCCTGAAACTTAATGTGGGTATTTATTTTGCTATTTCAAGGGCTACTAAAATACTGCTTATGAAGAGCGCCAGATTAAGCTGGCGAAGCGGCCACAGGTGTGATCGCGGCGGTAGGAAAACCACATAGGATTAGCAAAAGTGCATTGCTGACTCAGCGTAATATCGGTGAGTCCGAGCTGTCGTAATTGATCACTCGCTAGCCTCGGAAGATCAGCGTAATAACGCTCCAGCTCACCGGCAGCAAAGCGTTTTGGAGAAAAACCGGCGGCAACAAATTGCTGCCGAACTTCGGCGCCAACCTCAAACGCTGGCTGTGAAATAGCAGGGCCGATATATGCTTTGATATGGCTACGAGGAGATTGGAATTGGCGCAGTGTGTAGGCTACAACACCAGCAACGAGTCCTCGCCAACCAGCGTGAACTGCGGCAATTTCTTCACCATTGGCAGAGCACAATAAGATCGGAAGACAATCAGCCGTTAAAACCGCGCAGACTGATTTGGGTTGGTTACTGTAAATCGCATCAGCGCTGCGGGTGAGATAACTGCCCTGCCAATGAATACAGTCTGTACCATGGACCTGTCGCAACCAATGAGGCGCAACCGGTAATTCTGCAGCTTCAACCAACTGCCGGCGAGCTCGGATAACCGTACTAGGTTCTGCGCCAACATGAGCGGCTAGATTTCCCGGCATTGTGCTGGTGCTGATCGCAGCTCGAACACCCTCTGGTAGTTGCCATGTTGGGATAAATAATGCCATCAGTCATGCCTCAGTCCTGATTTGGATGGAGCCGACGGTCCGCTCTTAATTGTTCCAATAGCGCCACAAAGTCGTCCGGCGTAGGTGCATCCCAACTGAGTTCTTCGCCAGTGATTGGATGCTGCAATGAGAGTCGCGCAGCATGTAAGGCTTGCCGTCTAAAATTACGCAAGGTAGTCAGCAACTCTTCACTTGCACCGCGCGGTGGTCGGGGGCGTCCACCGTAAACAAAATCGCCCACTAATGGGTGTCTAATGTGCGCCATGTGGACGCGAATTTGATGGGTTCTCCCCGTTTCTAAGCGCAGTCTTAGATGGGTGTGTGCGCGAAAACGCTCGACCACCCGATAATGAGTTAAAGCCGGTTTGCCTATGGCGACCACGGCCATCTGGGTGCGCTTGGTCGGGTGTCTGCCGATCGGTTCATCGACCAGACCGCCCGCAGTCATCGGCCCATTACATACTGCTTCATATTCCCGCGTGATTTCACGATTCTGCATCGCCGCGACCAGATGCGTTTGTGCCGGTAAGGTTTTCGCAACCACCATCAATCCAGTCGTATCTTTATCGAGGCGGTGAATAATTCCCGCTCTTGGCACCTGCGCTATTGCTGGGAAGTGATGAAGCAAAGCATTAAGTACCGTACCACTTGGGTTACCGGCTCCCGAGTGAACAACCAGTCCAGCCGGTTTATTAATCACCAGAATATCATCGTCTTCATAAACGATACTAAGCGCTATAGGTTGCGCCTCAAAGCACTGTTGTTCTTCAACTTCGGCATTGATTTCTACCATTTGGCCAAACAACACTTTCTCGCGAGGTTTACTGATAACTTGCCCATCAAGTTTGACCTGACCAGAGGTAATCCACTCCTTTAAGCGCGAACGCGAATAATCAGGGAACATATCAGCGATCGCTTGGTCCAATCGCTTACCATTAAGATGTTCTGGAATTTCATCCGAAAGAAAAATCTGCTCGCTCATAAATTACACTTAGGACCTGTGAAAGCAATTGCGCCTGCGCTAGAATGCGTGAATTGTATATAGTGTACGTTAAAACCAAACGGATAAAAAACTTAACCTATGAAACTACGACTTATTTTCGCGACGATCGCTTTGGTTAGCCTTTTAGCCTGCTCTGGTGGTGCTGATGAGGCGGCGCGCCAAGCTCGCTCTTCGACTGCTGCAGATGCCTATGAGCGCGCTCAAGGCAACATTGCTGCGGGGAACTATCAGAGTGCCGCTGAAGCACTCCAGCAATTATCGACCCGGTTCCCGTTTGGTCCATATGCGCATCAAGTCCAACTTGATCTTATTTTTGTCTATTACAAACTTAATGATATCGACAAAGCACTAGCAGGTATTGACCGCTTCATGCGGCTCAATCCGAACCATCAAGATGTTGATTATGCGATGTACATGCGTGGCTTAGTGAATCAACGTGCAGACTACAATCTGTTCCATGACTTGCTTGATATCAATCGCTCAGATCGCGATCCCTCAAAGGCTCGTGAAGCCTTTAACGACTTCGCTCGACTCCTGCGGATGTATCCAGATAGCAAATATGCGGCGGACGCTAAGCAGCGCATGGTCGCTCTAAAAAGCCGACTTGCTCAACATGAGTTGGCAGTGGCACGCTACTACGTGACCCGAGAGGCCTATCTTGCAGCTGCGAATCGAAGCAAATATGTGGTGGAGCATTTTGCCAATACTCCTGAGGTAGAAGAAGCCTTGGCAATTATGATGAGCAGTTATGCTGAGTTAGATTTAACCGAGCTCAGTGAAGAAGCGCGGCAAATGTTGGCGCATAACTTCCCGTCGAGCGGCTATCTCAACTAATAGCGTTGAGCGAAATCCTGCAAGACGCGGCTTAGACCGCGTCTTCGTTTTCTTCACCCGTACGAATCCGAATCACTCGATCTATGGTCGAGACAAATATTTTTCCATCACCTATTTTACCCGTTTGTGCTGTTTCCATGATGGCGTCAATACAGGTTTCAACTTGCTCATCGCTGACGACAATTTCTAATTTTACCTTCGGCAAAAAATCGACCATGTATTCGGCACCACGATAAAGTTCAGTGTGGCCTTTCTGACGACCAAATCCTTTAACCTCAGAAACAGTCATACCGGCTATACCAACCTCAGATAGCGCCTCACGAACATCGTCAAGTTTGAATGGCTTGATAATCGCCTCAATTTTTTTCATGGTCACTCCTTATGGTTCAGCTCTCGCAACAATTCGTGGCGATACTGATTGGTAATCGGATAACGTCGATCTTTGCCAAAATTGCGCGCCGTAACTTTCGGTCCAATCGCTGCTTGTCGGCGTTTATACTCATTAATATCCACGAGCCGAATCACTCGTTCAACATCTGCTGAATCATACCCGGCAGCAATGATCTCTGCAGCCGCCCAGTCCTGCTCGACATAAAGTTTGAGGATGCCATCAAGCACTTCATAGCTCGGCAGATTATCCTCATCTTTCTGATCCGGTGCGAGCTCTGCTGATGGTGCGCGTTCGATGACCCGCATAGGGATAATCTCACGCTCCCGATTCACGTAGCGGGCTAATTCATACACCATCATTTTAGGCACATCTTTAATTGGTGCAAAACCACCATTCATGTCGCCGTAAAGGGTACAGTATCCGACTGCTAATTCACTTTTATTGCCCGTAGTCAGGACTAAACGCCCGAACTTATTGGACAATGACATCAATAAACTGCCACGCGCGCGTGCTTGGATATTTTGCTCAGTGATATCGGGCTCGCTTCCCTCGAGTAACGGCGCAAGTTGTTGCATAAACGCATCATAAATGGGTTCAATCGCGATAACATCATACTGCACTCCCAGTGTTTTCGCCTGCAAGGCGGCATCATCCTGCGACATCTGTGAGGTATAGCGAAACGGCATCATCACCGCATGTACATTTCTGGCCCCCAGAGCGTCTACCGCAATTGCAAGCGTCAATGCTGAGTCGATACCACCGGATAACCCTAGTGTTACTCCAGTAAAGCCATTTTTACGGACGTAATCACGAACCGCCAAGACCAATGCCTGATAGACCTCTGCCAAGTTGCTCAACCCTTGAGTGACTGCACATTCTTGCTGCTCGAGCTGCCAGCCAGCCGCTTGACTAAAAGAATAAGTTGCACAACATGGCTGACAATGAGGTAGTTCCGCAACCACGGTCTGATCCTTCGCCATGATCAACGAGTGGCCATCGAATACCAGCTCATCCTGCCCACCACAGTTGTTGACATAAACAATTGGAAGCTTGGACTCTTGCACTCGCTGAGCGAGCACATGTAAGCGCTGTTGATGTTTATTTATCTCAAACGGTGAAGCATTGATCGCAACAATCAGGTCGCAGCGCTGCGGAATCAGTTGGGCAATCGGGTCAGGGTGCCAAAGATCCTCACAAATTAATAGGCCAATACGGTGATTTTGCCACTCGAAAGAAACGCTCTGATGATCAGGAATAAAATAGCGCTGCTCATCAAACACGCCGTATTGCGGGAGTCTCTGCTTGTGATACCGAGCGATTATTTGGCCTTTGTGAACGACGGATACTGCATTAAAAAGCGCATCTCCGACGCGCTGAGGATGCCCGACAAGCGCGACATTGTTCGTTGCCGCAGCAGCAATTCGTTGTACTGCCTGCTCGACTTTGCGTTCAAAATCCGGACGGAAAAGTAAATCCTCAGGTGGATACCCGGTTATCGCAAGCTCTGGAAACACCACTAGCCCACCATGGGGATACTCGGCAAGGGTCGCGATTATTTTATCGGTATTTTGCTGAATCGCACCAACTGTAAAATCGAGCTGCGCGAGGGTAATCTGCAACGGGCTCATAGGGACATCTGCACTCCTGAGGTAATGACGTGCGAATGATATATGAGCCGCTTAGTCTGCGCAAATACGACCGATTTCAAAACGTGCGTTGGCACTCGTCATGCTAAACACCAGATCACCGTTCGCGAGAGTTGTACGGTCGGCCATTTCGATCCATTGGTAATAAACATTGCGATGGACTCGCGCGCGCAGCCCTCGTTGGATCTCGATATAAATTCGATCATCCACCACTTCGACTTGGTGTTCTGGCGTCAGTGGGAACTGTTCGGCTAGGTTGGTTTCGAGCTGAATCACTTCAATCTCATCAAGCTCAGCCATGCGCCAATTGGTAATCACAAAAGGAACGTCATCGACGCTTATTTTGACTTTTTCAACGGGGGTTACTAAGAAATATTCATCCCCTTCGAATTGCAAAACAGAGGCAAATAATTTCACGATTTCCATGCGTTGAATCGGTGACTCTTGATAAAGCCAGTCACCGTTCGTGGCGATTCGGATAGGGAGCTCGCCACAATAAGGCGGATCCCATTTTTCGGTTGGCGCATAGCGGAGCTGCTTCAGCCCGGCCATAAATTGATTCAGGTCGGGTTGCTGAGCCATAGCTAACTAACGAGACGTTTTTGCCGCAACAAGTACCACAAGGTAGCTTCGGTCCGATTCGACACTTTAATCGCTTTGAATATCGCCGATAAATGCACCCGAATTGTCCCCTCAGTGATACCGAGAATCGTCGCGATTTCTTTGTTGGAGAGCCCCTGCGCTAGCAACTGCATAATTTCAAGCTGCCGCGGCGAGAGGAAGTTTTCAGCACTGCCCTGATTACTGTTCGGCTCGCTCAAACGTGTCTCATCCGGCAGATAACGATCGTTTTGGAGCAGTGTTCGGATTGCTAACTTAGCTTCTTCTGACGTCGCATCTTTAGGTAAATAACTCCGCACACCAGCACTCAATGCTTGGCGAATCTCCGACATCGAGCGTGGCCAACAAAACAGGACAATATGCGCTGATGGTGTCATGCGTTTAAGCGTGTTTAGAACAGGACGAATCTCAGCGTCGGGGAGATCCATATCAAGGAAAATCAGGTTATAGTCATTTTGATGGCGAAGATATTCATTCGCAATTTCGAAAGTTGGTGCCTCATAGATGGCTACATCAGCTGAATAGCTGGTAATCAGCTGGATCAAACCGGCGCGAACAAAAAATTGCGGATCGATAATCAAAATTTTCATACAACACCTATGATTAGAGACACTATCTCGATACTAGTTATGAGGTCATTGTACACATCTTTGCCGAGTAATAACATAGTACGTGTTGTTAAATTGTAAGAAAGCATTAAATATCGAAACGATTGACCTATCACATCTGCACAGAAAGGTATGAATCAGATGCTCAAAAAACTTATTTTAGCTTGCTCAGCTCTCAGTCTTTTGTTACCGCACACGGTGACTGCCGAGACTATTTTATTCCACAACATGAACGGCTACACGCTTACCGGCGAGCCAGGTTCTGATGCCCAGCTGCGACGTTTTGACGCAGTCATAGTGGTCGATGGTAAGGTCGCGGCGGTAGGGAGTAAAAAAAATGTTACTGAAAATCGTTCTTGGCAGTTTGACCAAACGGTCGATTTGAATAGTAAAACAGTACTCCCAGGCATTATTGATGCACATGGCCACGTGCTCGGGCTTGGTTTAGGCCTGCTTGAAGCCGATTTACGGGTTGCCGAATCTGAGCGTGATGCCGTCCAAACAGTCACAGCGTTTGCCGCCAATCAAGCGCAATCAGATTGGATTATTGGGCGTGGTTGGAACCAAGAAAATTGGCCAAGTAAACGTTTTCCAACACGCCAGAGTCTAGACGAAAGTTTTGCCAACCAACCGGTCTGGCTTACGCGCGTTGATGGTCATGCTGGTTGGGCTAATAGTGCGGCGCTAAAATTGGCAGGAATCACTAAAGACACAGTCTCACCAGATGGCGGTGACATCATCAAGGATGCCAACGGAGAACCTACCGGAGTTCTCATCGATAACGCCATGAAACTCCTTGAAGATGTGATCCCAGCCCCCTCAATTGAACGGCAACAACAAGCACTTCAACTTGCGTTTCAACACTTGCTCGAGCGCGGTATCACTGGCGTGCATGATGCTGGAGTAGATGCCACAAATATTCAGCTTTATCAGAATTTCGCGCAGCAACAGCAACTGCCGGTGCGCATTTATGCCATGATTGGCGCCAACGAACCACGCTTGCCAGAATTGCTTGCGGCCGGTCCGATTCTGACCCCGGATGAGTCACTCACTGTCCGCAGTGTCAAAATCTACGCAGACGGTGCGCTCGGCAGTCGGGGCGCTGCGCTACTTGAACCCTATCATGATGAACCAGGTCAACGCGGCTTGTTGGTCACCGCTCCGGAACAGTTGCATGAGCTCTATCAACTAATTATTCCACACGGCTTCCAAATCAATACTCACGCGATTGGAGATCGAGCCAATCGAATTGCTTTGGACGAGTTCGCGCGGTCCTATCAAAGCATCGGTGGCCGTAATTTGCGCCATCGAATCGAACATGCTCAAGTTGTGCACCCCGACGATATTCCACGCTTCAAAGAGCTGAACATTATTGCTTCGATGCAGCCAACTCACGCCACCAGTGATAAAAATATGGCAGAAGACCGGCTTGGCAAAGAGCGCATGGAAGGGGCTTATGCTTGGCAAACATTCTTGGAGCAGGGCACTATTGTTGCCGCAGGTTCAGATTTTCCAGTTGAACTGGCCAACCCATTTTTTGGCTTACATGCAGCAGTCACTCGCCAAGATCGAGATAATCAACCTGCGGGGGGCTGGTACGCGCACGAGGCCGTGACACTGGAACAAGCGCTGCGTACCTTTACCCTTGATGCTGCATATGCCTCTGGCCAAGAGCAAACTCTAGGTTCAATCGAACCGGGCAAATGGGCTGATTTTATTGTGCTGGATCAAGACCCCTTTGCTCAGGAACCGAGTAAACTGTGGCAACCTACCGTGCTTGCAACTTATGTTGCCGGTGAAGCCAAGTTTGAGAGGTAATTATGGATTTACGCGAACATCGGCGAGACTATGAACAAGCTCGCCTAACCCGAGACAGTCTCGCTGCAGACCCTCATGAGCAGTTTCAAAAGTGGTTTGCTGAGGCGCTTGAACATGGCGGCATGCCCGATCCAACCGCTTTTAGCTTAGCAACGGTTGATGCTGATCAGCGTCCTCATCAACGCATCGTGCTGCTTAAAGAAGTGCTCCCCGAGGGCTATGTATTTTACACCAATCAAGCCAGCGCTAAAGGGCGTGATATCGACCACAACCCAGCAGTCGCAATGCACTTTTCTTGGTTAGAGATGGAACGCCAAGTTCGCATTGAAGGTTTTGCTGAGAAAATTTCCGCGGCGCACGCTGAGGAATATTTTCATAGTCGCCCCCGCGAAAGTCAGCTCGGCGCACTCACCTCAATGCAGAGCCAGCCGCTTGCTGATCGAGCAGAATTGGAACAGCGCTATCATGAGCTTACCGAACGCTATGCGGGCAAGACGATCCCCAAACCCGATACTTGGGGTGGTTATCTCATTCGCCCGCAACGCTATGAGTTTTGGCAAGGTGGGCGCTATCGCTTGCACGACCGGTTTTGCTACCAAAAAGAGCAACAGCAGTGGCACATCATGGGCCTGCAACCCTAACTAGCCACCGAGTGGTGCGGGTAGCGCAACCTGGTATTGTTGCGCGCACCACTCGAGCTGCTTGATGATCGCAGCCGAATAGCTGATCCCGTTTGCAAGCTGTTCCGCGCGCCGCTGCATAGCGCCCTGCCCCGGTACCCGCACCAACTGCTCGGGAGTAATCGGAGTCGCAGTTTGAATCGCTTCCAACTGGGCTTGCACCTGCTGCTTAAAGTTTCCGATATCTCCCAGCGCGCTGGGATCAATCACTTGGATCCAAACACTATTTGCATCCCCCTCGGCCGCAGGTGCATCGGCTCGGCCATACTGGCTCAGAGCTAAAGTCCATAATTCACTAAACAGATTAAGTCCTGTTCCTTTGTAGCCCAGTTGCTCTCCACCGAGTGATGCAATCACTGCTGCGGGAGACGCAATAAAACTTTTTGCATCGACAGTATAATCGCCTTCGGGGGTAATGAGAGCTGGATACGGAAGCTCCCGCCCCTCCGCAATCGCGGTTCTAATTTTTCCCGCAGCAGTCATCGATAAGCTGATATCAAACATAACCTTGGTATCAACTGCTGGAGCACCAATTGCAAACGGGTTGGGTGAAAAGACAGCTGTTTTAGCACCAAACGGGGCAACGACCTGCTGGCTTGGTGTTGCGGCGAATATTTGGATAAGTAAATCTTGGTCAATGGCCTGCTCGAGATAAATGGCGAGTGCGGCAATGTGTTGAGCTCGCCGCATTACGATTGTGCCTGTGCCCTGCTGCTGAGCGAGCTTGATGGCTCGTTGTACCGCCAGATTCATAGCATAAGGGCCGGGCAACAAATTAGCGTCCCAAAGTTCAATTGCAGGACGCTGCTGCAGCACCTCGGGTTGTCCTGCTTTACGACTTTTCCCCTCACTAAGACACTGTAAATTGTAGCGTAGCCGCAACAGCCCATGAGTTTTAAAACCGAGCAGATCTCCAGCGACCAGACCGGCAGAAAGCGCAGCCGCGACCTCATCACTGGCGCCAGTCGCGCTAATGCAAGCGGTTGCCCATTGCTGCATTTGCTCGGCATCATAACGGTTTAATTTATCGTCGGACATGGCGCTCTCTACTTGTTATTCAGTGCAACTTCGATAAGCTTATCAGAGCTACAGTTAGAGGAGTATGTTTAGTGGGAAAAAACACAACGATTCAGCGCATTGGAGTGCTGACCAGTGGTGGTGATGCGCCGGGGATGAATGCCGCATTGCGCGCAGTTGTTTTAGCGGCCGATCATTACCAGATCGAAGTCGTCGCGTTTCGGCATGGCTATAAGGGACTGCTTGAAAATGAATCCGTTGTGCTTCGTCCTCATGACGTACTGCATATTTTGCAGCACTCGGGCACTGTGATTAAAAGTGCACGATGTCAACGTTTCAAAACCATCGAGGCCGCTCAACAAGCGTCTTCAGTTCTGGATGAAAACAACATCCAAGCATTGGTGGTGATTGGCGGCGACGGTTCATTTCGCGGAGCGCATCACCTCGCCCAGCATTGGCATGGACAAATTATCGGTATCCCAGGCACCATCGATAATGACTTGTATGGGACCGATGCCACGATTGGCTTCGCCACTGCCGTCAATATTGCAATGGATGCACTAGACAAGATCAGAGACACCGCTGATGCCATGGACAGGGTCTTTATTGTGGAAGTTATGGGACGAGACGCTGGCTTTATTGGTTTAAGTAGCGCCATGGCAGCTGGTGCAGAGCGGATGATTTTGCCAGAGCTGCAGCGCGATAAACCGCTTACCATTGCCGCGTTGGTCAAGCATATCGAACGGGTACAGAAGGTTCGTGGCGAAGGCAGTTATGTCATGGTGCTAAGTGAGCATCAATGGCCAGGTGGCGCAGTGGCGCTCGCCGAACAACTTGAAGCCGAATATCACCTGCCCTGCCGCCCTTGCTTACTCGGGCACATTCAACGGGGCGGAGCACCGGCTCCTGCCGACCGAATCCTTGGCGCACAAATGGGAGTGCATGCGGTGGAATTGATTCGCAGTGGTGCGACTGAGGTCATGACCGGCATTCGTGGGCAAGAAAATGTCGCTGTTCCGATTGTCGATACGTGGCAGAAAAAGCATCCACTTGACCCGAATTTATTGCGGATTCAGCACGAGATTTTTAATCCAGTAAAAAAATCTCAGCGTAACCATTGAAATGCTAGAATTTAGGGGCGATTGGGCAGATAATACGCCCCTTTTTTATGACCACGGTTGAGGCGATCATATGGCATCTCAGCAAACTCAAAAACTATTAGCCACTGCGACGGGGCTGGAACAGCCTATACGCGAGTTCTTTGGCGCAAACCTTAGCCCTCACGTGCAAGCAAATACCACTCATATCATTGGTTTTGGCTTTGATGGAACAGCCTGCTTCCGCAAAGGAACGCGTAATGGTCCGAATGGCTTGCGCGCGGTATCTGAAGATATTGAGTCTTACTCGCCCTACCTCGATGCTGATCTGTACGATATCCCTTTCACCGATTTGGGAAATCTATCACTCGGTCAAAGTGCTGATGTTGAAGCCCAGTGGCAGCATGCTTCCGAGCAGTTCGATGGCTTGTTTGGTTCAGTAAACCTTGCGACCGAAAACGTTCGAGTGCTAACGCTTGGTGGTGAGCATTCGATTTCTTACGCGCCGATTAAGAAGTATCTGGAACAATACCCAGATCTGGTATTACTTCACCTTGATGCTCATGCTGACTTGCGCGATGGCTTCTTGGGGTATCACTACTCGCATGCCTCAATTATCCGACGAGCACTCGATCATTTTGGTCCGAACCATCAACTGATTCAGTATGGTATTCGTTCAGGAACCCGAGAAGAATACCAATACATGAAAGAGCACGGTACGGTTCGTACCTCGCGTAAAGACTTTTTAGAGAGTGTCGCTGCCATCGCCGCCGATCGTCCGATCTATTTAACCCTTGATCTGGACTACTTTGATCCTGCCTTTCTGCCGGGTACGGGAACACCCGAGCCAGGTGGTGAAGATTTTCACTCGTATATCAGCCTGATCAAGATTTTACGGCAAAAGAACTTAGTCGGAGCGGACGTTGTTGAACTCTCGCCAGAGATCGATCCGACCGGCAATTCTGATGTATTTGCGGCAAAAATCGTCCGCGAACTATTAATTATCCTGAATGAAAAAGGAGCAAGCTAGTGCCAACTTGGACTATTGAAGATGCAGAAGAGCTCTACGGCGTTAGACGCTGGGGCGCTGGTTATTTTTCAATTGGTGACAACGGCAATATTCAAATTGCTCCAAACCATCGATTGCCAGACGTCACCATTGATATGCAAGAAGTGGTCGACGAAATTATTGCCGAAGGGATTCAATTTCCAGCGGTGATTCGATTTCACGATATTTTGCGTTCGCAAGTCGAAATTCTGAACGAGACCTTTGCCGACACCATCGAAAAAGCGGATTATCAGGGCCGCTACACCGGCGTGTTCCCAATCAAAGTAAACCAGATGCGCGAAGTCGTTGAAGAAATCATGGATGCGGGTGAGCCCTATGATTACGGTCTTGAAGCGGGTTCTAAGCCCGAGTTAATGGCGGTTTTGGCGTATAACGACAACCCCAATGCACTCACCGTTTTAAACGGTTATAAAGACGAAGACTACCTCACTCTTGCGCTGCTCGGTCGTCAGCTCGGTCGTAAAATGATCATCGTCATCGAGAAGTACAGTGAACTCGAAATGCTGATTCCACTTGCGAAGAAGCTTGGGGTTGAGCCAATGATTGGGCTGCGCAGTAAAATGATGGTGCGCAGTTTAGGTAAATGGGCAAGCTCAAGCGGCGATGGCGCCAAGTTCGGCCTCAGCATCACTGAAATTCTTAATATTATTGAGCGCCTCAAGCAAGAGGATATGCTCCACTGTGCCAAACTTCTGCACTTCCATATTGGCAGTCAGCTCTCGGACATCCGTAAAATTAAAGAAGCCGTATCAGAAGCGGCGCGCTTGTACGCCAAGCTAGTGCAACTCGGGGTCCCGTTAGAGTATCTCGATATTGGCGGCGGTCTTGGCATCGACTACGATGGCACCAGCTCAACCACCGATTCATCGCGGAACTATTCAACTGAGGAATATGTCGCTGACGTTGTTTACGGTGTCAAACAAATTTGCGATTTAGAGAAAGTAGCGCATCCAAACTTGGTCAGTGAATCAGGACGAGCGATCACTGCGCACCATAGCTGTGTGGTAACCAATATCGTTGGCGAAATTAAAAACACTGGCAAGCAATTCGATACCAGCGCTAGCGAAGGTGAACACATCATTGTCACCAATATGCGTGAATTGACGACGGCCAACGATTTGCACCCGCAAGAGCGCTACAATGATGCCGCGGGCTTTAAAGAAAATGCTTATGAAGCATTCAAGCTCGGTATCTTATCGCTCGAAGAGATCGCTAAAATCGATACCATGTATTGGCAAATACTCAGTGAGATCCAAAAGTCTCTAGACCACGATAGTTTCGTTTTCCAAGAACTCGAAAAACTCGATGACATGCTAGCGAGCCAATACTTGTGCAACTTCTCGATCTTCCAATCTGCGGCAGACACTTGGGCGATTGGGCAAGTTTTGCCGATTGTTCCCATTAGTCGACTCGATGAAAAACCTGAAGTGCGTTGCTCGATTGTAGATATCACCTGTGATAGTGACGGTAAGCTGCGCAAATATATCGAAGGTACCGAGTTAAGTGACAACATTCCGATGCATGCCCTGCACAAGGATCAGCCGTACCATGTGGGCTTGTTTTTAACCGGAGCGTATCAGGATGTAATGGGCGATATGCATAACTTATTTGGTCGACTGACCGAAGTGCATGTCTATTGCCACGACGATGAGCCAGGTGATTTTTATATCGAAGAAGTCGTCCCCGGAACGGCTGCTGAAAAAGTGCTCGAAACCATGCAATACAACACCGATTACATGGCGAAAACAGTCAAGAAGTCGATCGACCGGCTCGTTCGCAAAGGTCAAATTGCACCTCGCGAAGGGGTCAAATGGACTGACTACTATGAGAAGTGTTTGGCAGGAAGTACCTACTTAAAGGTGTAAAAAGCGTCAAAATGAGCATTTCGTGAGCAAACAATCATTTCTCGCCAAAAAGCGGTTGACTCTGACCCGAAAAACTCGTTTAATACGCCCCACGCCCAGATAGCTCAGTTGGTAGAGCAGAGGATTGAAAATCCTCGTGTCGGTGGTTCGATTCCGCCTCTGGGCACCATTATTTTAAAGGCCTCGCTGGAAACAGCGGGGCTTTTTACTTTATTGGTTTTGAGTCAATTGCTGACCGATAAGACTATTTCGAGCGTAGAGCTTATGTTTGAGGTACCACTCGAGCTTTCTGCGCTCGCCACCACGTAATTTAATTAGCGCAGGCGCGTTCGGATCATTGCCGACCAAGAGGCGCCAAAATAAACGCCGGCGGCGCCATTGGCTGTAATGTTGAAGCTTAAACGCTAAGTCTTCAGCTTTAATCAGAGTAAGGCGGTATTTGCTCTGTGCTGCTGGCGCATGCAGTAGTTCCTGCGCCATAACATGCATGGTGTGGTATTCGGGAGTATCGAATCCTTGTTGATACGTTGCTAGTTTTCCCTGCTGTCGTAATTGCTGCAAATAACGGTCCGTTCCGAGTTCAAACGTATTATGGTTAAAGGCAGCGAACCAATCCTTGATAAAAGGATCTCCCTGTTTTGCTGCCAAAAACCAATTCTCAAGTAACGGCGAACTGGCGTCGGTATTATGCCGGGCTAAATAAAATCCAATAAAACTATTATTGCTCTCAGAGCTATATCGAGATAGCCAAGAATCAAGTGATTGCGTCAACAATATTGAGGAGTCGAGCCAAATTCCGCCGTACTTTTCCAACAGTGCAAGACGCAGCCAATCGGCCTGCTTGGTGATATGCACCTCGGTAAAGTTAGTCGGCAAATTATTAATATATTGGCCAATGCTATCGCGCGTAACCAATGTTATTTGGTAATCAGGATTTAAGCGCTGCCATCCAGCGATGCATTCGCGGACGACTTGAGGTGGATGTGAATCGTGCCAAAACGTCCAAATTTGCTTCGGCAAGGGAGCATATTCTTTCGCTGCGCTGCCCCAGCATATCTCTGTCAGCGCCGTTTCGGGAAGACGTTTTGATACTCGCAGTAACCAGTAACCCAGGTAGGTGATAACGAGTACAGAAATCAGGGCCAGCAAAACATTTCCTCTGTTATCTATTGTTTGTCTAATATATATATCCTTTGCTATAAGGTAAAGGTCCCGGCCACGCCAGCAAACTTGCACAAATTTGAGAATCACGCATACTCAAAACCTGCACTCGATAAGCTAATGAGGTACCAACGCGATGAAAGGTCATAGTCAAATTATTGCTGCATTAAACGACTTATTAACCGGTGAGCTTACCGCCATTGATCAATATTTAGCCCATGGTGAAATTCTCGCTGATATGGGGCTGACTAAACTTTCCGAGCATGCGATACATGAATCAGAACACGAACGTGAGCATGCCCGAGCCATCATTCAACGTATTTTATTTCTCGAGGGTGAACCTGATCTAGCCAAGCGTAACCCGATTTCAGTCAAAACCAGCGTGCCAGAAATGCTGCGTGCAGATTTAGAGTTCGAATATCAAGTTGCCAAACATCTCAAACAAGTGGTCGCACTTTGTGAACAACAACAGGATTATGTCACCCGCGATATGTTAGTGGCACAAATCAAAGACACTGAAGAAGACCATGCCTACTTCCTCGAGCAACAACTTCGTCTGATTGATACGCTTGGGTTGCAAAATTATCTGCAAAGTCAGCTCAGTTCATAGTTTTTGGAGAATTTTATGTTAGGAAACAAAAGTATCGTTAAAGCTCTTAACAAGGTTCTTAAAAATGAACTGACGGCAATTAATCAATATTTTTTACATGCGCGGATGTTCAAGAATTGGGGCTTCGATAAGTTAAACCACAGTGAGTACAAGCAATCCATTCGAGTTATGAAAGAGGCCGATACACTTATCGAGCGGATATTATTTCTTGAAGGTTTGCCCAATTTGCAAAGCCTTGGAGCCCTCAGTATCGGTGAAAATGTTCAAGAGTGTTTGCAAGGGGATCTTGATTTTGAAGTTCAAACTCAACGAGCCGACTTGATCGAAGCGATTCGAATCTCCGAAGAAACTCAAGATTATGCGACCCGCGATATGCTGCATGAGCTTTTAGAGGCCTGTGAAGAATCAATTGACTGGTACGAGACGCAACTATCATTGATTAACGATTTAGGTTTGAGTAACTATTTACAAAGTCAGGTATAGAATTTAGCCTCACCATCTTGCAAATGCGAATTATTCTCGTTAAGATTCGCATTGTAAGATATGTGAGGTGCTAATGTATATTTGTATTTGTAACGCAATCCGTGAAGCCGATGTCCATGCTGCTGTGGCAAACGACGTGCGTTCATTTAAGGAACTCAAAAGCCAGCTAGGGCTTTGTAGTGATTGCGGTCAATGCAGTCGCAAAGCTAAAGCATGCTTCGATGCGGCGAAAGCCTCGCAACCAACCTATCTGTTCAAAGAACATCTTATCCAGCTCGCACAAGCTTAACTTCCTGTAATAATTGGATACAGATTCTGCTCGCGCAATGACCGTTTCTCTGCCAGAGTAAAAAACACTTTTTCTTTTTTCGGGCAGAGCTATGTATTCAGATGACGATATCAAAGCTGCAGTGGATGCTCAGGTATTAACCCCTGAACAATACCAACAACTGCGCACGTTCCTTCAGCACCAGCGCGCCAGCGCGGCGTTACCTGATGAAGAGCATTTTCGCTTATTGAGTGGCTTCAATGATATTTTCGTTGTTGTTGCTGCCATCCTAGCACTCGGTGCAACTTGGACACTCGGTGGCTTACTTGCACCCTGGTTAGGCGGCTTATTGGTCGCGGCCTTTGCTTGGGGCCTTGCTGAGTATTTTACCCGGATCAAACGCATGGCGTTGCCTTCAATCGTTTTGCTGGTGTTCTGTGTTGGCGCGACTTTTCTTGGCACCGTAATGACACTTGAGCAATTCTTTCCGAACCAGGCCTACGCTCCCCTCACCGCATTCGCATTGAGTTCATTGGTTGCCTACGCTCACTGGCAACGCTTTCAAGTACCGATCACCATCGCAGCTGCCACCGCTACGATCACAGGTGTGTGTATTTCGTTTCTAACTATTTTTATTCCGTTCTCAGAGCAAATCCTGAAAATTGGATTTTTTAGCGCCGGGATTATCGTATTTATACTCGCACTACGCTGGGACCACGGTGACATAAAACGTGAAACACGGCGTTCAGATGTGGCGTTTTGGCTTCACCTGTTAGCGGCACCGCTTATAGTGCACCCAATATTTAGTACCTTAGCGAACGCGGACTCAGGGCTACAACAAGCCATTATCACCATCGCGCTATATTTATGTTTGGCGTCAGTATCATTGATTATTGATCGCCGCGCACTGATGGTGTCGGCACTAGCCTATGTCGTTTACGTGTTTAGCAAGTTACTTGATAGCTATGGCTTTATGGATGGCAGCACAGCAGTGATCGGCGTTATTATTGGCAGTGGTCTCTTACTCGTCGCGGTTTATTGGCATCCACTGCGAGGTAAGCTCATTCGTCGTTTACCAAAATCAATACAGCAAGCCGTTCCAACGAGTCATTAAATAAAAAGGGCGACCTCAATAGGTCGCCCTTTTCGTTAAGCTTTGTTGTGCTTACTCTAGATCAAAGCGATCCAAAGTCATCACTTTAGTCCATGCATCAACGAAGTCCTCAACGAAGATTTCTTCGCCATCGCTCATTGCATAAACTTCAGCAATTGCACGTAGCTCTGAGTTTGAACCGAAAATCAGGTCAACTGGAGTAGCGGTCCACTTCAACTCATTGCTGTTGCGATCACGACCCACATACACGCCCTCTTCGTCAGACTTCGCCCAAACGGTACCCATGTCGAGCAAGTTAACAAAGAAGTCGTTCGTCAATTGACCAGGACGGTCAGTGAATACCCCGTGCTTGCTACCTTTGTAGTTCGCATCAAGCGCGCGTAAACCACCAACCAAAACAGTCATTTCTGGAACGGTCAGGGTCAACAAGTCAGCTTTATCAACCAAACTATCAGCTGGCGATAATAACGCCTCGTCACCGTAATAGTTACGGAAACCATCAGCACGCGGCTTCAAGAAGTTAAACGATACAACATCGGTCATTTCCGCAGTCGCATCAGTACGACCCGGAGTGAACGGAACAGTGATATCGTGGCCTGCATCTTGCGCTGCCTTTTCAATCGCTGCCGCACCACCTAGCACAATCATATCTGCCATTGAGATACGCTTGTTACCACGTTGGCTGCGGTTGAAGTCGTTTTGCACGCGCTCAAGTGCACGCAGTACTTTTGCGACTTCTGCTGGGTTGTTTACTTCCCAATCTTTCTGTGGCGCGAGACGTAAGCGTGCACCATTTGCACCACCACGCATATCGGTACCACGGAAGCTAGCAGCAGATGCCCAAGCGACACGCACTAACTCTGATACTGAGAGGCCAGTATCAAGGATGTCCGCTTTCAACTTCGCCACATCACGGTCATTAACCAGTTCATGATCGACCGCTGGTACTGGGTCTTGCCATAAAAGTGGCTCAGCTGGTGAAGTATCAACCGCATAACGTGCGCGCGGCCCCATGTCACGGTGAGTCAACTTAAACCAAGCTTTCGCGAAGGCTAGACGGAACTCTTCTGGATTCTCTTGGAAGCGTTTCGCAATTTTACGATATTCAGGGTCGAACTTGAGTGACAAGTCAGTCGTGAACATGATTGGCGCGTGACGCTTACCAGGGATGTGTGCATCCGGAACGAGGTTCGCTGCTTGACCATCTTTCGGGATCCACTGAATTGCACCAGCAGGGCTGCGGGTTTGTTCCCACTCATAACCAAACAGGTTATCAAGATACTGGCTCGTCCAAGCAATTGGGTTAACTGACCATGCACCTTCTAGACCACTGGTGATGGTATCTTCAGCGTTACCTTTACCACACTTGTTGGTCCAGCCAAGACCTTGCTCTTCGATGCCTGCAGCAGCTGGTTCAGCGCCGAGACAGTCATCAGGCTTGTGTGCACCGTGAGCTTTACCGAAGGTGTGACCACCTGCGATCAAAGCAACGGTTTCTTCATCATTCATTGCCATCCGGCCAAAGGTTTCACGGATGTCTTTTGCTGCAAGTAGCGGATCAGGATTACCGTTTGGTCCCTCTGGGTTGACGTAAATCAAGCCCATCTGAACTGCTGCAAGTGGACGCTCAAGTTCGCGATCGCCACTGTAACGCTCATCAGCAAGCATTTGCTGCTCGGGACCCCAGTAAACTGTATCTGGTTCCCAGTCGTCTTCACGACCACCAGCGAAACCATAAGTTTGGAAACCCATTGATTCGAGGGCTACGTTACCCGTGAGGACCATAAGGTCGGCCCAAGAGATTGCACGACCATATTTTTGCTTGATTGGCCAAAGTAAACGACGTGCTTTATCGAGACTTACGTTATCAGGCCAGCTATTGAGTGGTTCAAAACGCTGTTGACCACCGCCAGCTCCGCCACGGCCATCGTGGACACGATAGGTACCCGCACCGTGCCATGCCATGCGAATAAAGAATGGACCGTAATGACCGTAGTCAGCGGGCCACCAATCTTGCGAGTCAGTTAGCAAGGCTTCGATATCGGCACGAACCGCATCAAGGTCGAGCTGCTTAAATTCAGCGATGTAATCAAAGTCATCGTCATATGGGTTAGAACTCTCATCGTGGTCACGGAGCGGCTGCAAGTTGAGCTGCTCTGGCCACCAAAAGCCATTTGATTTGGCATTACCGGTCATATTTGCCGCAGATGCAACGCCGAGAGACATTGCTAAGGCAAGCGCCGATACCAATGGTTTTCTCAACATTTTCATTGTTATTTACCCCTTTATTGTAGGCAGTGGTCATGAAAAACTGCGTAATTACTATAGATTAGAAAACCTGTTTTTGCTCGGTCGTATCGATTGAAAATATAAATCAGGCTAATCGGAATTTTCGCATCCTGATAAAAAGCGCTATTACATAATAGATAGCACGGCGGGAAATATCTGTGATAATCTCATCGAATAAAAGATCAAAAGCGATGGATAGCAATGCTCAAAGCCATTAAAAAACGCAGCCTAATTGTCCTCCCAATATTAGTAATTGCTGCTTTTATCACGAACTACTATTTCACCATTCCACTTTATGGTTTGGTGACCCTGCAGTTTGGGCAGCTATTTGCCATTCTCGCGTTAATGATGAGGGGTCCAAGCACGGCTCTGTTGGTAAGTCTTTGCAGTGGCATCGCACTTTACTACAGTACCGAAAACTGGCTGTTAGGGCTGTTGGGACTACTCGAGATTGTAGCATTTTGGTTGCTCACTCGACGCGGCACTTCTTACCTTACCGCGAGTATACTATTTTGGCTTATCGCCGGCGTCCCGCTTACTTGGCTGCGACTTGAGTTAAGAACTGAACTGCCGGATGATTTTACTATTCTGGTACTGATGAAAATGATCCTCAATGGAGTGCTTTACACTGCGTTGGCGATAAGCATCAATGTAATCATTTCAACAGCGTGGAAATCACGAATCCAACGTCCTGCAGTGACTAGTTTGGCTGGACGCATTTTCTATTTGTCCTTTTTAAGTATTCTCATTCCAAGTATGTTGATCGCGATTATATTTACTGCTCGAAGCGCCAACGATGCCGAGCAAGCGATCGTTGATGATGTCACTCGTAAAGCCAAGAACCTTGCCAGCGTCACCCAAGATTATGTTGACCAGCATGTGCGAGCCGTTGATTATTTTGCGCAAACCATCAGCTCGCGAAATACTCTCGAGACAGAGCAACAACTGCTGACCCAAATGCAAGCGACTTATTCTGGCTTCTTGACGATGTTGATCACAGACCAAAGCGGCCAGATTATCGCGGGAGCGCCCGCCAATTTTTATCAGCGACTGCAACAATCAA
The DNA here is from genome assembly GCF_003987435.1 of Pseudidiomarina taiwanensis. Lineage (GTDB taxonomy): Bacteria > Pseudomonadota > Gammaproteobacteria > Enterobacterales > Alteromonadaceae > Pseudidiomarina > Pseudidiomarina taiwanensis. The sequence goes on along the minus strand of NZ_PIQG01000005.1, from coordinate 200,722 downwards.
GCCCTAACAACCAGTTTAGCGTTGCTGACCGTGCGTATTTTCAGCAACCTTTGATGACGGGTGAAACCTATGTTTCAGAGGTTTTCCGTGGTCGAGGCTTTGGCCGTGATCCGATTATTGCAATCAGTGCGCCCCTCTTCGATGGCAATGAGTTTACCGGAGTTGTAGAAGGTTCACTCAATCTTCCTAACCTCAACTTCATCGAGCAACGGGTCGAACTGGACTCACTTCAACAAGCCGTCATCGTCACGGATGCGAATCACCAAGTCATCTTTGCAACGGAACGTTTGGGTTTGGCAGAGCTTGCCAAATTTCAGCCACAGTCGGAGCTATTCAGTATTTATTCAGCACAACTCCGTCAGACCACGGTCAACGACCAGACACTATTATTTACGGAAGCGCAAAATCCGCTAGGCTGGCATGTGTATATTCTTGCGAAGCCGAGTCAAATCAGTGCTGTCTTTGCCGAAAATTTATGGATTTTTCTCACCGCATTAGTGGCCGTCACTTTATTCTTTACCCTGATCGCGCATCGATTCTCACTCGATATTACTCGTCCACTTAAGCTAATGGCTGAACGAATGCGCTCTGCTGAGCCTTTGCAAGCTGAGGATATTGATCTGCAAATGAGCGATGATCTTAGAGCAATTTCGTCTGAATTGAATCAAGCCCGCGATCTGATGCAGAACTTTAATCGCGAACTGACCGAACAAGTTCGCGGGAAAACCGCCGAGCTTGAAGCTCTGAATAAAAAGTTGTTTGAATTATCACAACACGACGGCCTTACGCAGTTATTGAACCGGCGTGCTTTCGATGAGTCGGCATTGCGTCTAACCAAAGCAAGACCGAACGATAGCTTCAGCTTCATGTTGATCGATATTGATGACTTTAAAGCGATCAATGACCAATATGGACACCCAGTCGGAGATACTTGTTTGACCGAGTTCGCTCGTATCTTGCGTGATTCTTTTGCCCGTGTCGACGCGATCACTGGACGCTATGGCGGTGAGGAGTTCGCCGTACTGAGCTTTGCTCCTGCTGCTCAATTTGAAGCCAGCTACCAATCTCTGCGGCAGCGCTTAGCTGAGGGGATTAGCACTGCAGTTGGAACTCTAAATCTCTCTATCAGTGCTGGGGTGACCTTTGTTCAAGATCCAACCTCCAGTAAATTTGTCGAGGTGGTCGCACACACCGATAAGTTGCTTTATGCTAGTAAAGCTGCAGGAAAAGACAGTATTCATCAAAGCACACTATAAGAAGAGGTTGAGATGCAATCACAACGTATTTTTATCACCGGTGGAGCCAGTGGTTTAGGCTATGCTCTGGCACAACAATGCGCGAAGGCTGGCTGGCAAGTTTGTATCGGTGACCGCGACCAAGAGCGCGGTGAGGCGGTGATCGGCTCGCTCCAAAAATTACAAAAGGACGCGCTCTTTTTACCCTGCGATGTGACCCGTGTCGCAGACCTTGAACGTGTTGCCAAGACGCTGCAAGAGCAATGGGATGGCGTGGACGTATTGGTTAATAATGCAGGCGTTGCACAAGTTGGTGAGATAGCAGATACCACCTTGAAAGATTGGCAGTGGATTGTCGATATTAATTTGCTAGGGGTGGTGAGAGGCTGCAAGGCTTTTATCCCAATGTTCAAAGAGCAAGGCAAGGGTTATATCGTTAATATTGCCTCTATGGCGGGGCTACTCGATATGCCAAGCGCTTCAGCCTATAACGCGACCAAAGCTGCGGTTGTATCCTTGTCTGAAACACTGGATAACGAACTCAAAAGTGCCAACATTGGTGTCACGGTTGTCTGTCCGTCTTTTTTCAAGACCAACTTGAATCAAGGGATGCGCAGCACAGTTGATGGTATGGATGAGCGGGTCGAGCGTTGGATGCGCAAGAGTAAGCTCAATGCGGCGGATATAGCGGATCGAATTCTCGCTGCGGTCGACCAAAACCGCTTCTACTGTCTGCCGCACAAAGATGCGCAGCAAGCGTGGTGGCTAAAACGTCTGCTTCCACGCCGCTGGTATCAACGCCTGGTTCATTCACGAATTAAATAAAACTCTTGTTGGCGGCCATGTAGATAGTCTATTTGGCTGCCATCAAAATAAGCATCTTCCTCGAGCATAATCACAACATCTTGCTGCCAATCTTCGCTGTAAAATGTATTGTTCAGCTCAATTGAATACGCCGTATTTGGATACAATGGATAATCTCCGTTGACGGGTATCGCATGCTGTTTATCCCACATCCCTATGGTTGGGCCAGAGCCATGGCCATAGTAGCCGATAGGGTGAGAATAAATTGATGGGCGTAAACCACTCGCTTTAGCTTGCTCTAATGCCGTCAAAAATATTTCGTTACCACTGCGTCCCGTTACAAACTCAGCCGTGAGAAAATCTTGCACTGCATTACCCTTTGCTAAAGCCGTCGTTAACGACTCAGGTGCGCTCTCTTCGCCAGCTTTTAATACATAAGCATGTTGCTGAGTATCCGTATTTAAACGCAAATAGGTAATCCCAAAATCCACGTGCAATAAGTCACCTGGTTGAATCACTTCACCTCGCATACGCGGGTTACTGGCACCTTTGCGTTGCAGGCTTACCGTTGGTGGAAACCACGCTGTTAGCTTGAGTTCTTTGACCTTTTCGAGCATCCACCACTCAACATCTGTGGTTGTCGTCTGACCTGGGATGACGACTTGATTTGAAAAGGCAGTGGCGATGATCGCTTGAGCCAAACCAACCGCATATTGATAGTGTGGGATCTCTTCTGGAATGCGGGTTTCAAGCCAGCCGATTGCAAGCTTTTCGGCACTTACCAAACGCTCTCGATAAGTTTCTGATAGCGCACCGAGTAGCCCCTCTTTATCGGTAGCGACTAAACCGTCGGCTTGCGCAAAATAATCCGACTGATTAATGCCAATCGTTTGTGGTTGATATTCTTCGATAATCTCCGCAAGTCGTTGCCATTGATCGGGTTGTGACTCCGGTTCCCAAGCACTTTTGAAAATATCCCCGACGGCATAGCGTGAAACTGAGAGTGCTTCAACACCGAGATCCACGCCATCCTTAAAGCCTTTGTCAATAAAGACTAAAATGGTGCGCCGCCGTGCTTTATACCAATCAGCTGGCAATAATGTCCGCAGGGTCGGATCCTCGTTATTTTCACGACTGATGAGTAACCACATATCAATGCCGCTACGACGCATCAAACTCGGCAAAATCGTCTCAATTCGACGCTCTAGAAACTCATCCACAAGAACGGCTCTTTGGCGCAAATCCGGGAGTGGATAAGATTCGATTCGCGCGTCATCTTGTGTCGATTTAGCGACGACTTGTGTTTGCCATGTAAGTAGCAAAGGCAGAGCGAGTAAGAGTTTCCATTTCATACTGATAAACCCATCTGTTTGAATAATTTTAGTGAATACCTAAAATCAAAAGGATAAATTAGACGAATGCGCACCTTGGTGACTACATTGAATTTGAACCTAACGTTAACAACGGAACAACAACTGAGTACGTTATGAGCAAATTTACCCCGATTACAGGTCTCACTATGCCCCCATTGGATGAGACAACTCAAGCGTTATTTGACCCGCAAGCGCAACAATTCTTACTTGAACTCGTACGCAAATTTCGCCCTCACCTAAAACGTTTGTTACGTGATAGAGCTGAGCGTCAAGCTGAAATAGATAACGGTACGCTGCCGGACTTTTGCCCGCAAACTCAAACCATTCGTGAAAGTGACTGGCGCGTTGCTGAGTTACCACAAACACTACAACAGCGGCGCTTAGAAATTACCGGGCCAGTTGATCGCAAAATGGTCATCAATGCCTTAAATGCGAATGTTGATTGCTATATGGCGGATTTCGAAGATTCGCAGTCACCGACTTGGACAGGCCTATTAGCGGGACAACAAAATTTAATCGATGCCAACCGCGGCGATATTAGCTATACCGACCCAAGTTCCGGCAAGTTTTACAGCCTCCAACAGCATTCTGTCACCTTGATTGCGCGGGTACGCGGCCTTCACCTGTGGGAAAAACACGTGCTTGTCGACAATGAACAGGTGCCGGGGTCATTATTTGATTTTGCGCTCTACTTTTACCACAACTATCAAACTCGAGCGCAAAAAGGCGAAGGAGTTTACCTCTACTTACCTAAATTGGAGCATGGTAGCGAAGCGGCTTGGTGGGAAGATGTGTTCCATTTTGCCGAGGGCTACTTTAAGCAACCGACAGGAACGATTCGCGCCACCGTATTAATCGAAACGCTTCCGGCTGTGTTTCAAATGGATGAAATTCTGTACTTTATGCGTGACCATATCGCAGCGCTTAACTGTGGCCGCTGGGACTATATTTTTAGCTACATTAAAACCCTCAAGAATTACCCAGATCGAGTTCTCCCTGACCGCCAGGTTGTCACCATGGATCAACCGTTTCTAAATGCCTATTCACGCTTACTTGTCAAAACCTGCCACCGCCGTGGAGCGCTTGCAATGGGTGGAATGGCAGCCTTCATTCCAAGTAAAGATCCTGAGCAAAACCAACAGATTTTAGCAAAGGTTCGGGCCGATAAAGAATTGGAGCGCGCAAATGGTCACGACGGTACCTGGATCGCTCACCCTGGTCTCGCCACAACAGTCCGTGAAGTATTCGTAGACGGCTTAGACGGTCCGAATCAACTTCAGGTGATACGTACTGATGATGCGCCAATTACCGCCAAAGATCTGCTCGAACCGAGCTCAGGTGCGCGCACCGAAGCCGGCATGCGGACCAATATTCGCGTCGCCCTGCAATACATTGCTGCTTGGATTTCCGGCAAAGGTTGTGTGCCCATTTATGGTTTGATGGAAGATGCGGCAACCGCTGAAATTTCACGAGCATCCATATGGCAGTGGCTTAAACATCAAAAATCCCTCGATAACGGGGCAACGGTCACCGAAGAGCTCTTTACCCAATATCTGCATGAGGAAGCGCAGCAAGTAAAAGTAGAAGTTGGTGAGGAGCGCTGGCAAACGGAACGCTTCGACGAGGCGCTGAATTTATTCTCACGAATTACAACAGCTCCAGAGTTCATCGAGTTTATAACCCTGCCCGGTTATGAGTTGATCGATTAAATAACAACACAACAAGGACTAAACCCATGACAACCTCATCAGTTCAACAGCAACAAGCCCAAGCGTTACAACAACAGTGGCAGCAAGACCTGCGCTGGCAGGGAATCACTCGCGGTTACAGCGCTGAAGATGTCATCAAACTGCGTGGTAGTTTTCAACCAGAGTATTCTTATGCACGCCGCGGTGCCGAAAAATTGTGGCAACTGGTAAACGGTGGTGCACAAGAGAAGTTTGGCAAAAATTATGTCAATGCCTTGGGCGCATTAACCGGCGGCCAAGCAGTGCAGCAAGTCAAAGCTGGCTTACAAGCGATCTACTTGTCAGGTTGGCAAGTGGCTGCTGACAATAATAGTGCGATGAGCATGTATCCCGACCAATCCCTTTACCCGGTAGATTCGGTGCCAACTGTGGTCGAGCGTATTAATAATTCTTTTGCGCGCGCTGATCAAATTCAGTGGAGCAAAGGTATTAGCGCTGATGATGACAACTACATTGACTATTTCGCACCCATCGTGGCCGATGCTGAAGCTGGCTTCGGAGGCGTACTCAATGCCTATGAGCTCATGCTGAATATGATTCGTGCAGGAGCTGCAGGAGTGCACTTTGAAGACCAACTCGCTGCGGTGAAAAAGTGCGGACATATGGGCGGCAAGGTGCTGGTTCCCACCCAAGAAGCGGTGCAAAAACTGATTGCTGCTCGACTGGCTGCAGATGTTGCGGGAGTACCGACCTTAATTCTTGCTCGAACGGATGCCAATGCGGCTGACTTATTAACATCAGATGTTGATCCGAATGACCAGCCATTTTGCACTGGTGAGCGCACTAGCGAAGGCTTCTACCGAGTCCGTCCGGGCATAGATCAAGCCATTTCACGTGGCCTCGCCTATGCACCTTATGCAGACTTACTCTGGTGTGAAACGGCCAAACCCGACTTGGAGGAAGCACGCAAATTTGCAGAGGCAATCCACGCCAAGTATCCAGGGAAACTGCTTGCTTACAACTGCTCACCGTCATTTAACTGGAAGCGCAATTTGGATGATGAAACGATTGCCAAGTTCCAACGCGAGCTCGCTGCAATGGGTTATCGCTTCCAGTTCATTACTCTCGCTGGCGTGCACAATATGTGGTACCACATGTTTGAGCTCGCGCATGACTATGCCCGTAACGATATGTCTGCCTATGTGAAGCTGCAGCAACAAGAATTTGCAGCGGCTGATAAAGGGTATACTTTTGTCTCTCATCAGCAAGAGGTGGGTACGGGCTATTTCGATGACGTGACTACGGTTATCCAAGGAGGGAGTTCTTCAGTTACCGCTCTCACCGGCTCGACCGAGGAAGAACAATTCCGTTCAGCCTGATGTAATTATCTTGTTACATAGAAAGTTTAAAACAAATCCAGTTGCAGCCTTCTGCAACTGGATTTTTGTGCTAGACTCCGCGCGCCTGATAACCCTGCCCCTCGAAGGAAAAAGATATGTGGCTCGTCTTTGCCGCGCTAACCGCGTTACTCGTTTCGCCGACAGCTGCCGCTGCCGCTGCCGATAGTACAACACTGAATCTAACTCAAACAGCCATCGGCTTAAGCGCGCTGATTATCTTCGTCGCTGCCTACCTATTGGTTATGGGTGAAGAACGACTCCATATGCGCAAATCCAAACCGGTCTTAGTTGCCGCTGGACTCATTTGGATGATGCTTGGCTATGTCTACACCCAAAATGGCATGTCGCATATCGCAGAAGATGCATTTCGTCATAATCTACTCGAATTCGCCGAACTGATGCTGTTTCTTTTAGTTGCGATGACCTATATCAACGCCATGGAAGAGCGCCGGTTATTCGATGGGTTGCGCGCTTGGTTGGTCCGCAAACAGTTTAGCTATCGGCAATTATTTTGGATTTCGGGTGGGCTCGCATTTTTTATCTCGCCAATCGCTGACAACTTAACCACTGCACTTTTGATGTGTGCCGTGATTATGAAAGTTGCGCCGGATGATAAGCGCTTCATCGCCCTAACCAGCATTAGTATCGTGGTTGCGGCCAATGCCGGAGGCGCCTTTAGCCCATTTGGCGATATCACCACCTTGATGGTATGGCAAGCAGGTCTGGTTGAGTTTCAAGAGTTCTTGGTGCTATTTATTCCCTCGCTTGTGAACTACCTGGTCCCAGCTTTAATTATGAACTTCTTCATTAAAAATAAGCGTCCTGAAGCGCTCGATGAAGAAGTCGAATTAAAGCGCGGCGCGCTTCGAATTACCTTTTTATTCTTATTAACCATCGCAACCGCTGTTGCCTGTCACATCCTGCTGCACTTACCACCGGTGTTAGGCATGATGATGGGGCTTGGTTACTTACAATTTTTTGGATACTTCTTACGCATGACGCTCCCAGGCTCTTTGGCGCGCAAAAAGGCGATGGCCGAGCGTGAGGGCGATGTGCAAAAACTAAAACGGCTTGGCGGCGTCGTGCCCTTTGACGTCTTTAGTCGGGTTTCACGGGCCGAATGGGATACCTTATTGTTCTTCTACGGCATTGTGATGTGTGTCGGTGGACTGAGTCTCATTGGCTATCTGCACCTTCTTTCGGATAGCTTATACAATGGCTGGGGCGCGACTGAGGCAAATATTTCACTTGGCTTAATTTCAGCGTTAATTGATAACATTCCGGTGATGTTCGCAGTGCTGACCATGCAGCCTGATATGTCGCACGGACAATGGCTGCTGATCACTCTCACTGCAGGCACCGGCGGTAGCCTTTTATCCATTGGTTCTGCTGCAGGGGTGGCACTGATGGGGCAAGCGCGAGGGATTTACACTTTTGCAGCACATCTAAAGTGGGCGCCCGCTATTTTACTTGGTTACATCGCCAGTGTTTGGGTACATATGACCCTCAACCGAGAGTTATTTAATCTGTTCGGTTAAACCTAATGGTTTGCGGATAGGGAAAAACATCTGGAGTCACGCCGTTATTAATCTGAGCTTGTTGACTCCGCCAATAGTGCGGATCGACAAGCTCGGGATGATGCTTTAAAAATAATTTGCGGTGGTCTGGATTTGGAATTGAAAAAGTCGGTAGCTGGGCTGGGAAAACATCATCTGGTCCAGCACCAAAGTTGACTTCGCTTTCGTCCGGTAGTGGATAAAAAGCCATATCCGTTAGATAACGCACTTCATCATAGTCATAGAAAACCACGCGCCGATGTCGTGTCAGACCAAAGTTTTTTATCAACATATCGCCCGGAAATATATTCGCTGCAATCATATCCTTAATCGCTTGCCCATAATCAGCAAGAGCGAGCTCAGCTTCACTCGCATCCGCTTGTTCTAAAAACAGATTCAGCGGTACCATGCGCCGCTCAACGAATAAATGCTTGATAATCACTTTATCGTCTTGAAATTCGAGCGAGCCTGCGATGGTCTGGTTAAGCTCTGCAAGTAATTCGGTCGCAAAACGCGCTCGTGGTATGGCTACATCAGTAAATTCATAAGTATCCGCCATCCGCCCTGCGCGATCGTGCTGCTTAACCATACGATAGCGATCGATCACGGTTTGTCTAGACATGGCTTTGTTACCACCGAAGCGATCTTTAATGACTTTAAAAACATACGGAAACGACGGTAGGGTAAAAACTTCCATGACCATCCCTTTCACACCAGCGGCGGATACCAACTCCTCCGCTTGATTCGGTTGCTCAAGGAGGGCTAAAAACTCGCGGTAAAACTCGGTTTTACTTTGCTTATGAAAACCAATCGCCGAGTACAGCTCTGCTTTGGTTTTGTTCGGTAGTAATTGCTTTAAAAACTCCACCAAAGCTGATGGCGCTCGCGTTTCGACGAAAAAATAGGTTCGAGCAAAGCCAAAAATAATCGCCATTTGTTGACGGTCAGTAATCAACGCATCAACATAGACGGTGCCTTCACTGGTTCGCAGAATCGGTAAGATAAAGGGCAGCATTTGAGTTTCCGTGACCAAACGCCCCACGATATACGCTGCCTTATTGCGGTAAAATGGATGGCGTAACACATCAATTCGAAACGCCTCTGAAATAAGAACACTGGCATCAAGCTCTGCAGCGAAGGCTGCAACGAGCAGCTCAATGTCTAGCCCAAGGTTAGCAAAATCACAGCCTAAATCTGTTTGCTCGAGGATCCGTTGCATCGTTCCCGCCATCCCCTCAATAATCGGAAAGTAAGAGCGATACTCGGTTTCCATCGCTTGCGGTAATCCCGCCTCAAGCGTTGAGTTAACAAAAATATACGCATTGTTGAAATAGCGACGGTGATACAAATGGCAAAAAACCGAATTGTAAAATGTTTCGGCAAGTTCGGCTTGTGGGTGAAAACACAATAAGCGCTGGTAATACTGACGCGTTTCTTGCCACACCTCAGGATCAAAGGTTTGCTGAGTTAGTTGAGCAAGCTGTACGGTCGTCGCTTGGACGCGCTGATCATAAAAATGAATACGTTCCCGGCTTGCCTCGTGCATGGCTTGCCAATCACCTTTCGCAAAATAGCGACCTGCACTCGCGGTAACTGCTTGGAAACGCTGGTAGTGTTGGTGAAAACCATCAAGTATGGCGCGGGCAAGGGTCTCTGAATTCATTCAGTTCAAGCCTAGAAGTTACGATCCGCTGCCGTATCAGCGACCACCTGCCGGAACCAACGATGGCCTGCATCGTGCTGCAGTAAAGGGCTCCAAATCATTTGCAACTCGAGCTGGTCAATGGCAAATGGTGGGCGTTTAACCACTAACTCATCATCATCTTTATAAAGCATCGCTGCGCGCGTCGGCAGGGTTGCAATTAACCCTTGTCGGGCAAGATGCATGGCCACATGATAGTTGCGCGTAAAGACCCGAATCTCGCGTTTACACCCGAGTTTGGCAAGCGCCTCATCAACCCAGCCAAGCTTTTGCACGTCATGAGGATCCATCCCCACGCCAACTCCAAAACCAGTCTTACTTACCCATACATGCTCGAATTTCAGGTAGTTTTCGAGTGAGTAAGTACTTAGCAACGGATGGTCTCGGCGCATCAAGCAACTAAAATCATCTTCCCACAGTGCTTTTTGATGAAACGATTGTGGGAGTTTTTCAAAGCGGTTAATGGCCAAATCAACTTTACCGTTTTCAACATCATGAAAGCTGATATCACTGGGGGTCATAATATCAAGGCTCACCGCTGGAGCCTCTGCTTTTAGGCGCGCCAAAAGTGGCGGCATGAGGGTCGAGGCAGCATAGTCAGAGGCCATAATTCGGAAGACCCGCTGGCTACTCACAGCCTCAAATTCCCGTGCTGGCTGGACCATTTCTTCAACCGAGTACAATATGCCACGCACCGCATCCTGCATCGCTAAAGCGCGCTCTGTCGGTAACATCCCCTCACTTGTGCGCACCAAAATCGGATCATTTAAGAGCGTCCGCAAACGCTTTAAGCCATTACTCATCGCGGGTTGGGTAATATTCAGCTGTGCCGCAGCTTTGGTGACATTGCGCTCTCGCAGCAAGACATCAAGGTACACCAGAAGGTTAAGATCAATATCTTTTATATTATTCATAGAAAAAATAAATCCCGCTATACGAATATAGCGGGATTATAACGTGTTGATCAGGAAATTACAGTGCTCGCGCTTTAACTTTAGTCTTCCCAGAAATATGGCTGACGTGGCTCTGCTTGCGGCACAATTTGGTCGAGGGTATTGGCGTCAAACAAACGGCCATTGACCATAGTGTGGGTTACCCGATCAGTCACGCGGATATCTGCTAACGGATCACCATCGATGACGATGATATCTGCTAACTTACCTGGCTCAAGTGAGCCAAGCTGATGATCCATCCCAAACTCTTTGGCCGGATTAATGGTGGCCGTTGCCAGTGCTTGCAATGGCGTCATACCCCCCTGCGCCATCATCCAAATTTCCCAATGTTGAGCAAGCCCTTCACGCTGACCGTGCGCACCTGCCACGACATTTACACCATTATTTGCCAGGCGCGTTGCGACTTCAGCGTTATGGATGTGGTTATAGTGGTTGTGGGGTGCCTTCTCCCGACGCATTGCCTGACCGACAATCGCATCCGCTGGCACAAAACGTGTCAATTTCGGATGTTTCCAAACGTCAGTTTCAGCATACCAATAGTTTTCGCCCCAAATACCACCGTAAGCAACCCCAAGTGTCGGGGTGTAGCTTACATCTGTTTGCGTCCACAACTGTTCAATATCAGCATACATGGTAGCGACCGGAATCGAGTGCTCAATCGTGGTGTGGCCATCGACCACCATACTCAAGTTATGCTGCAATAATGAACCACCTTCGGGAACCACCATCATTCCAAGTTCACGTCCAGCTTGGATCACTTGCTGACGCTGGTTACGCCGCGGTTGGTTGTAACTCTTCACAGAGAATGCACCGACCTTTTGCAGCCGCTCGAGATGAAATTTTGCGTCCTCTAAACTATCGACATGCGCTGTATACCCGGGTCCATTTGCACCATACAGGATGGTCCCTGTCGAGAAAGTTCGTGGTGCTGCAATCAGGCCGGCTTTTTGATATTCACTCGCCGCAAATATCTCAGTGGTATCATTGGATGGATCGTGAATCGAGGTGACACCAAAGCCCAGATTGGCATGCATTTCCCAGTTCTGTTCCGGAATAATTTCGTTATCCCCTTGAGGGCCATGTGCATGCCCGTCAAATAGACCTGGCATAACCGTTTTACCGCGTGTATCAATAACCGTTGCGTTGGCAGGAACAGCCACATCAGCAGCTTCTCCTACCGCGATGATTTTATTGCCACGGGTGATGACTGTCCCCTGCTCAATCACGGTATCGCCGTTCATGGTGATCACTTGACCGCCAACAAAAGCAACGGTCTGGTCATGAATTGCGGCAGCTGCAGTAAAACTGATATCCAGCCCGTTTTCGATTTTACTAAACGCGCTGTCGGTATTTTTAATATCGAATAAACCGGCGACCGAGGCTTGATAGAGCTCAGGCCCGAGCGACCAATACAAGGACTCGCCATCCGCAGTCCAGGAAATATTCTCACCCGCACGGACACTCAACTGTTGCACCGGAAACTGCTTATCGGTTGGGCCAATTTTAATGGCTGCACCGCGCTCCACAAAAGGTGTCACGAATACCTTGAAGCGCTCGGCAAAAGCCAAGTGCTTACCGTCTGGAGAAACTCGAAACTCAGTCGCATGTTCAGCGCTATACAAGGTTCGTGTTTGTTTTGTTTGTAGATCAACCGAAATCAGCTCAGGAGTCGCTCCAAAGCTCATCAAAAAGACCCGATCAGAGCGGTCACCAAATTGTGGTTGGGTTCCTCGCTCACTGATTAAACGCGGCGTGGCGTTGGCCTCGAGCGATAAGTGATAAATACCCGGGTTCAGACCATACGTGTCGGGGGTGATATATCCGCCGCGAATTTTCCGATAGACGATGCTCTGACCATCTGGGGCGAATACTGGCTCAATAAATTTGCCTTTCCCCGTTGGCAAAATAGTCTCATTACCGGTACTGAGATCACGGACAACGATTTGCCCTTGTTGCTGGTCATCCCAGGTCACATAAGCAAGCTTTTGACCATCTCGAGAGTAGGTCGGATACAACTCCCAAGCTCCTTCACGCTCTGTTAATCGCTCAGGAGAGCCGCTGGGTAATGCACGCTGATACAGTTTACCCAAGGCTTCATAAACAACTTTGTCTCCAGTTGGCGCAACTTGCACCATCCGTAACATTTTTACTTTAAACTGGTCTTGGTCGAGATCGGTTTTAAAGCGCAGTGCGGTCTGGACCTGCTTCTGGGTTTCAACACTAAATGGGATCACGCTAACATGTCGAGAAGCGACATTTAGCTTCATAATTTTACCCTGAGCCCAAAATACAATGTGCTGACTGTCATTGGTCCAATCCATGGTCGGATACACACCATGAATCGCCCAGGTTTCTTGCATATCACGATCTAACTCACTATAGAGACGGGTATGCTCACCACTTTCAAGATCGTATAAATACAACACGCTATTGAAGTCTTCACGCTTGATATAGGCAAGGTATTTGCCATCCGGTGATGGCGTTGGACGAATTGCGCCCCCAGGGCCCGCGATGATTACATCAATATCGCCTGTCTCCCGCTCAAACCGCTTAATTTCGTAGATGCCTTCGAGAGAGTCTTTGCTGTAATGAAAGGTTTTTCCTGGCGTATCATCTTGCGAGAAATAGATATAACGACCATCCGGCGAAAAAGCCGGCTCACCGAGGTCTTTTTGATCGTTTGGACGTTCGGTTAACATCACTCCTTTGCCACCGCTGCGGTGATACATCCAGACTTCACCCGCACCAAGTGAGCGGCGCGCCGTGAAATGCTTTCGTGCCACGATAAATTCACTATCGGGACTCCAAGCTGGACTATTTAATAAACGAAATGTTTCGTCTGTAACTTGACGTTTATTACTGCCATCTGCATCCATTAACCAAATATTGTCGCCACCGTCGGCATCGGAGGTGTAAGCAATATATTTGCCGTCTGGTGAATAAACGGGTTGCATATCCCAAGCCATGCCGCCGACGAGTAACTCAGCATCGCCGCCACTGGCGGGCATGCGATAAATATCACCTAACAGGTCAAAGACAATGTACTTGCCATCCGGACTTAAATCGACATTCATCCAAGTCCCTTCGTTGACGTTTATATCAACCTGCTTAAACTCGCCCATAGGATTGTTTACATCCCAATCGTCGTTTGCTTGAGCTGAAGTGATCCCGATAGACGCGGCAAAAGCCGCGCCGACGCATAGCGCCAGCGCAGAATATTTCATTTTTAACACCTTTGAATTGAGACGCCGAAGTTGGCGGTATTATTTCTTAGCGATGACCCACACCGCGTGCACGATACCAGGTACGTAACCACACAGCGTCAGTAAGATATTGAGCCAAAAATGCCCGCCGATGCCCACTTGTAAAAAAACACCGAGTGGAGGCAGTAAAATTGCGATAATAATCCGAATAAAGTCAGCCATCTCTTTTTCCTTTTAATTGTTATTGCTGAGGCGGATATTTTGCCGCCTCGCCTTGTGCCGGGATAGTCCGCAAGATGAATTCACGTAAGTCTTCATTGGCTTTACGCAGATCTTCACTACGCAGGTACATCATGTGACCACTGCGATAGCCTTTGAACTCAAAACGGTCTGCCATCTTGCCGCTTGGATCAATGTGCCACATGTTATATTTGCCATCAAAATAATTTGTCGCACCATCGTAATAGCCCGATTGCGTTAGCACATGCAAATATGGGTTAGCACGCATGGCTTCGCCTAATTGATGACCGGTTTCATTCCCGCTGCGGTCCCAAGGATGAACTGGACCAAACATGTTGTACTTCACATCAGTTTGGTAGTTCAACACTTCACGCATGTAATAGTTAATGGCTGGCGTGAACGAGTGTAACCATGAAGTTAACTCAGCATTGTAATCGGGTCGAGCGCCGACGTCGGTGCGATCAATGCCAAGATAACGTGAGTCTAGGCGACCGATTGTTTGGCCTCTATCGCGAAGTAACTCCTTCCAAAAGAACCAAGTATCGATATCGAGGTTAGTCTGTAACACCACGTTTTTGTCGATACCTGAGTATTTCGCAACCTGCGCGGCGACTTGCTCACGTTCAGCCGCGGGTAGCATCGAGCCTTTTGCCAAAGCGGGTAAGTAAGTATCGAGGGTGTACTTCTCAACCATTGGTAGGAACTCAAGCAAATCCATATTGAGGAATTCTTCATCAAGTGCCTTGTGATACCAAGCTGCGGCCGCGAAGTATGGGAGACGGTTTGCCGCTTTCACTGGACCACTGCGATCAATGCCCAAATCGGTTGGCGAGACCAAAATCACCCCATTGAAATACATCCATTGGCGATTCTGTAGCTCGAGCGCAAGACCTGAGACACGGGTAGTCCCGTAACTTTCACCAATTAAATATTTAGGTGACTGCCAACGATTATGGCGTGTTACAAAGGTATTGATCCAATCGGCGAGGTATTTCACATCCGCATTCACTCCGAAAAACATGTCTTTTTGTTTTTCACGCGATGGCATTTCGCCTTTGCTATTAGGTAATACGCGTGAATAGCCCGTATTTACCGGATTCACGAATACGATGTCGGCGACATCAAGCACTGAATGAGGGTTATCTTTTACGCCGTAAGGCATAATTGGGAAGCCTTCATCGTCAACGCGCAATGACTTCGGCCCAGTGTAAGCAATATGCATCCAGACCGATGCAGAGCCTGGGCCCCCATTAAAGCTAATTAAAAGTGGCCGCTCGGCTTTGCTTTTGACATCCATCCGCTCGTAATAGGTGAAGTGGAGCGCAGCAGTGGCTTCGCCCTCTGCGTTAAACACAGGCTGGGTACCTGTAGTGGCGCGGTACTCAAAACGCTCACCATTAATCCGAGCGCGATGCTCGGTCACCACGACATCGTCCGCAGGTAACTTGGCGACAGGAAGTTCATCGGCTACGGCAACCGATCCTGTCGGATTGAACATAAATAAAGCTGCTATCGCTGTCGCAGCAAACCAAGAACGTTTCATAGTTACCTCTCGTCTTATTAGTCAATTGATTGTCATTTAAGGCAATCGCTGTTGAAAGCTCAAGTAGCCTGCGACCAATGCGCTGTTTTCATCGTTGATATCAACTCAACAGCGCACTCCAAAGCAAAAACCCCAGCGCAAATAGCGTTAAGTACAACACACCGATCCAGCCATAAACTCGCCATTTCAAAGCCAACGGTTGGCGATGAGCAAGTGAGAAGTTTAGCCATGCAAAAAATGGTGTCGTTATAAAAGCTAAGGTCATCGCAAATGTCAGCATAGGGCCTAAAGCACCGCGGAAAAACATAATCAGCGCAAGCCCTGCGATGGCTTGTAAAATTAACCAGCCTGCCTCTGACATTTGCCAGTTCGGCTTATCGCCGTGTTGGCCTATCACTCGAAAACTCTCGCGCAACGTCCGGGCATAGCCATCAAGCACTGCAAGCGTGGTCCCAAACATACATAAAAAGGCAATTGCGCCAACTAAATACTCTGACCAAGGTCCAATAGTATCGCGATACATGGCCACAAATTGCGATGCGAACTGGCCACCTGCCATTGCCACAGGTTGCGGGTTACCGAACTGTATTAATGCCCCGAGGGCCAAGAATAGCAAGGCCAGCACTGCCGTGACCCAATAGCCAAGATTAAAGTCGAACAAGCAGTCGCGTAAACTCAAGTTCATGAGTTTTTGCTTACTGCGAATCCATAACGAGTTAATGGCCGATAATTCAATCGGAACGGGCATCCACCCCATCATTGCCACTAAAAATCCAAGCGCAGCAAGTTCCCATGGCGAGGGTGAAATAAAATCAGCCGGGGGCGAAGTATCTTGTTGCCAAGCAATCGCGACTGCCACAATAGTCGCCACAGTTAAACTAAACATAATTAGCTTAGCGAGCCGATCAAGGCTGCGATAATGCCCAGCTAATAGCAACGCAACACATATCGCTAGTAAACCTGCACTGATTAGATTAAGAGACCAACTGTCGGGTAAAAACAGCTTCAATAAACTGGCTGTCAGTAACAGCACCCCTGCCGTGTTGACCACAGCGCCAATCAAATTCAATAAGATAAAGGTCCGCAGATACCATGGACCTTTGCGATAGTACCCTGCAATTAAGCTTTCTTGATTGTTGAGCGTGTAAGTGACACCAAACCGGAAGAAAGGGTATTTGATCACATTGACCAGTAAAATCAGCCACCATAACTGCCAGCCGAATAACGCCCCTGCTTGAGTTGAGGCGACTAAGTGCGAGCCACCTACCGCTGCGGCAGATAGAATAATACCGGGCCCGAGTGCGCGCCAACGCGATGACGCAGGTAGATTGTTTGATTGCTGTGATGTTGCCATTGTTATTGTCATTAGAAGCAAGTTGCGATTTAGCATAGCTTGCTTTGCCACCAAAACGAAATCAACTTGAGTTATAATCAGCGACATTTCAACGACAACAACTCAACGACACTGGAACAGGACACTATGACCATCAAAGTGGGGATTAATGGTTTGGGGCGGATCGGTCGCTTAGCCGTTCGTGCCATTATGGCAGAGCCAGCGCTGCAACTTGTGCAAGTAAATGACCCTGCAGGTGATGCAGCGACATTTGCTCACCTGATCCAATTTGATTCGGTGCATGGTCGCTGGTCGCATGATGCCGCTCATGATGGCGATAACTTGCTCCTCAACCAACAAAAAATAGTCTGTAGCCGAGCATCTAAAATAGACGAGGTTGATTGGAGCCAATGTGATGTTGTAATCGAGGCCTCAGGCAAATTTAAACAACAGCAGGTGTTACAAGCTTATCTTGCCCAGGGTGTAAAACGCGTCGTGGTCACGGCCCCTGTTAAGGAGGAAGGTGTTCTCAACGTGGTGATGGGAGTGAATCAGCACTTATTTGATCCCACTCAACACCGTATTGTGACCGCAGCATCATGCACGACCAACTGCCTTGCGCCAGTGATTAAAGTGCTACAAGAAAATATCGGTATTGTGCATGGGTCGATGACGACGATTCACGATATCACCAATACCCAGTCTATTCTGGATAGCGCCCACAAAGACTTGCGCCGAGCCCGAGCTTGCGGAGAGAGCTTGATTCCAACAACTACGGGATCAGCTAAAGCGATCGGTATGATTTTTCCAGAGCTTGCTGGCAAATTAAATGGTCATGCGGTGCGCGTGCCACTCGCCAACGCCTCGTTAACAGATTGTGTGTTTGAGATGCAACGCCCAACTTCGGTCACCGAGGTGAACCAACTTTTTGCAGATGCCGCGAATGGCGAACTGAAGGGCATTTTGGGTTATGAGACACGGCCTTTAGTCTCTGTCGATTATCGCAGTGACCCTCGCTCGAGTATTATCGATGCGCTGTCCACTATGGTTGTTAATGAGACCCAGTTAAAAGTCTACGCTTGGTATGACAATGAATGGGGTTACACCATGCGCACAGTTGAGCTTGCGAAGTTGGTTGGGCAAGCCGATCAGCTATGATTGCGAAGTTTAAAAGCCTCTCAGACGCCGTTCGACAATATCTTCTGATCACTGCCAACTACTGGGTTTTCACCCTCACCGACGGTGCGCTGCGGATGTTGGTGGTGCTTTATTTCTATCAACTTGGCTACGACGCACTGAGCATCGCGATGCTCTTTATTTTTTATGAAGCATTTGGGGTGGTGACGAATCTCGTCGGCGGTTGGTTAGGCGCTCGCTTTGGTCTGAATCGAACGATGCAAGTTGGGGCCTTACTGCAAATCATTGCTCTACTCATGCTGGCCGTTCCAGACGTTTGGCTTGGCATGATCTGGGTCATGGCCGCGCAGGCCCTTTCTGGGATTGCCAAAGACCTGAATAAAATGAGTGCCAAAAGTGCCATTAAACTGCTTATTCCAGCGGCGCAACAAGGCCGCCTTTATCGGTGGGTGGCGTTATTAACGGGTTCAAAAAATACTCTCAAAGGCGTAGGCTTTTTCATCGGAGGGGTATTACTCGCCACAGTCGGGTTTCAGCTTGCTGTTACAGCACTCGCCGCTGCACTTGCGCTAATGGCATTATGCAGTTGGCTCTATTTACGAGGCGAGTTAGGAACGAGCTCCGCCAAACCTAAATTCCGCGAAGTATTTTCGACCAGTCGTGCGATTAACCTGCTCTCAGCTGCGCGATTATTTTTATTCGCTGCCCGTGATATCTGGTTCGTGGTCGCGATACCTGTCTACTTCAGTACCGAATTAGACTGGGGCAACGGCCAAGTCGGGAGCTTTATGGCGCTTTGGATTATTGGCTATGGCGTGATTCAAGCGCTGGTTCCGCATTTTAAGCTGGCCCCGAATGCGGTGAGTTGGGCCTTAGTGACCATGAGTATTCCAACCTTGATCGTCGCTGCACTAAATTTCGGGTGGCCCGCCGAGTTATCGCTAATCATCGGTTTGCTCGCTTTTGCAATCATCTTTGCGATTAACTCAGCCCTGCATAGCTATCTCATCGTTTCATACGCACGTGCCGATGGGGTCTCTCTGGATGTCGGCTTTTATTACATGGCGAATGCCCTAGGCCGCTTATTGGGTACCCTTCTATCTGGTGCACTTTACCAAAGCCATGGACTAACGGCCTGCCTAATTGGCTCCGCGATTTTACTGGCTCTATCTGCTATTTGTGCAACCGGCTTACCGCGCCAGCCAGCCATAAAAAATGGGGCATAATGCCCCATTTTATACAGACCAACTAAACGGTGATTAGAACCGATAGCTCACTTTTCCATAGAGATAACGGCCAGTAAAGCCGAAGGCTGAGAAGCCTGAGTATGGGAAGATATTTGCGAAGGTTGTAACATCCTCAATATTGTAACGTGTTGCGCGAGGGTATACATCAAAGATGTTATTGGCACCCACTGCAACGTTGATGTTATCTGTCACTGCGATATTTACATCAAGGTCTGTCACCCACTCGCTTGGAATAATCTCATTGCGAGCTGCGATTGATGATGGATCTTCAACTTCACCATAACGTGTTGTCCGCAACGTTGCGTTGTAGATATCGTAGTTCCAGGTCACGCCAAGGTTGATCTTATCGCTCGGGGTCCCCGTCTCAAAACGACGTAGCTCGACATCCGAGAACAAGTTGTCTTGGTCAAAACCTGCGCCTTGCAAGACCGCTGGTGGGGCAATGATATCGGTCACTTCGTTATCATTAATATTGAGCCCAGCGTTAAACAACAAGGTACCGTAACTATCCGTATCATAGGTGTAGGTGGTGACCACATCGACACCTTGCGTACGAGAGTCGATAGCGTTCAAGAAGAAACGTCCACTTACTGCGCCTGTTCCGGCTAGCAAGGTTTCAATTGCAGGACCTGACAGGTTGTTTGACAGCACGATCCGGTCATCGATATCAATGCGGTAAAAGTCTACTGACAAGTTAAAGTTAGCACTTGGCGAGTAGGTAATACCGGCACTGAAGTTAGTTGACTCTTCGGCATCAAGACCCGGACTACCGAGTGCTAACGCAACATCACTGCTTGGAGCGAAGGTTCCGGTTTCAGTCGGCACACTATCCACAAACACGGTTGCGATTGAAGTGAAGTTTTGCTGTTGCAACGACGGCGCCCGGAAACCAGTTGAGATTGAGCCGCGCAACGCCCAGTCTTGATTTAGCTCATAGCGATGCGACATCTTCCAGTTTACGGTGCTACCGAAATCTGAATAGTCCTCAAAACGCACAGCGACCGCAGCGTTCCAGTCCTCAGTAATGTTGGTATCTAAATCAACATAGAAGCTGTAGTTATGACGAGAGTTGCTACCTGCTGATTCTGGTGTGAACCCAGGGAATACCTGTGAACCTGCTGCACCAAATGGACCATCAACTGGATCAGTGACTACGCCACCTGGGCCAAAGGTTCCTTGGATATATGAGTTCGGCTCACCGGCAGTAATATCGTATGTCTCACGACGGTACTCAGCGCCGACTGCGACGTTGACTTCAGAATAGAACAAATCAGTGTCGACGAAGCGAGAGGCGTCAACGTTAAATACGGTTTGACCATATTCGAGACCACCAGCATCAAACTGGGTTTGGCTTGATGGCCCGAGCGATACGTTGAGTGTGTTAATCACGCTATAGTCGAGGTCATTCTGACCATGAGTGACCGAGACGTCATAGTTCCAATCACCTTGATAGCCACGAACCCCTGCGATCAATGACATATCTTTGATGTCGGTCTTGATCCGCGGTAAGAAACCATCTGGATAAATGCTCAGCACGTTGCGACTATCATTGGCACGACGGTAAAAACCTGCGCCAACTGAGTTGCGATTCCCCGCACTCGCCGTGACGTATAGTTCAGCACTATCCGTTAAGTATTTTCCGGCGTTAGCAAAAACAGAGAAATCGGTGACCGCACCATTACCAAACACATGGTTGTAACGATCAAAGGTTACTTCACGCGGGTCGAGCTCGCCATTCACCAAAGGATAGTTCTGACGTGGGTCATAGTCCGCACGATTGGCTTCACCACGGTCACGATATTCAGCCGCAACGTGAATGAAACCATCCGTACCGAGTTCAAACCCCATGTTTCCTCGCAGGGTCAAGGTTTGACCATCGGTGACTTCACGGTCACTTCCGGTTTGCAGTGACAAGCTGCCATTCTCAATGCTTACGCTGTCTAAATTAGGCACACCGTCCATCGTGGTGACATTGGCACCGTAAGTAACCGATACTTCACCGCCTTCTGGACTATCTTTTAGGACAATATTAATGACCCCGGCGATGGCATCAGAACCGTACTGTGCTGCAGCACCATCACGAAGTACTTCGATCCGTTTAATCGCATTGGCTGGAATTGTGTTCAAGTCAACCGCAGACGAGCCACGCCCCATCGAACCATTCAAGTTAAGTAGTGCTGAAGTATGACGACGCTTGCCGTTCACCAACACTAAGGTATGGTCCGGTGCAAGACCGCGAAGCTGGGCTGGACGGACATGGTCGGTACCATCGGTAATCGAAGGTTGCGGGAAGTTAAAACTCGGCAACAAAGTATTCAGAATCATATTGGTCTCAGTGAGACCCGTCGCCTTAATTGAATCTTCATCGATAATATCAATTGGCACGGGCGAATCACTGACGGTGCGACCTGCGCGACGGCTGCCCACAACATTGATACGCTCGACATCTTCTTGCGCACCATCGGCGCTTGCGCTCTCTTGCGCGACAGCACCTTGTATCGGCAACATCACTGCCATAATGGCGAGTGCTAGAGTATTGAACCTTCCTAATCCTGGTTTTTGATCAATTTGCATTGTTATTCTCCCAAGGGTTGAACGACATGTCTGAGCACAGTGCTCGACTAAAGGATCAAAATCGCACTTATCAGAGTTATTATGTTGTGGATTTGACTCTTAACGATTTAACACAGAGTTAGCTAATTTGAAAGCGCCTTATTGTGCTTTTGCACACTATTATAGCAATATGCATACTGCATCTGTTTTTTTGCGTAAGACTTTGGTTTTGTTTTAGAAGTATCAATCGAGTTTGCACGTTGATCGGGCAAACTCGAGCGGCGCTGCAGGTCCTACCCAGCCTGCTGAGCGATGTACCTCTTTGCGCTCAAAAATAGCCTGGCAACCCCCTCCAAAGTGAATGGTGTAATTGCTGAAATCTATCGTTTCAAGGCTCATAGCAACGCGTTCATTTGCGTTAATAAACGAGATCATGACATTTAAATCACGCATGTTTTGGCGATCAGGCGGGAGTGCAGCATGACTCGAAAAAGTCGTCACAAGAACTGCACTAACGAGACTCAACTTAATCCAATTTTGCATGTCGTTGACCACCTTTGTTCGTTTGACGGTTATAAGTAAGGTAGTTGATCTAACGCAGAACTGCGAACTTCTACAAAAGTTACAGCATGAGTTCAGCGATGACCAGATAACGGAGGAACTTGCCAAGGCTAACCAGCAGTAAAAACCAAATAAGTTTAATCCTCAGCACTCCGGCAATGACCGTGAGTGGGTCACCAATGACCGGCACCCAAGCAAAACACAGTGATAGCAGGCCATACTTAGTAAAACGCTGCTCCGCTTTTTGATACTCTTGTTCTGATAATTTTAGCCATTTCTTCACCAATTCAAAACTAGCCCAGTACCCCAGTGCATAGTTTGTAAGCGAACCAAGAACATTACCCACAGTGGCCACAGTCACTAACAGATTTGGGGAAAGATCATTGAGTAGAAGTGTTGTTAACACAATTTCAGAGCTTAATGGCAATATGGTTGCAGCGAGAAAAGCGGCGATGAACAAGCCAAGGTAGCCAAACTCAATAAAGGTTTCCATGAGACCTTAAAAAACTCTTGTCTGATTAGTTTTGTAGTGCACGCCAACGGCGCTCTAATACAATGATCGCGCCAATGTATAGCGTAACGATCGCAACTGAGACTGCAAAAAATCGGTGCTCGGGAAATAAGTACCACACGCTAACAACCACTAAAGTTCGAAGTATGGCATGGACGAAGCCTATCCAGTGCTGAATGATCCAAGAGATTGGCAGCCACATTAACCCAGTTAAGATCCCCACTGAGAGAGGTAGCGAAGTGTAATCAATTAGGAAAAAAGGAATGGCAATCGCATACACTAAAACCGACATCCCAATGGTGTAGTAAAACAAAGTGTCGAAGGTGTTTTTGGGGCGTTGCTTGTTGAGGAAATCCTCACCGGTTAATTTGGAAATCGGCAGAGCCAAATAAACAATCGATCCGGTCGCGATAAACAGAGTCATTGAAATCGCATAGCTATCCATAAATAAAGAACAGACTGCCACCACCGACCAAGCAATTAAACCAGCAAGCGGCGTCGCAATTAGGCGTCGCTGGGCAAATTCTTGACGCTGCTGCTCGAGGCTAGAACCAGAATTAACGCTCATGGTCACGCTCCGCGGGTAAGCGTCGTAACATTGCCTGCCATTCGTTCTCTCGATTTGCTTGGGTCATCTGCTGTGCCTTGTTGCTGGAACTCTTCAACGAGCTGAATTATTTCCCCATCATAATATAAAAAGCCCTCACGAGGAGGGCTTTTTCGGCAATAACGAAATGACACCTTAACGGTATTCATCAATACTTGGGCAACTACACACCAAGTTACGGTCACCATACACATCATCGATACGATTGACGGATGGCCAGAACTTGTTCACCCGTACCGCATTGACTGGATAGGCAGCCAGCTCGCGCGAGTATGGACGATCCCAGTTGGCATCGACAATATCGGCCAAGGTGTGTGGCGCATTATGGAGTGGATTGTTATCCGCAGGCCATTCCCCTGCTTCAACTCGCTTGGCTTCTTCACGAATACTGATCATGGCTTCGATAAAACGATCAAGCTCAGCTTTTGATTCAGATTCGGTTGGCTCAACCATTAAGGTTCCCGCTACTGGGAAGCTCATGGTTGGGCTATGGAAACCATAATCCTGTAGACGTTTCGCGATATCTAACTCGGTCACACCGCATGCTTCTTTGATCGGACGTAAATCGATAATACATTCGTGTGCAACACGATCGTTACGGCCCTTGTACAGAATCGGGTAATGACCTTTAAGTTTCTTGGCGATGTAGTTTGCGCTCAAAATCGCAACTTCTGTCGCTTTGCGCAAGCCACGGCCACCCATCATGGCGATATACATCCATGAGATAGGAAGAATACTGGCACTTCCGTACGGCGCAGCCGATACCGCACCGTTGTCCAAACCAGTGCCGTGAATTGGCACCACTGAATGGTTTGGTAAGAACGGAGCGAGGTGCTTCTTCACCCCGATGGGTCCCATACCTGGGCCGCCACCGCCGTGTGGAATACAGAAGGTTTTATGCAAGTTCAAGTGAGATACGTCAGCGCCGACGTAACCTGGTGAGGTCACCCCAACTTGGGCATTCATGTTAGCGCCGTCGAGGTAAACTTGGCCACCGAAGCTATGCACGATATCGCAAATGTCACGAATCCCTTCTTCGTATACACCGTGGGTCGATGGATAAGTGACCATGATTGAGGACAGGTTGTCACCTGCTTCTGCTGCTTTTGCACGCAGGTCGTCAAGGTCAACGTTACCATTCTTGTCACAGTTAACGACCACAACCTTCAAACCCATCATTTGCGCAGACGCTGGGTTGGTACCGTGCGCTGAACTTGGGATCAAACAGATGTTGCGGTGCGCGTCACCACGACTCTGATGATACTTTTGAATTGCGAGTAAGCCGGCATATTCACCTTGTGCACCTGAGTTTGGTTGCATCGACATGGCGTCATAGCCAGTAATATTGATGAGCCAGTCAGCCAAGGTGTGAATCATTTCAGCATAACCAGCCGCTTGGTCTTCTGGGCAGAATGGATGCAACTGACCAAATTCAGGCCAAGTCACCGGAATCATTTCTGCGGTCGCATTCAACTTCATGGTGCATGAGCCCAACGAAATCATGCTGTGATTCAGTGATAAATCTTTATTCTCGAGCTGCTTGATATAGCGTAACAACTCAGTCTCTGAGTGATAGCTGTTAAAGACCGGATGCTCGAGAATCGCGCTTTCACGTTGTAAGTTCGCTGGAATCGATTGCACATCACCCGATGCCACACGTGAATCAAGCACGTCAATTTCAAGTCCATGGTCTTTCCCGAATAGGACCTCAAATAATACTTCGACATCAGCACGTGTTTTTGCTTCATCAAGGCTGACACCAAATTGCCCGTCACCATCAACCCGCAGGTTAATGCCTGCTGCAACCGCACGTTCAACCAGCTCTTGGGCATTGCCGTCATAGTTGAAGGTTAAGGTATCAAACCAGTGGTTATTGACAATCTTGACACCATGCTCTTGCAGGCCAAGCGCGACAATGTCGGTCAACCGATGAATGCGCGACGCAATGGTTCGCAGCCCCTGCGGGCCATGATATACCGCATAAAATGAAGCCATATTGGCAAGTAATACTTGCGCGGTACAAATGTTCGAGTTGGCCTTCTCACGGCGAATGTGCTGCTCACGAGTTTGCATTGCCATCCGCAACGCAAGGTTCCCGCGGCTGTCTTTTGATACACCAATAATCCGGCCTGGCAGTGAACGCTTGTATTTATCACGGGTGGCAAAGAATGCCGCGTGTGGACCACCGTAGCCCATTGGGACACCAAAGCGCTGGGCTGAACCGAGCACAATATCGGCTCCCATTTCGCCTGGCGATTTCAATAGCACTAAGCTCATGATATCGGCGGCGACCGCGACCACCCCTTTTTTCGCTTGAATCTCAGCAATCACTTGCTCGAGGTTGTGGAGTTCACCGTTACGATCTGGGTATTGCAATAATGCGCCAAACACATCGTGCTGATCCGCTTCGGCCACAGGTGCGACGATAACATCGAAACCAAACCACTCGGCGCGAGTTTTTAACACGTCAATGGTTTGTGGATAGACATTATCCGCCACAAAGAAGGTATTTGATTTGCTCTTGCTGACGCGTTTCGCCATCGCCATCGCCTCAGCAGCTGCAGTTGCTTCGTCAAGTAGCGAGGCACTTGCAAGCTCAAGTCCGGTCAAATCAATCGTCATCTGCTGGAAGTTCAAAATCGCTTCTAAACGACCTTGGGCAATCTCTGGTTGATACGGGGTATAGGCGGTATACCAACCTGGATTCTCGAGCACATTACGTAGAATAACGTTAGGCACTAGCGTGTCGTAGTAGCCCATCCCGATGAACGAGGTTAGGACCTTATTCTTTTTTGCAATCGCCTTGAGTTTGGCCAGCGCTTCGCGCTCATTTAATGGCTCACCTACCTCCAAGAATGGTTCGCGTAAAACCTTACCTGGCACAGTATCTTTGATCAAAGCTTCAAGTGAGCTCTCACCAAGTTCATCAAGCATTCCTTGGATTTCATCAGCGCTCGGACCAATGTGGCGGCCAATGAACTCACCATGATTTTCTAATTGCTGCAAAGTCGTGGTCATGTACGTCATATCCCTCGTTACGGGCTAAATTTAAGGGTGAAACCTGCTGATCAGTAACGACAAAACCCCGGCAATAGTGACCGGGGCTTTGTCATCCTTGACCTAATCTTATTCTTCGTCGATGACGGCTTGATAACCGTCAGCGTCGAGCAGACTGTCGACTTCAGATGCGTCGTCAGCCTTAATCTTGAACAACCAACCATCCCCATAAGGATCACTGTTGACCGTTTCAGGAGCATCTTCGAGTGCTTCGTTCACTTCGATAATTTCGCCAGCAATTGGCGCATAAATATCTGATGCAGCCTTAACTGATTCGGCCACGGCGACATCATCACCCGCAGCGGCAGTATCACCCACTTCAGGTAACTCAACGAACACCATATCGCCAAGCAAATCTTGGGCGTGCTCCGTAATACCTACGGTGAAAATACCATCACCTTCGTTACGAACCCATTCGTGAGTCGTCGCGTATTTTAATTCCTTTGGAATCGTGCTCATGGTTGTCTTCCTTCAAACTGTAATAATTGTCGTCGTGGTCGTTACAGAACAGATTTACCGTTCCGCACAAAGCATGGTTTCACCACGCTCACTTTAACCAATTTTTTGCGCATTTCCACCTCTGCGGTTTCACCCACTGTGGCAGGCACACGAGCCATCGCTACCGAGAAGCCAAGCGTAGGCGAGAAGGTTCCTGAAGTAATGATGCCTTCACCACCGTCAACCAGTACCCGTTGACCATGGCGTAAGACGCCCTTGTCTTGCATGACTAAGCCAACTAATTTCATGTGGCCAGCGGCTTTTTGCTGCTCTAATGCGGCGCGCCCGATAAAGTCACGGTCGCTCGGCTCAAAGGCAACGCTCCAACCCATATTGGCCTCTAATGGACTGATGGTTTCGTCCATATCTTGGCCATACAAGTTCATGCCGGCTTCGAGTCGCAAGGTATCACGCGCGCCCAGACCACACGGTTGCACGCCAACATTAAGCAAATCATCCCAAAGCTGAGTAATGTGCTCTGCTGGGACCACAATTTCGTAGCCTTTTTCACCGGTGTAACCCGTGGTCGCAATAAAGTACTCGCCGACCTGTTGTGACATAAATGGTTTCATGCCATCAATCGCTGCACCTTGCTCTTGCAACACCAATTTCAACTTAGCTTCAGCTTGTGGGCCTTGCAAAGCAACCATGGCGAAATCTGCGCGCTCAGTGACAGTTACATCAAATTTGGCAGCAACTTTCTCAATCCATGCGAGGTCTTGCTCGCGCGTCGCAGAGTTCACAACTAATCGATACGATTCAGTTGAAAAGAAATACACGATCAAGTCATCAATCACGCCGCCCTGCTCGTTGAGCATGCTGCTGTATTGCGCTTTGCCCGGAATACTTAGCTTAGCAACGTCGTTCGCAAGCAAATAACGCAAGAAAGCCTGCGCCTGAGCTCCAGCGACATCAACGATGGTCATGTGGGACACGTCAAAAATACCTGAGTCGTTGCGGACAGCATGGTGCTCTTCTAATTGCGAGCCGTAATGCAGCGGCATATCCCAACCGTGGAAGTCGACCATTTTCGCGTTCGCTTTAAGGTGCGCTTCGTACAATGGAGTGCGGTTTGCCATGGGCTAAATATCCTTTGTCGTTTTGACGAAATTCTGAGCGCCGATTATAGAACTCTCAGACCATTTGAACAAATGAATAATCGCAATAAGTATATTTACAAAACTAATAATGATACCGTTACTATTGTTTTTGCTTATTTAGTGAGTGCTTATGCAACACCTTTCTCTTGATGCTTTACGTGCTTTCGTGAGCGTTTACGAACTGCAATCCTACACCGCAGCAGGGCGCCAACTCGGACGCTCACAACCGGCGATTTCATTGCAGGTCCAGCGGCTTGAAGAACAACTTGGAAGTACTCTCATGCACCGGGTCAGTGGGCGGATTCAGCTGACTTCCGCTGGAGCAGAGCTGCTTGAGACTGCGCGGCAACTGTTAAGTCTAAACGATCAACTTATTGCGCGCTTTACTGAACCAAGAATAAGTGGTCGGATTCGGCTTGGCATCCCCAGTGAGTTCGCCAGTAAACTACTGCCGCAAGTGGTTGGGCAATTTGCTCAATCCTATCCTAGTATCACGTTAGCCGTCACTTCTGCCCTAAGTAAGGCTCTGCTGCGCAGCGATACGGCTGATTATGATCTCATCATCGCATTGACCGAGCCGGGCCAAAAGGCCTCGAGCAAATCACCGTTCCAAATTTTAAAGCAAGAACCACTGGTTTGGGTCGGTCAACAGGACCAAGTATTTGACTACCAACCACTAAAGCTCGTGTTAGCACCGGAAGGATGCATTTATCGACGGCGAGCCCTGACACGCCTGCGTGAACAGCAGCTTGAAGCACAGATAAGTTATACCAATGCAGATTTTTCCGGACTAACCGCAGCGATTGAGAGTGGACTGGGATACACGGTACTTGCACAAAGCACGGTGCCGTTAAATTTACAAAAGTTAACCCAGCCCCAATTACCCGCGCTTGGTGAGGTCAATGTCGTGATGCAAATTGTTGACCCCAAAAATATTGCGGCGCGGCAACTCGCCCAGTTTATCCGAGAGCGGATTTAATTAAAGTTTGCTTTAATGGGGCAAACTTATCAGCAACGCGCAATCCCAGTCCACGCGCAAATTTAAGAGCTGGGTTGGGGGTGCCGAAACCACGCTTGAACGCCTCCATCGTGCCGATCATTGTGACCGCAGCTGCCTTCCGTTCACGCTCCCAATCTCTTAAGTCGCGCTGGCTAAACTCAGTTGCTGTCACTTTGAGTAAGCTTTTCACATCGGCTAAACCAAGATTTGCGCCCTGCCCTGCGAGCGGATGGATGGTATGAGCCGCATCGCCAAGAATGAGCGCGCGCTGCACCAGCCAAGTTTGTGCATATTGCATCCGCAGCGGAAAGCTAAGCCGCTCCGAATGTAAGCTTAAATCACCCAGGCATTGGTCACTTACCACTTGTAATTCTCGGACAAAATCTTCAGCCGACAGCGCAAGCAACTGCTGCGCCCGGGCCGTATCGGCAGACCACACCAGCGAAACCTGGTTGGGATCAGCTAAAGGCAGCCAGGCGACCGGACCGGTTGGCAAAAAGACCTGGCGAGCGGTATTTTGGTGAGGATGACTGATCGCAATAGTCGCCACGATTGCGGTCTGTTCATAATCCCAAAAGGTCTGGGGAATGTGTAATAAGCTACGAACCGTAGATTTCCCGCCATCTGCTGCAAACAGATAATCAGCCGTGATCTCACGTCCGTCATCAAGTCGCAGCTGAACCTGCTGTTGATCCTGCTCAACAGCGGAAACACTTACCCCTGTTAAAAATTCAACTTGCGCCGCAAGCGCACGGTCCCAAAGTATTTGCTCTAAAACTTTATTCTCGACGATCGAGCCTAAATCATCCTGATTCACCTCGGCGGCACTGAACTGGATACGACCGAAACTATCATAGTCCCAGACCTCCATCGCCTGATACGGTCCTAAGCGCTGCGCTGGTAACCCTTGCCAAGTATCGAGTGAGACCAGCAGATCACGACTAGTATGCGCAATCGCACTGACCCGTAGCTCAGGTTCAGTGCCAAAAACGGGGCGCTGACCTCGTTCTATTAAGGTGACTCGATGACCTTGCTGACGCAGACCGACGGCGAGGCTTAAGCCGACCATTCCAGCACCGACAAGCACCATATGCTTCATCTTCATTGCGGCTCCTTCAACTGCGGAGCTCGCGCTCCAAGGCCCATGGTTTGCTCAGCGAATGCATCACGTAAAGGCGTTACCGCCTCGAGCGTCGACAGCCCAATATTGCGCAATAGATTGAGTGGCCAATAGTGATTAGAAAAACCTCGAACGAGCAGATCCGTCAACCCAATAGTGCGCTGATAATCAGCTTCTCGAGCCTGCCAATAATCACTTAACACACGGTAACTCCCAGGATCATCTGCCTCGGCGAGCACTGCAGCAATTGCCAACGCATCGCGTACGCCCAAGTTAAAGCCTTGTCCTGCAATTGGATGCAGGGTGTGTGACGCATTACCAATCAAGGCCGCACGCTGCGCAGTATGCTGCTCAGCGAGTTGTAACTGCAGTGGATAATGAACCCGCAAGCGCACGCCAGTGAAGCGGCCAGCGCGATAACCAAAGGCACCTTGGGCGGCGCGGACAAAGCTATCATCTGAGAGTGCTTCAACTTCAGCAGCCTGTTCAGGGGTTAAGGTCCAAACCAAGGAGGCCTGGCGGTTCGGCATGGGGAGTAAGGCGATGGGGCCGGTCTCAGTGAAGCGTTCATAAGCCCAGCCATCTAGGTCGTCCGCTAAATCGAGAATCGCGATAATGCCATGCTGTTGATAATCCGTCTGTTGCACCCGAATCCCGAGTTGCTCCCGTAGCTGCGAACGCTGCCCGTCAGCTGCCAAGACGAGTCGGCAGGATAAAGTCGTTGCCCCCGACGGAGTGTCACAGTGCAGCACATTGAAGTCTTGCCCACGCTCTACTTCTAGACAGCGATACCCACCACGCCAATCAATATTCGGCTGGGCAATACAGGCTTGATAGAGTTCCTGGTTAAGAGCGGCCGCAGCGATGACCTCGCCAAGTGCTTCAACTCCTTGTTGCTGGGCGTGCAACCGAGTCATGCCGAGATAACCTCGATCGCTAACGTGGATATGGCGGATACGACAAGCTTGCTCTGCTAGCGCTGACCAAACCCCGAGCTTGTTCAAGATCGCAACGGTGCCAGCGGCCAGTGCAATGGTTCGCTTATCCTGTGCGGGGCCTTGCTCGCGTGGCTCTAGCACAGTGACCGTCCAATCCGGCCTTACTCGCGCCAGCAATAAAGCAGTCAGTGCGCCCACTAAGCCGCCACCGGCAATCACCACTGGAGTCACTTGCGACTGTTCTGTATCCATTGCTCAATCTCTTCGACCGTTTTCGGGACATCGGCAGTTAGATTCTCATGACCGCTTGGCGTAATCACGATGTCATCTTCAATTCGAATACCGATGTTATGCCAACGTTCATTTACATCAGTCATACTGGCAGGAATGTAAATACCCGGTTCAACCGTTAGCACCATATTTGGTGCAAACTTAATCTGCTCACCCTGCTCTTGATAGGTACAATCATCGTGTACGTCGAGGCCAAGCCAATGACCGAGGCCATGGATGAAAAAGCGGCGATAGCTTTGGCGCTCGAGATGCTCGACTAAGCTGCCGTGCAAAATTTTCAAATCAATTAAGCCTTCAGTAATAACCCGAGCCGCAGCGTTATAGGCTTGTATCAGGTCACTCCCCACCTTAGCTTCAGCGAGGGCGGCGTGTTGGGCGGCAAGTACAACCTCATAAAGGGCGCGCTGTTCGCCGGTGAAACGCCCATTTACCGGGAAAGTGCGCGTAATATCAGCGGCATAGCCTTGATATTCTGCACCCGCATCAATGAGTAATAGTTCACCATCTTGTAACTGTTTGGTGTTTTCGGTGTAGTGCAAAATGCAAGCATTCTCACCACTCCCACAAATGGTTCCATAGGCTGGATGTAACGCCCCAGCGAGCGCAAATTCATATTCCAGTGTTGCGGCAACTTGATATTCATAGCGCCCTGGCTGAGCGACAGTCATCGCTCGTTTATGAGCCGCCACGCTGATTGCCGCTGCGGTTCGCATAAGCGCCAGCTCGTGCTCATCTTTAATCAAGCGTGCGGCGGCGAAATAGCTATGCAGATCCTGAAACTGCGTAGGTACGAGACGTTGTTTACGTTGCTCTGCGCGGAGCTGTTCGCTGACAGTTTTTAGCAAGCTTTGGCAATGGTTATCTTGATGCAAGCTAAATACGGTATGGATGCCACTTAAAGCGTCTTTAAGGTAGCTGTTTTGGTGCTCAATCGAAGCAGCCATATCAACCCCGAGATCCTGCTTGGCAGCCTCAATCCCGAGCCGCCGACCATGCCAAACTTCAGCCGCTGGATCACTAGGCTGGCAAAGCAACTGCACGGGTTGATCAAGGTGAGGCGCCAAAATCAGCAGCGCATTGGGTTCGTTGAAGCCAGTTAAGTAATAAAAGTTACTGTTCTGTCGAAAGGGGTATTCGGTATCATGACTGCGCGTTACGAGTGCAGCGCTTGCGATCACCGCTACCGCAGGTTCCGCTTGCTGAGCAAGATAATCGAGAAGCCGTTGCCGACGCTGCTGATAAATCTTCATGCGTTACTCTTTGCCTTAATGTAAGACCTTGTTGGGCTGTCCCTTCCCCTTGCCTTTTTGCCCGAGTTCGTTAAAGCAGAGCAAGGCAGATACGCGCAAATATTCAACTATTTCAAAATAAGCACGTTCAGCATCTTCTTCGTCATCAACATTAAAATCGAGCTTGGCAATCTCAACCATATCGTCAATCGCCTCGCGCAAGTCGGCTGATAAACCCGCCATATTGGTTTGATTGACACCAAAGCCCACCAAAAATGACTGCACCCAACCAACGAGTCCTTGCAGGCGCTCATGCAGTGGAACATTGTCATGGGGCAATAATAGGCTATATCCCATATCTGGGTCTTGCATCGCGGTACGAATAATTTCAGCTAATTCTTTTAGTCGCTCTTTACAATCTGGCTTAAAAGACTGTCCCTCATGAATGAGGTCACTGACTAATAACAGCCATTCATCACCGCTAGTACTGGCACCACCAGCTATCATACCCGAGAGAATCCCGTGGATCTCAGCCGCGCTGGCGAGAATATCTTGTTGTTCGAAATACTCGTTTAAACGATCGTAATTGAATTGATTCAATGAACCGCCACTTTCATCAACCATTGAGCAACCTTATGATTATTGCATTTGTGCTCTAATGCTATCACTTGCTTCAGTCGCAAGCTAGCTGACAAGTCCTGTCGAGGCATGGCATAATAGAGCAGTAACGAGGAGCTCTGAAAGGAACGAGTGATGAGCAGCAATAATGCAAAAATGATGGAAATCAATTTGATGCAACGGCAGTACAAAGTCAGCTGCCCTGCTGGCCAAGAAGTTGCGTTGCAGCAAGCTGCCGATCGCTTAAATGGCAAGCTCGAGCAAATTCGAACTGCAACTAAGCTTACTCATCCTGAGCAGATTGCGGTGATGGCGGCACTCAACTTATGCCACGAGAGCCATCAGCAAGCGCTGCAACAGCAGCAGCGAATTGCTGAACTGGAAGATAAGTTAACGTTATTGCAAGAGACCTTGGAACAAGTAACTGCGGAGCAGCGCCCTTCACGCTAGCTGCGCGTAACAATGATCGCCTGGAATGTTTGCTAGCACGCTAATGTCCCTGAGCCGATGCTTTTTTAATAAGGGGTTCACTGAGCGACTATTGTGCAAGCTCGACATGTATCGAGAAGCCTACGGTCGTGTATTTGCGCCCCGCCTTGAACCAAAGGGTTCAAGGGCAACAGCACTGCGGCGGCATTTTGGGTGGTCACCCTTCTTCTTTCTTTGCGCGCGCCACGATTGCGCGAACATCCTCGAGTAACTGTTGGGCATCATAAATAATGCCATCTTTGATGGTGTAACGAATTCCCTCAGTCCGATAGGGCTGATTTTGTTCGTTTAGGCGATAATGCCCTGTGCCGTAGAGCACCTTGAAGTTCGCCAGCGGGTTTTCTGCGACGATGACTAAATCGGCCTTTTTGCCCGGCACCACTGAGCCAATTTCATGATCTAAGCCAAGCGCCTCAGCGCCGTTCAGCGTTGCCGCTTGCACGACCTCGAGCGCATTAAAGCCGGCCTCACGCAACAACTCGAGTTCGCGAATAAAGGCGAATCCGTAAACTTTGTAGATATAACCTGCATCCGAACCTGTAGTGACACGACCGCCGTGATTTTTATAGTCGTTCAAGAATGCCATCCATAGCTGATAGTTTTTACGCCAAGCGATTTCGTTATCCGTGGTCCAATCGAACCAATATGACCCATGGGCATAGCGACTTGGGGTAAAGAAATCCCATAATGTTGGCAAAGTGTACTCTTGATGCCATATCGCTTGGCGTTCACGCATCAGGTCGCGACTCGCTTCATAGATGGTCAAAGTTGGGTTGATGGTAAAATCCAGTGCAATCAATTCATCGCGAACGGCATTCCACTTGGCACTACCCGGCTTAGCGGCTTGTTGCCATAAACGCCCTGCTTCAGCAAACCGATCTTGTTCATTGTTATAGTTGTAGTGGGCTGGATAATCTTGGATCACCTGGCCGTCAAATAGCGCCTCGGGCAATCCATACCAATGCTCCATGGTGGTTAAGCCCTGTCGAGCAGAATCGAGTACATTGGTCCGCACCACGTTTAGCTGGGCGTGATGCATCATGGTACCAAGCTGTTGCTTGTTGGCTTCATCAAGTGCTGCGGCCATAACCCGTGGTGTTGCACCAAAAAACTTGATGCCTGCCGCCCCTTTGCGTTTGACTTCGCGCACCCAGTCGCGAGCCTGCTCAGCAGTGAATATCGGTTCCTCACTGCCCATCCCAAAGCCAACGTAAGGAATAATCCGCGGCGAGACAATACGGTTGTCTTCAGCCCGCTGTTGATGCCACTGCACCCAACCTAGACCATTAAAACTACCCGGTTCACGGACTGTAGTAATCCCATGAGCAAGCCATAATTTCAGCACATATTCGGCTGGAATGTTGTCAGCAGAGCCACCGATATGACCATGCATATCGACGAAACCAGGCAGAATATAATGGCCACTGACATCGAGTTCTTGATCACCGGGTTGCGCTACTGGACGTCCTGCCGGTTTAATCGGCACTCCCGGATGACCCACACTCACCACATTCACAATTCGATCGTTCTCAATCACAATATCAACCGGCCCAACTGCTGGAGCCCCCTCACCATTGATAAGCGTGCCACCGCGGAGAATCAGGCGCGCATACGGACCTTGTCCCTCGTCACTGCGCAATGGGGCTTTCGGTGGAGCGGCAATCGTTGCTACACTGACCCAAAGAGCCAATCCAGCTAGTAGCCATTTGCTAAGTGGGTGAGTCAACATAATCAGCGCCCTCGTTGATAATTAGTTCGAGAAATAAAATGATGCATGAGCATAGCAGTGCAACTGAACGACAGCAATTACGGCGATTGCTTTTGTCATACCGTGGACAGTTGACAGAAGCGGAGCGTGAACGTGCTGCACATAAAGTAAGTGAGCATTTACATGCGCTGACAGAGTTTCAACAAGCACAAACGATTGGCAGCTATCATAGTGTCCGCGCTGAATTACCCACCGCCGAATTAAACCAACATTTACAACGCGAAAAACAGCTCGCCCTGCCGCGTTTGCATCCAGTTGTAAGCAACCACTTACTCTTTTTGCAGGTTACCGAAAAGACGATATGGCACGCCAATTCGTTCGGAATCCCGGAGCCGAGATTAGCGAGTCCTGATATCATCCCACTCGATCATCTCGATATCTTATTGGTTCCCTTAGTTGGCTTTGACCAGCAGGGTAACCGGATGGGGATGGGTGGTGGCTTTTATGATCGAACGCTGGCGGCGCACCGTGCTGGTCGCTACCCGAAGTTACTGACCATCGGCTTGGCTTTCGATTGTCAACAGCTTGAGCAGCTTCCAACAGAACCTTGGGATGTCCCCTTAAACATGGTGATTACTCCTGCAAAAATATGGGATTTTCGCAGTTAAATCGCTATACTCACAGGTGAATCGAACGCAACCTTTCTCACTTCATGAACATGGCCAAAGTTAATGTCGTCTGCACAAGATAAACTCAAACAAGAAGCGGCTCAGGCAGCCCTCAAATTCGTCCAGCCCGGCACTGTCGTCGGGGTGGGTACAGGCTCCACCGTCAATTATTTCATCGATGCTTTAGCAACAATGAAACAGGATATTGAAGCTGCGGTCTCGAGTTCAGAAGCCTCCACAGTACGACTAAAACAGCACGGTATCGAGGTGATTGAACTGAATAATGTTCGTGACCTCCCTGTTTACATTGATGGTGCCGACGAAATCGATAAGCATTTCCACATGACCAAGGGCGGCGGCGGCGCTTTGACCCGTGAAAAAATCATTGCCGCAGTTGCTGATAAATTTATTTGTATCGCCGATGAGAGCAAACAAGTCGGTCGCCTCGGAGGATTTCCTATTCCAGTTGAGGTGATTCCGATGGCACGCTCATATGTTGCCCGTGAAATCGTCAAACTTGGCGGCGATCCTGAATGGCGCCAAGGTTTTGTCACCGATAATGGCAATCTTATCCTTGATGTTCATAATTTCGATATCCTTGATCCGATTGAGCTCGAGCGCCAGCTAAACAATATTGTTGGGGTTGTGACTAATGGCCTATTCGCCGCGCGGAATGCGGACGTTGCCTTGATCGCAACTGCCCAAGGTGTGCAAGAGTTAACTCTTTAGGGGGAAGTGAAATGGCGGCTGTATCACTGGCAAAAGATAAAATTAAAGTACTGTTACTTGAAGGTGTCCACGACAGTGCTGTTGAAGTATTTAAACAGCATGGCTATGTGTCTATTGAGTGGTTAAAAACCTCTCTGAGCGAAGAGGAATTATGTGAGCGCATCCAAGATGTTCACTTTCTTGGGATTCGTTCACGTACCCAGCTCACAGAGAAAGTTTTTGCTGCAGCACAGAAGCTGGCAGCAGTTGGCTGCTTCTGTATCGGTACCAACCAGGTTGATTTAGAAGCGGCGAAGCGACATGGTGTGGTCGTCTTTAACGCGCCCTTCTCGAATACCCGTAGTGTTGCCGAGTTAGTTCTTGCAGAAATTATCATGTTACTGCGCCGCATTCCGGAGCGCAGCGCTGGTTGTCATCGCGGTGATTGGCAAAAATCTGCAGCCGGATCCTATGAGGCCCGCGGCAAAATTCTCGGCATTATTGGCTATGGCCATATTGGCTCACAACTGAGTATCTTGGCCGAGCAACTTGGCATGCAGGTTCGTTACTATGATATTGAGACCAAGCTAAGTTTAGGCAACGCCCTCCAAGTTCGTAGCCTCAACGAGCTCCTACAAAGTGCAGATGTGGTCACCTTACACGTACCTGAGACACCACAAACACAATGGATGATCAGCGCGAGCGAATTAGCTGTCATGAAACCAGGAAGTGTTCTTATTAACGCTTCGCGCGGCACCGTTGTCGATATTGAGGCACTGGCGAGCGCGCTTAAATCAGAACATTTGGCGGGTGCAGCGATTGACGTCTTCCCGCTCGAGCCGAAGAGCAACAACGAAGAGTTTCTGTCGCCGTTGCGTGGCATTGACAGCTGTATCTTAACCCCTCATATCGGTGGCTCGACCCAAGAGGCACAAGCCAACATTGGCGTCGAAGTTGCGGGTAAGTTAGTCCATTACTCTGATAACGGCTCAACCCTTTCAGCGGTGAACTTCCCTGAAGTCTCGCTGCCATCGCATGCCGGCACGCGACGCTTACTGCATATTCACGAAAACCGGCCAGGGATGTTGACCCAAATTAACCAAATTATGGCAGATGCACATCTTAACGTTGCCGGACAGTATCTACAGACCGACTCGAAAGTAGGTTATGTGGTGATTGATATTGAAGTGCAAGATCAAGGTGAGCAAGCAGATGAATTGCTCGCTCAACTCAGAACAATTCCGGGCACAATTCGCGCCCGGGTCTTGTATTAAGCGTTAGTCGCGCTTCCCACGCACGGTGCGTTCCATCGACTCTGGTGAAACGTGCCGTACGTCTTTGCCTTTAACAAAGAAAATAATGTACTCCGCGATATTCTGACAACGATCGCCAATCCGCTCGAGTGAACGTGCAGACCAAAGCACATTCATCACTTTTGGAATGCCGCGCGGATCTTCCATCATATAGGTCATCAGCTGCCGAGTAACGGCTTCATACTGACGATCTGCCTGCGCATCCATCTGATGGACATCGTAAGCAGCATCGAGATCCATCCGCGCAAAGGCATCAAGGACGCCATGCAACATCGACAAAACCTGTTGCCCCAAATTCTCAAGACTAATTAGAAATTGCTGATGGTCGTTGTTAAAGCTTTCAAGTGCGACCTTAGCAATGCGCTCAATTTCATCCCCAATTCGCTCTAAATCAGCAATGGTTTTGAAAATTGAGATAATTAAGCGCAAATCACTTGCTGCCGGTTGACGCTTAGCAATAATTTGCACACACGCTTCATCGATTTGAACTTCTAACGCATTAATTTTGTAATCACGCTCAAGCACTTGTTGGGCAAGTTCCTGATCGTGTTTTTCAATGGCGTGTAAAGCATCACGAAGCTGCTGCTCAACTAGCCCGCCCATATTCAAAACTTGGTTACGGACCGCCTCGAGCTCTTCATTAAATTTGCCAGAAATATGGCGGCTGACATTGATATTGTCCATGCTCTAATCCTCTTAACCGTAGCGGCCAGTAATGTAATCTTCAGTTTGCTTTTTACCCGGGGTGGTAAACAGCGTGTTGGTGTCGGCGTATTCAATCAATTTGCCCATATACATGAAAGCGGTCTGATCAGAGACTCGAGCTGCTTGCTGCATGTTATGGGTTACGATGACAACAGTAAATTGCTCTTTCAGCTCGGTAATCAACTCTTCAATGGTGAGGGTTGAAATCGGATCCAAAGCTGAGGTCGGTTCATCGAGTAGCAGAATTTCCGGCTCAATTGCAATGGCTCGCGCAATCACCAAACGTTGCTGCTGACCACCAGAAAGTCCAAACGCACTCTCATTCAAGCGATCTTTAACCTCATCCCACAAGGCCGCACCTTTCAGTGAGCGTTCAACGATTTCATCGAGACGACGGCGGTCATTTATACCTTGTAACCGCAGCCCGTACACAACGTTTTCGTAGATTGACTTAGGGAACGGGTTCGGACGCTGGAACACCATGCCGATGCGGCGACGTAGTTCAGCTACATCCACATCTTTGTCATAAATATTCTTATCGTGTAAGCGAATTTCACCATTCACTTTACAAATATCGACAAGATCATTCATCCGGTTGATACAGCGCAGTAAGGTCGACTTACCGCAACCTGACGGACCGATAAACGCGGTGACACGATTCTTTGGAATCGTCATATCGATATTATAGAGCGCCTGAGCTTCGCCATAATGTAAGTTCAGGTCACGGATCTCCAGCGCTGTTTGCTCAGCGCTCAAGTTTTCTAAATCTAACGCTTCCGTTTGTGCGTTGCTTGGAGTTACCGAAATCATAACAGTACCTTCTGACGATTAATGCTCAAGCGAGCGATACTTTTCACGTAAATGGTTACGAACACTAATTGCGGTTAAGTTTAACCCAACAATTACTGTCACCAGTAAGAATGAGGTTGCGTAAACCAAAGGTCTGGCCGCCTCGACATTCGGGCTTTGGAAGCCCACATCATAAATATGGAAACCTAAGTGCATAAACTTACGGTCGAGGTGGAAATACGGGAAGTTTCCATCAACCGGCAACATTGGTGCTGATTTCACTACCCCAACCAGCATCAAAGGTGCCACCTCACCCGCTGCCCGTGCGACCGCCAAAATAAGTCCGGTCATAATAGCTGGAGACGCCATTGGGATGATGATACGCCACAAGGTTTCCGCTTTCGTCGCACCTAACGCAAGGCTACCTTCACGCAAGCTACTCGGGATCCGCGACAAACCTTCTTCAGTTGAGACAATCACCACTGGCAAAGTTAAAATTGCCAAGGTAATCGCTGACCACATCACCCCCGGCGTGCCAAAGGTCGGGCTCGGCAGGGCCTCTGGATAGAAAATCTGGTCAAGTGAGCCACCCACCATGTAGACGAAGAAGCCAAGACCAAATACACCATAAACAATCGAGGGCACCCCAGCGAGGTTGATCACCGCGATCCGAATCAGCCGCGTGACCGGGTTTTTGCCTGCATATTCATGTAGATAGATGGCAGCAACCACACCAAACGGAGTGACGATAACAGACATCAACAGGACCATAAATACGGTCCCGAATATGGCTGGGAAAACACCGCCTTCAGTATTTGCTTCACGTGGGTTTTCGCTGACGAAATTGCCAATTTGCGAGAAGAAGTAGCCTACTTTGGCGATAGCCCCCATGTCGTTCGGGAAGGTGACATCAAGCACCCGATACATGGGGATTGTCACATCCATTCCACGCATATCGCGCACCACAATACTGTCGCGACTCGCTTCTTCGCGCATCGCGAAAAGCTCTTCTTCAAGCACCTTATAATCAGCGCGTAACTGCGCCTCTTCGGCAGCAATTCGCTGTTCTTCGCTATCTGTCAATTGCTCTTTTAATGCGAGCGCCCGACGCTCTAGACGGAGCTGATTGAGGCGATAGTTGATCGCACCGATTTCACTATTTTGCAGATCTTCGGCTTGATCATTAATATCCAACACCCGCTCAATTCGCTGCGCTAATTCTTCACGTAATTCGCTCTGCTCAGGCGAGCTATTAAATACAGATTCCCCCTGCTCGAGAACGTCCGTGATATAACCGTAAAAATTGCCATTTTTAGAGCGCTCAATTTTGGCGACATCGAGTGGTTTTGCGTCAGCCACGATTTGCGGCTCCATGATCCACATAAAATCGAGCGGCACGTATTCACGGTTACCAACTTTCAATAACCAACGTTCGAGCGTTTCTTCACTGTAATTTTCAAGCACAATACCTGATTCTGCGAGGCGCTCCATCGGCACCTCTTCGGTATCGTAAAGCTCACCGATGACGGTCTTGGTAGAGCCATCAGAAGCCTGTACTTGAATCTCGTGGATTTCTGCTGGCCAGAAAAAGGATAAGCCACGCCAAGCAATTAATGCGAGCAAACCAAGTACTGCAATCAAGCTAACACTTACTGCGCCAGCTGTGAGCCAAATCCAAGGGCGACCTGTTTTAAACCAATCTTTCATCAGACCTTCTCACTTACATCGAGCTGTACTTGTCGCGCAGACGTTGGCGAACTAATTCGGCCAAAGTGTTAAACGCGAAGGTGAAAACAAACAATACAAATGCTGCCAAGAAAAGAATCCGATAATGCGAGCTACCGACTTCTGATTCCGGCATCTCAACCGCAATGTTGGCGGACAAGGTGCGCATTCCCTCAAAGATATTCCAATCCATAATCGGGGTATTCCCAGTTGCCATAAGCACGATCATGGTCTCACCAACGGCGCGCCCTAACCCCATCATCACGGCTGAGAAAATACCCGGGCTGGCGGTCAGTAACACCACGCGGCTGAGGGTTTGCCAAGGGGTTGCACCAAGTGCCAAGGAACCATTCGACAAGTGCTTCGGCACGCTAAATACCGCATCCTCTGCAATCGAGAAAATAGTCGGAATGACAGCGAAGCCCATCGCAATGCCGACAACAAGCGAGTTCCGCTGGTCAAAGGTAATGCCAAGCTCATTGGTCAAGTACTGACGGACATTGCCATCAAATAACCATTGTTCAACCAACGGTGACATTGAAAATGCGAAATAACCGACTAAAACAACTAACGGAATCAAGACAAGCGCGGCGCGCCCATCGCTGAGGTAATTGCGCACCTGCTTTGGCAACTTGCTGCTGATCAAAGCGAACAAAATGATCGCGGCAGGAACGAGCAGAATCGTTGCAATAATGCCGGGTAAATGGGTTTCCGCAATGGGCGCCAACCAGAGTCCCGCCAAGAAACCAAGGATAACGGTTGGTAATGCCTCCATGATTTCAACGGTTGGTTTGACAATCTTACGGACCGGAGCTGACATGAAATAAGCCGTATAAATCGCTGCGGCCAAGCCGATTGGGACGGCAAAGAGCATAGCGTACGCGGCTGCTTTGATGGTCCCGAATGAAATCGGTACTAAGCTAAACTTAGGTTCAAAGTCATCTGAACCTGAAGTGGACTGCCAGACATATTGCGGTTCTGGATAGCCCTCGTACCATACTTCTTGCCACAATCCGCTCCACGTCACCTCTGGGTGCTCGTTATCGAGACTAAAGACGTGTAACTGATCGCCGCTTTCAACCAGTAACGTATTTGCGCGAGGATCAACCACGGCACGTTCAGCGCTCACGCCAGCAGTTTTGGCAAAGTATAAATCGGCCTCTGATGTGGTGTGAAACACTCCCAATTCACCCTGAGCAGAAATACTATAAAAGGTTCTGCGGAAGTACTCGGGCACAATATCGATAACTGCATTCGCAGCGGCCTTTGGCGCGGTTTGGAAGTCGCGAATATAGCGATATCGCCGCCCTTCATCGGTTGTTACTTCAAACCATTGGGTAATTCTGCCGTCAGCATGGCCGAGCATGATAGAGCTCGCACCTGCCAATAACTGCATGCTGGTCACCTCTGCGAAGCGACGTTTGTCCAGCGCAAGGACTTGACGCTCGGTTACCACGCCACTGCGCGATACATCAAAAATCGCCAGACGGCTAGGCTGCAGAACGAGGACCTGGCGCAGGTCAGGGGTCACGCTTAGTGCTTTCACTGGCCCTGATAATTCAAGCTCACTAAACTTTGATTTTAAGCTGACTTGACCCGTCAAAAAATTACGTGATGCGGTAAAAGCATTGACGATGATACGACCACTGTCAGTGACCGCGGCAAACAGCATCGCATCACCATCATATTCGTAAGCTAGTTGGACGAGATCTTGTTCAGCGGGGTCAACTTGGATCAGTTCGCCATCGTTAACGAGATTGATCCGTGGCTCAGTAAAGCGCTGACCATTTTCGAACCGGGTTTTAAACTTTGCTTCGACAAGTTGCACCTTGCCACCTGGCAAAGCATAAGCGAAACGATTGTTTTGCGGTTGGGTCTGAGTAAAAGCAGTTGGCTTAACCTCAGTGAGCTGTTGCTGCAGCAGCACTTGACCTGTTTGAGCCTGCATGTGGGGTTTTGGCAGTAAGGCAAAATAGGTCAATTCGCCGGTATCAGAAAAGCGATAGCCAATCTCTGATTGTTCTTCCATTCCCAAAGCGACGGTTTGGCCAGTTCCGGGGACACTAAATTGACGCTGCTGTTCTAACTCAACGCCACGGAAAATTGGCTCAACGACATAGAGTAGATAGAAAAAGATAAGCAAGAGGGCGACCAACACTGCGACCCCTCCGGTGGTAACTCCCCAGCGCGCAAGCCGATCTTTGACTAAGCGTTTACTGCTTGCCCCTAATGCTGTAGGTGACTGAACCGCCATAAATCCTCTCTTGGCCATTATCGATAATCACAAAGTATAATCGAGAAATATGACAGTATTGTTACAGCGCTGTCATAATGCTGAAATATATCTGTCATAAACAGCAAAGCCGACCCTCGGGCCGGCTTTATTAGAGCGCTAAAGTTTAGTTTAAACCGAGACGCTCAAGTTCTTGTTCAACAACAATTCGCGGCAATGGAATATAACCATCTTTGGCGACGATTTCCTGGCCGGTTTTAGATAAAACCATCTTCAAGAATTCCGCAGTTGCTGGATCTAATGGCTTATTTGGATGCTTGTTGACATAAACGTAGAGGAAACGAGCCAACGGGTAGTTACCTGATAAAGCGTTCTCAGTCGTTGCATCGTAATACTCAGCGCCTTCCTCGAGGGCAAGTGGTACAGTTTTAACGCCTGAGGTCAAATAACCGATACCTGAGTAACCAATCGCGTTCAGTGAGGTTGAAACAGACTGAACCACAGATGCAGAACCCGGCTGCTCGTTCACATTCGGACGGAAATCACCATCACACAATGCGATTTGCTTGAAATATCCGTAAGTCCCAGACACTGAGTTACGGCCATAAAGTTGTAAATCCCGATTTTCCCAGCTACCCGTCAAACCAAGATCGCTCCAACGCTGCACTTCTTCAGTTGCTCCACAAAGGCGGGTATTTGAGAACACCGCATCAACTTGAGGAATCGTCATCCCTTCAATTGGGTTGTCTTTGTGAACAAACACAGCCAATGCATCGATAGCAACCCGAACCGGAGTCGGCTTGTAACCATGACGCTTTTCAAAAGCTTCGATTTCTTTCGACTTCATTGCTCGGCTCATTGGTCCGAAGTTTGAAGTTCCTTCAGTCAAAGCTGGTGGCGCAGTTGATGAACCCGCCGCTTGAATTTGAATATTTACGTTTGGATAAAGGCGCTTAAATTCTTCCGCCCAAAACGTCATTTTATTGGCAAGCGTATCAGAACCAACAGATGACAAATTGCCAGAAAGACCACTGACCTTTTCATACTCTGGCAGGTCGTCAGTTGCTTTTTGTGCATTAGCCGCACCAGCAAAAGCTACGATAGATGCGGT
Organism: Pseudidiomarina taiwanensis; assembly: GCF_003987435.1. GTDB lineage: Bacteria > Pseudomonadota > Gammaproteobacteria > Enterobacterales > Alteromonadaceae > Pseudidiomarina > Pseudidiomarina taiwanensis. The sequence continues at coordinate 155,776 of NZ_PIQG01000005.1, read as the reverse complement.
TCCCATTGCTAAAATTACACTTTTGAGTTTCATAATCACTCCACTCTAGATGAATGCTGGCAGGCCAGCTTGAAGTTGTTGAAGCTAGTTTAAGAAAGCAATGTGACAATTTAATGACAATATGAAACTTTTATTGATTTTCGAGTAAAAGTTCTTCGGGAACCCGAAATGAGAAGCTCGAACCTTGGCCGAGAATACTGTCGATTTGTAATTTACAATGGTGGTGCTCGAGCGCCTGTTGCACGATCGCTAGCCCCAATCCTGAGCCACCGGTCGCACTATTCCGATCTTTATCGATGCGATAGAAGCGTTCTGTTAACAGCGGGATGTGCTCAGCTGCAATACCCGGACCATTATCAGTGACGCTAAAAATATAATGATTGTATCGTCTCGCCCAGCGCACTGTAATCTTGCCACCTGCAGGCGTGTAGCGGATTGCGTTGGTGATCAGGTTGACAAACACACTGCGCAGCTCATCGGCTAGACCGAACATTTTTGCGGAGCCGATTTCAAATTCGATCTGATGCTCTTTATCGTTATTTAAGTTAACGACATCCTTCTCAATCGCATGCAAAATCGCGGGTACATCAACTTGCTGTTCAAAAATATCGCGCGGTGCCACGTCAAGCTTCGACATCGCTAGCAGCTGTTCAACCAAGTCACGCATCCGATTGCTTTGCGCATGCATATCACGAACTGCCTTTTCAAGCATTTTGGGGGGCAGCGCAGCGGGGTCTGACAGCATTTCGAGGTAACCTTGTAAAACCGTCAAAGGCGTTTTTAGCTCATGCGAGACATCGGCGACAAAGTCTTTACGCATTTGCTCTAATTGCTGTATCTGCGTGACATCGCGCGCCATCATTAAATATTGATCATCGCTATATGGAATGATCCGCACTTCCAGAATAATGTCTTCTCGTACCGGCGAATTCAAAAGAAGACTTTGACGAAAATCGTTGCGTTGCAAATATTCGATAAATTCCGGTTGGCGAATTAAGTTAGGTAGACGAATGCCGGTATCGGCTGGCCATTTGAGCCCAAAATAAAATTGCCCAAGCTTGTTACACCAAATTAAGCCACCGTCTTTTCGAAACACAATCGCGGCATCCGGGATGGCTTCGGCAGCTTCTCGAAAACGCCGCAGCAGTTTCGCTAGCGCGCGGCGACGTTGCTGACTGCGCCGTTGCGTGCGATAAATCCCATCATAAATGTAACTCCAACTGCCCGGAGCTGTTGGCGGTAAGAGCGTGCGTTGATGCCACAACCAATCGACAAGTTTGTATTGAAAGTAATAGTGCCAAGCAAGCGCGCCTAATAAACCGAGCGCTAGTAGCGGCCAAAAAATATCCAGCAAAAAGCCCAACAGTCCCAGTGGGATAACAAACCACAAGAAACCGCTAACTATAAACCAAACCGAATATTTTTTATCCATATAGGTTAACGCGCCGAGAAACGATAGCCGACTCCGCGGACAGTTTGCACCAAACGGTCATGGTCATGCAATGCCAAGGCTTTGCGCAAGCGACGAATGTGAACGTCGACCGTTCGGTCCTCAACATACACGTTGGTGCCCCAGACATGGTCGAGTAATTGTTCACGACTATAAACTCGTTCAGTGTGGGTCATAAAGAAATGCAGTAATTTAAACTCTGTCGGTCCCATTTCGAGTTCGTCGTTGTATGCAGTCACACGGCGAGAAACAGGGTCCAGTCGCAAGCCACTAATTTCGAGTGGTTCATCGAGTGCAGTTGGCGCAACCCGGCGAAATACTGCGCGCATACGCGCCATTAATTCCTTGGGCGAGAAAGGCTTGGTCATATAATCGTCAGCACCAACCTCTAGCCCTTTCACTTTATCTTCTTCTTCACCGCGCGCGGTCAACATGATGATAGGAATATTACGGGTATATTCAGTCGTCTTTAATTTCTTTGCCAACTGCACGCCCGTGCCACCAGGCAACATCCAGTCGAGGATAATCATATCTGGGTAGGGCTCGACAACTTTAGCAAGCGCAGTATCGTAATCGCCCGCTTCGACTGCTTGGTAGCCATGCTGCTCCATGACAAAGCTCAACATTTCGCGAATGGGCGCTTCGTCTTCAACAATCAGGATTTTTCTAGACATGTGCTTCACCTATCATTTGAATGCACAGCGATTATCGACCCTGATTATGACAGTTTTATGACTTTTTCCAAAATAACTTAATAAAGTTGTAAATCAGCCCAAACTAATCTGTGGTCTGAGCTTGCCCCGCGGTCACTTACAAGTCGCGCCTTAGGCTCGCTTGTAGTGGGCCAAAAGACACCACTGTCAATGACTCGAATGCCAAACTTTGATGGCAAAACATAATCTGCGCGCTTCCGCCAACTGGCGGTGTGCGATGCGGCATAAGGGTTATCTGGAGTGTGCTCTTGACCACCGCGACTGCGCGGTTCGATTGGGTTAACCAAGGGGTGTTCGAGCAACTGCTCAATGGTGCCCGGAATATTGCCATCGCCCTCAGACGAAGCATTCAGATCACCAGCAATGACAAACCGGCTGTGTTCAGCAAGACCACCGAAATTGCCGCGATCATCGTATATGTAGTCAGCTCGCATTGGCTCGATATAGTCAGCCCAAAAGCGAATTTCATCATGATTACGCCGACCATTCCGATCCTCTGGGCCATCGAACACCGGCGGAGTTGGATGACTCACCAAGAGATGGAACTCAAGTCCATCGACATTAATCGGAACATCCCAGTGTGACTTCGAACTCAGCGGGAATTCAGCCCAAGCCGCATCCTCGTACCATGGCTGTAAGACCTCGGTCAGCATCGGCCTGAGAGCCCCAGGCATGTCCTTCCATTTAAATGTTTGGAATGTTCGAACTCGCTCATTGGTAATTGGGTAACGCGAGAGCACTACCATTGCATATTGGCCCTCATACCAGCCAAAGCCCCATGCATCATTACCATAGCCCGTTGTTTCACCATCTCGGTTGAGATCATAAGGTGACGGCTTACCCGTATTCACTGGCGCGAGATAATGATAGGGATAGTCAATCGGTGACTCACCATTTTGACTGACCGCCAAGTACTCTTTTAAAAACACTGACAGCCCTTGCTGAAGTGGAATGTAGTCAAATTCATTCAACACCAATACATCGGGTCGAGTGTGCTGGATAATTTCAGCAATCGCTTTAATCTGCGGGTGTTGCTCAGCTAAAGCTTGCGCCAAAGCAGTTGCTCCCTCACTTGCGACTTGCCCTCGGGGTAAATAATTCGAAGCATCCATACTGACATTGAAGGTTGCCACCCGAAGCGCTCGAACGGGACTTTCATCTGTTTTCATTGGTTCACACCCTTGCAGCAACAAGCTCACTGCAGCCAACACTCCAATCCATATTTTTTGCATCATGTGTTACGACCTAAAAATTCGATGAATAATCACTATATTGTGTAAAAGAATTATGGGCAATCTGGTGTGATTTTGTGTAAAATGACGTCACAAAAATGAAACACATCCGAGCAGTGCTATGCTCAGATGTTTGAATTTCATCTGTATCCCAAGCAGGGTAAGTAAGCTGTAGTTTGCTCTGTTTAAATTGTGCTGTGATGGTGATTGTCACCATGTTGTAACATTGGTTTGGAACACTATTGCGGCGAAAAGTTCCGATGATTCGAAAGATTCATCAAATCGTAACAGTAATGGAATACGCTCTGTACTAACAGGATTTAACTGTTTTATTTAAAACAACCTAGGAAAGCAACATCATGTTTAACAGCAAACCAAGTCGCTTAGCTGCCGCAGTTGCACTCGCAATCGGTATGTCAGCCACGGTCTACGCGCAAGAAACTGCTTCTGACTTGCGTGGTGTGGTCACCTCTGACGCCGGTGCTACTGTCGCTAATGCTCAAGTTGAAATCGTTGACACGCGTACTGGCGCCGTCCGTACCTTGACTTCGAATGAAAACGGTAACTTCTCAGCGCGTGGTCTTCCAGTTGGTGGTCCATACATCGTTAAAGTAACTGACCCAGTTTCTGGCAATGTTACTGAAGAAGAAGTCTTCCTGGTCTTGGGTGATACCGCGAACGTATCAGTCATGGTTCAGTCGAGCGACGTAGAGCGTATTGCGGTCACTGGCACCGCACTCATGAACAACAACTACGGTGGTACCGGTCCTGCTTCTAACTTTAGCTTGCGTGACTTGGAAACCGCTCCAGCAATCAACCGTGACATCAAAGACATCGTCCGTATCGACCCGCGTGTCTACATCGACGAAAGCTTCGGTGATGCAATCCAGTGTGGTGGCGCGCATCCGCGTTACAACAGCTTGACGGTAGACGGTGTTCGCTTAAACGATAACTTCGGTTTGAACAGCAACGGTTACCCAACCGAGCGTATGCCATTCTCTTACGACTCAATCCAACAGGTTGCTGTTGAATTGGCTCCATTTGATGTCATGTACGGTGGCTTCACCGCGTGTAACATCAACGCTGTAACTAAATCTGGTCAAAACGAGTTGTTCGGCGGCGTATTCTTCGATTACACCAACGATTCACTCAAAGGTGACAAGATTGAAGACACTGAACTTGATAACGGTAACTACACCGAGAAGCGTTATGGCTTCAACGTAGGTGGCGCGATTATCGAAGATTCATTGTTCTTCTTCACTTCATACGAAAAATATGAAGGTGTTGCGAACTTCTCATACGGTGCGGCAGATTCAAACGCCGGTACTCGTATCAATGGTGTAAGCCAAGCTCAACTCGACCGTATCGCGCAAATCGCTCGTGATGTCTACGGCTATGATGTTGGTGCTCCATTGACTTCTTCACCTGTTGAAGATGAAAAACTAATGCTGAAATTAGACTGGCAGATCAACTCTGACCACCGTGCAGCATTTACTTATAACTGGAACGATGGCGGTAACATCCGTCCTTCAGACGCTAGCCCAAGTGAATACGAGTTCTCGAACCACTACTACTTCCGTGGTACTGAACTGACTTCATTTGTTGGTGAGTTATACTCTGACTGGACTGATAACTTCTCAACTGAAGTTCGTCTTGGTTACTCTGAAGTTGACAACACGCAACAAACCGTTGGCCCGCGTGACATTGGTGAAGTTCAAATCACCACTTTCAACGATCACGACAACGACGGCAGCGACTCGCGTGCAACAGTTTACTTAGGTGCGGACGATTCACGTCAAGCAAACAAACTTAAGTACGACACGACCTTCATGAAGTTTGCCGGTACTTACTTCGTCGGTGATCACGTTATCACTGGTGGTTTCGAGCGCGAAGAACTCGACGTCTTCAACCTGTTCGTACAGCACGCTGTGGGTGAATATCGCTTTGATTCAATCGATGATTTTGAAGCCGGTATCCCAGCGCGTATCTACTACGGTAGTGGTGCAGGTACCAACAACGCAGAAGATGCAGCAGGTGCATTCAGCTATGCAATTAATACCCTTTACTTGCAAGATGAATACTACTTATACGAGTATGACCTGACGTTAACTTACGGTCTTCGCTATGACTGGTATACCAGCAGCGATTTACCACGTGAAAACACTAACTTCGTAAACCGTTACGGTTTCAGCAACGCATCAAACTTTGATGGCGAAGGCTTGATTCAGCCACGTTTCGGTTTTAACTGGCGTGCAACTCCAGAACTTGAAGTTCGTGGTGGTTTAGGTCTTTACTCTGGTGGTAACCCGAACGTATGGATCGCGAACAACTATCAAAACGATGGTATCACGCAAATCCAATTGCAAGACCGTTCACGTCCAGACCTTTTCAACACTCCGTTGACTGGTTCTGGTAACCCAATCTACGACATCCCACAAAACTTGTTCGATGGCGTTGCTAACGCAACCGGCGACAGTGCGGTGAACGTATTGGATCCAAACTTCGAAATCCCAAGTGAGTGGAAGTACGCGTTAGGTGCAACCTATACCTTCGACAGCGGCTACGTTGTCATGGGTGACGTGTTGTTCACTAAGCGTCAAGACGCTGTGACTTTGGTTGACTTAGCACAAGAGCAAGTTGGTACTGCCCCAGACGGCCGTCCAGTTTACTCAAGCATCGAAGGTCGTGAAGCTGACTTCATGTTGACCAACTCAAACGATGCTGGTGACCAGTTCAACTTGTCACTCGCGGTAAGCAAAGCATATGACTTCGGTCTTGACTGGTCACTTGCGTACGCTTACTCGAAGTCTGAAGATGCGAACCCAATGACCAGCTCAGTGGCGTTCTCAAACTTCGTAAACTACTCAACTGCTGACATGAACAACCCTGCGGCGGCGACTTCAAACTATGAAATCCCACACCGCTTCACTCTTCGTGTTGGTTATGAGCAAGAGTTCATCGACGGTTACACCACTCGCTTCAGCCTCTTCGGCCAAGCGAATAAAGGTCGTCCGTTTAGCTATACCTTCGCAGGTACTGACGTTCTTGGCGATTTCGCTCGTGACCGTCAATTGCTCTACGTACCAACTGGTATCGATGATCCAAACGTAGCTTTCGACCCAGGTTTTGACACTGATGCATTCTTCGCATTCGTTGAGCAATCTGGTCTTGGCTCATACGCTGGCGGCATTGCTCCACGTAACGAGTTCTACGGTAGCTGGTGGCACAAATTTGACCTGAAAGTTTCACAAGAACTTCCTGGTTTCATGGACGGCCACAAAGCTGAAGCCTTCTTCGTGATTGAGAACCTCGGTAACATGCTGAACAGCGACTGGGGCGTGCTCTATCAACCTGGCTTCCCACAGAACGCGCCAGTTGTTGAAGTTGCTGAAAACCTCAACGCTCAAGGTCAGTATGAATTCATCGAATTCTTCCAGCCTGATGGTCAGTCTCGTGTGACAACACCATCACTTTGGGAAATCCGTGTAGGTGTTTCATACAAGTTCTAAGCAAACTGTCTTAGATACCGAAAAGCCCTCGCACTGCGAGGGCTTTTTTTTTAAACTGCATGAGCAATTCTATTTCGCTAGATACGAAGCTATGTCCGACCATCAAAAATTTATGCAACGAGCTTTAGAGCTCGCCGCACAAGCAGAGCAAATCGGAGAAGTGCCGGTAGGCGCTGTGATCGTTGCCAACGGTGAAATCATCGCTGAAGGCTACAATCAAATGATTCAAAATAATGATCCAAGCGCTCACGCTGAGATCGTGGCCATTCGAGCAGCCGGCGCAAAACTAAAGAATTATCGACTACCTGAGACTGAGCTTTATGTCACCCTCGAGCCTTGTGCAATGTGTGCAGGAGCCATCACCCACGCGCGTATTAAACGGCTTATCTATGCGACCACTGATCCGCGCACAGGAGCAACAGGCTCAGCGATTGACGTGCTCAATCACGCCTGTATGAATCATAAAGTGGAAGTAGTGAGTGGTGTTTGCCAAGAACAGGCTTCAGCGCAGTTAAAAAGCTTTTTTCGGGCTCGGCGCAATACGCCAAAGCCCGAAAAATAGTCTGACAAAGTCGCTCGCTTAGCCGAGATAGACTCGGGCATTACGGAACATCCGCATCCACGGACTATCCTCGCCCCACTCATCTGGATGCCAACTATTCGCCACCGTTCTGAACACTCGCTCAGGGTGCGGCATCATAATGCTAACGCGACCATCCGTTGTGGTTAAGCCAGTGATTCCGTTTGGTGAACCATTCGGATTTGCCGGGTACTGACTGGCGACACCGCCTTTGTTGTCGATATAACGCATGGTCACTAAACCTGACGCTTCGACTTGCTCAAGTTGGTTGGCTTTGAACTCAGCTCGTCCTTCACCGTGAGAAACCGCAATAGGCATGCGCGAACCGGCCATACCAGCGAAGAATAGTGAATCGTTTTGCTCGATTTCAACTAAGCTGAAGCGCGCTTCGAAACGCTCTGAGCGGTTGGTAACAAAATGAGGCCATAGCTCAGCCCCTGGAATGAGTGATTTCAAATTAGAGAGCATCTGACAGCCGTTACACACGCCAAGCGCAAAGGTGCGCTGACGCTCAAAAAAGGCAGCGAACTCATCTCGAGCTCGGTTGTTAAAGAGGATGGATTTCGCCCAACCCTCTCCGGCACCGAGAACGTCACCATAAGAGAAGCCACCACAGGCCACCAGACCATCAAACTTATCTAAACTGACACGGCCAGCGAGAATGTCGCTCATATGCGCGTCAATCGCCGCAAAACCGGCACGGTCAAAAGCAGCCGCCATTTCAATATGAGAGTTGACCCCTTGCTCGCGTAAAATGGCAATCATCGGGTCGCGCCCCGTATTGATATACGGTGAGGCAACATCATGGCTTGGATCGAAGCTCAGTTTAGCTTGTAAGCCTGGGTCATCAAGACGCTGTTTGGCCTCAAACTCTTCATCTGCACATTCCGGGTTATCGCGTAAACGCTGCATCTGATGCGTTGTTTCGGCCCAAATACTGCGATATTGGCTGCGTAAATGACATAGCACATCTTCGCCAGCACGCGTAAAGCGAATCACATCTTCGCGAACGACCTTACCAATAACATGTAAACAATCATCAAGACCTGCCTCAGCATAGGTGGCTTTCACGTTTTCTAGTTCATCTTGCTGAACTTGGATAACCGCACCAAGCTCCTCACTGAATAAGGCAGCAAGGTTATCTTCGCCTAATTCATCTAGACGAACCTCAACACCACAATGTCCAGCGAATGCCATCTCTGCCACGGTCACAAATAAACCACCATCCGAGCGGTCATGGTAAGCCAGAAGTTTGCCGTCATGGAGGAGCTTTTGCGTCGCATTAAAGAAGCCTGCTAGGCGCTCAGGGCTATCCACGGTAGGCGGGACATCACCAAGTTCACGATAAACCTGCGCGAGACACGAGCCACCTAAACGATTTTTACCGGCGCCTAGGTCGATCAAGAGCAGTTGTGTATCACCTTTGTCCGTTCGCAGTTGTGGGGTAAGTGTGCGACGGATATCGCGGACTCGTCCAAATGCGGTGATAATCAGGCTCAGCGGCGCAGTCACGGCTTTATCTTCGCCCTGCTCTTGCCAACTGGTTTTCATCGACATCGAATCTTTGCCCACCGGAATTGTAATACCGAGCGCAGGACAAAGTTCCTCACCGACCGCTTTCACAGCCTCATACAAACCTGCATCCTCACCGGGATGACCTGCTGCAGCCATCCAGTTCGCAGACAATTTAATCGCCTGTAAATCGCCAATATCGGCCGCAGCAATGTTAGTTAATGCCTCACCCACTGCGAGTTTTGCCGAAGCGGCAAAGTCGAGTAGAGCGACCGGCGTGCGCTCACCCATTGCCATCGCTTCACCGGCATAGCTATCATAACTAGCGGCGGTGACTGCGACATCAGCAACCGGAATCTGCCATGGTCCCACCATCTGATCCCGCGCAACTAGACCCGTTACAGTGCGATCACCAATGGTTATCAAGAACGTCTTTTCGGCAATGGTCGGCAATCTTAATAGCCGTTTGGCAGCCTCATCTAGCTGGATGTTATCGGTGTTTAAAGCCTTACCTTGTGCTTTTAATGAGCTAACATCACGGTGCATCTTAGGCGGCTTACCGAGTAAAACGTCGAGTGGTAAATCAATCGGTTGATTGTCAAAGTGCGCATCATACAGGCTTAAATGCTCGGCTTCTGTGGCTTCACCAATGACCGCATAAGGGGCCCGCTCACGCTCACAAATCGCAGCAAAGCGCTCCATGTTTTCCGGAGCAATAGCGAGTACGTAGCGTTCTTGCGATTCGTTACACCAAATCTCAAGCGGGGTCATACTCGATTCATCGTTAGGTATCGCACGCAAGTCGAATTTGCCGCCACGTCCGCCGTCGCTGACAAGCTCTGGCATTGCATTCGACAGACCACCGGCTCCCACGTCATGAATAAACGCGATAGGGTTTTGTTCCCCGAGCTGCCAACAGCGGTCAATAACTTCCTGACAACGCCGCTCCATTTCGGGGTTATCCCGTTGCACCGAGGCAAAATCAAGATCTTCGTGCGAAGTACCCGAGGTCATCGACGAGGCTGCACCGCCACCAAGGCCGATATTCATCGCCGGGCCACCGAGGACAACTAACTTAGCACCGACAGGAATTTCACCCTTCTCAACGTGTTGCTCGCGAATATTACCTAGACCACCAGCAATCATGATCGGTTTGTGATAACCACGCACTTCAGAGCCATTATGGCTCTCAACCTGCTCTTCGTAGGTACGGAAGTAGCCGGTCAATGCAGGACGTCCAAATTCATTATTAAATGCCGCGCCACCAAGTGGCCCCTCAAGCATAATATCGAGTGCAGAAACAATACGCTCAGGTTTGCCGAAGTCTACTTCCCACGGCTGTTCAAAACCTGGAATTTTCAGATTCGATACCGAGAAGCCAACCAAACCTGCTTTCGGCTTCGAGCCGCGCCCGGTTGCACCTTCATCACGGATCTCACCACCAGACCCAGTTGCAGCACCAGGATAGGGTGAAATTGCAGTCGGGTGGTTATGGGTTTCCACCTTCATCAAAATATGAATCGGCTCGTGAAAGTAGCTGTACTCGCCTGCGGCAGGGTGACCCACAGGATGCGGATAAAAGCGCCCAGCTTCGGAGCCGACCATCACCGCCGCGTTATCTTTATAGGCTGACAACACTTGTTCAGGAGTACACTCATAGGTGTTTTTAATCATTTTAAATAATGATTTGAGTTGCGGCTTTCCGTCGATACTCCAATCGGCATTAAAAATCTTATGGCGACAATGCTCGGAGTTCGCCTGCGCAAACATATATAGCTCGATGTCGTTTGGGTTACGGCCGAGGTGATTAAAATTGCTGTAGAGATAATCAATTTCATCGTCGGCAAGCGCCAATCCCATATCGATGTTGGCTCTTGCGAGGGCCTCGCGTCCACCCGCTAAAATATCAACGCTGGTCAGGCGCCCCGGTTCGGCATGTTGGAATAAAACATCTGCCTCGGTTAACTCGCCAAGCACCATTTCGGTCATACGGTCATGTAACAACGCAGCAATCTTGTCGCGCTGCTCAGTGCTGACATCACCCGTCAAATAATACGCAACACCCCGTTCAATGCGCTGAATTTCACTCAACCCACAATTGTGCGCGATATCTGTTGCTTTCGATGACCACGGGGAAATCGTCCCTGCACGCGGAACCACCAAGAACAATTCACCCGCTGGAGTGTGGGCTGCGCGTTCTGGGCCATAGGTCAAGAGCTTAGCTAAGACCTGATTTGCGCTGTCAGTTAACGCGGCATTGGTTTCGACAAAGTGAACGAACTCGGCATAAACCTCAGTGACAGCAAAGCCTGCTTCAGTTAAACGTTGAAGTAATTTATCAGCTCGGAATTCAGATAAGGCAGGGGCGCCGCGTACAATTTCCACAGGTTTATCTCCAGGGTTGAGAGCGGAAAAAACGAAGCGCCTATTATAGTCAGAAATAGCCTAAACGGCTACTCGTTCGTCTCTAATAAACGAAACCACTTTTGCCGGCGCTCAGTTTGTAAGTGACGCTGTTTGCGCAACCAGGCTCGGCGGCGCTGATGAGTCGGGATTCGCTTTGCTTTACGCATTTACTCGGCCTCGTCTTCAGCTAGCGCTGGCAAATCAATCTCAAACGATGCTTGTGGAATCCGTCCACGGTCATCGAGCCAGACTAGCGTGTCATAATATCGGCGGATATTCCCTACGTACCGAACGGGTTCATCACCGCGAGCAAAACCGAACCGCGTCTCACGATAATATTTTTTCTGTCTTAATAAGGGTAGACGTTTTCTGACATCGATCCAGCGATCTGGGTCAGCACCCTGCCGTTGCGTCAAAATACGAGCATCTTCCAGGTGACCAAAACCAATATTGTAGGCTGCCAGCGCAAACCAGATCCGATCGGGTGACTGAATACGCGCAGGAATACGCTCGAGCATTTGCTCAAAGTAACGGGCTCCACCACGAATGCTTTGCTCAGGATTAAGCCGACTCGTGACGCCCATCGCCTTCGCAGTGGGTAGGGTTAACATCATCATGCCACGCACTCCGGTCGGCGATTTAGCGCGCGGATTCCAATGACTTTCCTGATAACTTATCGCTGCCAACAAACGCCAATCTAGCGAGCCTGCGTGGGTTTCAAACATCGGCCGATAACGCGGGAGAACCGTCTCCACCGCATCGATAAAAAGACTGGTGTCGACATAATTAAAATCTTCGATATGTCCGAAATGCCGATCGATAAGTTGGTCTAACTCACCACTTTGCCGCAGCTCTCCTAAAAACTGAATCGCAAGAGCATAAACGGAACTATCATTTCCTTGCGGAAATACCCAAGCAACATCGACATCGTCGCGGAAGGTAAAGGCAACACTGATGTCAGGATAAAAGCGCCGATGCACATCCAAAATGTTGCTATCGGCGATGGTATACGCAATTTCCCCGGCCATCACTAACTGCAAGAGTTCACTGGCATCGTGCTCCGTCGTCGCGCGCCATTGCAGATCAGGATATTCATCGGCAATCGCGAGGAGTTCTTCATGATGGCTACTGCCTGCAACCACTACTAATTCATCGTCAAGTTCAGCCAATACCCGAGGACGATCTCGGCTGCCCTGACGATACACAACTCGCTGTGCAATTTCTTGATAAGGCGGGGTAAATCGATAGCGTTCAGACCGTTGCGGGGTTCGATCGAGTCCAGCTGCCAACAAATCGACCTCACCTTGTTCAAGCAGAGTGAACAAGTGATCAACGTTGTAACGTGGAACCATTTCAAGTTCGACCCCAAGCTGGTCGGCGAAGCGCTTGGCCAGCGCATACTCAAGCCCGGCTTCGCGCTCTTGGTCAAGGAAGTAGGTGGTTGGGCCGAGTAACGTACCGACTCGAATGACACCGCGTTGCTGAATTTCTTCAAGTTGGTAGCTTTGCGGCTGTGGTGTACAACCCAACAGCGCAAGCGTAAAAAGAAGCAGCAAGAGGTAACGAGGCATACGTCTCAAACCAAGATTATTTCAGTGATGTTTTGAGCATACTACAGCACCAACTCAGAGACTAGGCTGTTTGCTCGTTTTCACCCCGGCCCTGCGACCGGGGTGCTCAGCAAACTACTCCCACTCGATGGTTGCTGGAGGTTTTCCTGAGATATCGTAAACCACGCGAGAAATACCATCAATTTCATTGATGATTCGATTCGATACCTTCTCCAGCAGCTCGTAAGGCAGATGAGCCCAGCGCGCAGTCATAAAGTCGATGGTTTCCACCGCTCTGATCGCAATCACCCAATCGTACTTGCGGGCATCACCCATCACTCCGACCGAGCGCACCGGTAGAAACACTGCGAAAGCTTGGCTTACTTTGTCGTACCAACCTGCATTGCGTAGCTCAGTGATGAAGATATGGTCTGCCCGACGCAGTAAATCACAGTACTCTTTCTTCACTTCAGCCAGCACTCGCACGCCAAGGCCTGGGCCCGGGAACGGGTGACGATAGAGCATGTCATACGGCAAGCCCAACTCGAGTCCGATTTTTCGAACTTCGTCTTTAAATAGTTCACGCAGCGGCTCGACCAATTGCAGCTTCATATCTTCTGGCAAACCGCCAACGTTATGATGCGATTTGATCACATGTGCCTTACCCGTTTTAGAGCCGGCCGACTCAATCACATCTGGGTAAATCGTGCCTTGTGCTAGGTACTCAACCCCGGAAATGTTGCTTGCCTCTTCGTCGAATATTTCGACAAAGACGCGGCCAATAATTTTGCGCTTGGCTTCTGGGTCTTTTTCGCCAGCAAGTGCGTCTAGGAAGCGATTTTCAGCATCGACATGGACAATATTTAAGCCGTAGTGATCGCCAAACATCTCAAGCACCTGCTCGGCCTCTTGCCAACGCAGTAAGCCGTTATCAACGAAGACGCAGGTCAATTGGTCGCCAATGGCGCGATGCAATAACATCGCAGTGACTGAACTATCCACGCCACCAGATAAACCAAGCACTACTTTACCTGAGCCTACTTGCTCCCGAATCCGCGCGACTGCGTCATCGATAATGTGCGCTGGCGTCCAATTCCGCTCACACTCGCAGATTTCAACCACGAAATGCTCAAGCATCCGCATCCCTTGCCGGGTGTGAGTTACTTCAGGGTGGAATTGCACCCCGTAGAAGTCGCGCGTGTCATCAGCCATGGCCGCAATCGGACAGGTCGGTGTTTGTGCAACAATCGCAAATCCTTCCGGCGCCTCGATGACCTTGTCGCCATGACTCATCCAGACGTCAAGCTGAGGATTACCATTCTCGTGGACACTATCCTCGATATGATGGAACAGCGGACATGGTGCGATACGCTCGACTTGTGCATAACCAAATTCGCGCTCAAGCGAGCCCTGAACTTTGCCACCGAGTTGCTCGGCCATCGTTTGCATACCGTAGCAAATTCCAAATACCGGCACCCCTGCATTGAAGACATATTCGGGCGCCCGAGGAGAGTTTGCTGCGGTGACAGACTCAGGACCACCCGAGAGGATAATCCCGTTTGGCTTGAAGCCTTTGATATCCTCTTCACTGACATCCCAAGCCCAGAGTTCACAATACACTCCAAGTTCACGGACACGGCGGGCAATCAACTGAGTATATTGCGAACCAAAATCTAAAATTAAGATGCGATGTGCATGTATATCTTGCATGGTCATTAACCCATCCGATAGTTAGGAGCTTCTTTAGTGATTTGCACATCGTGCACGTGTGATTCGCCCATTCCAGCAGCAGTAACCTTGACAAACTGCGGCTTGGTGCGCATTTCTTCGATATTTGCGCAACCAGTTAAGCCCATCGCCGAGCGAATTCCGCCCATTTGTTGATGAATGATGGTCGCAATTGGGCCTTTATAAGCGATACGACCTTCGATTCCCTCAGGAACCAGCTTCTCCGCCTCGTTAGAAGCTTGGAAGTAGCGATCGGATGAACCATTTCTTTGGTTCATCGCACCGATACTGCCCATGCCACGGTAAGACTTGTAATAGCGACCTTGATAGAGTTCAACCTCACCGGGCGACTCCTCGGTCCCGGCCAACATGCTGCCTACCATGACACACGATGCGCCGGCAGCGATGGCTTTGGCAATGTCGCCCGAAAAACGGATGCCGCCATCGGCGATCACTGGGATATCACGGTCTTTTAACGCATCAACCGCATCACTAATTGCGGTGATTTGAGGAACGCCACAACCCGTCACAATCCGAGTCGTACAAATTGAGCCAGGACCAATACCAACCTTGACAGCATCGACTCCAGCATCGGCCAGTGCTAGGGCTCCAGCGCCAGTGGCCACGTTGCCGCCGATAATTTGAAGCTCTGGGTACTCTTTACGAGTTTTCGCTACGCGATCAAGCACGCCCTGCGAATGACCATGAGAAGTGTCAATCAAAAGCACGTCAACACCCGCTTCAACCAGAGCAGCGATACGCTCATCGGTACCTGGACCAACCCCTACCGCTGCACCGACCCGCAAACGACCCAAGTCGTCTTTACAGGCATTCGGTTTACTTTCAGCTTTGGTGAAGTCCTTTAAGGTAATCATGCCGCGCAGATGAAAGGCATCATCGACAACAAGAATTTTCTCAATGCGATGTTGATGCATGAGATCAAGAATCTCGTCACTGCTCGCATTTTCGGTCACTGTGATTAAACGCTCTTTCGGCGTCATCACCGAAGTAATCAGCTGCTGCTCATCATGAATCGCGCGAGTGTCTCGCCCGGTTATAATTCCTACCAGTTCACCACCGCTGGTTACGACAGGGAAACCGTGGAACCCATGTTCAGCGGCCAACGCCCGAACTTGACCAATGGTGGTATCAGGTGTGACCGTGACCGGGTCAGAGACCATACCGCTCTCATACTTCTTCACTTTACGGACGTGAGCAGCTTGTTCTTCGATGGTCATATTCTTATGAATAAAACCAATTCCACCCTCTTGCGCGAGAGCAATAGCCAATGCCGCTTCAGTGACCGTATCCATAGCAGCTGAAACTAGCGGAATATTAAGTGCGATTTTACGCGTAAGACGCGTGCTTAAATCGGCAGTATGCGGTAAAACGGTTGAGTGACCGGGGACGAGCAAAACGTCGTCGAAGGTAAGCGCTTCTTGGGCAATTCGTAGCATGGCAACATCTCACTAGCTGACTTAATGTTGCGGGTGGATTTTACTCGAAAAGCGCTTTTCAGTAAACTAATTTTTTCGCTCTACTACCGAGTAAAAGGTTGCAAATATGCCAACGCCTCCAGCGCAACGACAGGTCTTCACTGTTGCTCACCTGAATGCCGAAGTCCGCCAAGTTCTTGAGCAAGGCTTTGGCTCTATTTGGCTGGTTGGCGAAGTATCCAATTTTGCCGCGCCCGCATCGGGTCATTGGTACCTGACATTAAAAGACGAACGAGCGCAGATTCGAGCAGCGATGTTTCGGAATGCGAATCAACGCAGCCGCATCCGACCCCAAAATGGCAGCCAAGTCCTCGTCCGAGCTAAGCTTACTGTGTATGAGCCACGCGGCGATTACCAATTGATCATCGAGCATATGGAAGATGCAGGGGCGGGGCTATTACAGCAACAGTACGAACAACTGAAGCAGCAACTGCAACAGCAAGGTTTGTTTGCTCAAGAGCATAAACAAGCACTACCGAGCCATATCAGTAAAGTGGGCGTAATTACCTCGCCGACGGGTGCTGCAATTCGAGATATCCTAGCGGTACTAAAACGGCGCGACCCAAGTATCGAAGTCATTATTTATCCATCACAAGTGCAGGGACAAACCGCCGCTGGCGAATTACGCACAGCGCTGCAACAGGCAATAAATCGAGCTGAGGTGGATGTACTCGTGCTGACGCGTGGCGGTGGCTCACTCGAAGATTTATGGTGTTTTAACGATGAGCAGCTCGCCCATGATATTTTTAATTGTCCATTGCCAATAATTAGCGCAGTCGGGCACGAAATAGACTTTACTATCGCGGACTTTGTTGCGGATTTGCGCGCACCTACTCCCTCAGCTGCAGCTGAACTGGTGAGCCAAGACCAGCAAGTTAAACTGCGCCAAATCAACCAGCTCAGTGACCGTCTGACGCGAAGCTGGAGTCAATACCTGACCCAGCAACGCCAAACTCTGGGGCATCTCTCCCAGCGGCTCCGCCAACAAGACCCTAAACGCCGCTTACAGCAGAATCAACAGCGACTTGATGAGTTACAATTACGCATCCACGCTAGCATGCAGCGGCTCTTAAAAACTCAACTACAGCGCCAGCAAATGCTGGTCGAACGAACCTCTCGATGTCATCCCGAACGCCAGCTGAAGCCAGCGCAACGAGCCCTCGAGCAACTCGATGCCCGTTTACAACACACCATCCAGCACCAGTTGCACCGAGCGCAGCAACGGCTCCAAGCAAATGCACAAAACTTAAACTTAGTCAGCCCGCTTGCGGTATTAGGACGCGGCTACGCCATCGCCTTAACGGATCAGCAAGAGGTCATTCGCCGCCCTGAGCAATTAGCTCCCGAACAAGCGTTTACACTCAAGCTGGCGGATGGTGAACTGCGGGCTAAGCGAATCGATATTAAGCATGATAACGAACACTAAAAGTTAGCGAGGTAATTCAGGAGCATAGCCCACAAAGGCAAGGTTACTAGGCATAAGAGGACTCCATATCCGACCACAGCTGCGGCCAGAGTCGGCGCCAGTCCAGCCATAATTGCCAGAGCACCAGCGGAAATCATTGCTGGCATCGCTGCCTCTAAAATAGTGACTTGATGCACCAAAGAATCAAATCCCAACGGCCAAATCAGAAGCATCGCCACCAACGGCGTGAGCACTAGCTTGAGGACCAGGGCCCAAACGAACGGCTGCCGATCCTCAGCTGCCAGACGAAACTTTAATTGAAAGCCAACCGCAACCATGATCACTGGCACCAAGGTAACGGCAAGGCTGTCGATAAAGCTGGCAAGAATCGGATGATAATCCCAAGACTTCAGCACTAGTGCCGCGATAAGTGCAATAAACGGTGGAAAGCGTAGGATTTTTAAGAGGATTGGGCGCAGCTTTGGGCGGGCACTCTGGCCCTCACGACTGGCATATATTGCCACTACAAATGTTGCGTAAATCGACAAAATCAAAAACGACCCCAGTTGATCATACAGCAGCGCATAGGGAATCCCCGCCTCACCAACCAAGGCTTCAATCATCGGGAAGCCGACAAACGAGGTGTTGCCAAGTGGTACCACTATCAACATACAAGCAGTGGTTGCCGACGACCAAGCCAAACGCCGGGCCAATAACAGAATAACCGGCACCGTGAGAAGTAACAGGACCCATGGCATGATGGCCGGGATAATCAATGCAGTAGATACGGTCAGCGCAGGTATTTTTTGTAACACCAAAGCGGGTAACGCAACGTAGATCACATAGGCATTGAGTACCTGCCCAGTGTTTTGCGGGAATTGGCGACTGCGCTGTAGCAACAAGCCGATAAGCAGAAAACCTGCGATATAGATTAAATTTGCCATTTAAGATGTGCTCACTTGCGCCAAAACTAAAACCCCACCTGCGAACAGTGTAACCTGTTCTCAGGTGGGGCGGCTAGTCGAGCAGTTTCGATTATGAGCGTGAACGCAGTTGTTTCAGTGTCTCAGCTTGACGTTGCTCGGCTTGAGTGTAGGCTTCCCATTGAGTGGCTAAACGTTTGGCCTGTTCAAACTCTTTCGCTTTAGCAAAGGCTTTTAAAGCGGGGTTGAACTGTTCTAGATTCAACCGAGCCATCCCAATGACTAAATACATTTGCCCCGGGTTATTCAATTGGCCCCGCTCTAATGCTTGTTCTGCCGCAGCAATGGCTGCTTCATGTTGCTCTGCATTCAACAAAACATGCGCGCGTTGGGCATCCAGCTCACCGTCTTCACTCAGTACTGCCGCCGCCTTCAAAGCAGCTACTGCGCGTTCAGTTTCTTGTGCTGCAACCCAGCTTTGCGCAAGTAATTTTAACGTCCGCAGATTAGGCTCTAAGATGCCATCGTCCAAAGCTTTCTGCACAACACTCCCTGCTTTAAACGGGATCTCTGCCAAGAAATAGCTTTGTGCCAGATTAAGAATATCCTGTCCTTTATTGAGAAAGCCGAGCTGATACGCCGCTTCTAACATCGCCAGCTGTTTTTCGGTCGCACCAAGTTGACCGTAAACGCCTGCTAACTGAACCCAATACTCAGGCTTGTTAAAGGCCTTCACCATCTTCTCGAGGACCACTGCGACCTGATCAAGTTGACCCAGTTCAAAATAAATCGCTCGCTGTAATACATACCAGTTTTCTGCGGCATAACCCGTTTGCTCTGCCACCTCAATAGCCTGACTAATCGGAGCTAGAGCCGCATCATAATCGGCTTTTTGATACCAGGCTTGGGCCGCTAAAACATCCGCTTTGGTTTGCTCTTGCACGCCTGCGTTTGTGCGCCATTGACTCAGGTAAGCAAGGGTATCGTCGTAACGTTCTTGGCCCATGGCAAGTTGCGCCAAGCTAAATAGAGTATTTTGGCGTAATGACAGTGGAATAGGATCTTCTTCTACCACTTTAGCGAAATACTTAATTGCACTGTCAATCCGGTCTTCACCATAGTGCATGTAGCCATAAAAGTTCCAAAGCATGGCGCGCTCATAGCTATTCATGCTACTGAGTTTCGCTTCGACATTCTGCAAGATCGCCAATCCACCCGCGACATCGCCAGTGTCGGCTTGTTGCTGAGCACGGGCTAACTGGCTGTATACTTGCTCGCGAAGTGCAGGGGTCCGCTTCGTTTCTTGTGCCCACAGCGGCTGTGCTGCGAGATAAAGCGCGAGTGCTAATAAAAGAATACGCATCATGTGACTCCTAACCATCTATCTCAAAGGTAATACGGTTCTGTACACCCTCAACTTCAACCGCTTCACCATTCACAACTCTGGGTTTGTATTTAAACTTCAGCACTGCATCCATCGCCGCTTGGTCGAAAATTCCCTCGGGCTCTGCTTCCACCACCCGAGGATCGCGCACGGTTCCTTGCCGCGTTACCGTAAACTCCACCAATACATATCCTTGAATACCGCGTTGCAACGCGCGTCTTGGATAGGCTGCTTGAACTTTAACAATCGGTAGGTATTCACCATCACTGGTATCAAGTCCAAGCCCGCTGCCAAGTTGGGTGTCTGCGCTAACACTCGCGGAAAAGTCCAATCCTACCGCTTCACTATCGATACTTTCCGATTGCATTTGCGGCTGTGGCATATCCGGTGGGGGCTGCTCAGGTTCAGGCGGACGCTCGGGTTTGCGCTCCTTCTCTTGGGTGATCTCTTCTGGCTTGACCCTAACAAAATCAAGCACACTGCCTCGCGGTGGCTCACTGAACGCACCCTCACCACTACTGATCAACGACTGCATTAAATAAAACAGTCCGAGTGTGACCACTAGTGCGAGTGCTAATGCCGCTAACAAACGACCCATAACTATTGCTCTGCAGTTGCGATTGAAACGTCATAGACACCAGCCGCCCGAGCTGCATCCATAACCTTGATTAACACCTCAGTCGTCGCCTTTTTATCTGCTTGAATAACGACCGACCCCTGCGGGTTTTCGGCATAGAGGCGCTCGATATTAGCTTGTACCGCGCGCACATCGATTTGCCGTTTGTTGATCCAAATTTCACCGTTATCGGTGATGGCAACTAAGATATTGGCACGGTCTTTCTGCACGGCTGTTGCCGCCTCTGGCCGATTCACATCAACCCCGGCCTCTTTCACGAATGATGCCGTCACAATAAAGAAAATCAGCATGATGAACACCACATCTAGCATCGGCGTCATATCGATTGCTGTTTCTTCTTCTTCAATTAAATTGGCAAAATGCTGCTTCATCTTGATCTCGCTCTATCTATTGTGTCGGTTGCTCTAGCAACATCCGATCTTCAAGTTTCATGCGCTCACGTCGCGCCGTTCGCTGTAACCAGGTACTCGCAAATACACCTGACAAAGCTCCCACCATTCCTGCCATAGTGGGTATTGTTGCTTTCGAAACACCTGAAGCCATTGAGCGGGCATTGCCCGTCCCTGCAATCGCCATCACATCGAATACTTCAATCATGCCGGTGACGGTGCCCATTAACCCAAGCAATGGACACAGCGCAACCAATGCTTGTAACACTGGCAGTTGCCCCGCTAAGGCCAAATGCGCGCGCGAAATCAACAGACCGCGTACTTGCTCGGCATTCCATGATGATTTATCACTGCGTGCTTGCCAAGTCTCGAGAGTTTGCCGCTTCAGTTGCTGATGACCTTTCAGGTAATAAAAAATCCGCTCAAGAATCATCAGCCACATTACGAATATCAGCACTCCGATCACCAGCAGGACTTGCCCGCCGGTCTCGATAAAGTCTTGTAATGCGAGTGAGAATTCAGCGAAGAAGCTCATGAGTGACTCCGCTCCGAGCGTTCAGCGATAATTCCCGAGGCTTGCTCTTGCAACACATGCACGATGTTCTTGCTACGCGTATTTAAGCTTGCAAATAGGAAGGTCATCGGAATCGCCACAACCAAGCCGAGGACCGTGGTCACCAACGCTTGCGAGATACCGCCCGCCATCAATTTCGGGTCACCTGTACCGAATAGCGTGATCGCTTGGAAGGTATTAATCATACCGGTTACGGTGCCAAGTAAGCCCATCAATGGTGCCACCACTGAAATGATTTTGACGAAGGTAAGATTACGGGTGATTTTCGGAACTTCGCGCAAGATCCCTTCGCTTAATTTAAGCTCTAAGGTTTCAGTATCTGCATCTGGGTGCGCATCTTTTATCGCCATAACTCGACCCAATGGGTTGTCATTGCTGGCGCTCGCTTGCTTCAACTGACGCTTCACTTTAATACCAATCAAGCTCAGCGTGATAAACCGTTCCAATGCAAATAACAAACCGATCACGCCGAGCGCTAAGATGATATAGCCGACCGTACCGCCCTGCTCGATGCGCTCTTTGAGGCTCGGTGCTTGCACCAGTAAGCCAAGAATCGAGCCGCCTGTTGGATCAAGCCCAAACTGCACCAAACCACCTTGCTCTTGTTGCAGTTCTTCGGCGGTCGCGAGGAAGCGTCCACTTGGTTGACGCATCAACTCAGCAACGGCGTCAGTACCGGGAATAAGTTCTAAGTAGCGACCATCTGCAACCATATTGAAGGTGCCGACTCGAACGACCTCTTTCTCAACTTTTGCGCCATTTGCTTCGGTCACTTCGGTGGTAAAACGACTGACCTTGCCAGATTCAGTCATCTCGCGCTGAAGCGCAAACCACACCGACTCAATTTCGGCAATAGAAGCGAGTTTAGAACTTGACCCCATTTTCTCTGCCAAACTGGCCAGTTGCTCACTACGGCCCGGATACTCAACCGAAACAAACGAGTTTTGCAAGCGACTACTGGTGTCACCCGCAACTTGCTGCAGAACACCAAATAACTCACGCAAACTTCCCATGCGTTGGGTCAAAGCATCGGTTAAATTGCCCAATTGCACTTCGTTTTGTTCAAATTGAGTTTCTAACCGAGCGGCTTGCTGTTCCAATCGATCGCGCTGCGCAATCGCCTCGCGCAAAATCCGCTGTTGTTGCGCTGCTTGAGCCTGAAAACGAGCTTCTCGTTCCTGATTCTGCTGTGATTGGGCAAATTTACCTTGCTCCAGTTGTTGTAGCAGTTGATCGAGATCCACCGGCTCTTGCGCCTGAGCTACTGGGTTACATAAAGTTACGGTCACAAGCAAAGCGAATGCGCTCACCGCGTTAATTAAGTTTAACTTTTTCATCACTATCACTCTCCAGCCGCGAACACAGGAAGCATGAGTAAATCAGGAGCCAGTTGCTTACGCGCAATCCGAATGGCTTCTTTGACATGGATTAAATGCTCAGTACCAAGCTCTTCCCAACTCCCCTGCTGTTGATTCCAAATCGCTAAGCGGCTGTCATCACGGGTTTTATAGAGAAAAACAGAACGACCGACGCGTAAGAATTCAACTTGTTGCAAGGCGTTATCGATCAGCATTTCGCCGTTATAGGCTTCAATATTGCGACCGTATTCGGCCTCAATTTGATAGGCTTCCATCACCCGCCGGAACTTCTCAGATACGTCCACATTAGCCCGCTCTAATAAATCCCGAAGCTGACTGACACGTTGCTGCCGTTCTTCTGGTAAAAACGGCACATCTAGCTCGATAAATTTGGCCAGCGAGTCAATCATACGTAGCATCAGTGGGGTGATTTGGCGCTCAACCACACTCACCTCATCGATTGATGCATTGAGTGCATCTGCCTCTGCTTCTTGATTTTGAATTTGCCGACTGAGCTGTTCGGTATAAACCTGCAAGCCGTCAATCTGGCGCATGATCTGTTTGTATTGTTGGAGTCGCTCTTGAGTCGTCTCAGCAATCGTGTCAATGGTCAGCTGCGAGCTGCGCGCGGAACTATTAATCTGCTCAGCGGCTTCAACAACGGGCTCTAGGGAAGATTGTTGAGCAACACTGGTGCTACTCAGTAAGACTCCGCAAAGGAGGATAGAAAGCGGGACAAATCGCATAAACATACCTTGCAGTTCACATGGATAATGTGCTGCAAGATACGTCAGTTTTATGACAGCTTAGTGATGGTTATATGTCAGTTCTGTTGCAATATGAAACTTTTCATATCTTGCCCGCTTGGGTGCTGGAATACCCGCAAGCCAAACTCAGGCAGAATCGCAAACAAATGGTCAAAAATATCGGACTGAATGGATTCATACTGATCCCACACTACCGTATTGGTGAAGCAGTAAACCTCAAGTGGTAAACCATCAGCAGTTGGGTTTAACTGCCGAACCAGCATAGTCATCTGTTGATTGATACGGGGATGATGCTGTAAATAAGCTTTCACATACGCTCGAAAGGTTCCAATATTGGTGATACGACGCGTATTGACCGGCTCTTTACCGGCCTCTTGCAGCTGTGCGTTCCACTCATCAATCTCTGTCTGCTTTGCCGTTAAATATGGCTTAAGCAAATGAAAACGGTGCAACTTCTGACGTTCTTCGTCCGTTAGAAAGTGAATACTTTGCTGATCAAGCCAAATACTACGCTTGATTCGTCGTCCTCCGGACTCCTGCATCCCCCGCCAATTTTTGAATGGGTCGGTAATAAAACGTTTGGTCGGGATAAAGGTAATGGTTTTATCCCAGTTTTGAACTTTGATTTGATGCAGTGCAATATCGATCACATCGCCATCCGCATTTAAGTTCGGCATTTCGACCCAATCGCCGACCCGAATAATGTCATTCGACGAGATCTGTACGCTTGCGACAAGGCTCAGTAAAGTGTCTTGGAAGACTAACATCAAGACAGCCGCCATAGCACCTAACCCTGAGAGCAGGATGACCGGTGATTTATCAATTAATGCAGCGACGACAAGAATTGCCGCAACCACATAAATCACAATTTTACCGACTTGAATATAGCCTTTAATCGGGCGCTCTTTGGCATCTTCTTGGCGATCGTAGAAGGTATTAATAACGCTTAAAGTGCCACTAATAGCACGTGCAACGGTCAGTATGATAAAGGCTTTCGTGACGTTACTGACGACAATAGCGACGTACTCATGCAAGCCTGGCACATGTTCAATACCGTAACCAATAACCAAGGCCGGTACGACATTGGCAAAGCGCGCGATAATATTTCGTTCGATTAACTGCCGATCATGAGCAACTGGGGTGCGGCTCATAATCTTCAAAACACCGCGGAGTAACCCTTTCTTAACGACAAAATTGGCCAGCCAAGAACCGCTCAACAAGAGTGCGATATAAGCAAGTGTTTCCATTTGCGGATGTGCCGCAAGCCATTGTTGGAGTTGTTGCACGCTTTCCATAAACACCCCAGATCTCTGTAACTATGATAATGGCAGTTTAGCAGGATAAAAAAACGGGAGCTACTGCTCCCGTTTGCTTGGTAACCAAGGGATAACCTTAGAAGCTGTAGCTATATTCCAAACTCAATCCGGTCCCTACCGTACGCGTTTGAATCAGTTGTCCATTCTGTTCAATGTCAACATCATCACCGAGTACGTTTTGCACCTTAAATTTCAGTTTTGAGTTGAAGTCTGGATACCAAGTATAGACAAAGTCTAAACTGTGGAAAGGTTGTTCAAAGGCATCGCCAATCCCTATCTCGCCTTGCTTTACGCCAGCAAAGGCAATGTGCTCGCCCGCAACGTTGTAGATTAATGAGGCACTATGCTCACCATCTAAACTGTCATAACCTAGCTGCAGGTTCGCTACATATTGAGAGTGACCGGTCATCCGCCGAGTGTTGTTCGTCAATTCAACGTTACCGGTATTCGCGATACTGATTTCAGAATCACTTAGCGTCAAGTTACCACTAAAGAACAAGCCATCTCGCACCGAAGTTAAATCTTTCAGAAATTCAAATTCGACCCCGTACAGCGAGCCTGATTGACCATTCAAGAAAGTGATCACTCGATCAGAATCGGTTCCTTTTGCCTCAACCGCCTCAATCGGATTGGTCAGATCTTTATAGAACAAACCGACTGAGTAGTTTTCACCAGCTGGCAAATACCATTCCCAACGTGCGTCAAAGTTATCCATCTCGGTAACTGCCAACGCGCTATTACCACGAACCTTAAAGTTGGTGAGTGGGCCCACAAAGATAACTTCAGTGAGTTCGCGTAAATCAGGGCGAACCACTGTGCTACCGTAACCGAACCGCAGCTGCATCTCATCATTAAGCTGGTAAGTGAGTGCTAACGAACCGTAGATATCGTCTTCTTTACGCCCTGCCTCGGTCACATCACCGATGACATTCATACTGCGCAAATCAAGTTGGGCGGCGACTTGGGTATACTGCTCCCAGCGCAAGCCTCCGCTTAAGCGCCAGTCTTGATTGAGGGTGATATCGACTAAACCGTAACCGGCCTCAACCTGCTGTGCCGCTAAGTAGTTCGGATCTTGTGCCGTTGGTGCACCGAACAACTGCAAGCCAAAATCTTCATCAAGGATATTGGCATCACTGAAAAGTTCGTTGTAGCCGACATTGGCAAGCTCAGCATTATCGACACTTTCTGCAGATATCGCGAAGCGCCGTGAATAACTTGAACGCGCTTTTTTCGAGACCTGACCACCGCCTTTGACTAAAATTTCCATGTCACTCAGGTAGACCGGTAACTCGACGTCCATGCGCCAGTCTTGTGCGTCATCTTGCAACTCCTGGAATTGCAACGTCGTCGCAGTACGGGTTTGTTGAAACGCTAAGTTACCAATCCCTTCGCCAAGGTCACGATCATTGTTTTGACGATAAAACACTTCGCCTGGGGCATCCCGGTTTGCGCGGGATTCAGCATATTGCCAATCCACTGCAATATTCCAATATTCAGGAAAGAAGTGAGAGCCGCGCACTTGCTTGGTTAAGAGCTCACGAGACTCATAGCGGATGTCGGTATCAAAATAACTCAAGTTCTCATCAGCGATGGTATTTGGCGTTTCTACGACCCCTTGCTCAACTCGATCTTGAGTATTGAGCAGGAATATCGTCGAAGTTTCAATACGATGATAATCACCATATTGAAGGCCGAAATTCAGCAACCCACTTAACTCAACTTGTTGCGCTGTGACGCGACTTTCACCAGACTGAATGACGGTTGCTGCACCGTTGGCGATACCTAGAACGACATCCGTCTCCTGATGATTTGACCAACTCTTATCGTAGTCGATAGCCGTCAGAAATCCGAAGGTCCAGTCATCACTCAGATCATAACTATCACCATAAGCGACAGAGCCTTTGAGGTCAGGCTCGAGGCCTGTACTGTAGACTTGGTTTTGGGTGTTTAGTGCTGCCGCAAGTTCACGGTTAGTTGCCGCTGCAGTTGCGACATCAACGCCATCAAAATTAGCGATATCAGCAACATTGATCGACTCTTGATAGCGTGCCAACGCAGCGCGCATTGCATTTGGTAGCGAGCGCGTGCCGTCATCAGTACCGAGCCAATCATCCCCACCACCGGTATAAGTCAAACCGTCATCTGAAAAGTTCGAATCCCAACCTGTGCCAATTGAAATATCAAAAACTTGCTCAGAGGGAATTGAAACCGTTCGAATGTCGACATTACCGCCACCGAAATTAGCTGGCATATCTGGCGAGTACGACTTTTGCACCGACATGCTCTCGATGATGCTGGCGGGGAACATATCAAGTGGAATGACATTTCGAGTCGGGTCTGGCGAAGGTACCGACGCACCATTTAATTGGGTACTCGAATAACGTTCACCCAACCCGCGCACATAAATAAATTTACCATCGACAAGGGTCAACCCGGTCACCCGGCGTAACGCTGCAGCGGCATCACTATCACCTGTCCGTGAAATTTGCTCTGCGCCGAGAATATCCGCAACAAAGGCTTGCGCTTTCCGCTCTTCAACTACAGCAGCTGCAGAGCCTTGCAGGCGAGTAGCGGTGGTGACGACCTCTTCAATTACTTCATCCGCAGCAACTTGCTGGTCAGCGGCCTGTTGCGCGAGGGCAACCGAACTACCGAGCGCTAAACTTATCGCGAGACCGATTTTGCTGTGCTTAAAAAAATTCTGCTTGGTCATTAGAAGCTCCTTGGCTTGCCATTCAATTTCAAACGTCCTGCACATCCATGTGCTCTATATGTCCAAGGAATTAGTCGCGCAGACCAACAGTCCAACCATTGGTCCAGTCATCTGATTCGCTGACCGCACCGATGAAGTCAACATCATCGAAGAAGGCATCAACTGTGCTTAGGTCAGTTTTTGGATTAACGGTAACCGGAGCACCACCTGCATCTGTGATGGTTGCAGCGGTGAAGTAACCGCTTGAAATGACTGTGGCAAGGTCATCAAGAGTGACATTTGAAGCAAAGCCTTGATACCAATCTTGGGTTGTTACATCTTTAAAGTTTTCTTGACATGCGATGACCGAGTTTTCCATCGTCAAGTCACCTGCTTGCGCATTGGTCACTGTGGCCGCTTGGTTCAGATCGAGACATTCGCCACGATGGTTCGTTAACAGAACATTGTAGAGTGCGCCACGCGTACCTTGGCGTAACAAGATACCCTCTGACTCATCTGAACCATCGGTTGCAGTTAATGAACCAATTGAAGTGAAGTTTGCAATAATTGGGTCTGAGTATGGCTGCGCATCATTGTTACCGCTGTTACCATCCGCTTCGATACCACGGTTAGCACGGTCATCTGCGTGTTTAACCAGAATGTATTGTGCCTTACCCTGCCAACCGTCAGCCCAATCAACTGAGTCATCATCGTTACCGGTAAGAACGGCATACTTGAAGTTCACAGCGCCGCCGAAGAATTCAATACCGTCATCTAAGTTGTTGTGAACTTGGATATACTCGACTGTGGTACCTGAACCAACGGTGTTGAAGGTGATGCCGTTCAATTCGTTATCGAGCGATACCTCATAACCAGCAAATTTCACCTGGATGTAGCGTAAAGTACCTGAACTATCGGTGTTGTCGTCACCACCGTAGAAACCGGCTCCGCCTTCGCCTTGGAGGACACAATTCGCTAAATCGTTTTGGTCACACTTATTCGAGATACCTAACCCGTTGATGACTAAACCACCCCACAAACCACGAGCATTTGGGTTAGTGATTTGATCATCGATGTCTTGTACTGAAGTAAAGATAATCGGAGCGTTGCGGTTACCTTCAGCGATGATATCTGCACCACGAGCGATACGGACAAACGAGTCGCCGTCTTCAAAAGCGAGCACTGCACCTGCATCAATGGTCAAGGTAGGACCTGAACGATTGACACTTGCCGTTGCTTCAATATTTTCGCCGATATAGAGACCATTTGGGAAAATATGAGCCCCGCCTGGCAATTCGACTAAGCGAATATCAGTCAAAACTGGATTCTCTGGAGTCGAGAAACTACGAGGGTAGATACAATCTGCACCAACTTTCTCGCCTTGAACAGTTGTGCCAGATACTTCATATGACGCACAATTATTGGTTGTTGAAGAACCACCGCTCACTGAGTTATCGACGGAGTTGTCAATCGAAGTCGGGGTTAAGTTGATATCTCCACCACAGCCAGATAAAGCTAAAGCAAGAGCTACGGCACTAAGCGCGAGAGGGGTTTTGCGTTGCATAACAGTCTCCATTACGGGGCATATAGTTTAAAATGACGGAGCCAAGGTTAAGCAGGTTATGTGACAGTCCCGTGACGTGAGTGTGAAGAGTTAATGACAACCTTGTTCCTTTTCAATGCCCCATGGTTGTCAAAAATAGGTCAATACAGTACTTTGTGATAAATCTCGAACAGGAACCTCATGGCCACTAAAAGTCTTTCCCGTGCATTGCTGACTCAAGTGCTGTCGGTCTACTTTTTGTTGACCGTGGTCGTTACTGCTGTGCAAATCGGTGGCGAGTACTATGATAGCAAGTCCGTTTTGCTAGAAGAGCTGCGCAATCAACAAAGTAGCTTTCGTGGCTCTATCGCTCGCTCACTGTGGGAGTATCGCTATGATCAAGTCGAAGAATTCGCGCAAAGCTTAATCGCAATTCCTTCCATTTCGGGCGTGCGAGTCCGCGATGATAAAGGCACAGTTGTGGTGCAACTCGGCGATGTTTCCAGCGTCTCACAACTCGAGTCACTGACGAATGATGCCGACGAAATCCCCGAGCAAGCCGGAATTTTTGGCTATCATTCTCCACTCGCCTTCGAATTCTCAGGTGAGTCGACGCGGGTCGGAGATGTTTCATTATTTACCAATCGCACCGTTATTATCGAGCGTCTCAAAGTAAGTCTTGCCTTTATTCTCGCAAACGCCTTGGTGAAGAGTACCTTCCTGCTCTTACTGTTCACGCTCGCCTTCAATCGGATGTTACGTAAACCATTGCGAGAGCTGACCAACCAAATTCGTGGTTTTCGTCTGGATGCCTTAGAGCAATCGCGTATACAACTCCATGATCGCACCAATACCGAATTTTCCATGGTGCAAAATGCTTATAACCAGTTACTCGATAGTCTCGCTGACTATCAGGCCGATCTCACGCTTTCTGAAGCCAAATATCGCGAGGCGAATCGGCAACTTGATAGTCAAAATGCCTTGCTCCAAGAGCAAGTTGCGCGCAAAACCGCAAGTTTAAGTCGAGTTTTGGTTGACCTTGAACGGCGTAAGGATGAACTCGAAACCCGTCAGGAAAAGCTGTTGCGGGAAATTAAGCAGCGTAAAGAAATTGAGCAGGACCTACGTGAAGCAAATGAGCGTTTGCAAAGTTCGGTTCACTTGCTGGAACAAACACAACGGAAATTACTTGGCTCAGAGAAAATGGCCTCGCTCGGTGACTTGGTTCCGGGCATTACGCATGAGGTCAATAATCCGATTAGTGTCAGTATTACCGCAGCAAGTTTAGTCGGTGAGAAAACAGCTGAAATTGAACAGGCTCTGGCGGCCAAGCAGCTGACCGCAACTCAGCTAAAAGGTTACCTGAGCGTCTGTGCCGATGCCGCGCGGATGATCGAGGAAAGCCTGAATCGCGCCTCTGACCTAATTGCCAGCTTCAAACAGATTGCGGTCGATCAAGGCTCGGAAACAGTCCGTGAATTCGAGCTCAAACCATACGTTGAAAGTATTTTGAACACGGTTCGATCGCGGCATAAACAGATCAAGATCAGTTATCAGTTTAGTTGCCCTGAGGCGCTCTTTATTCGGGGGCCAGCCGGTGCCTACACCCAAATTTTGACCAATTTAATTGATAATGCAGTGCTGCATGGATTTGATGGGCAAAGCAGTGGCGTCATTAAACTTAGTATAGAGCGCCAGCAAAATAGCCTGCACATCATCTTTGCCGATAATGGTAAAGGACTTGACGCCAATGGCCTAGAACAACTCTTCACGCTTTACTACACCAGCAAGCCCGGCCAAGGCGGTACTGGCGTTGGTATGAATGTTGTGTTTAACTTGGTCACCGAAAAACTTGCAGGGAAGATTGTCCCAAGTAGCAAACCCGGTGAAGGTTTACGCTACGATATCACTATCCCAGCAGAATTTATTACCCCCTCAGCATAGCTCTTATTAAAGGATATTTATGTGGTTCCGCAATCTTCGCGTCTATACGCTTAGCCCCGAATTTAAACTACCCGAAACATTAGCTGATGATTTAACTCTGCAGCAGTTTACCCCTTGTGGTCGGCAAGAACTGGCAAGCTTTGGTTGGGTCTCTCCGTTTGGACGCGACAGTGAAGTTCTTGTTCACAAAATCGGTGATAGCCTTCTAATGTGCGCCCGTAAAGAAGAAAAAGTCCTTCCAGCTGCCGTCATTCAAAGCGAATTAGAAGAGCATCTTGAGCGGATTGAAGCAGAACAAGGCCGTAAAGTCGCTGGGAAAGAGAAGCAATCGTTAAAAGAAGACATTATCGCGCGATTATTACCGCAGGCCTTCACCAAGTATCGTGATTACTGGTTGTTAATCAATACTGCGTTAGGGGTGGTGGTGAGCGATGCGGCAAATGCCAGCCGAGCCGAGGATATTCTTGCCTTATTACGCAGTTCAATTGGTTCATTACCGGTCAAACCTTGGTTGGCTGAGCAGCCCGCAGAAGTATACTTCACCGAGTGGTTACAAGCCGGCAAAGTCGCCGCTGATTTTGAATTTGGCGATGAATTAGAGCTCCGCGATAGTGACAGCGAGGGGGGGATTGTGCGCTGCAAGCAAACCGATTTAGCGGGTGTAGAAATCAAGACTCATTTAGAGCACGGCAAACAAGCGACTAAAATCGGTCTCATTTGGGCGGACAAGTTAGAGTTTGTGCTCGAGAATGACTTTGCGATCAAACGTTTTAAACCAACGGACCTGCTGGTAGAAAACCAAGACAAACTGGTCGATGCCAGCTACGCTGATAAAATCGATGCCGATTTTGCGCTATTAAGCGGTGAATTTTCTCAATTGTTTCCCGCACTTCATCAACTTTTTGAGTAAGGATGAGAGATGTTCAAGTTACCGACTTCCCAATTTAAGCAACTGACGACAGGTGCCGTCGCAGCGGCTATTATGCTTAGTTTAACGGCCTGTTCCCCTGCCCCTGAAGCAACTCAGCCGGAACCTCTACAGTTGGTAGAGGGCGCAGAGGCACGTCTTGATATTTATCAACCGGTGGAGCTCAGCGCTGATCTTTCTGCACTGTCAGAAAACCAACGGCAATTGCTGAGCCATCTGATCGATGCAGCAGAAATTATGGATAAGCTGTTTTGGCAGCAAGCTTTTGGAGCGCATGCGGATGATTTTCTGCAGCGAATTAGTGATCCAAAGGTTCGAGCGTTTGCTGCGATCAACTACGGCCCATGGGATCGCCTAAACAACGACACGCCGTTTTTACAAGGTTTCGACGCCAAACCAGCGGGCGCAAATTTTTATCCCGCAGATATGACCAAAGCTGAGTTTGAGCAGGCGGATTTTCCTGGAAAGGTTGATCTTTACAGCTTGGTACGACGCGACCAAAACGGTGACCTCGTCAGTTTGCCCTACAACCAAGTCTACGCAACAGAACTTGAGGCCGCTGCCAAGCTCCTTCGTAAAGCTGCCACGCTGGCGGAAGATAAGGATTTTGCGCGATACCTAGAAATGCGTGCAGATGCATTTTTGAGTAATGACTACCAAGCCTCTGATTACGCTTGGATGGATATGAAAGACAACCTTATCGATGTCATCATCGGTCCAATTGAAACCTATGAAGACCAGTTGTACGGTTATCGCGCAGGCTTTGAAGCCTACGTTTTGTTGAAAGACATGGCCTGGAGTGAGCGCTTAGCAAAATACGCAGAATATTTACCTGAGTTACAGCGAGGCTTGCCGGTTGCGCCAGAATATAAAGCCGAAATGCCTGGTTCAGAGGCTCAGCTCAATGCTTATGATGTCTTGTATTACGCTGGTCATTCTAACGCTGGCAGCAAAACCATTGCGGTAAACTTACCCAACGATGAACAAGTACAACTCGAAAAAGGCACCCGCAGATCGCAGCTTAAAAATGCAATGCGGGCTAAGTTTGATGAGATTTTAGTGCCATTAGCAGACATTCTCATTGTGCCCGAGCAACGCAAGCACATCACTTTTGATGCCTTTTTCGCCAATACCATGTTTCACGAAGTTGCGCATGGGTTAGGGATTAAGAACCTGGTAAGCGGTGATGGCACGGTGCGCGAAGCGCTAAAAGAGCATGCTTCGCCACTTGAAGAAGGCAAGGCCGATATTCTTGGCTTGTATATGGTGACGCAGCTACTCGAACAAGGCGTGCTCGATGAGGGGCAACTGGAAGACTATTACACCACCTTCTTGGCAGGAATTTTCCGTTCAGTACGCTTCGGCGCGTCAAGTGCTCACGGTAAAGCCAATATGATCCGCTTTAACTATTTTGAGCAGGCCGGAGCCTTCACTCGCAATGAGCAGGGGCAATATGCTGTGAATATGGATGCCATGCGCACGGCAATGAACAGTCTCAGTGAGAAAATTTTAACCTTACAAGGGGACGGTGATTATCTGGGAGTAACGGAATTGTTTGAAGAAATGGGCAATGTTAGCCCGCAACTTCAAGCTGACCTTGACCGACTCGGTGCGGCGGATATCCCAGTTGATATTACTTTTATTCAAGGCAAACAGGTACTTGGCTTAAGTCACTGAGACTCGCTTAAAGCCTTATCCCACTCACGGCCGGCTAGGTAAAAGTCGGCCGTGAGCTTTTTAAAAGCGGCCGAATATGCTCGTGATTCGCCCCTAGCAAAGATTTCTAACTCTGTCTGTTCACATGCCTCGACAGGCTGCCGCGCTAACTCTAGCAAGCTCAAATAGGGACTTTTATTGGGCTGACTTCGAACCTGGCAATGACGCGTCAAATACCACCCCAATTGCCGCCACTGCATAATCTTTGCATCCGTAATCAAGGCTCGCGGTAACATTAAATTGTAGCGCCCGGTTGGCTCAAGCCATGCTTGGGCGATATCAAGCCAAGCTTCTATGTTTTCATTTTGTCCTTGTCGCGCCACAGCTCGAGCGCTGTGAGAAGCACGCAGCGACTGGTTGAAGTAAGGTGGATTACTGATTAACAGCTGATACGGTCCACCCTGCCATTGCCGCACATCCGTTTGATATACATGAATATGTTCAGCCCAAACCGAATCAGCGACATTCTCTTGTGCATCTTGATAAGCGGTGTGCTCAAGCTCTAGCGCATCGATCATAAACGGGCGCAATTGCTGGGCCTGCCGCTGCGCCAACATCAATGCCAAAATACCACTCCCGGTACCAAGATCGAGACACCTCAGAGGTGCATCGGTACTCGGTAGTGCGACCCAACTCCCCAATAAAATGGCATCTGTGCTAACTTTCATCGCACAGTTGTCGTCTTTAAGGTAAAATTCTCGAAATTGAAAACTCATCAACTGCCTCGTTACCACAGGAAAGCCGCATGACACCAGATTGGGATGAACTAGAACTGGACGCCGAACTCATTGAAGTCCTCTTGGCTGCGGAGCTAAATAAGCCCGCCAAAGTCCAGCAAGCGGTCATTCCAACAGCGCTTGAAGGTCGCGATATGCTGGTCAGCTCGCCGACAGGTACCGGCAAGACACTCGCTTTTTTGTTGCCTGCCTTGCAACATTTGCTCGATTACCCACGCAAAGGCACCGGTAAAGCACGAATATTAATTCTAGCGCCAACCCGCGAACTTGCCCAGCAAATCGCAGAACAGGCCGAGGCTTTCGGTGAGAATACTGATTTAACCACTGTGCTCATCACCGGTGGCGTCAACTACGGTAGCCAGGTCAATCAACTTGAGGAAAATACCGATATTTTAGTTGCCACACCTGGCCGATTACTCGACTTATTAGGTGCTGAGCAATGCTCACTCGAGCAGGTCGAGTGGCTCATCATCGATGAAGCCGATCGTATGCTTGATATGGGCTTTGCACCAACCGTTCAGCAATTACTGCTCGAAATGCCAGCGTTACAGCAACGCATGTTATTTAGTGCAACGTTACAAAGTCCGGGAGTCACCAAGTTCAGCCAACAAATTCTGACTGAACCTGAGCAGGTTGATGTTGAGCCACCCAAGCGCGAAAAAGGCAAGATCCTGCAGCGTTGGTATCAAGCCGACACCTATCAGCACAAGGTCCAACTGCTGCTGCGTTTAGTCAGCACCCATCACGGCCGAAAAATAATTTTTGTGCGCACGCGCGAGCGCGTCGACATGGTGGTCGCAGAATTACAACGGGCTGGTTTAAAGACCTTGATGCTCCGCGGTGATATGCCACAAGACGAGCGGCAACGCATTTTAGGTCGCGCAGAACATTTTAAAGACACCCTCTTAGTCGCGACTGATGTTGCTGCCAGAGGTCTTGATATCGAAGATATTGAATTAGTCGTAAACTTTGACCTACCCAAGCAGGCGGATATTTATCTGCATCGGATTGGTCGCACCGGTCGTGCGGGCAAAACAGGACTCGCTGTGAGCATCGTCGAAGCACATGATGCGCAGCTTTTGGGACGGATTCAGCGTTACCAGAATAGCAAGATTGAACGGCGCGTATTCGACGATTTGCGCCCCCAGTACAAATTCCCTGATAGCGTCAAAAAGGCGAAGAAAAAGGCTAAAAAGAAGAAAGCTAAAAAGTAACCTTAGGATGCACTGCGGCGTTGTCGCCATTGCTGACAACAATAAGCAACGAGAAAATAGCTCAGTACACCGAGTCCATCGGCAATGAAATCACCTAAGCTGGCGGAACGGTAGGGCAACGTACTTTGAATCCACTCAATCAGCACAGCATAGGCCCCAAGGCACAGCAAAGCCAACCACCATGGTGTGGCGAAACCTTGATGGAAGGTCCAGGCAAGCAAGAAAAATGCGCCAAAGTGAACGAGTTTATCGAGGTGTTCAATACGTGGCACTTGGTTTTGATCGACCTGTGCAACAAACGCTATCGTTAAACCAACCAACAACAATATAAACGCGCGTTGTGACCATTTCCGTATGTTCATTGATGGTGGCTGCGACATATACTCCTCAATGCGTCTGCTGTTGGCACTATGCGATAAAATACCATTGCGCCGGATAAGTGAGAGGTTATGATAGCCTAATTATCCGACTTGAAACTAGAGCAAAGGCAAATAAGGTCAGTGGCTATGTCCAAATCAGAACAAACTGAATTGAGTTTTGAGGCTGCGATGCAGCAACTTGAAACGATCGTAAGCGAACTCGAACAAGGTGAGTTACCGCTAGAGCAAGCCCTACAAAAGTTTGAGCAAGCCATTAAGCTGTCCAGAATCAGTCAAGAAAAATTGCAACAAGCGGAGCAAAAAGTAACTCAATTGCTCCAGCAAAATGGCACTGAGCAACTCGTCGAAATGAGTAAAAGTGAAGGTTTAGAGTGAGTATTGATTCATACCTTGCTGCGGCACAAGCGCGTATTAATCAGCAATTAACCGCGATTTTAGAGCAGCGCCACGGCCCCTCTATGCGCTTGCATGCGGCGATGAAACACGCTTTGCTGCTTGGCGGCAAACGTGTTCGGCCGTTCCTGACCTTGGCGACAGGTAAAATCTGTGGTGCTGATGAGGACGACCTATTGCAAGTTGCTGCAGCACTCGAGTGTATTCATACATTCTCCTTAGTGCATGATGACTTGCCGGCGATGGATGATGATGCTTTGCGTCGAGGTCAGCCTACCTGCCATGTCGAATTTGATGAGGCGACCGCTATTTTAGCCGGCGATGCCCTGCATACATTGGCCTTCGAACTGCTTTCAGATGAACACCTTAAACTCAGCCCAAACCAAATCGTGCAAGTCACCCGGACGCTCGCTTTAGCAACGGGTGATCGCGGTATGTGCGGTGGTCAGGCATTGGACCTGGTTGCCACCGGTCATGACCTCACTGAGCATGATTTACAGCAAGTACATAATTATAAAACCGGAGCTTTGATTCGCGCAGCAGTTAATATTGGCGTGATTTGCGGTAATGACGACGCCCAAAATTGGGCCGCTGACTTTGATGAGTTTGCCGCCCACCTTGGTTTAGCCTTTCAGGTCCAAGATGATATCCTCGATGTTACGGCAACAACGGCCACCTTAGGTAAGCCGCAAGGGAGCGATATTGAAGCAAACAAAGCGACTTATGTAAGATTGCTTGGGCTTGATGGCGCCCAACAAAGGCTCGAACAACTTCATCATAAAGCACTTCATGCGCTAGCGAGAATCCCTTACAATACCGATACCTTGGAAGCTTTTGCTGAAGTATTGCTGACCCGGAAGCATTAAGATATGACAGAATCAACGCGATTAAGCGGTACGCAATTTCCTTTACTCGATGGGATTAACCTCCCAGCGGACTTGCGTAAATTATCGACCACCCAACTGCCACAAGTGTGCGCCGAGGTCCGTGAGTTTCTCTTACGATCGGTTAGCCAAAGTAGTGGCCATTTAGCCTCAGGGCTTGGCACCGTCGAGCTTACCGTTGCGTTGCATTATGTATACCAAACTCCCGTCGACCAGTTAGTTTGGGACGTGGGTCATCAAGCGTACCCGCATAAAATTTTAACTGGCCGTAAAGACCAGTTGCATACGATTCGCCAAAAAGACGGTTTGCATCCTTTCCCTTGGCGCCCTGAGAGCCAGTATGACACTCTCTCTGTGGGGCACAGCAGCACCTCCATTAGCGCGGCTTTAGGAATGGCGATTGCAGCCCAACACGAGGCTGAACCACGCAAGGTTGTTGCCATTATCGGCGATGGTGCAATGACTGCTGGGATGGCGTTCGAGGCACTGAATCATGCGGGTGATATTAAACCCAACATGCTGGTCATTCTGAATGATAACGACATGTCGATTTCCGAGAATGTCGGCGCCTTGAATAATCACCTTGCTAAACTTATGTCAGGCAAGGTTTATACCACCTTGCGTGAACGCGGTAAGCGCTTATTACAAGGGGTCCCAAGCATCCAAAACCTTGCGAGTCGGGCCGAAGAGCATATGAAAGGAATGGTTGCTCCGGGGACTATTTTTGAAGAGTTAGGGTTCAATTATATTGGTCCGATTGATGGCCACGATGTCAACTTACTGGTTGAAACCTTAACCAATATGCGCAACCTAAGTGGCCCTCAATTTCTGCATGTGGTGACCCGCAAAGGCAAAGGTTATACTCCTGCAGAGCAAGACCCCATCGGTTATCACGGGGTTCCGAAGTTTGATCCGAACACCACCTCATTACCGAGTAAAAAGGCTGCCACCCCATCCTACTCCAAAGTTTTTGGCGATTGGCTCTGTGAAATGGCCGCGCGCGATGACAAGTTGATGGCGGTGACACCTGCCATGCGCGAAGGCTCAGGTATGGTTGAGTTTTCCCAGCGCTATCCGCAACAATACTTTGATGTCGCGATTGCTGAGCAACATGCAGTCACCTTCGCTGCCGGTTTGGCAATTGGAGGTTACAATCCGGTCGTTGCGATCTATTCCACTTTCTTGCAGCGCGCCTACGATCAACTGATTCACGATGTTGCGCTGCAGAATTTACCCGTCTTATTTGCCATTGATCGGGCCGGTATTGTCGGTGCCGACGGACCAACGCATCAAGGCGCGTTTGATTTATCCTATTTACGCTGCATTCCGAATATGGTTGTGATGGCTCCGGCTGATGAAAATGAATGCCGCAATATGTTGTATACCGGACACTTAGCGGATCAACCTGTGGCGGTCCGGTATCCACGTGGTAATGGGGTTGGCGTCACTATGGATGAAAATCCGCAGCGACTAGAAATCGGTAAAGGTCGCATGATTCGAGACGGGCAGAATATTGCCATATTAAGTTTTGGCACTTGCTTGGCAGATGTCATGCCTTGCGCTGAAGCACTTGATGCGACGGTTGCTGATATGCGCTTCGTTAAACCACTTGATGGTGCACTCATCGAAGCATTGGCTGCGCAACACGATATCTTGGTGACGGTTGAAGATAATGTGGTTGCAGGGGGTGCGGGCAGCGCGGTCTTGGAGTATTTAGCCGAGCATAACATCAGCAAGCCTGTACTGCGTTGTGGGTTACCCGATGAATTTATCAAACATGGTACGCAGGACGAAATCCGCGCTGAGCTCAAACTGGATGCCGCCGGCTTACAGCAACAAATCGAGAGTTTCCTGCAAACCCAATAACACCCCACCCGCGACGAGGCCGGCGACGAGATCGTCGGCCATAATCCCTAAGCCACCGGTCAGCTTCCGGTCACACCAACCAATCACCCATGGCTTTTGAATATCTAGCCAACGGAACAGTGCGAACCCTATCGAAGCGGTCAATAAAGAAGGTTCTACCCAGATAAAAATCAGCCCATAGCCACAAATTTCATCCCAGACGATAGCAGGATGATCATGCACGCCAAGTCGCTTTGCTGTGTGCGCACAAAACCATACTCCAAGAGCCGCAGCAAAGACCATGACTACCCCATAAATGGAGCTCGATAGATTGACTGCGAGTAACCAAGTGAGCGGGATCGCAAGCAGTGTTCCCCAGGTTCCTGGCGCTTTTGGGAGCAAGCCTGAGCCCATCCCTAAACTCAAGAAATGAATCGGGTTAAGGAGCAATGTTACCGGCACAGAGTTCACTTTCATGATGCCTCGAGTGGCTCGCGGAAGTGTTGGTAGCCTGTTTGCGGTAGTTCGAATTGCCAGGGTTCACCGGCAAGTTTTAATTCAATTTTTTCTGCTTGTCCGGTAATTCGCCCAATGCAAACGGGTTTACACCCAAGTGTGGCAAGTTTGGTGTCGAACACACCGCGCTGATCCTCAGAGACTGTGAAACATAGCTCATAATCATCGCCACTTGTTAAAGCGTAGCGCAACGCCTGCTCTTGCGACACACTCTCGGTCATCGCCAAACTTAAGGGTATTTCCTCAAGACTTATCACCGCCCCCACCTGAGAAGCGCGGAGAATATGCCCTAAGTCTGCCAGCAAGCCATCGGAGATATCAATCGCACTGCTAGCAACATCACGCAGGGCTTGACCAAGCGCTACCCGAGGGGTTGGAAAGTGCAAACGCTCGCTGACTTGGCGGAAGTGTTCGGAACTTATATTAACCTGATGCTTTTGGCTGGCGAGTGCCAGACCCGCATCGCCTAAACTATGGCTGACATACAACCAATCACCGGGCTTCGCGCCGCGACGCTGAATCGCCTTACCTTTTGGGACCACCCCATGAGCCGTCACTGTGATAGTCAATGGTCCGCGGGTGGTATCGCCACCGACTAATTGGCAATTAAAATAGTCGCAGATTTCGCGGAGCCCGTGGCTGAAAGAATTTAACCACTCATCATCTGAGTGCGGTAACGTCAGCGCCAAGCTAATCCAAGTGGGTTCAGCCCCCATTGCGGCAAGGTCACTGAGATTAACAGCGACCGCTTTGTGGCCAAGCGCTCGAGCTGAGGTTTGCCGATCAAAGTGGACATTCTCAACTAGGGTATCGGTAACAACGACCAGTTGAAATCCGGCCGGCACATCGAGCACGGCGCCATCATCACCGATACCGATGATGACATCGTCGCGCTCGGGTAAGCGATGAGTAAAATAGTTGTCGATTAGCTCAAATTCGCCAGTGGCCATAACATACTATTGCCGAGCAGGTCGTAGTGCGTCGATGGCTTTATCAAGAACACCGTTCACAAAACGATGACTATCGTCTGCGCCAAATGACTTCGCCAACTCGATGGCTTCGTTGATCGCGACTTTGTAGGGAACATCGAGGCGCTCGCGCAACTCGAAACAGGCTAATCGCAATACCGCACGCTCAACCTGGTCCAAGTCTTTAATCGGACGATCAAGATAAGGTTCCATGGCTTGATCTAAGCTTACGGCTTGCTGAGCGACGCCTCGGACCAGCGCTAGAAAATAATCGACGTCGATTTTGCTGGTATCGTTATCGGTAAGAAACTGTGCTTCGATATCTGTCATGCTATTTTGTGACAGCTGCCAAGAGTATATCGCTTGCACAGCAAGTTTGCGGGCTTTCCGCCGAGCGGCTGGTTTCATCAGTATAATCCCTAAATCTTGGCCAACAGATTAACCATCTCAAGCGCTGTCATTGCTGCTTCACCGCCTTTATTACCGGCTTTCGTGCCACTGCGCTCGATCGCTTGCTCGATGGTTTCAGTGGTGATCACACCATTTGCCACAGGGATGCCGTATTCCAAGCCGACGCGGGTCAAACCGCTATTGCACTCTCCTGCAACAAAATCAAAATGAGGAGTTGCTCCACGAATCACAGCTCCAAGAGCAATCACCGCTGCATAGTCGCCGGTCGCGGCAAGCTTCTGCACGGCCAATGGAATTTCGTATGCGCCTGGAACCTTGACCACAGTGATATCGGCACGATCAACTTGACCAAGTCGCACTAAAGTATCGATAGCACCTTGTTCGAGGCTATCCACTACAAAGTGATTAAAGCGAGCCACCACTAGGGCAAACTTTTTGCCTGCGGCGTTAATACCACCTTCAATGACGTTCATCTGCGTATCCTTTAACTAAATCGGGCGCGATAATAGCACAAGTTCTGCTGTTAAGCATATTCTGGCTTTTTACCAACACAATCTTTTAATGCAGCTTTGACTCGAGCCAACTCGTTATCAATTTCCCCACTAATCATCAGTGGTTTAGTGATGACGATAGCGTTTCGAGAGAAGTCCATACCAATGGGAACTACCGGCACCTGTGCTGCTTTGGCCATGTGCAAGAAGCCTTTTTTCCACTCTTTAACTTTCTTGCGTGTTCCTTCGGGCGATAAGGCCAAGATTAATTCATCACGCTGCTGAAACTCTGCGACCATTTGGTTCACGACACCTTGCGCGGAGCTTCGGTTTAATGGAATCCCACCTAACCAACGCAAAATACCATTTACCGGAAATCGAAATATCGTATGTTTCCCCAAAAACGATAACTTAATACCCAGCGACAACATCACGAACACGCCGATAAAAAAGTCCCAATTAGACGTATGCGGTGCGACCGGTAAGATCGCTTGGCGAACTTGCGGTAGTTCCCCTTCAATCTTCCAGCCACCCAATAGGCGCAAGCCCACTCGGCCTACCCAGCGGCTAAATCGATTTCCGCGCAGTGGGAAGTCACCAATTAAATGGGCAGGGATTTGATCCTGGCTCATAGTGCTTTATTTAACTCCAACTGCAAGGCCTCGATTTTCAATTTGACCCGGCGAATATTATCTGGCCCCATCCGCAACATTTGCTTTTGTGCGTCTGGCAGGGCCTCGAGTTGTTCGTCAGCAAACTTGTACATCACTGTTTCGTCACTCAGCTCAATGACAGTCCCCACATTGGGAGTTGCAAGCACCATCTCGAACGCTTCGTTCAAAACTTCCTTTGGATCGGCATCAGGATAGCCAATTTCAGCAAGCGCCTCACTCAGCAATGGTTGATAGCGTTCAAATAGCTGCACCACAATCTGATTATCCAAACTAACGAACCAGTCAACTAAGGTGTTGTAACGATCATAGCTGCGTGGATCGATATAGAGCTTGCTATCCTGCTCTAACACTCGGAAACGATTTTTCGGCCCTTCAACCAGCGCCTTATCGCGAATCACGAGTCCGCGACGCAAGTTATCAACAAATACCACACCATCACGAATCAATTGTTCACTATTTAATGGCGCAATGCTCTGTTCCGCCTGCTCCAGTTCCGCCAAAATTTCAGCATTACTCTCAGCCATCGCAGGCAGTGGCTGCTCAATCGACTCGACGACCGGCTCACTCGGGGTCGGTTCTGGCTCAGGTTCAAGTTCGACGGTTTCGATAGGCGTTGGCTCTGGCGCAGGCTCAATCTTCACTTCAGGCTCTTGTACCTCGGTCGCGACCGGCACTGGTGCGCTAGGCGCAGACTCCGAGTTGGACTGGTTTTGCGTCCATAACCAGGCAATTATCGCGATCGCAATGACGATCACCACGATCAAGCTAACAATAATCTTGCCGTAATGAGGCGATTGTTCCGGTTGCTGCTGGGCCGAATCTGTTGGCATGTAAGCTCCTCAATAATCAGCTTATTGGTCGCGCTCTGAACGATAAAACACTAATTCAGACTCGCTCGACGCATCGGCATTAAAGCGATACCCACCGGCGCTAAACTGGCGCAAGTCCTGTAATGTTTTTGGCTGTTCGGTCACAATGAAACGCGCCATCATGCCGCGCGCTTTCTTTGCCCAAAAACTGATTACTTTATATTGTCCGTTTTTCTCATCCTTGAAGACTGGGGTGATGACATCAGCCTTCAATCGCTTTTTCTGTACGCTTGAAAAATACTCGTTCGATGCGAGGTTCACGAGAATCTTGCTATCAAGCGCAGCAAGATCTTCGTTAAGGGTATCGGTAATAAGGTCGCCCCAAAATTCATAAAGGTTCTTGCCACGGGCGGTATCAAGCTTAGTCCCCATCTCTAACCGATAAGCCTGCATCAAATCGAGCGGCTTCAATACTCCGTATAGACCCGACAAAATGCGTAAATGTTCCTGAGCATATGAAATTGCTTGTTCATCAAGGCTTTCAGCCGCTAGTCCGGTGTAAACATCGCCATCGAACGCGTAAATCGCTTGGCGCGCATTATCTAAGGTGAAAGGAGTTTTCCACTCAGCGAAACGGGCGGCATTTAAACCTGCTAATTTGTCACTTATCGACATCAAGCTGGATAAATCTTGTGGGGATAAGCTACGACAACGATCGACAAGCTCCTCGGCCTGCTCAAGTAAGCGTGGTTGACTATATTCTTGAGTTGGCAGCTCGCTCTCATAATCGAGGTTCTTCGCTGGGGATATCACAACTAACATCGTTTTTCTCCTTCGCTAAAGACTTAAAGCATCGGCTCTAAGTCTTCACCTTCTTTCTCAACTTCTGGAGGCATTAGGTCTTCTCGACTAATACCCAGTTTAAAGGCTAATGAGCTTGCGACATAAATCGACGAGTAAGTTCCGATGAACACCCCGAACAATAATGCTGTCGCAAAACCGTGAATCAGCTGACCGCCTAAGAAGAACAGGGCAAATAACACGAGTACTGTGGTTAATGACGTGATCACGGTCCGACTCATCGTATCGGTTATCGCACCATTGATAATCTCTTCACTTGAGCCCTTACGGAACTTGCGAAAGTTTTCTCGAATGCGGTCACACACCACCACGGTATCGTTAATTGAGTAACCAATCACGGCTAGCAACGCCGCGAGCACAGTGAGGTCAAACTCAAGACCGAGAAACGAAAACAAGCCAAGCGTAATGATAACGTCATGAGCGAGCGCGCCAACAGCACCGAGTGCTAAGCGATACTCAAAGCGGATGGCGATGTAAATCAAAATACAAATGAGAGCAACCAACATCGCAAGCCCACCTTGCTCAGTGAGCTCATCCCCGACCTGCGGACCAACAAACTCGATGCGGCGCATTTCAACACCGCCGTCGGCCTGTTGGTTTAACGCTTGTAGAATTTGATTACCCAGGTCTTCAGCTTTTACCCCTTCTCGCGGCTCCAACCGAATGAGCACGTCCTCTTGGGTACCAAAGTTTTGTACCACAGCATCACCAAAGCCTTGTGCATCGAGGGTGCTGCGCACTG
Organism: Pseudidiomarina taiwanensis; assembly: GCF_003987435.1. Classification (GTDB taxonomy): domain Bacteria; phylum Pseudomonadota; class Gammaproteobacteria; order Enterobacterales; family Alteromonadaceae; genus Pseudidiomarina; species Pseudidiomarina taiwanensis. Next base: position 111,096 of record NZ_PIQG01000005.1, on the reverse strand, counting down.
CTGCTAGGTCCGCTGGTTGTTGGTAACCCACTTCGATCACTGTTCCACCAGTAAAGTCCAAGCCCCAGTTCAATTGGTTGACGCTTAGGGACACAATCGAAGCAATGATCAGCAAGCCGCTGAAAATCCAGCTGATCCCGCGAAACTTCATAAACGGGATCGTTTTATCTGTTTTAATTAATTGACGCATTTGCTGGTCCCCTATACCGATAACTTATCAATACGTTTGCCACCCCAAATCGCATTGATCACTGCGCGAGTACCAATAATTGCGGTAAACATAGAAGTCAAAATCCCGATTGCCAAGGTCACCGCAAAGCCTTTCACTGGACCGGTTCCAACCGCGAACAAAATCACGGCTGCAATCAAAGTGGTGATATTGGCATCTGCAATGGTCGAGAGTGCGCTGTCGTAGCCGTGATGAATGGCTTGCTGTGGACTTCGTCCATTGCGCAGCTCTTCCCGGATACGTTCAAAAATTAGCACGTTCGCATCGACCGCCATACCAACCGTCAAGACAATCCCTGCCATACCCGGTAAGGTTAAGGTTGCACCCGGAATCATCGACATCACGCCGACAATCAAAATTAAGTTGGCCGCCAACGCGGTGTTCGCAACCAAACCAAACTTCCGGTAATAAGCGACCATGAACACTAACACTAAGATGAAGCCCCAAATGATCGCTTGCATCCCCATATCAATGTTTTCTTGACCAAGACTTGGACCAACTGTGCGTTCCTCGACGATTTGAATCGGTGCGATTAGAGCACCCGCGCGGAGTAGCAAAGAGAGGTTTTGCGCCTCTTGCATCGAGTCAATACCGGTAATCCGAAAACTACTACCGAAACGGCCTTGAATCGTGGCAACGTTGATGACCTCGGCACGCCGCTCAAACACGATCTTGCCATTTTGGTCACGCTCACCCGTTGCTTTGAACTCGATAAATAAGGTCGCCATTGGCTTACCAATGTTATCCCGCGTAGCGATTGACATTTTGTCTCCGCCCGCACCATCAAGAGTGATACTTACTTGCGGACGGTTATTTTCATCCATTCCACTATTGGCGTTAACAATGTGGTCACCGGTAAGAATGACATCTTCTTTCAGTAGAATATTGCCACCGTTGCGATTAGGGTATAGCTCACTGCCAAATGGCACGCGTCCGAGTTCTGCATCACGCAGACTGTTCTCTTGGTCTACCATACGAAATTCGAGCGTTGCGGTCGCCCCAAGAATCTCTTTAGCGCGCGCAGTATCTTGCACACCAGGGAGTTGCACCACAATCCGCTCAGCACCTTGACGTTGAACGACTGGCTCTGCAACCCCGAGTTCGTTAACCCGATTACGCAAAATGGTGACGTTTTGCGAGATCGCATAATCTTGCGTTTCTTTGATTTTATCTTCGGTCATCCGCAAGGTAAGACTGAGGTCAGTCTCATCTTCAATAATTTCGAAGCCCTGATAACGTCCATCAATAAAATCTAATGCTGCCTCAAAATCTTCAGCGCTACGGGCGGTAATGACCACATCATTCCCCATCCGATTCACGCTGCGATAGCGAATCCGCTCTTCACGCAAATCGGTTCGCACCGTATCACGCATTTGATCTTGAATTTTGCGCATGGCTTCGCCCATATCCACTTCCATTAAGAAGTGAACCCCACCACGCAAATCAAGACCTAGCTTCATCGGTGAAGCACCCAGACTCTGTAACCATTCAGGGGTCGCAGGAGCAAGGTTTAAAGCAACGATATAATCGGTACCAAGGGCACGTAAAATGGCATCTCGAGCTTGTAATTGCTCGCGGTCAGAGTTGACCCGAACCAAGAGTTGTTGATCTTCTAGGGTCACCGACTTAGGCACAATATTTTGCTCTGCCAAAACGTCTTCAACTTCACCGAGCGTCGTCATGTCGACTACGGCGGTTCGGGTTGGCGAGACTTGTATCGCGTAGTCTTCACCATAAAGGTTTGGCAAGGCATATACTGCGGCCACTGCCAAAATGACAATGACCATCAGGTTTTTCCAGAGCGGAAACTTATTTAACACGGTCGTTCCTTAATCTCTCAATTACAGAGATTTCATCGTACCTTTAGGTAAAACTGCAGTCACCGCAGCTTTTTGAACGGTAATCTCAACACCTTCAGCAAGGCTAATTACCATGAAGTCTTTTTCTTCACTAATTTTGCTGATGCGGCCAACAATTCCACCGTTCATAAGAACTTCATCCCCTTTAGCGATGCTGGCAACCAACTCTTTATGCTGTTTTACGCGCTTTGCTTGTGGGCGATAGATCATGAAGTAAAAAATTAAACCGAACATCACCAGCATGAAGATCAGTTCCATGCCACCACCTTGTTGCGCCGTACCATCTTGCGCGTATGCAGTTGAGATTAAAAAGTCCATGTGTGTCCCCTTAGTAGTTATTCATTCAAAACACAGTTAAAGTGATGTAATTGTTCAGAGATGGGGCTGTTTTTAGATTATGCAAGTGCCAACCATCGCTTTTTCTGACTGTCGAGCATTCTAACGAAAATATTCATAAATAGGGAGTGTTAGCCGATGTCTTCGCTATCAAATGAAGTCGCGATGCGACCAATGCAGGAGTTTTGTTCTGTATGCTAAGCACAACCGTCGCGATTTTATTGGCGATTAGCTACATCGCCTTGCTCTACAGCATAGCGTATCGTGGCGAGCGCAAACCCGCTAACCAGATTCGTCCCTATCGTTATGCCTTAGCGCAAGGGATTCACTGCACCACGTGGGCCTTTTACGGCACCATCACGCAGTCTGCTCATTACGGTTGGGCAATGGCCCCAACTTATCTGGGCGCTATCGCGGTATTCCTCTTTGCCCATCGTATTCAATTGCGCCTACTGACGACCTGTAAACAACAAAACTTCACCTCAATTGCTGATGTCATTGGTAGCCGCTTTGGCAAAACTTCTGGTCTAGCGATGGTCGTTAGCCTGATTGCATTGATTGGCATCGTTCCCTATATCGCGCTGCAATTGCGCGCCGTTACGGCAAGTTTTGGCGCAGCAACTCAACTCGATACGGTGGCTTTACCCTGGTTTGGAGATCTCGCCGGACTGGTTGCACTGGCGATGATGGGCTTTGCTATTTTATTTGGAACCCGCAGATTAAGCCTAGCAGAACAGCATAACGGCTTGATGGATGCAGTCGCATTTGAATCTGTGGTCAAACTTGTCGCATTCCTCGCGGTCGGTGTATATGTCACCTATGGTGTCTTCGACGGGATCAGCGACATCGTTTTGCAAGCGGCAACAGCGGAGGTCACCCAAGATTTACTGCGCGGTCAAGCCAACGGCAGCTACGTCTATGTCACCCATGTCTTGCTCGGTGCTATCTCGATGTTTTGCTTGCCTCGACAGTTCCAAGTGTCCTATATCGAAAATACCGATCCTGAAGAATTACGGACGGCACGCTGGGCCTTCCCGCTTTATTTATTTGCCATCAATTTATTCATTTTGCCGATAGCCCTCGCCGGCATGCTATTAGTACCAGCCGCAGCCACCAGTGACACCTTTATGCTGGCACTGCTGCAACAAACCGGCAGCCTCGAAATGACCATGGTCGCATTTGTTGGCGGGCTTGCGTCAGCAACCAGCATGGTGATCATTGCGACGCTCGCACTGAGCATCATGATGTCGAACGATGTCGTCATGCCGCTGTGGTTGAAGTTGACCCAAAAACGCCTGCGCAAACTAACCTTCAGTCCGGCTAAGGTACTGGGTATTCGGCGTGGCACCATCGTCATCATCATGCTCCTCGCATTTGGGTTTCACAAACTAACCGAGGCGAATCTTCCCCTTGTTAATGCTGGCTTGTTATCACTCGCGTTACTCGCCCAATTAGCTCCGCCCCTGCTTGGTGGATTGGTGTGGCGCCGCGCCAACAGAGCTGGAGCCATCGCTGGTTTAGGGATTGGTACTGTGCTTTGGTTTGCGTTACTGCTTTGGCCGAGTTTACCGGGGCAACGGGGCTTATCGGATGTTGCAATGAGTGATGGCATCCTTCTCAGTTTAGCGCTCAACCTACTGCTTTTTATCGTCGGCTCATTGCTGTTCAAAGCAAGCAGTACAGAGCGAACTCAAGGGCATTTATTTTACGAACCCTACAGCAGTCAGGTGGATATCGACCCTCAACAAAATATTAGCTGGGGCCGCTTACGCCAGGTCCTTAACCGTATTTTTGACTCAGTTGAAATCGACCGCCTAAGTCAAAAACTGCAAACCGATCTCACCCTTTCGGCGGCCGACGAATGGGTTCCCAAAAATCTTCTGGCGCGCATTGAACGGGAACTTGCGGCTGTGATTGGAAGTGCGGCGAGCCGAATTTTACTCACGGCTATCACTCAACAAACAGGCGTCCCGATCGCACAGGCGGTGAGTTGGGCGACGCAAGCATCACAGCTTTATAAATTTAACCGTGAACTGCTGCAGGCCTCCGTGGAAAACATCCCGCAGGGTATCAGTGTGGTTGACCAAGATCTTAAACTGGTCGCCTGGAACCACCGTTATATTGAAGTATTTCAATACCCACCTGGCTTTCTGCAAGCAGGGATGCCGGTCGCCGAGTTATTGCGTTACAACGCTGAACGAGGATTATTCGGTAATACCGATAGCGACGACCTCGATGCTGAAGTCGACAAGCGGCTTAACTATTTAAAGGCGGGTAGCGCCTACCGTTACCAGCGCCAGCAAGGTGATCAAGTGATCGAGTTACAGGGCTCACCGATGCCTGATGGCGGCTTTGTCACCACTTATACCGATATTACCGAATTGGTCGCAGCGCAGCGCCAGCTCGAAACGATTAATCTGCAGCTTGAACAGCGGGTTGATGAACGCACCGCAGAATTACTGCTGGCCAAGCAAGCAGAAGAGCAAGCTCACCGGAGTAAAACTCGGTTTTTTGCTGCGGTCAGTCACGACCTTATGCAACCGTTTAATGCCGCAACTTTATTCTGTGAAATGCTATTAAAACGTGTCGATGCTGAACCGGCACAACTTGCCCAACAAATTCAACAGGCCTTAACTAACGCCGAAGAACTCTTGACCCAGCTGCTGGATATGACTCGACTCGAGGCAGGGAATTTACAGGTGAATCGGCAGCAGATTGCCATCGATGAGGTGCTTCGACCACTGGTTGCCGGACAAGCTATCATCGCAAACAACAAGGGGCTTGAACTCAGATATACGCCGACAAACGCAATTGTCTCAAGTGACCGGCGCTTGCTCTCACGCGTGATCCAGAACTTGCTCTCTAACGCGGTTCGTTACACTGAGAGAGGTCATGTCGAAATTACTTTTGCAGCCACCGACACCAGCTTAGCTATTGCAATTAAAGACACTGGTCGCGGCATTCCTGCTGATCAGCAAGCCGATATTTTTCGCGAATTCCATCAACTCGAAAATGATCATGAGAACCCTGGTATTGGGTTAGGACTCGCGATTGTTGAACGCATGTGCAGACTGCTCGAAATGCCACTTGAATTAGAGTCTAAACAGGGACAGGGAACAACCTTTAAGCTTGAGTTACCGCTGGTGGGATGGCAGCAAGACGCCTCATCAGAACCACAAATAGCAGCTTTATCCTCGCCCAAATTTCTGCAAGGACAAACGCTTTGGGTGGTCGATAATGACCAGCGCGTGCTACTTGCTATGGAACAACTACTGAGCGATTGGGGAGCACACGTCGTTACAGCTAAAAAGCGTCAAGATCTGCCGCTTACTCCCGCCTCGCAACCACCAAGCCTAGTGATTTTGGATTACCATCTAGACGACGGAGACACCGGTATTGAAGTCTTAATATGGCTTCGGCAACAGCTTAATTGCCCGGATTTACCGGCTCTATTAAATTCAGCTGACCCGGATGAAGTGCTGCGCGAACAAGCTATTGCCGAGCGTGCCAGCTTCATGCCGAAGCCACTCAAAACGGCGGCCTTGATGCGCTTATTGAAGAGATTACTGCGTTGAATCAGTATCACTCAACATTTGCTTGAAGACGACTCCTGCCTGAGTCCGGTTCAGCACATTTAATTTGCGCAAGATAGCTGATACGTGCTGCTTGATGGTGGTCTCTTGAACATTCAGCTGATAGGCAATCTGTTTATTTAACATCCCATCAGCGAGACACTCGAGTACTTTGTATTGCTGTGGCGTTAACTGCTCAAGTCGCTGGGCAAAATCATGCGCTTCGTCATCTGCGCCGTCGAGACTAGTAAGCAAGTGCTCAGGTAACCAAGTTTCGCCATTCAGAACAACCTCGATTGCACGCTGCAGTTCAGATAATGGCATTGATTTAGGAATATAAGCACTCGCACCAAAGGCCATCGCTTGCCGAATCACGCGGGTATTCTCATTTGCGGAGACAATCACTACCAAGATATCTGGATATTGGCTACGCAACAGAGTCAGACCTGCTAAGCCTCGATTTCCAGGCATCGATAAGTCCAATAACACCAACTCAATTGCAGGTTCTGCGTCGAGCGTTTCGAGCAACTGCTGAAAACTCGCAGCCTCTTCAATTTGTCCAGCTAATGGCTCGGTCAGTGCTTGCCGAAGAGCGGCACGAAATAGCGGATGATCATCAGCGATGATTGCACGCGTCATAGCGGAGTTGCCTACTGCAAAATACGGATAAGTCATGCTACCGCGTCTTAATGAAAATGTCAGTCCCTGTTGGAGCAAATGCTCCAACAGGAGACCAACGCGGGCTGATCAGAAGCGATAGCCCACCGTCAGGGAGACGGTTCTTGGATCGCCATAATAGGCTGTCAACGTGGTGTCGCCACCGAGCCCTGGCAAATAGAGCGAAGTATCATACAGGTCGCTTGGGTCAGGCGTTACGAACTGATATCCACCGACCATGTACTCTTCATCCGTTAAGTTCTTACCATGCAAGCCAACCGTCCAAAGACCATCATCACTGTACCAGGTTACCCCTAAGTTCAGGATGCCATAACCGTCTTGCTTAAGCAGGTTAAGCTCTTCGAACAAGTCATACTTGCCGCGGTAATAGTAATTACCATTGACCACAAGGTCACCGATTGGAGCTTGCACATCATAAGTAAAGCCCAAGTTCGCGGTCACTTTTGGTGTGTTCGAGATAGTGAACAAGTCACTCTTATCGAATACCGCACCGGTATTTGGATCGGTATCAAGCACTTCGTCAAACTTGGCATCGATATAACCAAACGCTAAATCAAAGCTAAGATTCTCTGTCGCGATGTAGGTTGATTCAATCTCGATCCCTTTCGCACTTGATTTACCAATGTTACCGAGGCGCTGATTCAGATCAGTACTGGTTTCACCCGGCAACACAGAGATGTATTGGCGATCTTTATGGTCGAGCATGAACAAGGTGACATTCGCGCGGAGTTGATCATTCCAGTCGCTCTTCATCCCGATCTCAAATGAATCGACGATTTCTGGGTCAGCCGCTGGCTCGTTGATCGTCGCTCGCGGGTTAAAGGTACCCGATTTAAAGCCTTGTCCGTAACTCGCAAAGAACATGATGTCGTTGCTGTAGCTGTACTCAACGCCAATCCGCGGAGTAAAGCGTGACCAACTCTCTTTCTTCGGTGCATCAAGAATACCGTCATTGTTGGTATCAGTGCCGAGCACCATTGGCGTAGCAGCAGCAATAGCTGCTTCGTCACGGACGAAACCATCGATCCACCCATCAAGTGGGTAAATATTATCGAAAATCAAACCATTCGTTACGAAGGCTTCTTTTTCATCGCGGGTTTGGCGACCACCGATTGTCATTGACCATTGATCATTTAAGTCAATCGCAGCTTGTGCATAAAGTGAGACACTTGAGCCATTACTACAACCCGATACTTCACGCGTTAATCCTGGCGCATTTAGAGCATTTCCAAGAACGGTCAGAACTGCATCAAAGCGACCACATGAATCGGTTTCATCGGCGTAAATTCCACCGACAACTTTGTAACTCTCACCAAAATAGGTCAGTTGAAGCTCATGCGATGATTGGTCATCGTCATAATACGCAGGGACATCAAAGATCGGTAACGGCGTGCTATCGAAGTCAATGTTCGTTGGTGAATAGCTCTCACGCATCGCCGCCACATACTTCAGGCTCATGTTCGAGGAAATATCGTAGGTCGCGGTCAAGCTTAAGTTCTCTTGCTCAACCTTATTCCAAGTTGGCATTGACGAATAGGAGTCAAAAACACTATCTGGTACTTGGATTGGAGTCAGCAAGCTCGGTAGCAAGCGATAGCCACCTTTTGAGTTTGAATCGTCCTCCGTTTTATCCCAATTCAAACGCAAAAATAGATCCGCGCTTGGGCGCCATTCCAGTGCAGCGCGCAATGCTGTGAGGTCTTTGTTATAGTTTTCGGTATCCTGGCCTGGATAACTTACTTCGAGGAATTCACCGAAACCATCGCGATTAAGATCGGCAACACCGAAGCCAAAATAAAGGGTATTATCGATTAACGGAAGTTGACCGGTGAGTTTTACGTCGCGTTGGTTATAGGTGCCAACGGTTGCTCGAATATCAAATTCAGCGTCACCACTCATTTCTTTAGTGACATATTTTACCGCACCACCGGTGGTGTTTTTACCGTACAGAGTTCCCTGCGGCCCGCGCAGAACTTCGATCCGCTGCACATTGAGCAAGTCTAAAACCGCGCCTTGTGGCCGCGCAACGTAAACGTCATCAATGTAAATTCCAACGCCTGGCTCATAGCCCCAAAGCGGATCTTGTTGCCCTACCCCACGGATAAACGCGGTCAGGGTTGAGTTGGTCCCACGACTATTTTGCAGGGTCGTATTTGGACTAAATTGCTGGATCTCAGTCAGGACTTGAATACCGCTCTGTTCGAGTTCCATTTCACCAACCGAAGTAACCGCAACAGGAACTTCTTGCAAGTTCTCAACGGTACGACGTGCGGTAACTTCAATCCGCTCCAAACCTTTTGTGGTTTGTTCTGCTTGCGCTTCCTCAGCGCTTTGCTCTTGCGCGTATACAGGCATTGCCACAGCTGAGGCAATCGCAACTGCGAGCAAAGAGCGTCGAAATGTAGTATTTGTATAGAGCTGACTCATGGTCGTATCTCCAGCTTCCTTTGTTGTTTAAGACGAGGTGGTAATTTGCGAGTACACCTCTTGTCATGGCATCACTACCCTAGCCTAAACTTTTCGGCTTGTATTCTGTACGTTAGTACTATGTCAATTTAAACGCGCTTGGCGCATAGTTTTGCCTGTGATGAGAACAACTCAGGTCATGGCATAACCTGAAGCACAACCAAACCAACGAGGTTTACATGTTAAGCATGATTGGACTAATCGGTGGGTTAACTCTGCTCATCGTGCTGACCCTACGTGGAATGAATTTATTTATCAGCGCACCACTGTGTGCGGTGGTTGTCGCACTGACCAGTGGGGTGCCACTTTTTGTGGGCGAAACAAATTTTGTCAGTGCCTATATGGATGGCTTTGCAAGCTTCGTCGCCGCATGGTTTTTTATGTTCTTACTCGGCTCATTGTTCGGTAAGTTCATGGAAGACACGGGTGCTGCCGACGCTGTTGCCGAATGGATTATTAATCGGCTTGGTAAAAAGCATGCCGTCGCAGCTGTGGTGCTTGCCTGCGCCATTCTAACCTACGGTGGCGTCAGCGTTTTCGTCGTGGCCTTCTCAGTCTATCCGATGGCACTGTCACTGTTTAAAGACGCCAACTTACCGCGTCGCTTTATTCCGGCCGCATTAGCGTTTGGCTCAGTAACCTTTACAATGACCTCAGCTGGCTCGCCAGAAATTCAAAACTGGATTCCAATTCAATATCTGGGGACTTCGCCCTATGCGGCGTGGGAAGTTTCATTGGTTGTTGCGGTATTTATGGCAATTTTCGGTTACTGGTGGCTCAGTAAAATGATTCGCAACGCCGTCGCCAATGGTGAACAGTTTGAGCAACGCACAGGCGATCCAACTCTGACTGAGCGCGCCTTGCCTCATCCCGTGACTGGTTTAATTCCGCTCGCTGTCGTGTTGGCCTTTAGTTTTTTATTCCACGATGAGCTCAAACAGAATGCTTTGATCATTGCCCTCACCGGTGGTGTTGTTGCGCTTGCCCTGATCAATTACAAAAACTTCCAAAATGTCGGTAAGGCGATAGGCGATGCCTCGACCGGTGCTTTGATTGCAATTGGTAATACCGCAGCGGTGGTCGGTTTCGGCAGTATCGCAAAAATCACCCCGGCCTTTAGTGATGCGGTGGCACTTATGACCAGCTTACCGGGTAATGAGCTTGTTGGGGCAGCCGTCGCAGTCAGCGTGATTGCAGGTTTAACCGGCTCAGCCTCGGGCGGACAAGCCATTGCGCTCCCCGTAGTCGGTCCGCACTATTTAGATGCAGGCGTTAATCCAGACCAGTTACATCGGATCGTTGCGATTTCGTCTGGAGCGCTCGATTCACTCCCGCATAATGGCTATGTGGTCACCACGATTCGTGCAATCTGTAATGAAACCCATCAAGCGGCATATTGGCCCGTTGCGGCAGTAACCGTGGTCGTGCCCTTTGTCGGTCTTGCCCTCGCGATCAGTTTATTTATGTGGTGGGCATAACAATGCATGAAGTAAGTCAACACGCGGTCACTTTGCCGGCAGCGATGCAGCAAAGTCAGTTACTTATTATCGATCTACTCCGTCACGCGGTCCGGCGAAGTCCAGACCAGCAAGTGGTGTCGCGGCGCCTAGAAGGCGATATTCATCGCTATTCTTACCTTGAGTGCTATCAGCGCAGCTGTCAGCTTGCTCATGCGCTAACCGATGAATTGCAGATACAGCCTGGCGAACGAATCGCAACACTCGCTTGGAATGGTTATCGCCATCTTGAACTCTATTACGCCGTAAGCGGTATAGGTGCGGTACTGCATACAGTTAATCCACGTTTGTTTGCTGAACAAATCGAATGGATTATGAATGATGCTGAAGATACTTGGCTATTTGTCGACTATTGCTTTGTCGATCTTATCGCCGAATTTGCGTCTCGGTTACCGCATCTGAAAGGCATCATCGTTCTTGCTGACCCTAACCAAATGCCGGACTGTGAGACATGGCAAGGCAAGTTACGCATCTATAATTACGAACACTTATTGGGAGCACGCCCCGATAATTTTGCCTGGCCCGCGCTCAATCAAGAGCAAGCAGCCCTTTTATGTTACACCTCTGGCACAACGGGGAACCCGAAAGGGGTGTTGTCCTCTCATCGCGCCATGGTATTACATGCCCAAGCGACCATTAGCCATGAGTTACTCGCCCTCACCAGCGACAGTGTCTTATTGCCTATGGTTGCCATGTACCACGCGGGAGCATGGGGTGCCCCCTATGCCGCACCATTAGTCGGTTGTAAATTGGTGTTACCGGGTGATGGTATGAGCGGAATGGCGATGCAAGAACTGATTGCCAGCGAACAGGTGACCGTTGGACTTGGAGTTCCGACCATCTGGCTTACCTTACACAATTACCTGCAAGACTCAGGACAAGCTATCCCGAGTTTGGAGCGGGTTTGTGTCGGTGGGGCCGCCTCGCCACTGGGCCTTGTCCAAACCTACGATGAACAATACGGGATCTACTGGCAGCCGATTTGGGGAATGACCGAAACAGGGCCGTTGGCAAGTTCAGCACCACCGACTAAAGCATTGCTCAGTCTACCTAAAGCTGAACGCTATGCGATTCAAACCACTGCGGGACGAGCCTGCTTTGGTGTCGACATGCAAATTGTTGACGCAGAAGGTCAAGCACTTCCTCACGATGGTGAGACCAGTGGTGAATTGCGCGTGCGTGGTCCGTGGATTGCGAGTCATTATTATGCGCGCGAGCCTGATCAACAATTTGCTGATGGCTGGTTAGCGACTGGAGATATCGCCGTAATCGACCCGCAAGGCTACATGAAAGTTGTCGATCGCAAAAAGGACGTGATTAAAAGCGGCGGCGAGTGGATAAGCTCGCTTGAAATCGAAAATATCTGTAGTCAACATCCGCAAGTAAATGAAAGTTGTGTGATTGGCGTTAAACATCCTAAATGGGATGAACGGCCATTGCTGTTTGTTGTGCCAAAACAAGGGGCGCAACTCAATAAGCAAGATATTTACGACTTTCTACAAGGGAAAATCGCTAAATGGTGGACCCCTGATGATGTGTTGATTGTTGCCGAACTTCCCCATACCGGTACTGGGAAATTGGTAAAACATAGCTTGCGTGAGCAATATCTGAATTATTTACTGGAGACAACATCATGAAAATGGCCCAGAAGCTGTTCGCACTTGTGCTCTTTTGCCCAATCTTCATGGTCTCGGCGAACGAGCCCATGTTGGTCGAAAAACAAGAATTCGTGCTCCCCAACTACACCACTGTCGGTGGTGAAACGATCGCTGAAGTAAGAATTGGCTGGGAAGCTTATGGTGAACTCAACGAAGCCAAAGACAATGCCATTCTGATCACTCATTTTTTCTCGGGCAATAGTCACGCTGCCGGGAAATATAGTGCAGCGGATCCGCTACCTGGCTATTGGGACAGTATTATTGGACCGGGCAAAGCAATCGATACTAACAAGTATTTTGTGTTAAGTTCGGATACCCTAGTCAATGGCTTTCCGCACGATCCAAATGTCATCACCACAGGTCCAGCAAGCATCAATCCAGCCACTGGAGAACCTTATGGCCTTGACTTTCCAGTCGTCACCATTAAAGACTTCGTTAATGTTCAACATGCGCTGATTACTGAACTAGGCATCGAGAAATTACATGCTGTGGTCGGTGCCTCGATGGGTTCTTTGCAAGCCATCGAGTGGGCAGCAAGCTATCCGAATCAAGTCGAACGTATGGTCTCTGTGATCGGTGCGGGTGCCATGGATGCCTGGACGATCATGGCATTAGAACATTGGGCACGGCCCATTAAACTTGATCCGAACTGGAATGGTGGCGATTACTACGGTGCACAACCACCGCTCGAAGGTCTGAGTCACACCCTCGCAATGATCACCCAACAAGCGATGCATCCAAAGATTATGAATATCCGCGCTCCACAGCAAGAGACTCTGCCTGCGGCTGGGTTAGAAAGCGTTCTGAACCCACTTCCGGCAACCTCATATTTATTTGATGCAGCCAAGATGCGCGCGAGTTTAGCTGATGCCAACCATATCCTCTATCTGGTTCGTGCAAATCAACTTTTTATTGCCGGACATCAGCAAACACTTGCCGATGGACTTAAAAATATCCAAGCAAAATCGTTGTTTATGCCGGCTAAAAATGACCTCTTGCTGCAACCATACTTAGCACAGCAAGCCCATCAATTACTGTTAGAACAGGGCAAACAAAGCGAGTATGTCGAGATTGAGGGAATTTGGGGTCACCTAGATGGCCTATTCAGTATTAGTACTGAAGCAGAAACCCTTAAAAACTTTCTTGAAAGCGAATAGCAGGCAAGCTCTGGGCGGTTAACCACCGCCCAGAAACCCTTTTAACTTATCCTTCAGCTTATCTTCCAATTGCGCTTCAAGTTTGGCTTTTAATAAGCTTTGTAAGCGTTGCTCACGATTTTCAGCATCGGTTACCAGGGCCAGAATTTCGTTGAAGTCTTGCTCTGAATCACCCAGAAAACCATTCGCCTGCGCTTGTAAATCCGCTCGAATTCCCTGCAACTGCGTTTCGGCTTGATCAAGGGCAGCACTCTGCAGCGCACTGCCTAACTGCCGATCTAAATCCGAGTGTAGTGCAAATACAGGAGCAGTCATGGCGCCCGAAACATCCGTTTGAATATCCAGATGGGTTAATTTTTGCAACGCTTGGGCAACGACATTGGCCCATTTATTTTCAGCACTTGCTTGCATTGCAAGATCAGCTAAGCGCACTGTCCCGCCTCCGCTAAGTTGACTATCGCGCAATGCGACACTGCCCTCACTATCAAGTAAGGTCGACAGGATGGTTGCCGCAAATTGCTGTGATTCCGCCAGCGCCAGGTGCTGTAGTTGAATCCCTTGGACCTGCCACTGCTGCCGCGCATCGACTCCATCAGCTGTTAACGCAAGCTCACCATTTAGATTAAGCACCCGCCACAAATTTGAATTTTCACCGCGCGCTCGAAAAGTCGTGGGCTGGCCAAGTTGGGCATGTTGATGGGTAATATTCTGCCAATCCACTTCGACCTGAGTCTCACCAAACACGAACTCTGTTACCGCATGTTTGATTAAAAAGCTCGGTGGTGCAGAGGCTGCAGCGAACTCAACCCAGTCGCCTTGTGCTCTCTCATCAGCAACAGGCTCGACATCCGCAGAACGCGCCAACATGGGAGCTAATTGCTCATAGGCGAGCAAAATATACTGGCTCCACTGTTGTACTTGTTCACCAAAAATAACGGCTGTGATCTCACTCAACCCTTCGCTGTTCAGTTGCATCAACTGCTTGGCACGCTCTAAATCTCGAGCTGGAGCTGTTCGGACTTCCGCAAAGAGGGCCTTAATCGTATCTGCGCTTTCACTTGCAACTTCTTTAAAGGCAAGCACCGCAGCGCGATCTTGCTCGAATTGTTGCTTCAGCTTCTCAAACTCCTGCTGGGCCCGAGCAAGCGCCGCTGGGTTCGAATAATCTGCTTCGGTAATCGCCTTAACCTGCTGCTCGTAAGATTTAATTTTCTCTTCTGTCGGTAAGGCTTGCTTGGCCTCTGCGAGTTTCGTCTGTTGCGCCTCTAACTGTTCTCGCGCCTTGGCAATAGCAGCTGGAGTTTGCAGTTGCAGACGGCTCATTACCTCATCCGTCGAGGGTAAGTTCAGTTCAAAGTTTGCAAACTGCTGGCGTAATTCATTGGCCACGCTATCGGCGCTAGGTAACTGATAGACTTCACCAGCGCTACGGCGTGGTTGGGCAACACGAATTCCGGTCGACACCACCTCTTCAAGGTGAATACGACCTAACAACAGCTGCTCCACATTCACGGTTGCGCTGAGGCGACCAACCACGACTCGGTTCTGCATGGGTGCTGCAGGGTCAGTTAACTCCACACCCGTTAATTCCAACCCAAGTGGGGACCAATGGTGGTCAACTTCAGCTATATTGACCTCAGCACCATTTAGCTGACCAAGGTTGTATTCCATAGTCCACTTCAAAATACTGTTCAACAGCAGCAATGAGAATGCCACTAACAACACCAATATAATGATAAATGCCAGCAGCCCCTGCCATCGAAATGCGCTTCTACGAACGGTGCGTTGTTCCATTACTCCCCCTTTAATCCAGCATAAATTTGGAATAGTCGGCTTGCTTTAAACATTTGCACCAGTTTTAACTGCATAAACCAGCGCTGGATATGCTGCCGATAGCGGCTGACGATAAAGTAACTTATGACCGCTAAAATTGGCGCAAATAGTGCACTTAGAATGAGTGAGCCCATGGTAATGGTGTGATGAAATTGTACGACTCGCCAAACCGCAGATTGGTACATGGCCGTCCATACCGGTTGCCACGCCTCAGCCGCTAACACAGCTGCACCGATAGCGTGAGAGATTGGGTCAACGAGATAGGCGATAGCAGAAAACACCGCCCAACTCAGCAAAAATCCGGTTAAATTGACCCGGAACAACAAAGCTACCAATAAAATCAGTAGGTTATGGACTCTCCACAGCGGCGTAATGCCCATAATCATCCCTAGCACAAAGGCAAAAGCGAGTGCCCAAGCCCCTGTTTCTGAATTGAGCGCTTTAAAAAACCGAGCGAGCAAAGTTAGCATGACGAACCTCTCCATGATGAGTTCTTAACTAAGCATAGCGTACATCGCTAAGTTGGCTAAAATATTTATTGTAAAGGCTTGTGTTTTGGTCAAAATCATCTTTAATTAGCGCGCCTTTTATATGGAGCATATATGCATCACTCGACCCTTGTCATTCTCGACCACAGCGCGGTCTGGCAGCCTTATTTTCCAAGCCAAGCGATTATTGCCGCAGATGACTTTTTGCAAGATCACAGTAATTCACGCGCGCACGTCATCAACCTCTGTAGTGACCTCGGCTATCTTGGTACAGGTTATTACGTGAGCTTACTTGCCGAAGCACGCGGTCAGCGTGTTATTCCGTCGGTCAGTACGATTAATGACTTACGCAACTTCTCGCACTACCAATTGCTGGCGATCACTATCGACAAGACCTTGGTTCGTGCTCTAGAGAAGTCTCTACCCGAACAGCAACACTCAATTTTTATCGCCTTTGGACAAACTCCAGACGTCGCTTTCGAGGGCTTTGCGCGCCAGCTCTTCGATCGTTACCCATGCCCGTTACTGCGGGTCGACTTTCAATTTCAGGGACGCTGGTACATTCACTCTTTGAAGCCGGTGAACCTGAGTGACCTAAGCGACTCCGAACAAAGTTTCTTTGGTGATGCTTTAGACCACTTCAGTAAGCGCGTCTGGCGCAAAGCCCGGGCACGCAAAGATTACCGTTTCGATTTAGCTATTTTGCATGACCCGAACGAGGCGATTCCCACGTCGAATAAACGTGCCTTACAAGCCTTTATACGGGCTGCACGCCAGCATGATATTGATGCTGAATTAATCACCGCAAGTGACTTTAATCGGCTACTAGAATTTGATGCGTTATTTATTCGGGAAACGACAAAAATCAATCATTACACCTACCATTTTGCCAAAAAGGCAGAAGCCAATGGTTTGGTCGTGATTGACTCACCACAGTCGATTGTGCGCTGCGCCAACAAAGTATTTCTGCATGAGCTTTTAGATAAGCATCGGATTGCTACACCGATGACAGAATTACTGTTGCGCAATCAACACATTGATTATGAAAAGTTAGCGGAGCGATTTGGCTTCCCTATCGTTCTTAAAATACCTGATGGCTCATTCTCGATCGGCGTTGAAAAAGCTGAGGATTTAGAGAGCTTGAAGCATATTGCCAACCAACTCTTTGAACAGTCGACCATTATCTTGGCACAAGAGTTTGTTCGAACCGAGTATGATTGGCGCATCGGGGTGCTCAATCATCGGGCCATTTATGCCTGTAAGTACCATATGGCGCGAAACCACTGGCAAATTTATAACCATGCAAGCCATACCAAAGGCGGTAAGTCAGGAGGTTTCGAGACAGTTGGTGTGCAG
The DNA here is from genome assembly GCF_003987435.1 of Pseudidiomarina taiwanensis. Classification (GTDB taxonomy): domain Bacteria; phylum Pseudomonadota; class Gammaproteobacteria; order Enterobacterales; family Alteromonadaceae; genus Pseudidiomarina; species Pseudidiomarina taiwanensis. Next base: position 93,947 of record NZ_PIQG01000005.1, on the reverse strand, counting down.
CAGGTTCCGCGTGACGTGATCAAGCTCGCACTACAAGCAACCCGGCTTATCGGTGATGGTTTGTATGGTGTCGATATGAAAGTGACGGCGCAAGGGCCTGTTATTATTGAGATTAACGATAACCCATCCATCGATGCAGGGGTGGAAGATGCATTATTAGGTGACGAGCTCTACCACGTGATTATGCGCGACTTTTATCGTCGCCTTGATGAGAAATAATATGACCTTGCAACTGCGCACAGCTTCGGTTGACGATCTTGAGCCACTGTTGCAGCTTGAACAAAGTTGCTTTGACTCGGATCAGTTAGGTCGCGTCAACTTAAGATATTTATTACAGAGTCCAACTGCTCATGTTCGTTTGATTGAACAGCTCACGCATGATCAGTTCTCTGTGGTGGGTTACAGTATTGGCTTAACTCGAGCGAATAGTAAGATTTGGCGGATATATTCACTGGCTGTTGCCGCGCAGGCTCGTGGCCAAGGAATTGCCGCCAGACTTATTGAGGACAGCTTAATAAGGGCCAAGCAACTCGGCTGCCAAACGGTGAGTCTGGAGGTAATGACAACCAACACCGCTGCATTAGCCCTTTATCGCAGGTTCGGTTTTGAAGTGACCGACCTCCTCGCTCAATATTACGAGAACGGTGAAGACGGCTACCGGATGCGACTAACCTTGCGCGAACCAAATTGAGTCACGGGCGGCACGGTAGCGCTCGATTAATTGCGCAATAGGCTCTGCCTCTAACTGCAATCCTCGTTCCCGTAAATAGTGCTCGTTGTAAAGCTTACTCGCTGAACGCTCACCCAAGTCACAGGCAAAGGTCACAATCGTTTTACCTGGGCCACGTTGAATGGCAGCCATCAAGGCTCCAGCAACATTCAGCGTAGAACTACTCCCCAGCACCAAGCCATCGTGATCACGGATAAAACGTGAGAGCGTAATCAGATCTTGGTCCGGTAAATTAACTGCGGCATCAATGCGAGCATGTTTGAAGTTTTCAACAAGACGCATGATCCCAATGCCCTCGGTAAACGAGCTCCCTTTTGAGACATAGTCACCGGCTTTCAAGTAGTGGTAAATACCCGAACCATCTGGGTCAACCAACCACACTTCAACCTGCTCATTTTGCTCTTTGAGAAACTTTGAATTCCCCGCTATGGTGCCGCCAGTGCCCGCGACGGATACAAAAATATCGACTTGTCCTTGAGTTTGTTGCCAAATTTCCGGCCCCGTACTGAGGTAGTGCGCACGCATATTGGAGATGTTTTCAAATTGGTTGGCCCACCAATAATCGACATTCTCTTCCGCCAATCGACGGGCCGTATGATAAAAATGGTTTTGATCACGAAATGGGACAGGGTCAACTGTTTTCAACTGGGCCCCATGCAGGCGAATCATGCGTTCCTTCTCTGGGGTTTGATCATTCGGCATCACTGCCAGCATATTCAGACCAAAGGAACGTGCGACTAAGGCCAGTCCAATCCCAGTGTTGCCTGCAGTCCCCTCCACCACTGTCATACCCGGCTTCAAGTCACCCCGTTGCATCGCATCCTTAATCATTTGCAAAGCAGCTCGATCTTTGATCGAACCGCCTGGATTTTGCGATTCCAACTTCACATAAATATCACACCCAGTAAGTTCCGAGAGCGAGTGAATCCGAAGCATATCTGTTTGTCCAATTAACTCACTTGGACGCTGAGCAGTGCGCATGGTGACCTCCGATAACCCCATTGCAGTGGCGGATACGATACTGCTGTCACGACTTAATTTCCAGTTTGATTGGTTATAGCTTAGTGCAAATAATGCAGTGACAAGCTCATTCGGATTGCACCAGTAGAGCGCAACAGGATGTCACTCCTGCACCGCAATAAGGCAATCTCGCCAAGCATAACTCTCTGATGACCCGCAAAGTAGCCGTTCGCTATCGCTGTGCTGATCTGGCACAGCTCTTGCAGTGCTTTAGCAAGTAGATTCGACTCAATCTACTCCCGCTAAGAAAAAGGAGAGTGCTTATGCAACTGCATTTAGTCATAGCGATTATCAAACCAGCGAAACTTACCGATGTGCGCGAAGCGCTTGCTGAAATCGGCTGTCAGGGTATGACCATTACTGAGGTCAGAGGTTTTGGTCGGCAAAAAGGACACACTGAACTCTATCGCGGTGCTGAATATCGGATAGATTTTCTGCCCAAACTGCGGGTTGAGATCGCGGTCACCGAGGCTCAGCTCGACCGTGTTATCGAGACCATCCAATCCGCCAGTCACACTGGTAACACCGGCGATGGCAAGATTTTCGTGCATCCCTTAAGTCAGGTGATACGGATTCGCACAGGCGAACAAGACCAAGACGCTCTGTAACATAAGGAAGACCACCATGATGGATTTAAATTATGCCCTCAATACCTTTTATTTGCTGATTTCTGCAGTTTTAGTCATGTGGATGGCAGCCGGTTTTGCGATGCTCGAGGCAGGCTTAGTGCGGAGCAAAAACACCACTGAAATATTAGTTAAAAACGTCTTGCTGTATGCCATTGCCTCTACCTGCTATTTGCTGATCGGTTATGAGCTCATGTATGGCATACCTGAAGTGACCAGTCATGCCCCAGCGGCGAATTTCTTCTTCCAAGTCGTGTTTGTAGCAACCGCAATGTCGATTGTCTCTGGCGCAGTCGCAGAGCGGATGAAACTCGCGAGTTTTTTAATTTTCAGCGTCATTCTCACCAGTTTTATCTACCCAATCGAAGGTGCCTGGACATGGGGTGGAGGCTTTTTAGCCGAAGCGGGATTCGTGGATTTCGCTGGCTCTGGGATTGTCCATTTAGCTGGCGCAGCAGCCGCACTTGCAGGTGTGTTGTTGCTCGGGCCGCGGAAAGGGAAGTACGGTCATAGCGGTGCGATATACGCGATTCCAGGCGCAAATATGCCACTTGCGACGCTCGGCACCTTGATTTTATGGATGGGATGGTTTGGTTTTAACGGTGGCTCGCAACTGGCATTAGTTGGACAAGACAATACCAATGCCGTTGCCAATATATTTGTGAATACCAACGCTGCGGCAGCGACTGGCGCAATCACCGCATTTTTGCTGGTGCGCCTGATTTGGAAAAAAGCTGACCTGACCATGATCTTGAATGGCGCGTTAGCCGGGTTAGTGGCAATCACCGCAGAGCCTGCCGCACCGTCTGCAGTGCTGAGTTGCATCATCGGTGCAGGTGCTGGAGTTTTAGTTGTGCTCAGCATTATTGCTCTTGACCGATTAAAAATTGATGACCCAGTTGGGGCCATTTCAGTCCACGGTGTGTGTGGCGTTTACGGGCTCATCTGGGTCGCTTACACCCACTCAAGCGCGACTCTCATCAATCAATTACTTGGTGCCGGAGTTATCTTTGCTTGGGTTTTCGCAGCAAGTATAGTGGTTTGGTGGCTGCTGAAGGTAACACTCGGCTTGCGAGTGTCAGAACAAGACGAGTATCTAGGTGGCGACATCGCAGACTGTGGTGTCGAGGCATACCCTGAGTTCGTCTCGAGTAAAACGACAGGTTAGAGCAGTTATTCTAGAGGCGCGTTAATCACGCGCCTCCTCTTCTTCGTGACTATTAAAATCGACAATAAAAATCTGCCAGGTCGCCATAAATAAAGCGGCAATAAGAGGCCCGACAACAAAGCCGTTAATACCAAATAATGAAATCCCACCGATCGTTGAAAACAACACGACGTAATCCGGTAACTTCGTATCTCGCCCGACTAATATCGGGCGTAGCACGTTATCAGCCAAACCAATGACGATGGCCCCAAAGGCAATTAAAATCGATGCACTCATCCAATCACCGGTGGCGTATAGATATAAGCTTACCGGGAACCAAATGAGCGCAGCCCCGACCGCTGGAATCAATGACAAGAAAGCCATAACCACGCCCCACAAGAGCGGGCCTGGGATGTCTAAAATCCAAAAAATGAAGCCACCGAGAGCGCCTTGAACGAAGGCAACCACTAAGTTGCCTTTAACTGTGGCACGCGTGACTTCTACAAACTTCACGAAGAGTGCATGCTCACGTTCATCACCAAATGGTAGGGCTCGGATCATTAAATCCCGTAACTTACTGCCATCGCGTAATAAGAAATAGGTTAGGTAGAGCATCAAGGCCAAACTTAAAAAGAAACTGGCGGTGTTTTGCCCAATGGTCAGGGTTTCTTTGGCTAGGAAGCGACTGGCGTTGACGGCCCAGTCAGCCAGTTGGGTGCGAAGGTTTTGCGTATCGATACCCAGCTCAACTAGGACGCCATCAAGCCATGGGAAGGCAGTTCGAACTTGCTCAAGAACTTGCTGCGGATCGAGTTCACCCGAACTAATCCGCTGATAAAATTGCATTCCTTCACGGACAAATGCAGCGCCCAGAAACATCACAGGAATCACCACAATTGCCATGCATAACAATAAGGTAATTGCGGCGGCAGTATTTGGCTTATCGCCAAGTTTCGCCAGCAAACGACTCTGCACTGGAGCAAAAATAACAGCGACTGCGCAAGCCCAGAATATTGCACTCCAAAAAGGCTCTAAGATAATCCCAAAACCTATGGTTACCGCTATGAGCAGTAAGAAGAATGCTCGTCGTTCGAGTCGTTCACGCATAATGACTTGATCTCTCAATAAATTTCACTACAGCATAGTGCGGGGGATGGGCTCATGCAACTCGACTTTAGCGCATCACCAAAGAAACCAAGTACTCATTGCGGCAAAATATGGCGCTGTTTCAGGTGTTGTTTGAGAGAAGTAGCGTGCGGCATAAGTCGATTATTTGGGATACCTTGTCTCGTCGCCCTAATTAAGTCATATTGGCAGTATCTTCGATAAACAACAAGCGAGTTAGAGTATGAAAACGATTACTGATTACTTAGCTGAATATGCGGCGTATCATCGCGACCGTCGCAACGTTGCAACGCACTTAATCGGTATTCCGATGATCGTGATTGCCTTACAAATTTTGTTATCCCGACCACAGTGGGTAGTCGCGGATTACCCCCTCAGTCCTGCTGTGATTGTCGCCATCCTAGCTGGCCTCTTTTATTTAAAACTGGATTTTTTCTTAGGTGTTGTAATGGCAATCTTATTAGCTCTCACCGTCTGGCTTGGCCATTCAGTTGCAGTGCTAGATACAAGCCTTTATTTAAGCTGGGGTATCGGCTTATTTGTGGTGGGTTGGATATTCCAGTTTATTGGCCACTATTTCGAGGGACGCAAACCAGCTTTTGTTGACGATATCATGGGGTTAGCAGTCGGCCCTTTATTCGTGGTAGCCGAAGTCGTCTTTATGCTTGGTGGCAAACGCCAGCTTCACCAAGATATTGAAGCACGTTTCTCCTAAAAAAGGTTTGGAACCAAGTCGCTAGACTTGGTTCCAGTTTTCGAGCAACTCACCGAGTTCGTCTTTCAGTGGGTCTAGATAGGCCTCATAGGCTTGCCACTGCCCGACACCTTTACGGTTGATCGGTTGCCGAACTTGTTCTGAACTGGCCGTTTTTACTTTTCGTTTGGTTTTATGCGAGGCAAAACACTGCGCTTCGATCGGTAATTTTAAGAAGCTTAATAAATTACTGATTTCGCGCTCAGGTGCGTCGATCAAATCCTCGTGCACTAAGGTATAAACTGAATCTGGATACAGTTGCTTCCAATGGCTCATCAAGTCCACATAATGCCGATAGTAATGCGCTATGGTGGATAACCCATAAGTGAACTCTTGGCCCTCAGCAAAGAGCTGCTTGAAGCAACTAAAGCAACAATCAAGTGGATGGCGGCGCGCATCAATGATACGGGCGTTAGGCAAAATTGACTTAATAAAGCCGACATGACGGAAATTGTTGGGCATTTTGTCGGTAAAAAACGCCGCTCCTTGCCGATGAAAGCGGGTCTCATCGAGGTAGCGCTGCCCGAACTCACTCAATTGTTCGACCGTTAATTCATCAATGATAGCGGGGTATTTAGGTGTCTCACTTTGTAATTGCTGACCATTCAACTCACGCACATAAGCCAAGATATTGGGCAACTCCATGGTGCCATCAACTTGCGAATGAGATGCCAAGATTTGTTCCACCAACGTGGAGCCAGAGCGGGGTAAGCCGACGATAAAAATAGGGTCCGCATCTTCAACTTTTGAACGCTTTTTCGAGCTAAGCTCAGCAACTTTAGTTGGCGTAAAAAAGTCCTTTTGCCGCGCTACATCGGCGGCAAAGCGCTCTTCACGATAGCTCACCGAAGTCTGTTTAAGCTCATTACCTTGTTGGTAGAATTTAAAGCTCTGACCCGCATCACCAAGATCGCCATAAGCTTTACCGAGTGCAAACAACAAGTGAATCTTATCTTGCAGTTGCAACACAGGTTGCTCTAGAGCGGCTCGCATTTGCTCTATTTCAGCAGAACTGAATCGGTAGGTTTTTAAATTTGCCAAACTCCAATAGGCATCACCAAAATCTTGGCGCAACTGATACGCGCGCTGATACGCCTGCATCGCCTGTTCAGTTTCACCAGCGGTTTTCAGCAGGTGGCCCTTGGCTAAATAAATGCCCGCATGATCACTGCTTGCTTCGCTTAATAACTCGTCATAGAGCTTGAGCGCCGTATCAAAATCATCTACTGCAACACACTGATTTGCATAAAGCGCTTTGTATGCCTGGTTTTCGGGGCGGCGTTGGAAGAGTTCTCGCGCCGCTATATGGGCTTGTTGAAATTTCTGCCGTTGCTGCAACACCTTAATGTAATCATAGCGGGCCAAGTCGTAATCGGGCTTGAACTCGAGTACCGACTCAAGCAAAAATTCTGCATCAGCCAATATATTAAGTTTGAAACCAATATTGGCCAGGGTGCGCATGGCCTCGATATGATGTGGCGTTTGTCGCAAAAACTCACGAACTAACTGCTCAGCTTTATAAAGCTTGCCTTCATAGAGCAAGTTCATTGCTGCAAGTACCGCTCGAGGTTGTTTTAACAAGTACTGTGATTGCTCCATATCCCGTTGCGCTTGGGCACTATTGCCGAATTGCTGCTCAATGCGGGCGAGATTTGACCAAGACGCGTGTAACGCAGGGTTATGCCGGAGGGCTTCTCGATAAGCGGCTCGCGCGAGTTCAGTCTGCCCCTGATCGCGATAACAATGCCCTTGTTCTTGGTAAGCGCGCCCCAAATCGGGCTGTAACTCCAGCAAACGACGCAAGCTGGCTAAGCTCTCATTGAAGTTCTGCAAATAACGTTGGCAGACCGCAGTAAGATATAAATGTTCAATGGCGTCAAAATCTGCAGCTGTCTCATCAAAGCTCTGAAGAGCTTGGAGTGCTTGTGCAAATTGCTTCTGGGCTAACTGCTGTTTAATTGTAGCTAAGGTCATGGATCTCTCGGTCAACATGGTCATTCAAGTTAAAAAGGGGCCAATTGGCCCCTTTTACATCACTCTTCTACAACTTCACTCTGATTAGAAGAAGTTATAAGAGAATGCCAGACCAACAGTCATCGGACGGTTCGTTGAGATACGCGGAATATCATCCATATCATTGATGAACATCTGCGCCCGCTCGTCCGTCAAGTTGTTAATGTACAACTTAGCTGACCATTGTCCTGTGGCAACACCAACTGATGCGTTAAGGATATCATACGCATCTTGTTCAAGGCGGTCGGCCGCTACGATTGAGCTGTAGGCCTTACCAGCATGCAACCAACCGAGTTGAACATGGGCATCCATATTGTTATCCAAACGCCAGTCATAACGGGCGCGGAAGTTTGCCTGGAACTTCGGAGTCAATGGTAACTCAGAGCCAACCGGTGCCATCTCAATAACGTTTGCATTGGTCGCAACCAATTCCGTGTCGTTATAAGAGAAGGCTCCCATTAAGGTCCAATTGTCCGTTGCGCGCCAGGTGAAATCTGACTCGATACCGCGAATTTCAGAATCAGCCGCATTCTCGATAAAGGTCAAGATAGAAACGTTTTGAGGGTCAAAACGAGACACCTGCATGTCAGTCCAGTCGATGTAATAAACATTACCATTCCAACGCAGGGTGTTGTCTAGCAGGAGCGTTTTCCAACCAAACTCATAGTTCACCACATCATCGGTTTCATAGGTTGTCTCAACAGTTGGGAACTCTGGGTTAGCCGAAGGCAAACCACCGCCACGGTTGAAACCACCTGGACGGAACCCTTCTGAATAGGTTGCGTAGAACAACTTGCTTGAGTCCATCTGATAACTGACGGTTAGCTTCGGAATCACGCCATCGAGCTTGAGTGGCTCTGGAGTGTGGCCGCCAGACACGTCGTAATCACGACCTGCATCATGGTCAACTGAGCCATTAAAGATACCCGCGGCGAAGTTTGATGAGCCGGTATAATCACTTTCCATATCGTACCAACGCAGACCAACCGTCGCTGACCATTGCTCGGTGAAGTCATAAGTGTACTCACCAAACACCGCAATCTGACTCTCAGTACGGGTAATATCATTAAAGAATGCTACACCTGGAGGACGCGTATTCGGGTTGATATTGTTTGCGTCAGGTAAAGGTGCATTCGGGGCAAAACCTAAGCGGTCAGGATCATTGAAGTACACATAGTCATCTTGTGTTTCAATTTCATAATCATCGTAGAAAACACCCGCGGTGACACGAGAGCTGTCATTGAAGTCATAATTGATCCGGAACTCTTGCGTAAAGCGCGTATGCTCTTGATACCCTTCAAAGCCTTTCGTTGGGTCCAGACACTCACGCACATCGGTGATCACATCCGGATTGATTCCGTAATTATCAATGTAATCAGGGTTCGTATAAGTACAGGTGTAATAACCAATAAATGCGCCGGTATTGTTGTAACCGGTGTAATCAATTGATTGTTCTACTTCACGCTGTAAGTACCCCCCGGTGTAGACCACTTCGAGGTCACCCAAGCGACCATCAAGGGTCCATGAGGTCAAGCCAAAGCTATCTTCCAGTTGGTCCGGATAAAAGCGTTGAACTTGTAAATCCCCTACTTCAGGATCGTAATCGAATACCCCGTCAGCGCCAAGGTCTTGGCTTTGGTGTTGAACCAATAGCTCCCAATCAAGGTTGATTTGATAGCGTGCGCTAAGGCGGAAGCCACGATAGTAGCTATCATTGAAGTCTTCTTCGATTAAATTGGTGTTATAAGCTGTTTCGTATTTCGCATCAGGACCGTAATTGACAGCTGAGTTCGGATTAATTGCCGGATCGAGCGTGAATTCACCATAAACATTATCGATGTAACCACCACGATTGACGTTGTAGACCACAGCTCGAACAGCCATATCATTGCCAATTGGCACATTTAAAAATGCTTCGGTGACATTACTCATTTCACCTTCAGGCATCATTTCAAAGCCCGCTTTGAAACCCGCTTCGGTTATTCCATAACGCGGCTTTTTAGTAATGTAACGAATCGTCCCGGCTTGCGAGCTTGCACCAAATAGCGTGCCCTGTGGTCCAGGTAGGACCTCGATACGCTGTAGATCAGCCGCATAGACATCTAGGTTACGCCCCGGAGCTGTGACCGGCATTTCATCCACATACAAGGCAACGTTAGGCATGGTTCCTTGCGCGCCCGACAGCATCACCGTAATCGGTTGAATCGACATGCCGCGAATGAATACATCATTCTGACCCGGGCCACGACCACCAGCAGATACGTTTGGCACGTACTGAATATAATCCTCAAAATTACCAATATTCTGGTCACGTAACTCCTTTTCACTGAGCGCCTGAACCGCTGTTGGAGTTTGCTGAATATTAGTGGTGCGCTTGGTTGCTGTGACTTCAATGGTCTCAACCGCGCGGGTATTTTCATCGTTGGCTTCCTCGCTGGCGTCCTGTGCTAAGGCATAACCAGGTGCTGAGGCTGCCAAGGCAACCAGGATGGCGTGGGTTAACTTACTTTGCTGGAACATGTTCTCTCCTGCTTAAGCTTCTTCATTCTTGTGGAACGATTGGCCCTAGGGTGACCAAGCCGCATGCGTAGAACGCGTTTAATGCACAGTGTATTTATTATTCGATAACGAAGTATAAATATCATGTAAATCGACAAAATTAACGCTTTTAAGCGCATTTAAGATCAAATACGTGCATTTTTTTAGTTTCAATCGAAACAATCGCAAAGCCTAACATATGTAAAATAGCATCACAATTAACTAACTGAATACATGCTATGAATTCGATTGATAAAAGAAATGAACTGAAAAATACTCAGGTATGCGAGATAATGCCCAGCAAGACTCACTGCGACTGCGGCATACGTAATGGAAATTAAAGTAAACTTTCTCGAAAATTTGCGACTTGAAGCCAAGTTTGATGACTTTACCGTCATCACAGACCAACCGATTCGATATAAAGGTGATGGCTCAGCCCCCAGTCCTTTCGACTACTTTCTTGCTTCCTCCGCGTTGTGCGCAGCTTATTTTGTGCGGGTTTATTGTTTAGCTCGAAACATCTCAACCGATAACATTCGTATCGTCCAAAACAACATCGTTGACCCTGAAAATCGCTACAACCAAGTATTCAAGATTCAATGTGAGTTACCAGAAGATATTTCCGAGCGAGATCGGCAAGGGATTCTCCGTGCCATCGACCGTTGTACCGTGAAAAAAGTGGTGCAAACTCAGCCCGAGTTCCAAGTTGAGCTCGTTGATAACCTCGCTGAGGACGCCCAAGCTTTGTTAATGGAAGGCCTCTCAAAAACAGATAAAACCTATATTGAAGGGAAAGACTTACCGCTCGAAGAGAGCATTGCCAATATGACCGCAATTCTCGAGTCATTGGGGATGAAAATCGAAGTCGCATCCTGGCGCAATATTGTCCCGCATGTTTGGTCTTTGCATATTCGAGATGCGTCTTCACCTATGTGCTTCACCAATGGTAAAGGCGCCAGCAAAGAAGCGGCTCTCGCCTCAGCGTTAGGCGAATTCATTGAACGTTTGAGCTGTAACTTTTTCTATAATGATCAATATTTTGGCGCTGAACTGGCGCAGGCCGATTTTGTTCACTATCCAACTGAAAAATGGTTCCCACTGAGCGCAGACGATAGCCTACCGGACGGTCTCCTCGATGCGTATACCCGCACAGTTTATGACCCTGAGGGCGAGCTGTGTGGCTCACATTTAATTGATACCAACTCAGGTAATATTGAGCGCGGTATTTGCGCCCTGCCATTCACTCGCAAAAGTGACGGTGCAACGGTTTATATTCCATCAAACTTAATCGAAAACCTGTACTTGAGTAATGGCATGAGCGCCGGCAACACCCTTGCCGAAGCCCAAGTTCAATGTCTTTCAGAAATCTTTGAGCGGGCGGTTAAAAAGCAGATTATCGAACAAGAGATTGCCCTACCTGATGTTCCTACTGAGGTGCTTGAGCGCTATCCGCACTTAGTCGAAGGAGTCAAAGCACTCGAAGCACAAGGCTACCCGGTGCTGGTCAAGGATGCTTCTCTCGGCGGGCAATTCCCGGTGGCTTGTGTGACCTTAATGAACCCCAGAACAGGTGGCGTGTTCGCCTCGTTTGGTGCCCACCCGAGCATGGCAGTCGCAATCGAGCGAAGCCTTACCGAGTTACTCCAAGGACGCAGTTTTGAAGGCTTAAACGATTTACCTCCGCCGACGTTTAACAGTATGGAAGTAAGCGAGCCAAACAACTTTGTCGAGCATTTTATCGACTCATCTGGGGTCGTCTCCTGGCGCTTTTTCAGTGCCAAAGCAGACTATCCATTTGTTGAATGGGATTTTAGCGCCGACCATCAAGCTGACAATCAGCAAGAAGCCGATACGCTATTTGGAATCCTGCACGAACTCGGTAAAGAAGTTTATCAAATGGTGCATACCGATCTCGGCGCACCTGTAGTGCGCATGATCGTGCCTGATTATTCGGAAGTCTATCCGATTGAGGATTTGATTTGGGATAATACGAATCAGGCGCTGCAGTTCCGTGAATCGATTCTGAACCTGCATCGACTCTCGACTGAACAACTGGCCGATCTACTCAATCAGCTCGAGCAGAGCCAGCTCGATAATTACATGGACATCATCACCTTAATTGGCGTTGAGTTTGACGAGAATACGGTATGGGGTCAGCTCACTCTTCTAGAATTAAAGATTCTGATTCAACTCGCGCTGGGTCAGCACGAAGATGCACTTGAAGGGGTCGAAGCGTTCCTGCAGTACAACGATAACACTGTCAGTCGGCAGTTGTTCTACCGGGCAGTTCAAGCTGTCTTGGAAATTGAACTTGATGACGAGCTGGAACGAAGCGATTTCATCGTTAATTTACGCCGCATGTATAGTGATGAAGTCATGAATGCTGTTGAGGGCTCTGTCGACGGTACGGTCCGTTTTTACGGTCTAACCCCTACCGATATGAACTTAACTGGACTGGACCGACATCAGCGTTTACTTGAGAGCTATCGCAAGTTGCATGCCGCGCGGGCAGCAAAGAGTTCGGATCAATAGGGTAATGGTGGCCCCTCCCAGATTTGAACTGGGGACCAACCGATTATGGGGCCTCGACGACGTAACTTTGGACTTTATGGATCGTTAAGCCTATAAGCCTGAAGAAATTCTTCTACCAGATGCGGCACAAGGTGAGAGTGTAAACAGTGCCATTGTCGTTATGATTACCGTTCCTTTAGGTATCGCTGCTGCACTATTCGCCCTTTTTAGAAATGACAACTGTATCAATATCTATTCGCAAATTGGTCTTGTCATGCTGATCGACCTTCTAGCGAAGAACTCTATTCTATTTATTGAGTTTGCCGACCAAACTTTGCGACAAAGGGCTATCGGTATGCGAAGCCGCGGGTCAATGAGAGTGCGAAACTTGAAAGTGAAATGGACGACCTAATAGCTCAAGAACAACATTAAGTAGCTAACAGACCGAGCTCGATAGCTCTTAACACAGCCCGAGTTCGGTCTCTTACTCCTAGTTTCGCCATGATGGTACTGACCCTGAGGTATCCCCACAAAATTATCAGCTAAAACAAAAAGATGAACTCGGAGGGAACATTCATGGCGTTCGGTGATCAGATCAATCGCCAAAAATCACCAACCCCAAACTGCCATGAATGTTCGCGCTATCTTGACCAATATCGTTTCATTTGTCACACCCAAAATGCATGTTACCAGACGAAAAGCCGTAATTGATTGCGTGCATAGCCTCGCAAACGGCAGTGCCGCTACCGTAACCAGTATTGGCCGGGGGATTCACTCTAATGCCTTTGAAAAACATAACATTAAGCGGGCTGACAGGCTGCTGTCTAATACGCATTTACTGCGTGAGCAGACGTTAATTTACGGAGCCGTATGTCGCTTGTTTTGTACTGCCAAACACCCAACGATAAGCATAGATTGGTCTGATTTGGATGAAGCCGGCAGACACTTTTTACTGCGGGCAGTGCTGACATTCAATGGTCGGCCTATCACCCTGTACCAGGAGGTTCATCCACTGGGTACAAAAGAAAAACCGGCAGTTCATAAGCTGTTTTTACAGACGTTGTCTCAGCTACTGCCAGCAAAGTGTAAACCGGTGATCGTCACCGATGCAGGCTTTAAAGCACCCTGGTTCAGGCAAATTGAAGCATTAGGCTGGTACTTTGTCGGTCGGGTACGTAAGCCGAATTTTTATACCACTGATAATGGTGCAAACTGGCAGTGTATTAGCAGGTTATTTGCCGAAGCAGCGCTACAACCGAAGCAATATCAGGCACAGATTGCACGGTACAAACCGTTTGCCTGCTTGTTGACGTTGTACAAGCAAAAAAGCAAAGGTCGTCATTTACGTAATGCGGATGGCAGCATGAAACGTTCAGGAGCCTCCAAAATACACGCCAGAGGAAACACAGAGCCATGGCTACTTGCTTCTAACCTGCCGCAAAGCAGCCATCACAGCAAGCAGGTAGTATCGATTTACCGGCAGCGCATGCAGATAGAAGAAAGCTTCAGAGATATGAAAAGTACTCAGTATGGTCTGGGCTTTGAGCAAAATGGCAGTACCAAACTACACCGCATAAGCCTGTTACTACTGCTGAGCAATTTAGCCTCATTAGTATTGATATTGCTCGGTGTAGGGCTGACCATAGCCAATCAGCAGCGCCGGTTCCAGGCAAACAGTTATCGTGACAGACGAGTCTTGTCGTTTCACACCCTGGGGTTAAGAGCCATGGTCAAACGGGTGGTGTTTACAACAACACAGTGGCGCAACACCTTGCGCCACTGTAAACACTTGCTGGATACGACGAGTTACAACATTGAATGCGGGGACTAAATTCGTGGGGATCCCTCAGGAGCTGACCCGAAGTATAGATAACGCTGTTATGAATAATACCTTGTGCATAAGGTCCGATAGCTGCGGGAGCGTGCCCTGTATGAACTTTTGTCTTCATGAATGATTTTCCTTACACATAGAGGCAATCCGCCAAAGCAGATTGCCAACAATTTATTGATTAAAGACCAGATTTTTCCAGGTAAGAGGACATTTCAGCTTCTGGCACCATGCCGCCACCCGTAGCCCAAACTAGATGTGTGGCTTTACTCATAATGGTGTCGTCGAACTGCATTCGCTTTCTATAATCACCATCATTTGTTACCACTACCGGCCCTACCATGCCAGCTAATGCCGAAGGCTCAAGCTGGATGTCTTCAGACTCACTCAGTTGACCCAGTAATCGGTACATGCGTTCATCAGTGACAGTGAAATAACCATCCAATAATCTTTCCATTGCTCGGCCTACAAAACCAGAAGCACGACCTACAGCCAAACCATCAGCAGCGGTAATGTTATCAATACCAATATCCTGAACACTTATTTCGTCGTGCAATCCGGTATGAACGCCTAGCACCATACATGGAGAATGTGTCGGCTCAGAAAAAATACAATGAACGTTGTCACCAAAAGCCATTTTCAGGCCGAATGCAACACCACCGGGGCCCCCACCAACGCCACATGGTAGATAAACGAATAGAGGGTGCTGCGCGTCTACCAAAATACCTTTTTCATCGAACTGTTTCTTGAGGCGCTCACCAGCAACCGAATACCCTAAGAATAGGGTTTGCGAGTTTTCGTCATCAATGAAAAAGCAAGTCGGGTCGTTTTCGGCTTCTTTGCGACCCTGAGCCACAGCAACACCGTAGTCTTGTTCATATTCAACAACATTGACGCCATGAGAGCGAAGTTTGTTTTTCTTCCATTCTCTTGCATCGGCTGACATATGAACGGAAACGGAGAAACCTAATTTGGCACTCATAATCCCAATAGACATCCCCAGATTTCCGGTAGAGCCCACAGCAACACTGAACTGTTTAAAGAAATCACGAAATTCTTCGTTAAATAACTTGCTGTAGTCATCTGACTCAGTAAGCAATCCTGCTTCCATAGCTAGTTTTTCAGCGTGTGTCAGGACTTCATAGATCCCACCTCGAGCTTTAATTGAGCCCGAAATTGGTAAGTGACTGTCTTTTTTCAGTAGCAATCGACCTTGTATTTTGGTGCTGTATTCACGCTCAATTACATCTTGCATTGCTGAAATACTAACCACTTCAGACTCAATAATCCCGCCAGTTTTGGCTGTTTCCGGGAATGCTTTTGCAAGGTAAGGAGCGAATCTTTTTAGCCGTTCACTTGCATCTTGAATGTTCTCAGCACCCAGTCCGACGTAGGGTAAACCCTCTTCAAGGTTGGTGATGGACGGGTTAAACCAAGCTATCTCCTTTAGCTCGATAAGTTCTTTTACCAGCGGATATTGTTCGGTAAGTTGATCAATGTTAGTAGTCATCATAATACCTTGTTGTTATACGATGTAAGACAGTAAGAATGTGCCAGCAAGTGCTACGAATGATGCAATAAAGGTAGCTGACGTGTCTGACGAATCCCCACGAATGGCATAAATAAAACAAATAGTTAGAGGCGAAGGGAACATTCATGGCAGTTCCCGATCAGATCATTCGCCAAAACTCTCAAACCATGAGTGCCGCCATGAATGTAAAAACAATGCTCGCCGATTTCCTCTCATTTGTCACCCCAAAATATATGCACAAAGCCCGGTTTTTAGCTTTGGGGGCGGCAGTACAAAGCTTGATGCAGAATGGTCAATGCACGGTAACGGCTATCGGCCGTGATTTTGACAGTGAAACGTCAGAAAAACACGGCATCAAGCGGGCTGACCGTTTGTTAAGAAATGAAGCGCTGCAAGCAGAGGCGCCGCTTATTTATGCCGCAATGACCCGCTTGCTACGTCAAGGCAAACAGCCCCTGATTTTAGTGGACTGGAGCAATGCCGACACAGAAAAGCGCCATTTTATCCTGCGTGCCAGCCTGGCGCTGGAAGGTCGCCCGCTGACGTTACATCAGGTGGTCGCACCGATGGACGAGTATACGTGTCCGCACGTACACAAGGCGTTTTTACACCGATTAAAGCAGGTACTGCCAGCAGATTTTAAGCCGGTGATTATTACCGATGCTGGTTTTAAAGTGCCGTGGTTTAAGCAAATACGTAAGCTCGGCTGGCACTACATTGCCAGAGTGCGTGGCAACCAGACACTGCAACTGCCTGGACAAAATGACTTTGTCACCGTGGCAAAAGTGTATAAAAAGGCGCGCTCCACGCCGCAGCTATTGGGTGAAGTTCAGCTGACCAAAGCCCAGCAATATCGCACTCAAGCCGTGCTGGTGGGCACCGGTTGGAAGCTGCGAAAATCCGACAAACACAAGCAATATAAAGAGCCGTGGTTGTTGGTCTCATCCTTGCCCAATTGCTTCGGTTACGCGACGAAGATTGCCAAATGCTACGGCAAACGCATGCAAATAGAAGAGAGCTTCCGCGACCAGAAAAGCCAGACCTATGGCTTAGGTAGCGAAGCCCACCGTACTTATAAACGTGAACGGCTGGAAGTGCTGTTGCTATTGGCGGCACTGGCAAATTGGTTGCACTACATGATAGGGCTGGCGGCAGAGCTGGCCGGGAAGCACTTACAGTTTCAGGCTAACAGCATCAAGCACCGGCGCGTATTGTCGTTCAACTATCTGGGAATGCGGTTATGTAAGCTCGCCCAGCCAGGATTGACTGAAGAAGAGATACAAGCGGCGAGGCAGCAAATCATGCTCTGGGTAGCAGAGTTTGACTGGGGTATCATCAAACTGGAAAAGAGCTGATACTATGGTCAAATTCGAGGGGATCCCTCAGGTACTGACCTGATTCTTTACCGTACCCTCAGACTTAAACAAGGCAGTGGCTATTTCCTTGTTACTACAGCCCGAAGCCATTAACCGAAGAATTTCAATTTCCTTTACAGAGAGAGGTTCCGGTTGCTCAAACGACGCAAAATCAGACTTCATGTCTTTTAACCCAGAAAGTAAATGGGTAGTAATCGAAGGTTGAATCATCGACTCTCCGCGAACGACGCGCTGGATGCCACTGACCAACGTCTCTAACTCAACATCTTTCAACAAGTAGCCTTTTGCGCCGGCTTTAAGCGCATCAATCAGTAATTCGTGATCATTAAAGGTAGTCAAAATGAGTACAGGTGTCTCAATATCCTCCCGCCTCATCGCGTTAAGCGTCTCGATACCGTTCATCTTTGGCATTCGAATATCCAAAAGAACTACATCAATATCTTGTTGATGCACTTTAAGCCACTCGGTTGCCTCTACACCATCGCAAACGTCATGGACAACCTCAATCTCGGGAGAAAGTGACAACAAGCTCTTTAAGCCTTGGCGAACGAGCATCTGGTCATCTACGAGTAAGACTCGATATACATGTGTGTCGCTCATGACGTCCTCATCAATGGCAAGACTAATTTCACAACAAAGCCTTTTTCAGACGGACCCGCTTGTACATGTCCTCGTAATTGTTCAAAACGTTCGGTCATTCCAGTAATACCGTTACCGGCTATGAATGGCTTTGAACTACTGCCGTTGTCTTCCACGCAAACAGTCAGCAGCTCTTTATTTTGCCTGACTTCAATGCGTACCTCATTCGCTCTGCCGTGTCTCACGGAGTTGGTAATGGCTTCTTGGACCCCTCTGAGCACTGCCATACCCTGTTTTAAATCAAGAACGGCGACTCTCTCTGGTATGTCCAATAGTACTTTGACGCCTTGAATACGCTCGCTGATCTGACTTAATGCTACTTTCAGATCTAAATAGTCGTGTTCGCGAATATCACTCACGGCCTCTCGAACATCCGCTAGTAATAATTTAGCGATAGCGTGGGTCTGCTCGACTTCTTTCTTCGACGTCTCTGGAACCGTGCGTCCGAGCACCTGAAGCTGTAGGGTTAATGCCGTCAGGTGGTGCCCTACCAAGTCATGAATATCTCGCGCAATTCGAAGTCTTTCGTCTTGCTTTGACGCTTCTTGCATCAACGACTGCATCGCTACGAGCTCCCGGTTTCCTCGCTCAGCACGCTCGGTCTGAAACTCCGCATTTCTTCTTGATTCCATCATCAACATGGCAAAAATATTGAAGGAATAAAAGAGTAATGCATTAAAAATTAGAGTATCTCCTCCCCACGCAATTGCGTGGCTATACCAGGCGATAGCCGTCAATAATGGTGAAAGCCACAAGGCTAATTTGAATGGCATGATATAGGGCAATTGCGCCATCCAAATCACTAGTAGTATTGCAGTGAACATATTCGGAGAGATATACATGACTAAGTTCACGGCTAGGAACTGACCAATAAGGAGCAACCACGTTGTCTTGTCCTTCCCCGTCAATTCGTCGTTACTTGTCAGGAGCGAAAATAAAAGCGCAAATACGAAGTAACAAGAAGCCAAAGAAAAGATAACCGTTGGTGACAAATCTTGGAATGTCACCAGACTCCAGAGATCGATACCACCGACAAGGACAACGGTACCAAGTCCACTAAGTTGATCAGAAGTGATTTTAAAGTTCAATTTTTTCCGTTTCATGTATTGAGTATGCCCTGCTAGAACGCTTACTCCAATAGGCCAAAAGTCACGTTCAAAGTCATGACTTTCGTCACTGATATCGTCAAGTCATAAGAAATATTATTTCCCCTGTTGTTAAACATACACAGGAGAACTGTCATGTTACATCTTTATCAGGGTTTACTTTTCACCCATATCTTGGCGGGCTCATTATCGCTTTTGCTGTTTTGGGTTCCAGCCTTAACTCGCAAAGGCAGTTTGAACCACAAAAAGTTTGGGCGGTATTACGGGTTCAGTATGAATACGGTGGCATTTACGGGGATCGCAATGTCGACTCTTACACTGCTACTGACCTCTGTGGTGAAACCTGAACTCTACACCGTTCCTCATCTTGCCGAGGCTAGGGTTGAGTACGCTCAACTGTTTGCGTGGTTTCTTCTGCATTTAAGTATTTTAATTCATAGTGCCATCTACTATGGGAATGCGGTTCTCAACCACAAAGCTAACCATAGTGGATTAAAGCAGCCATATCTTATTACGATTCTTGCTGTACTTGCCCTCAATGGATTGGCGCTTGCTATTGTTGGCGTTCTCAATAATCTGGTTCTGCACATCGCTTTTGGCGCGCTTGGCTTTTGGATTGGCTTTTCTAATCTGAAATTCATCTTCGCTCAAAACTACTCCAGAAAGGCATGGCTACGCGAGCATCTTGGCGCATATATCGGCTCGGGTATCGGAGCTTATACCGCGTTTATCGTGTTTGGTGCTGCGACAGTGCTTTCCGCAACTGGCTCAATCTACACCGCGCTATGGATAGCTCCAGGAATTGTCGGCACGCTCTTTATCATTAAATTATCAAAAAAATATGACCCGCCAACAGTTCCAAAAACTGTTGGAAAGAAAAATATTTAGAACAAGAAATTATTATGAATGTACTAACACTCCCCCTCAGAATGAGTGTGATAACCATTGCACTGGTATTGTCTTCAAGTTTGCATGCCAACACTCAAGAGGCTTCCGTTGAGAGCCTCATCGAAAACATTGAAACGCACTTCCCAGATTTCCTTGGCGATGCGGAAAACTATATGGAGCAAGCATTAGAGCTGGCTCCAGATAACCCGAAAGTGAATTATTACTGCGGGATGATCTACGGATTACGCGCCAGTGAAGGTTTTATGAAAGCGATTAGATTTGCCGGAAAAAGCCGAAACTGCCTAGAACAAGCTGTAGCGATTGAACCCGATAACCTGCAATACAGAGAGGCGCTATTTAACTATTACTTAAATGCGCCGGGTATTGTTGGTGGCGGAGAAGACCGAGCAAAACAAGAAGTAATTAACATTCAGGAATTGAATCGAGAGGCCGGAGCTATCGCTCATTTACGTGTTATCAATGTGTTTCATTCCCGCCAATATGGCGACGAGTTACAGCGCTTGGCAACGCAATATCCTGAATTTGCCGGTGTTCAATTAAGACTCGGTTTGAATCTGCAGGAACAAGGAAAGTACAGCGACGCACATTCTGCGTTTCTGCGTTCAGCAGAGCTGACCCAACTCCAACAAGACAAGCGCGATATTTACTTGAATGGTCTATATCAAATCGCAAGAAATGCGGTCTTCAGTGAAGACAATATTGTTGAAGGTATTAACGCTTTAACGCAATACCTAGAGGAATACGACAGTGCCATTGAAATTCCTGAAATAGCATGGGCTTATGCGAGAATGGCGCAACTACAAAGCCTTGCCCAAAACGATGACGCTGTTGGGCATTACAAGTCTCTTGCAGAGGAACACGGCCAAGCGAATGACCGTGCTTTACATGACCTATTGGCTGCGCTCTAAAGGCTCAGAAAACAGAGTGATGGGCAATAAGCAGCTTATAGCCACATTAGTATTTAAGGTGGCTCTTTTTTCAAAAAGCTCCGAGTTCACCAGTCTCGCCACGGATGTGACAACACAGGTGCATTCGGGCGGACTAGTCATCCTTGCGCATACCGTTACTATGATCTATTCGCTATTATTAGTGAGGCTGCTGTACTGGTAAGCTCATAAAAAATCAAATTGTCCAAGGTTACCAAGCTAGGAACCTAAGACTTTTCTAGTAAACTTAAAGAGTGTAAGTAATTGTTTACCATACAACCACTAATCTAGTGGAGATGGTGGCCCCTCCCAGATTTGAACTGGGGACCAACCGATTATGAGTCGGCTGCTCTAACCACTGAGCTAAGGGGCCATATTCGAATAGCGGGTAAGAAAAACGGGCGGAAGTATAGAAAATTTCCGCCCGCTTGTCATGACTGGAATTGCAATTTATTCGTCTAAGAAGCTCTTTAATTGCTCAGAGCGACTTGGGTGACGCAACTTGCGCAGAGCTTTTGCTTCGATCTGACGGATCCGCTCACGGGTTACGTCAAACTGTTTACCGACTTCCTCTAGGGTGTGATCGGTATTCATATCGATACCAAAGCGCATCCGCAGCACTTTCGCTTCCCGCTGAGTGAGTCCACCGAGCACGTCGCGAACCGCGTTACGCAGACTTTCTGAGGTCGCAGAGTCGACAGGCAAATCGAGGGTGGTGTCCTCGATGAAATCGCCAAGATGCGAATCTTCATCGTCGCCAATCGGGGTTTCCATTGAAATCGGCTCTTTCGCAATTTTTAAGACT
Organism: Pseudidiomarina taiwanensis; assembly: GCF_003987435.1. Classification (GTDB taxonomy): domain Bacteria; phylum Pseudomonadota; class Gammaproteobacteria; order Enterobacterales; family Alteromonadaceae; genus Pseudidiomarina; species Pseudidiomarina taiwanensis. The sequence continues at coordinate 72,363 of NZ_PIQG01000005.1, read as the reverse complement.
TTACGGATCTTGTCTTCTGGCATCACCATCCGCTCAGCCAATTCTTCTGGCGTCGGCTCCCGCCCCATTTCTTGCAGCATTTGCCGCGAGATCCGGTTTAGTTTGTTGATGGTTTCAATCATATGCACCGGAATACGAATCGTACGCGCCTGATCCGCAATCGAACGCGTGATGGCTTGGCGAATCCACCAGGTCGCATAGGTCGAGAATTTATAACCACGGCGGTATTCGAACTTATCTACCGCCTTCATCAAACCAATATTCCCTTCTTGGATTAAGTCCAAGAATTGTAACCCGCGGTTGGTATATTTTTTCGCAATCGAAATAACCAAACGCAAGTTGGCTTCAACCATCTCTTTTTTCGCCCGGCGCGCTTTGGCTTCACCGATCGACATACGGCGATTGATATCTTTTACTTTGGCAATAGTCAGCCCAGTTTCTTGCTCAACTTCCGCAAGTTTTTGGGTACAGCGCTCGATTTCAGGACGCAAGGTTTCAAGTGCGGCAATATAATCGCCTTTACCTTCGAGCGCCTTATCTAGCCAGCTGAGGTTATTCTCGTGGCCAACAAATAACTTCATGAATGCCCGTTTTGGCATTTTCGCTTGTTCGACCACCATCTTCATGATCAGGCGCTCTTGCACCCGCACGCGATGCATCATATCGCGCATGTCTTTGACTAAGCGGTCAAACTGTTTTGGGACTAACCGGAATTGTTTGAACAATTCACTTAGCGCTTCGATTTGCTCGCGCGCTTTGGCATGGTCACGACCATGCTTGCTGATGGCTTTGCGCGTCTTTTCGTATTGGTCACGTAATTCACCAAATTTCTGCCGCGCAAATTCCGGATCGATGCCGCCTTCTGATGCATCATCATCGCTGTCATCATCGTCGTCATCGTCATCATCTTCATCGTCGAGTTCTTCTTCTGGTAATTCAGAGCCGATGTGGGTCGCACTCACAGGTGCCTCGTCCACTTCGTTTGGATCGATAAAACCAGAGATGATATCCGTCAGGCGCATTTCCTCAGCTTCACACGTATCCCACTGCTCGAGCAGGAAGTTGATTGCTTCAGGGTATTCAGCGACGGAACATTGAACTTGGTTGATACCTTCTTCGATACGCTTAGCGATATCGATTTCGCCTTCACGGGTCAATAGCTCAACCGTTCCCATCTCGCGCATATACATCCGCACGGGATCAGTTGTCCGACCCAGCTCACCATCAACACTCGCAAGTGCTGCGGCAGCAGCTTCCGCTGCATCTTCATCAGCGGTATCTTCACTCATCATCAATTCATCAGCATCAGGTGCACTCTCGAACACCTTGATACCCATGTCGTTGATCATGGCAATAATATCTTCGATTTGATCAGAATCTACAATCTCAGAGGGTAAGTGATCATTTACTTCAGAGAAGGTGAGATACCCTTGCTCTTTTCCTTTAGCAATAAGAATTCTGAGTTGCGACTGACGACTCTGCTGCATACAGATCTACCACCTGTTCTAAACTTGGCGAAAAAACCGGCCTTAAAAAGGCAAAATTTAAGACCGGATATTGTAGCAGAAACTGTGCTTTTGAGCCAGAAAATAATCAGTTAGCGAGAGGAATTTGGCGCAATGCAAGCTCGCCTGTGCCGATCAGCTGGTCATCACGAAAGACCAGTGGGGTGCATTCATCTTTAGTGGTTTCACCGTCCGCTGTCACCCGATGGGTGCGGTAATACAATACGCGGTAGCGCGTGCCGTTATCCACTACCAGCTCAGAAAAGTTAGGCGTGCCAAGTTCTGCCTGAATAGAGGCTAAGGCATCGCCTTCGGTTAAGCTCGCAATCACACGACGGTTATCGCGTTCAACGCGTTCATGCTGTGCTAAATTATCCCACTCACGAACCCCATCACCATCGGCAACCACGATACAACCTTGCAAACTCAAACTCGCTGCGACAACTGCGGCAGCAAGCGCTAATTTATTCGTACGCGTCATACTCTCTTCCTTTTTCTTACATCTAGGGTTAGAACTATTATGTCTCTTCGTCAGACAAGAAGGATTATGCAAGAACAATGCCAAACTCTTGAAGCAAGCATTTGTAAGGGCTTGAGAGAAAGTGTTGCGATGTGTAAGTTGTGAAACTCACCAATAGGTGTGGAAAATTACGAACCTTTGCGATATTTCAGCAACGTCATAAACTCTTCGCGCTCGGCACGCGTGAGCGGTGCATGTTTTTCCCGCTCAAGTAATTCACTCGCGCGTTGCTCTACGAACTGGTCAATAAAATACAGGAAGATATCGCGAAATTCCGCAATAACCGCATCCGCTTCGAGATGATGCTGCCATTGACTCAGTTGTCGCAGTGGTTTTTCTTCCGGACGCCCGCGCCAGCTTTCGAGTAGTTGTGCTGTGGTGTAACGCTGCTGATGAGTGAGGCGATGCAATTCTAATAACAATGGCATACCCGCAATATCGAGCCCTGCCAGTTCTTCGTGAACAGGCACCTCTCGACCAATTTCTGGATGTTGAATCAGTAACCCAATCGCCCGTCGCATCGGGGTCATTTTTTGTTGCGGCTGTTTCCCTTTGGTTTTGCTTGGGGTTTGAATATGCGCGGCTACTTGTGAGGTTTCACGACGCAATAAGTTCGCCAAGCGCTCGAGCAGCAGTTCACGATAAAACGGACTGGCAACCTTTTCGATGAGCGGTCGAGCATCGCGTAATAGCGCGCTCCGCCCAGCATCTGACGCTAGGTTAAGATCACGGCTTAGATGCTCAAAAAAGTAGTCGGTAAAGCTTTGTGCTTGCGCGAACCGCTCAGCAAACTTCTCGGCGCCCTCTTTTTGCACCAAACTATCTGGGTCTTCGCCATCGGGTAAAAATAGAAAGCTCATTTCCAAGCCGTCAGTAAGTAATGGCAAGGCATTTTCAAGTGCCCGCCAGGCTGCATCGCGACCTGCTCTATCGCCATCATAGCAACAGATCACGCGCTGCGTGGCACGAAACAACATCTGTAATTGCTCAGGAGTTGTCGCAGTACCGAGCGAAGCAACTGCATAATCTATCCCCGCCTGCGCCAGCGCGACAACGTCCATATAGCCCTCGACAATCACCACTTGCTGCGGCTGTCGATGCGCCTGTTTCAGTTCATAAAAGCCGTATAACTCACGCCCCTTATGGAAAATTCGGGTTTCAGGTGAGTTTAAATATTTCGGTCCATCACCTGCGAGTATGCGCCCACCAAAACCAACCACACGACCACGCCGGTCACGAATAGGGAACATGATGCGGTCACGGAAGAAGTCGTATACTTTGCCAGAATCAGCTTGATTCAATAACTTCAAATCGAGCAGTTGCTGGCGAGTTGCAGCAGAATTAGCCAGTGCTTTCTGGAGGCTGTCCCACTCACTCGGGGCGTAACCAATTTGGAAGCGCTTGACCGTTTCGCCCGTCAATCCTCGTCCCTTTAAGTAGTCAATAACTTGGCTGCTGTTGCTGTGACTGCGTAATTGCTTGGCAAAAAACTGTGTCGCACGTTCCATGAGCTGATAATCATCATGCGCCTGCGCACGTTTTTTTGCCTCGGCTTGCGGATTCACTGAAGTTTCACGAGGAACTTCGAGGCCAAGCATCGAGGCCAACTCCTCGACCGCTTCAGGGAACTCCAGACCATCAAAGTTCATGAGAAAATCGATGGCATTCCCATGCTCACCACAACCAAAGCAGTGATAAAACTGCTTGTCGGGTGCCACCGAAAAGCTCGGAGTTTTCTCATTATGAAATGGGCAACAGGCTTGGTAATTGCGACCGGCTTTTTTCAACGGCACACGACTATCAACCACTTCGACGATATCGGCGCGTTCGAGTAAGTCGTGAATAAAGCTTTTGGGTATTAAGCCGGCCATGAACTAGGGGTAATCCAATTATAAAGTTGCAGTGAGTGATGAGTTGCTATTCTACGTCCGATCTGGGTTATACGAAAGCCCCAATAAAAAAGCCGAAGTGCAAAACACTTCGGCTCTCTAATTTTGGTGTTAACGCGCAGTCTTAGTACAGACGAGTGCGGCGCGCGTTTTCACGCGACAGCTTCTTCGCATGACGTTTTACAGCAGCCGCTTTTTTGCGCTTACGCTCTGAAGTAGGCTTCTCGTAAAACTCACGACGACGCACTTCAGATAATACACCTGCTTTTTCGCAAGAGCGCTTGAAGCGACGTAACGCTACGTCAAACGGCTCGTTTTCTTTAACTTTAACAACTGGCATTAAAATCTCACCTCAATGAAAATTCTGTTGTTGATCAAAAATGGTGCGCAATTCTAACCATTCCGCCAAACGATGTAAAGTCGGATCGATGAATAATTGATCCTAACCCTCGCGGCTCAGATCATTTTCAATTACACTAAGCACTTACCGTTCCAACCACTTATTTTTTGCGGCTTAGGAGTCGATATCCAATGTTGGAAACCTTTCTGTTTCAATTCACATCCCTGTTCACCATGATCAATCCGGTGGCGGCGATCCCGATCTATATTGCGCTAACTGAGGCGATGTCACCTAAAGCGGCACGCTGGGTCGCGATGCGTGCAGCTGTGACCGCTTGTATTGCCCTGACCGTATTTGCTTTCATCGGGGATGCGATATTTAACTTTTTTAGCATATCTGTCAATGGCTTACGCGTTGCTGGTGGAATCCTCTTCTTTGTCATGGGCTACGAGATGCTGCGCGGACGAACCGTTCCAAAGCGAGTCGATGGTGAAACAGAAGAAGATTTTGGTTCAGATGTTGCCGTTACCCCAATCGGGATCCCCATGATTGCTGGACCAGGCGCAATCACCATGGTGATTCTCATCATGCAAGACAACAATGCACCGTCAAACTCAATCAGTTTATTTGCCGCAATTGTGACTGTCTGCATCATCACCGCGATTGTCTTAGCGAGCGGCCGTCAACTGCTGGCTCGGCTTGGTCGCAGTGGCTCTAAAATTCTGATGCGCCTGATGGGGTTGATCGTGATGCTGATCGCGATCGAGTTCGTGTTTGCAGGAATCAAACCTTACATCGTTGATATTGCCCGCGCTATTTAAGCGCGGGAACCTCTAAACCTCGCTTTGCATAAAACTCTGCAACATGTTGCTCGAGTCGATCTTCAGCGATCGCATCCCGCAGGTCCTGCATAACGCGCTGATAATAGTGCAAGTTGTGGATGGTGTTTAAGCGCCCGCCGAGCATCTCATTGGAGCGATCCAAATGATGCAGATAGGCGCGCGAATAGTTTTGACACGTGTAACAATCACATTCAGGATCAAGTGGCCCGGTATCGTGGCGATGCACCGCATTACGTATTTTCACCACGCCTGTGCTTACAAACAAATGACCATTGCGTGCATTCCGCGTAGGCATCACACAATCAAACATATCAACGCCTCGGCGCACGGCCTCGACTAAGTCTTCAGGTTTACCGACACCCATTAAATAGCGTGGCTTATCGCTCGGCATTTCTGGCGCAATGTGGTCCAGAATGCGGATCATATCTTCTTTCGGTTCGCCTACCGATAAACCGCCAATCGCATAGCCATCGAAGCCAATCGCTTCAAGCCCTTTAAGGGATACACTGCGCAAATCCTCGTACATTCCACCCTGAATAATGCCAAATAGAGCAGAAGGATTATCACCATGGGCTTGCTTCGAGCGCTCAGCCCAGCGCAATGATAACTCCATCGATTTCTCGGCCTGCTCAACTGTGGCTGGATACGGGGTGCACTCATCGAAAATCATGACAATGTCAGAGCCCAAATCGCGCTGCACTTCCATCGACTTTTCGGGAGTAAGAAGAATTTTTTCACCATTGATGGGCGAGCGAAACGTTGCCCCTTCTTCAGTAATTTTGCGTAATTCGCCAAGACTGAATACCTGGAAGCCACCTGAATCGGTAAGAATGGGTTTATCCCAGTTCATGAAATCATGCAGGTCACCGTGGGCTTTAATCACCCCAGTACCCGGGCGCAACATCAAGTGAAAAGTATTCCCAAGACAGATTTGCGCACCGGTCGCGGCAACTTCTTCAGGGCTCATACCTTTGACCGTTCCAGCCGTTCCCACTGGCATAAAAGCCGGGGTATCCACCACTCCACGTGCAAAAATCATCCGACCGCGCCGCGCTTTGCCACTGGTTTTGAGTAATTCGAACTTCATGCTTTCACCGCTTCTCTCTATTTATCGCCACAGTATACGCTAGCTTGGCTTACGGGTCACAAACATAGCATCACCATAGCTAAAGAAGCGATAACGCTCTGCTACGGCTTGAGCGTAGGCAGCCAGTGTTTCTTCCCGTCCAGCAAATGCTGAAACCAACATAATCAAAGTGCTTTCAGGCAAGTGAAAGTTGGTGATCATGGCGTCGACGAGTTGAAACTCATAGCCCGGATAAATGAAAATATCCGTCTCGGCAAAATATGGTTTGAGTTCAGTACCATCGGCTTTGGCCTGTTGTGCGGCGGACTCTAGCGAGCGAACTGAAGTCGTTCCAACTGCAATGATGCGTTTACCCGCAGCTCGAGCAGCATTGATTGCAGCGATGGTTTCAGCTGGCACCTCAGCATATTCGCTATGCATTTGGTGAGTGGTGACATCATCGACTCGCACCGGCTGGAATGTACCCGCACCAACGTGCAAAGTGACATAGGCCGTATTAATACCTTTCGCTGCTATCGCTGCGAGCAATTGGTCATCAAAATGAAGTCCCGCGGTAGGCGCTGCAACCGCCCCCGGCTTCTTGCCATAAACCGTCTGGTAACGCTCTCGGTCGCTCTCTTCATCGGGGCGATCAATATACGGTGGTAGTGGCATATGACCGTACTTTTCAAGAACTTCGAGCACAGGCTCCGCAGTGAGAAACTCAAGTTCAAACAAGCCGTCTTGACGCCCTTTCATTTCGACTTCAACTTGACCTTCGAGGATAAGCCGCTGACCTTCTTTAGGGGAACGATTGCTGCGCACATGAGCAAGGACTCGGCCCTCACCGGTGATCCGCTCGATCAACACCTCAACTTTCCCACCTGAAACTTTCTCGCCCAATAACCGGGCAGGAATCACCCGAGTGTCGTTGAATATCATCAAGTCACCTGGCTCCAGTAGCGCCAAGATATCGGTGAATTGACGATGCGCAACTGCTCCAGTCGCACCATCTAAACACAGCAGTCGGCTCGCACTGCGTTCGGCTTGAGGGTAACGCGCAATCAGTTCATCAGGTAAATCAAAATTAAAGTCAGAAAGTTTCATCGGTTCACTCCTCGACAAAGTGCGCGTACTTTAACCGTTTTGCCGGGTAAAAAAAAGCGCACCAGGCGGTGCGCTTAAAGAGAGATGACAACCAATCATTTAATTGGTCAAAAGCTATACGTAGTCGCCTTGGTTAAAAGATCACTTGCGCCTTTTTTACCTGAGCAATTAGCAATATCACGCTGGCGGAAAATAAAGACCTTATCCGTTCCATCATCACCGGCACCTTCAAGAACAAAGGTAACATGCTCATCCTTTGGCAAGGCTTTGAGTGTATTACCGTAGTCACAAAGTGTCGTTACCATCACTTGTTCAAACTGCGCAACGCTTTGTTGGCGTTGCTGCTCGCGCTTGGCTTTGCGCTCTTTTGCTTCGGCCCGCATGGTTTTCCCTAGCTCGCGCAACTCAGCACGCATGGCTTCAATTTCAGCGCGCGTCTGCTCCATACTTTTTTCGACTGCAGCAATTTGCTGTTAAAGTTTCACTTTCCCCTCGCCTTGGTTATTTTCTAAGGCGAAGTTCAGGTCGCGAAGCTGGCGCCGCTGCTCACGTAATTTACGTGCAAGCTCTGCTAATTCGCGAGTATTCTCACGTTGACCAACAAAAATTGCGCGCGCGCCTTCAACTTCAACGGGTTCGCCATTGATCACGACCTCATCGCCATCAATAACAACTTCAATATTTTGACCATCTTCTTCAAGTACACGCTGAACAATGCGAGTACCACCGGCAGTTGTACCGTCAATGATTTCCATATCAATATCGACCTCATCAACTACGACGTCCATATCATCTGAAAGCTCAACCATTGGCGGCATCGGAGGCATCGGCGGCATAGGCGGAATCGTCACGGCTCCATTCACAGTTACAAACTCAAAGCGACTTTTCCAAAATGGGACACGATACACCACGCCTTGGTCCTTTAAGTAAGTGTACTCCAACTCATTTCGAACTACTCTGACGCGCTTCCCTTTTTCACTGGCTTGCTGCCCCATTTTGGTTTGCATAATGCTATTCATCACCTCAAGTTGCTCTTTCAAGCGATTCTGAGATTCGTCTGCGAAAACCTGAGTTGCGATACCCACGCTCAATGCAATCGCGATACTAGTTGCGGTTAAAACAGTTTTCATCATTCATTCTCCTGGGGTAAATACCAATCTTCAGATAATTGCTGCAGTTGATTGGCAAAGTAGACTTGATCATCCTCGCGCTGCGAATTCACATATCGGATAAGTTCTGCCATATCATCACGACGCTCCTCGCGACTGGTCGCAAGCAAATAATTCACTAAGGTCTGATTCGCACTGGCAATCTCTGTCGCCATATCGGTGCGCAAATCGGCTCGCAAGTTACTTGCATAGTTCGCGAGGAGAACCTGCTGGTCGGCGCCATACTCTGCCATGCGCTGTTCAACCAGGGCGGTCAGTTGCTGCTGCGTGTTATCACCGAAACGCAAACTGAAGCCGTGCTCATCAATCGTTAATTGCACTTGTGCAAGCACCATAAATACCGCCATAAAGGACGTCGCTAGGGATGCCATTGGCAACCACGGGCGCTGCCACCACGCGAGCGCTTGTTGACCTTGATAGCTGTGTTCGCGTGGCCACGGGGGTACAGCTTCGGGTTCAAGTTGGTCGGCTTGCCGCTGTACCCATTCGATAAATTCATTTTCTGTCTTCATAGCGACTCCAACTGCTGCTGTAACGCAGCGATTGCTTTATAAAATCGAGACTTGATGGTATTCACTGAACAGTCTGTTTGTTGTGCAATTTGCTCTAACGTTAAATGCTGAAAAAACTTCAATTCAACCACTTGGCGCTGTTCAAACGGCAATGCTTGCATCGCACGAACCAGCTGTTGACCCTGTGCCTGACCACGATAGACCGCCTCTGGGTTGTGCCAATCATCATCACTAGCGATATGTTCCAGCACATCTTCTTGCGCTTGCGGACGTTGGCGCCGGAAGTGTTCAACGCAGCGATGTTGTGCAATCGTCATCAGCCAGGTCTTAAATGAGCTATCGCCGCGCCATAAATGAAGATTGCGAAACACTGAGATGAAGACTTCCTGCATCACATCCATCGCATCATCGCGATTCCCTGTCATCCGCAGCGCATGGTTAAACACCAACCCTTCATAGCGCTTGACTAATTGCAGCCATGCTTGCTTATGATGCGCCCGAGCGCGCTTGACCAAGCGTTGGTCAGATGGAGCAAACATATGGTTCCTTTTTAATTGAGCCTCACGAATTCATTACTGTATTCGTTTCGGGCGGGAAAAAAGTTTTTATTTGTATCAAAAAATAAAAAAGGGGAGCCAAGCTCCCCTTTTATGCAACTTCTGGTGTGCTATTAAACCACGAAGATCGCTTTCAAAATAAAGAAGAAAATAATCGACATAACCGCACCTGCGGGTAAGGTTACGACCCACGACACCACAATATTTCTCACGACGCCAAGATTGAGCGCTGCGATACCGCGCGCCATCCCAACCCCAAGTACCGCTCCAACTAGCGTTTGCGTGGTTGAAATCGGCAAGCCAGTACCTGAAGCAAGAACAACAGTCGTTGCGGCAGCTAATTCAGCAGCGAAACCGCGACTCGGAGTCAAATGCGTGATGCCTTTTCCAATGGTCGCAATAACGCGGCGCCCCAACATGGCGAGGCCGAGAACAATACCAATCGCACCGACCGGTAACACCCACCACTCGAGTTGTGCCTTGCTGGTAATCTCACCACCATTTGAGACCACACTAACAACTGCTGCTAATGGTCCAATGGCATTCGCAACATCGTTTGAGCCGTGCGCAAAAGCCATGGCACAGGCAGTAACGACCATCAGAATCGCGAACACCTTCTCAACGTTGGTATAGTGCATTTCACGGTCAGCGGATGGATCAAATTTCAAGCGGCTGATCGCAATTTTCCCGATCACCGCAACCACCACTGCAATTCCCACCGCTAATGCAATACCTTCCCAGAACGAAAAGCTGATTCCGACATGCTTTAGACCTTTTTTGATGGTGACCAGCGATATCATAAAACCAGTTAACGCCATATAAAACGGGACATAGGTTTTGGCTTTCTCGAGTGGGTTTTCTTGGTTAAAGATCAAACGTTGGGCACTGATAAAAATAAAGTACGCGATTATCCCGGCAATCATTGGCGTAATCACCCAACTGCCGACAATCCCAACAACGCCACTCCAGTTCACAGAGTCAACGCTCACACCAACTGCGGAGAAACCGACGATTGCACCAATGATCGAGTGGGTGGTTGAGACCGGCCAACCTAACCATGAAGCAACCAGTAGCCAGGTGCCGGCAGCTAATAGCGCACCGATCATCCCGAACACCAGTAGCTCTGGCGTATCGACGAAGTAAGCGGAATCAATAATGCCCTTACGAATGGTTGAGGTAACCTCACCCCCTGCTAAGTAAGCACCGGCAAACTCAAAAATCATGGCGACGATAATCGCTTGCTTGATGGTCAATGCTTTTGAACCTACTGAGGTTCCCATCGCATTAGCGACATCATTTGCACCGATCCCCCACGCCATAAAAAATGCAAACGCAGCTGCGAGGACAATCAGCGTCATGTGATACGTAGAAATAATATCCATTGCTCGATCTCCTCGTTTAAACGCGCGCTAACATCAATTCGAAACGCGCACCAACACGCTCAGATAGATCAGCAAGATCACCAACCCAATCGAATATTTGATACATGAAGACCACATCAAGCGGTGGGAGCTCTTTTTCTAGCTCGCGCAACTCACGCCGAATGGCGATTTGCATTTCATCGGTATCGGCTTCGATTGCATCTAGTTCAGCAATCATTCGATCGACGACCTCACGCTCGCGACCACGGAAACCCGCTTCGAGCAAATCGTCAAATTCACCGATGGTTTCTTTCGCTTTATCCGTCGCATCTAAGCAGCGGCTAAGGTAGGTGTCGAATGCTTCGACCAAGGACTCAGGAATCACCATGCGGCGACCCGTCACCAAGCCAGCGATATCTTTTGCCTTGTTGGCAATGCGATCCTGTTGCGATACAAGTTCGAGTAAATCTGTGCGCTCTACCGGCATAAATAAGCCGCCTGGCAAGTTCAAACGAATATCACGTTTGAGTGCGTCAGCGGCCTGTTCTTTTTTAACGATTTCAGTGCGGATGTCTCTTGCTGTCTCCCAATCACCAGCATATACGGCTTGGAAAAAGGGTTTAAGCGTCATTGCACAATCATGGACTTGCTCAATGTGCTCAATCATCGGTTTAATCGGTGATTTCGCAAACATTCCGAGAAAAGAGTTAGCAGACATAAAAGTTCGCCTTTGTTGCTGCAGTTAAAAAGTCGGGGGCTATTTTAATCAAAACTCCCCTCAATGTAAGTCATTGTTGTCGTTTTATCGACTTTTTGAACGACAAAGCCAGCCCGAGGGCTGGCTTTACTGTTATCGCAGGCTTACATTAGCCCTGCTTAACCGGTTCGTTGGCATCAATCACCGCGCCTGGCATATCATCTTTCTCAGCCAAGGCTTCCCACTTACGCGTCTTCAGCGCAATCAAGAAAACGACGACTCCAACCGCTAGACCAAAATAGGTGATCTGCAAGAACAGGTCCGCCATCACTGCAGGATTATCTGGGTTCATATTACCCGCCAATAGACCTGCCACGACGTTACCAATCGAGTAGGTCAAGACGAACACACCCATCATCTGACCCGCCATCCGTTTCGGTGACAGTTTAGATACCGCACTCAACGCAACCGGGCTCAAGCAGAGCTCGCCAACAGTGTGCAGGAAGTAAACCGTTACCAACCAGTATGGGGCAACTTTCAATCCACTTGCTGCGGCTTGTGCAGCGAAAAACATGACGATAAATCCAGTTGCCATAATCACTAGACCCAGTGCCGTTTTGAAACCATAGCTTGGGTTGATCATACGCTTACTGAGATTAATCCAAAGCGCCGCGAAGAAAGGTGACAAGGTGATCAAGAAAATCGAGTTCAAGCTCTGGAACCAAGTGGTTGGGATCTCAAAGCTACCAATCATACGGTCAGTCAAGTCGCGGGCGAACAGGTTAAACGATGAACCTGCTTGCTCAAAGCCAGCCCAAAAACAGGTCGATGCCACGCATATTAAGAACAAGGCACCAAGGCGCTTCATCTCATCACGGGAGAGCTTGGCGAACAAGAAAATACCAATGTAATACGCAAAGAACACAATGGTAATACTAATCGCAACATACTTGGCAATGGCGACCGGGTCGATCACGAGTGCGCCCGTCAATGCTGAATAGGTTACGATTACTAAACCGAGCAAGAACGCAGCGATAACCGTCCAACTGACTTTTGCGCCGCCAGCTGAGAGCGGTTTAGGTGGTTTGGCACCCACACCACGCAACTTAGGTTGGGTCATCTTGTACTGCACCAAGCCCAGGAACATCCCGACCGCAGCAGCACCAAAGCCCCAATGCCAGCCAACGCTAGTTTGTAGGTAACCCGTTACAAAGTAACCAATGATGGCACCGATGTTGATGCCCATGTAGTAAAGGGTGTAACCACTATCACGGCGACTGTCTTTGCTATCGTATAGATCGCCAACCATGGCACTGATATTCGGCTTCAATAAGCCAGTACCCAAAACCACTAAAATCATACCAATGTAAAAACTGGCAACGCTTGGAATAGCGAGGACAATATGTCCCGACATAATAATAATACCGCCATACCAAGTGGCTTTTTGCGCACCGACCAAACGGTCAGCAATCCAACCACCGGGTAGGCCCATAAAATAAACGGCACCAGTGTAAAGACCGTAGATAGCGGTTGCCGCGGCAACAGTGATCGCTAAACCACCTTCTTGTAATGATGCGGTCATAAACAAGACCAGTAGTGCACGCATGCCGTAGTAGCTCATCCGCTCCCACATTTCTGTGAAGAACAGTGTTTGCAAACCAGCTGGATGCCCAAAGAAACTCGTATCTTTCTGTTGTGATGAAGTCGATTGATTCATTCTTATTATTCACTCTAGATGTGTAAAACCCTGTTACCATACCTCAAAACCACGCCAATAAAAAAGCCAGACAGCGAAATCTGTCTGGCTTTTTTGCATACTGGGCTGATTTTAGAAGCTATACACCAAGGTGACTGCGGTTTGAGTATCTAACTTCTCTTTGCTTGAATCCTCTAAAAACGAGTTATGGTTACCCGAAATCGAGAACTTCAACGCCAACGAGCTGTTGATATTGGCTGAAATCGAGACCTCTGCACGAGTCTTGGTATTGTCTTTACCTTTCTCAGATGAAGCGAGCGCGTTAAGTTTCGCTGATTCACTGATTTCCCACACCAAGTTGCCGGCAACACGAATAATACCGCTGCTCTCTTCGGGTTGGACAATTCCGCCAATAATTGGACGATCAAAGGCGTAACCCGGACCAATCTCATAATCTGCATAGAGGCTCTCGCTGTAGCGATAACGCGCTCCATAACCAATCGCTAGAGTTCCTTGGTAGTCGTAACCACTGAATTCATCTTCTTCATATGAGGTAAATACGAAGATAGACGATTTAGACTCAGGCGAAAACTTGTAGTTGGCTTGGCCAGATAAAAAGAAGCGGTCGCCAGTTACACGGTCTTCACCGGTCGCTTGGTCTTCTTGCTTTGAACGGAAGTAATCCACCACCCCTTTTAAGCGCCAGTTCTCGTAATCACGCGAAGCATTGAGCTTAGTTTTAAAGGTCTCAGTCTCAGTGTTCCCTGAAGTAAAGAGCAGACCAAGTTCAGCACTGGCATCCCACTCATGCTTTTCTGTGGTGCTTAAGTCATCCGCATCGTCATACATAAAAATTGACGCTGCCGCGTGTGCAGGAGCGAATAGACTACAGCTTACGAGCGCTGCAATAACAGCTGGTTTGAACTTGGTCACGGTCATCTCTCTTTAATTTCAGTTATTTTACTTTGGCGTCGAGTTCGCCACTCTCATAGCGCTTGAACATCTGCTCGAGCGAGATTGGCTTGATTTTACTTGCTTGGCCAGCACAACCAAAGGCTTCATAACGCGCCTTACAAATCTCGTACATGGCATCGGTCGATGCTTTCAAATACTTACGCGGGTCGAAGTTGCTGGTGTTTTGCGCCAAGTGACGACGAATCGCACCCGTTGAAGCTAAGCGCAGGTCGGTATCGATATTGACCTTACGCACACCATACTTAATTCCTTCAGCGATTTGCTCAACCGGCACACCGTAAGTTTCCGGAATCTCACCGCCGAACTCGTTAATCACTTTCAGCCACTCTTGTGGAACTGACGACGAGCCATGCATTACCAAGTGCGTGGTTGGAATGCGCTGGTGAATTTCTTTGATGCGGTCGATCGCCAGAATATCGCCTGTTGGCGGACGCGAGAATTTGTAGGCGCCATGCGAGGTACCACAAGCGATCGCTAAGGCATCAACATTGGTCGCCGCAACAAATTGTGCCGCTTCCTCTGGATCAGTTAACAACTGATCGTGCGTCAATTTACCTTCAGCACCAATGCCATCTTCTTCTCCAGCTTCGCCGGTCTCGAGTGAGCCCAAGCAACCGAGCTCGCCCTCTACTGAAACACCACATGCGTGCGCCATCGCAACCGCTTGCTGAGTCACTCGCACGTTGTAATCGTAATCAGCTGGGGTTTTGCCGTCTTCGTGTAATGAACCATCCATCATCACCGAGCTAAAGCCTAATTGAATAGAGCGCTGACAAACCGCTGGTGAAGTACCATGGTCTTGATGCATTACCACTGGGATATGCGGCCATTCTTCAATGGCAGCTAAAATCAAATGGCGTAAAAATGGAGCACCGGCATAACTGCGCGCTCCTGCTGAAGCCTGAACGATAACTGGGCTATCCGTTGCATCTGCCGCTTCCATAATAGCGCGCATTTGCTCAAGGTTGTTCACGTTAAATGCCGGCACGCCGTAGCCATGCTCAGCTGCGTGATCGAGTAATTGGCGTAATGAAATTAAAGCCATAAAAATCTCCTGATTATCCTAATCTGACGGCCTTAGCCGTTTAATGCGCGTTCTTCCAGAATCGCTACAGCGGGAAGTTTTTTGCCTTCTAAAAACTCAAGGAAAGCTCCACCGCCGGTAGAAATATAACTGATTTTATCAGCGATATCGTACTTATCAATGGCCGCTAGGGTATCACCACCGCCAGCGATACTAAACGCTGAGCTATTCGCAATCGCCTCTGCTAAGGCTTTCGTCCCAGCGCCAAATTGATCAAATTCAAATACCCCTACCGGGCCATTCCAAACAATGGTTCCAGCAGTTGCCAAAATCTTAGCAAATTTCGCGGCTGTTTCTGGTCCAATATCAAATACCATATCATCCGCTGCAATCGCCTCGACAGACTTGGTTGTCGCGGCTGCTGATTCACTGAACTCTACCCCTGTCACCACATCTGAGGGTAACGGAATATCGCCACCTTTAGCTTGGGCCGCTGCGACCAGCCGCTGCGCTTCAGGAACTAAATCAGCTTCGTAAAGAGATTTACCCACATCGTGACCTGCCGCCGCAATAAAGGTGTTGGCAATACCACCGCCAACGATAAGTTGGTCAACCACATTTGAGAGGGAGTCCAACACCGTCAGCTTGGTCGACACTTTCGAGCCACCAACAATAGCCACCAATGGCCGCGCTGGGTTTTCTAGCGCTTTACCCAGCGCATCTAGTTCGGCGGCAAGCAATGGGCCGGCGCATGCAACATCGGCATATTTCGCCACCCCATGGGTCGATGCTTGGGCACGATGGGCGGTGCCAAAGGCATCCATAACAAAAACATCGCACAAACTGGCGAGTTGTTGTGCTAAGCCATCATCGTTGCTCTTTTCGCCTTTGTTGAAACGAACATTCTCGAACACTACAACAGCGTCATCGGCAAGTTCGACACCATTCAAATAATCACGTTCTAAGCGAACTGGCACAGGAAGATTTTCATTCAACCAGTCCACCACCGGTTGCAACGAGAACTCCTCGGCATAGACCCCTTCTTCTGGGCGGCCCAGGTGAGACATCACCATAACTTTCGCGCCTTCAGCGAGCGCTGCTTGAATGGTCGGTAAGGCTGCTCTGAGGCGCGCATCCGATTGCACTTTGCCGTCTTTCACCGGGACATTAAGGTCTTCACGAATCAACACGCGCAGTCCTGCAAGATCCAAGTCGGCCATAGTAATTACAGACATGGTTGTATCCTTATTTAAATCCAATCAAGCCAATTCAAAACGTGTCATAACGGTTGCGGTATCCAACATTCGGTTGGCAAAGCCCCATTCGTTATCACACCAACATAATACTTTAATCAGACGCTTATCAGCGACTCGGGTTTGGGTGCCATCGACAATACTCGAGCGCGAGTCATGGTTGAAATCAATCGACACCAAAGGTTCATCAACAAAGCCCAAGACTTTGGCCAGTGGCCCACGCGCGGCTTCAGCGAGAACCTGATTCACGTCCGCAATTGAGACTTCTCGTTCAACCGTGACACTTAAATCCATGGCGGTCACATTGGTCGTTGGAACCCGCACTTGAATCGCTTCAAAGCGACCTGCAAATTTAGGCAAAATCCGCTCAATCCCCGCTGCGAGTCGGGTATCAACCGGAATAATCGAACGTCCCGCTGCACGCGCCAAACGCAGATCAGGATGATAAGCATCGATCACTTGTTGATCATGCATCGCCGCATGAATCGTCGTGATCGCACCACTATCTATCGCAAACGCTTGATCGAGGACCGCTATCACCGGGACGATGCAGTTCGTCGTACACGAGCCATTTGACACCACCCGATGCGCTGCAGTCAGTTGCTCATCATTAACCCCGTAAATCGCGGTAAAATCGACATCCGGTTTTCCCGGATGGGAGAACAAGACGCGTGGTACACCGAGTTGCTGATAGGCTTGACCAGCTGCTGCATCACCAAATACACCCGTGCAATCAAGCACTATATCGAGTGCTAACCCGCGCCACGGTAACTCAGCAATGGTTTGCGCAGCAGACACTTGAATCTGATCTTGGCCCACCTGCAAGCGATCACTGTGGGCAACCACGGGCTGCTCAAACCGTGCGTGGGAACTGTCATACTTTAATAAATGCGCCATACTGGCGACCGGCGCCAGCTCATTAATCGCGACGATTTCAAACTGATCGGCATAACCGCGCTCATAGAAAGCTCGCAGGACACTGCGACCAATCCGGCCAAATCCATTTATGCCAATTCTAGCGCGGCGTTGGGGACTCATCCGTGCAGTAACTCCTGTGCTTGACGAACCACATTCTCAACCGTAAAGCCAAAGTGCTTAAACAGATCGCCAGCCGGGGCTGATTCGCCAAAGCTCTGCATTCCGATAATTTTGCCGGATAGACCAACATACTTATACCAGTAGTCGGCAATACCTGCTTCAACTGCGATTCGCTTGGTAACAGTTGGGGGCAAGACAGTGTCGCGATAAGACTGAGGTTGTGCATCGAAGGTATCTGTCGATGGCATAGAAACGACCCGTACAGCAACGCCCATCGCTTCAATTTGGGGTGCGGCTTGCATCGCTAAATCAACTTCAGAGCCAGTTGCAATCAGAATCAGCTCCGGCTGGTGAGCCGGACTATCGAATAAGACATAGCCACCGCGCTCAATATTCGCGAGTTGGTCTGCGCTGCGCTCCTGTTGCGGTAGATTCTGACGGCTAAAAATAAGTGAGCTTGGGCCGTGTTTACGCTGCAACGCGAGCTTCCAAGCAACCGCCGATTCAACTTGATCCGCAGGTCTCCAAGTACTCATATTTGGCGTCATGCGCAAGCTTGCAATTTGCTCTACCGGCTGATGCGTTGGGCCATCTTCACCCAAACCAATCGAGTCATGGGTGTAGACAAAAATGCTACGTTGTTGCATCAGTGCGGCCATCCGCACGGCATTGCGAGCATACTCCATAAACATCAAAAAGGTTGCGCCATAAGGAACAAAGCCACCGTGCAAGGCAATACCATTCATAATCGCCGACATGCCAAACTCACGCACTCCGTAGAAGATATAATTCCCGGCTGCGGCATCCTTGCTGACACCTTTTGAGCCGCTCCAAAGGGTGAGGTTTGAGCCCGCAAGGTCCGCAGATCCTCCGAGTAACTCGGGTAACAACGGACCATAGGCATTCAATGCATTTTGTGAAGCTTTGCGACTCGCAATGCTCGCTGGGTTTGCTTGTAATTGCTCAATATACGCTTGCGCTTGTTGCTCGAAACTTTCTGGCAGCTCGCCACTTAAACGGCGCATGAGTTCATCCGCAAGCTCTGGATGAGCGCTGCGGTAGGCGCTAAAACGTTGCTGCCAATCGTCTTCAGCTGCGCGTCCGGCATCCACTGCTGACCATTGTTCATAGACATCAGCTGGAATCTCAAATGGCCCATATTCCCAGCCAAGTTGCGCCCGTGCAGCGGCGATTTCATCCGCACCAAGCGGTGCTCCATGACAGCTTTCAGTGCCTTGTTTATTTGGCGCACCAAAGCCGATAATGGTTTTACAAATAATCAAGGTTGGCTTATCCGTCACTGCCCGAGCAGTTTCGATCGCTTGTTGAATCGCTGCTGCATCATGACCATCAACCGCTTCGATGACATGCCAGTCATAAGCGCGGAAGCGTGCCGCAGTGTCATCGGTAAACCAACCTTCGACTTCACCATCAATCGAAATGCCATTGTCGTCATAAAACGCAATCAACTTACCCAGACCAAGCGTCCCGGCGAGTGAGCAGGCTTCATGCGAAATCCCTTCCATGAGACAGCCATCGCCTAAAAAGCAATAGGTATAATGGTCAATGATTTCATGCCCGCTGCGATTAAACTGAGCCGCTAGAACCTTCTCGGCTAGCGCCATACCCACAGCATTGGTGATCCCCTGACCGAGTGGTCCAGTGGTTGTTTCAACTCCTGGTGCATAACCGAACTCAGGGTGTCCTGGAGTTTTAGAATGCAACTGTCGGAACGCTTTAAGATCATCGATACTGAGGTCGTATCCGCTCAAGTGCAATAATGAATAAATCAGCATTGAACCATGACCATTCGATAACACGAAGCGGTCGCGGTCGGCCCAGGTAGGATTGCGAGGGTTATGCTTGAGATAGTCGCGCCAAAGCACTTCGGCAATATCTGCCATGCCCATAGGCGCCCCGGGATGTCCCGAGTTCGCTTGTTGCACCGCATCCATGCTTAACGCACGAATAGCATTGGCAAGATGTTTACGATCCGAATGTGTTGCTGTCATAACAAAACCCCGAAATGGAACTGAGAAGGTGCAGAAGTTGCATAATTAAAGCGCGTATTGTCCACATTTCGGGGTCTTGAAGCAAATTAGATATCGCTTAACAAAGCCTCAACTTTGTCTGTTTGCTCCCATGGGAACGAGTCGCGACCAAAGTGACCATAAGCTGCCGTCTGTTGATAAATCGGGCGTTCTAGGTCAAGCATCTTGATCAAACCGTAGGGGCGCAGATCAAAGTGCTTACGAATCAGCGCGATCAATTGTTCTTCAGAATATTTCGAAGTCCCAAAGGTTTCTAAGCTGATCGAAGTCGGCTCAGCGACACCGATCGCATACGAAATTTGAATTTCACAACGCTCTGCAAGGCCCGCAGCAACGATGTTCTTTGCAACATAACGCGCTGCGTAAGCGGCACTGCGGTCTACTTTTGATGGATCTTTCCCCGAGAAAGCTCCGCCACCATGACGGGCCATCCCGCCATAGGTATCAACGATAATTTTTCGCCCAGTAAGTCCACAATCACCCATAGGTCCGCCAATGACAAACTTACCGGTCGGATTAATGAAAATGCGGTCCTTTGCAGTTGGCATCCACTCAGCCGGCAATACTGGCTTAATGATGTGCTCAAGCACAGCCTCGTGCAGATCCTTTTGGCTCACTGCTTCGCTGTGTTGAGTCGACAAGACAACTGCATCGATTCCTACGGGGCGACCATCTTCATACACGAACGTTAACTGACTTTTCGCATCAGGACGTAACCAAGGCAAGATACCTTCCTTTCTTACTTTCGCTTGCTGCTCAACTAAGCGGTGCGCATAGGTAATGGGTGCTGGCATTAAAACGTCGGTTTCGTTCGAGGCGTAGCCAAACATCAAACCTTGGTCTCCAGCTCCCTGAACTTCAGGCAGGCCACGGTCGACCCCTTGATTAATGTCAGGGGATTGCTTGCCGATCGCGTTAAGCACGGCACATGAATCGCCATCAAAGCCCATATCCGAGCTGGTATAGCCGATATCGTTCACTACTTTTCGCGTCAATTCTTCAATATCAACCCAAGCTGAGGTCGAAATTTCACCCCCAACCAGCACCATACCGGTCTTGACGAAAGTCTCACAAGCTACCCGCGCATGTTTGTCTTGCGCTAAAATCGCATCAAGGACTGCATCAGAAATTTGGTCTGCAATTTTATCTGGGTGTCCCTCTGAAACCGACTCAGAGGTGAAAAGATGACGTGCCATATCGTCCTACCTATATCGAATTTGCGATCAATCAAAAAAAGTGGGCGTAGTTTATACAAAACTCGCCCACCTTTCCAGTTTTAGACGTCTAAAAGTCTTTACAGCTGTATTGGCTTAATTTTAATTTACTGCCAAAGTTGCCATATCGATCACAAATCGATACTTCACATCACTCTGTAGCATCCGCTCGAATGCATCGTTGATTTCATCCATGGCAATCAACTCAATATCTGCAGTGATATTGTGTTGAGCACAGAAATCGAGCATTTCTTGAGTCTCAGCGATGCCGCCAATCAATGAACCGGCAAGACTACGACGCTTAAAAATGAAGTTACCAATGTTTGGGGTTGGATGTGGCTCAGACGGTAAGCCGACCAAGGTCATGGTTCCATTGAGGCGTAGTAAAGTCATGTAATCATCCAGTTGATGCGGAGCAGCAACCGTATTGATAATGAAATCAAGTGAGTTGTTACAAGCTTTCATTTGCTCAGGATCAGAAGAAATGACAACCTGATCTGCGCCCAAACGTTTGGCATCTTCAACCTTGCTCGGTGAATGGGTAAACAAAGTCACTTCTGCTCCCATTGCTTTAGCAATTTTCACCGCCATGTGACCTAGCCCACCGAGTCCTACGACTCCCACTTTATGGCCCGGGCCAACGCCCCAATGGCGCAAGGGTGAATAGGTGGTGATACCCGCACACAAGAGCGGAGCTACCCCTGCTAAGTCTTGATCTTGGGCGACTTTCAAGACGAAATCTTGCGTGACGACGATACGATTTGAATAGCCACCAAAAGTGACGCCGCCGGAGTGTTTGTCGGCACCGTTATAGGTTCCGACAAAACCGTTTTCACAGTACTGTTCATGCCCTTCCGAGCAACTATGACAGGTACGACACGAATCAACCATGCAGCCGACACCAACATGGTCACCGACTTTAAACTTACTGACCTTGCTGCCAACAGCTGTTACCCGACCTACAATTTCGTGGCCTGGCACACACGGGAATACAGTACCACCCCACTCGTTGCGCGCCTGGTGTAAGTCAGAATGACAGACACCGCAATAGAGAATTTCAATTTCAACATCATCAGCGGTTGGCTCACGACGCTCAAATTCAAAGTACTCGAGTTCTTGATCCGCCGCTTTCGCAGCGTAACCTACAGCTTTACTCATTGTGCTTCTCCTTGTGGATATAAAATGGCCTGATTCACAGTTTGTGTCAGGGGGTGATAGCCTGTTTTCGCCTGTTCATATACGGCTCTTGCCCAACTCAGATCAGCTGGGTTCTTCGCCAATTCGCGATAGAGGGGCGCAACCAGCTTATTCCGACCAATCGTCAACAAGTAATCGCGCAAGCGTTCCCGGGCAGGCTGATACTTCTTAATAATCGAGAGTTTTAACCAAGCATGCGCAATTTCATTATTGTTGCTTTGGGTTAAACCAAACTCTCGGTCGAGCCGAGCCATATTGACCGCTGAGATATCCAGCGGCAAGTTATTGATAAAATGCAACCATTCATGGGTCGTCCAATCTGCGGTGCGCAGTTGTCCACCTTTTAACCAAATTTGCATCTGCCGCTCGACTTGTTCAAACGCATCTGAGCTTGGTTGCGGCGCGTCAGTAGGCAAGCCTGGTTGATATAACCACTCATCCAATTTTGCCACACTGACCTTACCTGGATTCGGCTCAAGTAAGTGTTCAATTAGATACGCTCGAATTTGCGCTGTGGTAATACTCTTGAACGCCCAATCAGCGAAATACTGCTTTAAAAATTGATCAAATAACTGGCGTCCAAACTGTTGTTCAAGATAAACCAAAAACAACTGGCCTTTCACATAAGGCACTTGCGAAAACACCTCATCAGGATGCCGCAAGCCAATATCGATGTGCATAATGGTATCAGCAGGGTCCAGACTCTCGAGGTCTGCCAGTAAATCCTGATATCCCAGCGCCAGTTCCATTTGTGCTCGCTCGACCCCAAACAACTCCTCCATAATGCGGTTTTCAACATAACTGGTGAACCCTTCATTAATCCACAGGTCGCGCCAGGTCGCATTGGTCACTAAGTTGCCAGACCAAGAATGAGCAAGTTCATGTGCGATCAGGTTGACCAGCGAACGGTCTTTCGCAATAACCGTTGGCGTGATAAAGCTCAAACGGGGGTTTTCCATGCCGCCAAACGGAAAGCTTGGTGGCAGAATTAACAAGTCGTAGCGATCCCAGCGGTATGGTCCATACATGGCCTCGGTCGTTTCGATCATCGCCGGAGTATCAGCAAACTCCCAGGCTGCGTCAGCTAAGATGTAAGCTTCGGCAAATACCGCAACGTTAGCGCTGATACTTTTCACCTCAAGATCACCGGCGGCAATCGCAATAAGATAAGGTGGGATCGGTTGCGGCATCGAAAATTCATAACTCCCGCTGGGCTCAGGCTCGAGACTATTATCCGCGCTCATTACCACCCGCAAACCCGGTTTAGTTCGGACCTTAGCATTATAGGTCAGCCGTAAAGCAGGAGTGTCTTGAATTGGAATCCAGCTACGCGCATGAATAGGCTGCGATTGGCTAAACATAAAGGGGTGCTGCTTGCCCGCAGTCTGCGCTGGACTCAACCACTGCAGACCACTTGCAGTTGGCGCACTAGCATAGTGAATCCGCACCTCCGTTGCCTCAGTGCCAACCTCGATAGTAAGCTTGGAGCCAAGGCTTGGATGCGCTTCGGCAAGGGTGAAGGTTGTCGCTTGCCACTTTCCTGCAACCTTTATTTCAGCCGCCGTGACCGTGAGCTCACTCGTATCGAGGGTCAGTGCAGTTGCGGCTTGATGTCGCTGCAGGCGGTACTCAGCTGTCCCCCGTACCTGCTTTTGCTCAAAGTCGACAACTAAGTCGAGTTCCAGGTGGGGCGTACTGATGCGCTCTAATTGCGCATAACTATGCTGGTCTTGCGCCGTTGCAGTAGCGCTCCAAAGCAATACCAGCAGGACGCTTAAAAAACGTTTCATCGTGGCTTTTCCTTCTAATCATCTGATACCCCATGATCACGGCCGAAGGCGTTCAGGTCAAATGCTTTTGTGCAACGCATGGGGTCTGCTAAACTGCAAGCTCTATCGAACTTGGAGTATGAGTGGCAATCCATGCGGATCCCTAGAATCTATCACCCAACCAGCAGCTTAAGTATTGGGCAGACCGTTGAATTGAGCGCCGAGGCGGCCAACCATGTTGGTCGAGTATTGCGTATGCAAGTTGACCAAGCGCTCGAGTTGTTCTGCGGCGATGGACACAATTATCCCGCGGTCATCATGCAAGCCGACAAGCGCAAGGTGGTGGTTCAAATCAAAGCGCAACGCTCAAATCCAAGTGAATCGAATGTTAAAATCCATCTTGGTCAAGCTATCTCTCGGGGCGACCGAATGGATTTCGTATTACAGAAATCGGTCGAATTAGGGGTGACCGAAATCACTCCGCTATTCACCGAACGCTGTGGGGTAAAGTTAAGCGGTGAGCGTCTTCTCAAAAAAACTGAACAGTGGCAAAAAATAGTCATCAGTGCCTGTGAACAATCTGGACGCAGTCACGTTCCTGTGGTTCACCCAGCACTCAGCCTTGAGCATTGGCTACAGAAATTACCGCAGGCCCTGCGCCTGACCCTCGACCCAGGTGCAGCAACGCCATTGGCTCAACAACAAGTAACTGCAGAGCAAATCCAACTAGTGATTGGTCCTGAGGGCGGCTTTAGTGAGCCTGAGGTTACCTTAACAACAACCTATAACTTTCACCCCATTCGACTCGGACCAAGGGTTCTGAGAACAGAAACAGCCGCGCTTGCAGCGCTAACCGTACTACAATATCAATTTGGCGATTTAAGCTGAGGTATACGATGAAAATAGCCATGATCATGGATCCAATTGCAACAGTTAAACCCCATAAAGACACGAGTTTTCGACTGTTGCTTGAAGCACAAGCTCGCGGGCATCAATGCTACTACCTCGAAATGGCTGATTTATCGATCCGAGATGGCATTCCCTATGGTCGTGCACGAGCTGTCACTGTGCGTGACCAAGCCATGGATTTCTATACTCTCGGGGAAGCTGAAGATTTCAAACTAAGCGATTTTGCCGCTATTTTTATGCGTAAAGATCCTCCATTTGACACAGAATATGTCTACGCGACCTATATGCTCGAGTTGGCCGAGCAAGCTGGCACGGTGGTTATCAATCGCCCTCAGAGTTTGCGCGATTGTAATGAAAAGCTCTTCACCGCATGGTTCCCACAATGGACCCCAGCAACGCTGGTGAGCCGCGATAAAACTGCAATCAAAGCATTTCATACAGAGCACCGTGATGTGATTCTAAAACCACTCGATGGGATGGGTGGGGCCTCCATTTTCCGGGTTGACGAAGCCGCCCAAAACCTTTCGGTCATTATCGAGACACTGACTGAGCATGGTCAACGCTACTGCATGGTGCAGCGTTACATCCCTGAAATAACCGCAGGTGATAAGCGCATCTTGATTATTGATGGTGAACCGATGCCCTATAGCTTGGCTCGGATCCCGGCCGGCGGAGAAACGCGCGGTAATTTAGCAGCCGGTGGCAGTGGTCGCCCGCAACCGCTAAGTGATTCAGACTGGGCGATTGCTAACGCTATTGGCCCCGAGTTAAAACGTCGTGGCCTAGTCATTGTTGGACTCGATGTTATTGGCGATCGGGTCACTGAAATTAATGTCACCAGCCCAACCTGTATGCGTGAAATCGAAGACGAGTTCGGCTTAAATATTGCCGAGAAGGTATTTACCGCGGTTGAACAAAAAGTAGCGGAACGAAACGCCTCATGAGCAAAATGGAAAGTTTGCAAAATCATTTCATTATCGCCATGCCGAACTTGGAAGATCCATTCTTTCAGCGCTCGGTCACATATATCTGCGAGCATAATGATGAGGGTGCGATGGGTGTGGTCATTAATCACCCGATTGATGTACAAGTTGCTGACTTATTGCAGCAACTTGAAATTAAAATTGCCAGTCATGATACCCCTGCCTTGCAACAACATGTCTATGCAGGTGGCCCGTTAGCACGTGACCGCGGATTTGTCCTCCATCGGCCGAGCGAAAAGACTTGGCGCAGCTCACTGCAAATTAGTCCAGAAGTGGTGATTACCACATCGACTGATGTTCTTGAGGACATCGCAGCAGGAGACTTCGAGCAAGATTATCTTATTACTCTCGGTTATGCCGGTTGGGAAGCCGGTCAACTAGAACAGGAGCTTGCCGATAATAGTTGGCTGACCTGCGCTGCCGATGCGGAGGTGCTGTTCAACACAACCGCGGCTGAACGTTGGCAAAAAGCCGCAGCAATGTTGGGGATTGATGTATGGCAACTCGCTCCCGGGGCCGGGCATGCATAACGGGAAACAGTCATGAGCACCTTACTCGGATTCGACTTTGGCACGCATAGTATTGGTGTTGCAGTGGGTCAAACCATCACCCGCAGTGCGCGTGCCCTCGCTGCTCTCAGAGCCAAAGAAGGGCAACCCGATTGGCACTTAGTTGAACGGCTCATCAAAGAGTGGCAGCCCGAGCGTTTGGTGGTCGGCCTGCCGCTCAACATGGATGGCACTGAACAAGAGCTCACAACGAAAGCTCGTAAATTTGCCCAGCGCCTTCATGGTCGCTTCGGTCTCCCGGTGGACTTACAGGATGAACGCCTCACCACGGTTGCTGCGAAGGAGGAATTATTCTCCAGCGGCGGCTATCGAAATCTCAGCAAAGGCAATATCGATAGCGCGGCGGCTCAACTCATCCTCGAAGATTACCTGCAAAGCTCAAGCTAGAGATTTTCCTCGGCGTACTCTGCCAGACTGCTACGGACCACACCGTTCAGATTGACCGTCGCACTGCCTGGGTAATCTTTGAAGCGCTCCACAATATAGGTTAAACCTGACGTCACTGCGGTCAGGTAATAGCTGTCAATCTGAGCGAGGTTACCGGTACAAATAATTTTCGTTCCAGTGCCACATCGAGTGATGATTGTCTTTAATTGCGAAGCCGTTAGGTTTTGTGACTCATCCAAAATCACAAACGCATTTTGAATACTACGTCCGCGCATAAAGTTTAATGATTTCAACTGAATATTGGCTTTCTTCATGATGTATTCCATGCTTGATTCCATGCTTTCATCATGCTTGTGCAGGACCTCCAGGCTGTCGGTAATCGCTGCTAACCAAGGAGCCATTTTTTCTTCTTCAGTACCTGGCAAATAACCGATTGATTCAGCAATTTCTGGAGTATTCCGAGTTACAATAATTTTTTCATAGATGCCAAGTTCAACCACTTGTTCGAGCGCCGCCGCTAGCGCTAACAACGTCTTACCACTGCCAGCAGGACCCGTTAAAATCACCAAGTCGATGGCTGGGTCGAGTAAGGCGTTCATCGCCATCGCTTGATACATGTTCTTCGGCTGAATTCCCCAAGCGCGAGCGGCCATCATGCGGTCTTGACCGAGGTCTTGGAGCCGCACATAACTGCTATCATAGCCGACAACTTTTGCAGCAAACTGATCACTCTCATCAATCACATATTGATTGCGAAATACCGCCGGCAAAGTATCACGAGCGACTTCATGATAAGTCTCGCGGCCCTCTTGAACACTGGTGACCTCGCCTACGCCAGACCAAAAATCACCTTCAAGTTCAATGAAACCTTTGGATAAAAAGCGAATATCATCAATCAGTTGGTCAGTACGGTAATCCTCGACATACTTCACACCCGCACCTTTCGCTTTGAGACGCATATTGATGTCTTTGGTCACCAACACCACTTTGCTATCGCTATAGCGCGTTTGCAGTGCCAAAGCCGACTGAATAATCCGATGGTCGTTTTCCGATAAGTTGAGTGCGGCTTCGGTCTGCTTTAGCTGGTAGTCAGGAAAGATTGCCAAATGCCCACCTGCATTGTGCTCACCCGTCACATTACTTAGCGGAACACCTGCAACGATTTCTTCAGGAGTTGCGTCTTTTAGCGCATTTTCAAGTGAACGGATCGCCACCCGAGCTTCGCGACTCACATCCTTTTTGCGGTCCTTAATATTATCCAGTTCTTCTAATACGACCATCGGGAT
The DNA here is from genome assembly GCF_003987435.1 of Pseudidiomarina taiwanensis. Lineage (GTDB taxonomy): Bacteria > Pseudomonadota > Gammaproteobacteria > Enterobacterales > Alteromonadaceae > Pseudidiomarina > Pseudidiomarina taiwanensis. The sequence goes on along the minus strand of NZ_PIQG01000005.1, from coordinate 44,447 downwards.
GATGACGTTATTTTCTTCAAAATTTAGGAATGCGAGAGGTTCGTGCAATAAGATATTGGTATCGAGGAGGTAATACTTAGGTTGTGTAGCGGTCATGTGTCACCTTTTCACGGGGCTTTTGTCATTATTTTAACGGCAGTTTTGTTTTAACCCTTAGTTCTAGCCTAGCGCAGAATTAGGGAAATTTGTGTGAAGATTGAAATTTTTTTCTGTAACGATTTTCGTTACCATGTGCGCCCTTTCAAACAAGCTTATAGGATCTAGGATTTTGAGCATACATGACGCCTCTCAATTCGCTGTCGGCCAGCGTTGGTTAAGCGAAACGGAAACTGAGCAAGGACTCGGTCTACTGACGCAAATTGAAGGACGGATGCTAACCCTCTTATTTCCTGCAACCGAAGAAATCCGCCACTACGCCATGGACGCCGCCCCATTGGCGCGTTACCAACTTTTTGTCGATGATATCGGCAGCCATCAAGCAGGATGGAATTTTCGCGTTGAAAAGATAGAAACTAAACAAGGTGTGCACCACTATTTCGGGACTCGCCAAGATAGCGGTGAAGCCGTTACCGTTATCGAGACACAGTTAGCTGCAAATGTGGCGACGAGTCATCCTCTGACTCGGATCCTTGCCGGTAAAGTCCATCGCCTTGATCTCTACCGACTGCGCCAGCAAGCGCTCAAGTACTTTGGGCAGTGGCAGCAATCTGGCGTCGTTGGACTGCTCGGTGCAAGAGCTGAATTGTTACCTCATCAGCTTTACGTCGCTGATCAAGTGGCCAATCGCGCGCTGCCGCGAGTGATGTTGGCCGATGAAGTTGGCCTTGGCAAAACCATTGAAGCAGGCTATATCATCCAACGTAGGCTGTTAACGGGGCGTAGTAAGCGCTTGCTTATTATTGTTCCGGATGCACTTTGCCATCAATGGTTAGTTGAATTACAACGACGCTTTGGACTCACTGTGAGCCTATTTGATGAACAGCGATGTGAGCAAAGCTTAAGTGGTGAGCAAGCGGTATTTTCAACAGAGCAACGGGTGTTAATCCCTCAATCCCTATTGCAGCATCCGCTCTGGAGCGATGAATTAACCGAGGTCAACTGGGATCTCGTCATCATTGATGAGGCGCATCAGCTTAATCCAACCAGTGCAGCTGGGCTCAAAATACGCCAACTTTGCCCCGCCGAGACAGGTCTTATCCTGTTGACTGCGACGCCTGAACAAGCCGGCTTACGAGCACACTTTGATTGGCTAACGGTATTGGATCCACAACGTTTTCATGATTATCCGGCGTTTTGTCGCGAACAAGAGGACTATCATCAACTGGCGGACATCGCCGCGACCCTTGCTACCGATCACTCCCTTAGCACCAGTCAAATCGATGTGCTAACCGAAAAATTAGGCCAGCAAGAGTTCGCTACGGAGACATCCGAACAGCGCCATCACTTGCTGACCGAGTTGCTCGATCGCCACGCCACTGGGCGAGTGATGTTTCGCAATAGCCGAAGCCACGTCGGTGGCTTCCCAAAACGGATTTTGCATGACTATCCGCTCACTTCCGACAGCAAAGCAGATTGGCTATTGCAACTACTGAAGCAGCAGCGTGGTGAAAAATTTGTGCTGATTTGTGCAAGCAGTAGCTTGGCATTAGAGCTTGCAGAGTTCCTGCGAGTGAAAGCGGGTATCTACGCGGCACTTTTTCATGAGCAACAGACCTTGATCGAGCGCGATCGAGCAGCCGCTTATTTTGCCAATCCAGAAGAAGCTTGCCCGATTCTAATTTGTTCGGAACTTGGCAGTGAAGGTCGAAATTTTCAGTTCGTTCAACATCTGATTCTATTCGATCTCCCTGCACACCCGGATACTCTGGAACAACGCATTGGTCGCCTAGACCGTATCGGTCAAGCGAGTGAAGTTCACCTTCATGTGCCATTGCTGGGTTGGCAAGATCAGGTTCGTTTCACTTGGTACCAAGCAATGGCGGCGTTTGCCCAGCCAAATGCCATTGGTTCGGGCTTGTTTGCGCAATTCCGCGACCAGGTTGCCGCACTCGAGCAACTTAGCTCACCTGAGCATGGCCCGCTACAGACATTAGCAACTGCAACTCAAACTGCCGCACAAGAACTTCGCGAGCAAGTCGCACAGGGCAGAGATCGTTTACAAGAATTAAATGCGTGTCGTCCAGCTGCAGCCGAGCAACTTGTTAACAGCATAGAGGCAATTACGGAACAGCTCCCACTGCGCAAATTCCTGCTCCAGTTTTGGGAACATTTTGGCCTTGAATATGACAGTTTAGACCAACTTACCGGCTGGTTACGCCCGACTGAACACCTGCGTGTTCCGCTTAGCGGAATTAACGATGAAGGACTGACCGTCACGTTCGACCGCAACTATGCTTTAAATCATGAGGATGTGGTGTACCTAACCTGGGATCATCCCCATGTGCAAGAAGCACTTGAACTTTTTGCGCGCGAGCCATTTGGCAGCACTTGCGTGGGCTTGCTGAATAATCGTGCGTTAGCAGCGGGCACTTGGTTCCTTGAAGTGAATTTCAAAACAGAAATTCTGGCACCAGCACATCTTGCCGGACAAGAGTTTTATCCTCCGCAATTGTTGCGTGTATTTGTCGATAGCACCGGTCGAAACCTCAGCGAACGCGTTGCTGCAGAGGCGCTTGAAGCACAGCTTCGGCATGTCGATAAAAAGCAAGCGCGGCTGATTCTCAAACAACTACGGAGTCCCATTCAGCAATTACTGGGCAGTACGTGGGAACCAGCGGAGCAATTGCAGCAACCCTTGATTGAGCGAGCGCAACAACGGCTACAAACTCAACTGGGGCAGCAAATAGAGCGCCTGCGCTACCTAAGCACCCGCAATCCAGCCGTTACTGCTGAAGATATCGAGCAGGTACGCCGGCGCCAGCACACGTTAATGCAAGCGTTAACAGCTCCGGTGCTACAATTAGATAGTATTCGTGTGATAGTGAATGTGCCGCAATGACGCTATTAACTTATCAGCCTCCACTTGACCCTTATCTTGATATTTTGCATCAAGATGAGGCAATTATTGTGGCCAATAAGCCGCCAGGGTTATTGAGTGTGCCAGGTAAAGACCCGGCCCACTATGATGCCCTTAGCAGCCGCTTAGCGCGCGTCTGGCCGAGCACCCGAATTATCCATCGGCTTGATATGGCAACCTCCGGATTGTTGGTGTTTGCCTTGTACAAATCGGCACAAGCGCATTTACAACGGCAATTCGAACGCCGCCAAGTGCACAAGCGCTATCGCGCCTTAGTTGCGGGTCAGCTGCCGGCACGAGCAGGAACAATTGAACTTCCGCTGCGTTGCGACTGGCCCAATCGACCACGGCAGATGGTAGACCTAAGCTTGGGCAAGTTTGCTTGCACGCATTATCAAACAGTGCAGGTACAGACAGTGGCTGGAGCCGTTCAAACTGAGGTTTTGTTGACGCCTTATACTGGGCGTTCTCATCAGTTACGCGTGCATATGCAAAGTTTAGGAACACCCATTTTAGGAGACAAATTCTACGCTCATCCAGCTGCCTTTGCCGCGAGTTCACGGCTTTGCTTGCACGCTGAGGAGCTCGGTTTTTATCACCCAGAAACAGAGCAATGGCTCTCGTTCAATCTCCCCGCTGCTTTTTAATCAACTCATAAGCTGCTTGGATTTGTTGCGCTTTTTGTTGCGCGGACTCTCGCATTTCCGGCGGTAAGCCTTGCGCTGCAAGTTTATCGGGGTGATGCTTCGCCATCAATTTGCGATAGGCTTTCTTAACTTCCGCTGAACTCGCGGAAGCATCAACCCCAAGCACGGCATAAGCATCGGCTAAATGCTCCGCCGCACTGGCGCGGCGTGAACCGTGTTGGTCGTTGGTAAAACGCTGTCCTGCCTGCGCCATATTTAGCCACGCATTAATTTGCGCGGCATTAAAGCCAAGTGCTTGGCCAACGCGCAGAATAACTTGTTTTTCACCGGCTTCGAGCACCCCATCATGAAGGGCCAAGATGAGAACCTGTTGCATGAAAAACTGGAGAATGTCACGCCGCCAGAAAAATTGGCGACGGAATACCTTAACGCGCTGCTCCAGTGGGAAATCAGCCGCCTTACCTGCGGCAAATGCAGCTTTCGCGGCGGTCATCGCGGCTTGATCTAAGCGCAGCTGTTGCATCAACTGCTGCGCATACTGAATATCTTGCTCGGTTACGCGGCCTTTACTCTTTGCCATATGACCCAGTACCGCGAATAAGGTCTCAGAGAATAGTGCATGACTCGAGCGTGTCTCAGTCTGTGATTCAAATGCTCGGCGAAAGCTTTGATCGAACCAATGACCAATCGCCAAGCCGACGATCATGCCGACGAAACGACCGAGCATAAACCCAAACAGGGCGCCTAGAATCTTACCCCACATCAATCATGTACCTCGCGAAGTTGTTGTAATCGTTGCGGTGTGCCCACATCCGTCCACGGCTGACCAATCACACTCCCCATGGCTCGATGCTGCGCAATCGCTTGCTCGATAAAGGGTCGCAACGGGAGAAAATATTCAGCGCCAGCTTGATAATTTGCAAATAACCGTGGGTGAATCAGTGCCATGCCGCTATAGGTATATGTCACCGCTTCGGGGGCGACTAATTGGTCACCTTGCAGACTAAAATCGCCGCTCGCATTATGTGCTGGATTGCTGACTAAAAGCAGATGCATATCAGTTTCTTGCGGTAACTCACGCGGAAATTCGGCGAATGGGAATTCGGTGAAAATATCTCCGTTGATCAACCAAAACGGCTGCTCGCCCAGCAGCGGTAACGCCCGAATAATTCCGCCCGCTGTTTCGAGGCCGCCCGCAGGTTCGGCAGAATAGCTGATTGAGACGCCAAAACGCTCGCCTGAACCAAACTCTTGTTCAATCTGCTCGCCCAACCAAGCATGATTAATCACCACCTGTTCAATGCCTTGCTCAGCCAACTTATGCAAGTGGTGAGCGAGCAGTGGCTTTCCGCCAACCTGCAACAAAGGCTTAGGCTGCACATCGGTAAGCGGTCGCATCCGCTCACCGCGCCCGGCGGCCAGAATCATTGCTTTCATTGCATTTGCTCCCAAGCGGGCAGCACAACATCGGCGAGCAATGTATGGAAGTCGCTGAACTGCGGATATTTGTCGCTCACGCTGAGCATATAATTTAAGGTATTCGGAATATCCTGCAGATAGCCCGCTTTCCCATCGCGGTGATAGAGTCGTGCAAAAATACCTGCCGCTTTACTGTGGCGTTGTAACCCCATCAAATCAAACCAACGCTGAAATTGCTGCCATGACACATTCGCTGCGAGCAATTCAGTTTGCTGTAATTGTTGATAAAAGGAGTGACATAACTCATCGACTAAGGTTTCCGGCCAGCGGACATAGCAATCCCGTAACAAACTGACTGCGTCGTAGGTTATCGGTCCAACTACGGCATCTTGAAAGTCAATGCAACCCAGCTCTGAGTCAGATGTCACCATCAAATTTCGAGCATGATAGTCACGATGCACTCCGACTTGTGGCTGCTCTAAGGCATTATCAATCAGCTGCCCGGCAAAGTTCTGCCAAATTTGGTTCTGCTCAGGGCTCAGATCTAAGCCCAAATGCACCGTTACGAGCCAGTCGTAGAATAAATTTAGTTCACGTCGCAGTAGGGCTTCATCATAACGCGGTAAGGGTCCCAGCTCGGTTGCAGTCACTTGCATAATTTGCGGGAGCGTCGCCAGCGCTTGCTGATAATAACGTGGCGCATTTGCTTCAGTAAGCTCTGCGAGGAGGAGGGTTGAGCCGAAGTCGCTCAATAGCATAAAGCCTTGCTCCTCATCAAAATCGATCACAGCGGGCACTTGAATTCCTGCCGCAGCATAAGCCTTGGCAATCGCCATAAATGGCTGCAAAGATTCTTGCGGCGGTGGGGCGTCCACAGCAATCACACTGCGATGGTCTTGATAGGCCCTAAAATAGCGCCGAAAGCTGGCATCCCCTGAGACTGACTCTAGTCCATTCGGCTGCATGCCGATACGGGCCTCACACCAAGCCTGTAATGCTAGTTTTCGATTGTTTTTCAAACGACATCCTTTCTGGCAGGTCAAGCAAAATTGCTTTATCATACCTTGCACACGAGACAGATTAAAATTGGAATCCAAACGAGATGGTCAAAACAGGCAGAAAACATGCTTGGTTAGCAGTTGTGGCGCTTGTCAGCCCGCTTACTAGCCCAGTTATGGCGAATTCTGCCGGGGCAGCGGAAGAGCCTATTGCAACTGGCCTATGTCCGATCCCACAAGCTTTGATCCAACGTCCACTAGAGCCTATAGCCAACCTTCAAGAGGGCGCAATTGGGGTGCGTTCGAGCCGCGCTGATATCGACTCTGAAACCCAGATTGCCTCGTTCTTTGGCGATGTTGAGGTCCAGTTTGGTCAACAAACACTGTTTACGGAACAGGCCCAGGTCAATCAACTCAGCGGCAATATCAATGCCAGTGGTGAAACTCTTTTTACCGATGGTTATGTTGAGGTCGCCAGTGAAAACTTTCGCCTCAACTCAGGGGAAAACCGCGCGTATCTGAGTGGCGCAACTTATCAGATGCGAACCAATGGTGCCCGCGGTGAAGCGGACATCTTGTCACTCTCCGAGGCGCAAGTGCGCTTAGAAGGGGCCACCTTTACCACCTGCCCGACCGAGAACCCAGCATGGCGGATGAGTGCGGAACAAATCACCATCAATGAAGATGAGGCTTTTGGCGAAGCACGTCATGCCAAAATTGAACTGTTTGGAGTTCCCGTTTTATACCTGCCTTACTTGAATTTTCCAGTCAGTGATGAGCGTAAATCTGGATTTTTATTCCCGACCGTACGTTCCTCTCAGCGCCATGGTTTTGAGCTTGAGCTACCCTACTACCTGAACCTTGCCAACAATATGGATGCAACTATCACGCCTCGTTACATGGCGAAGCGGGGCACCATGCTGCAAGCCGAGTATCGCTATTTAAGCGAAGCTGGAAATGGCCAAGTGAATTTTGGTTATCTCAACGATGATGCCAGCCTAGAGAGTGAGCAATCGCGATTCTTTTGGCGACTCGAGCAACAGCAACAATGGTCGCCGAATTGGCGCAGCTATATTAACGCGTTGGTGATCAGTGATGATGATTATATCAATGATTTTGGCAGTGACTTTGCCGGCCGTGCGGACGCTCAATTATATCGCCATGCGCAACTTGATTATCACGCTGATGCGTTAAGCGCGATGCTGCGCATTGAGGATTTTGAGTTACTCGGGAGCTATCGGGCTGCCTATCGGACATTACCGCAGTTGAACCTTACCTACCAAGGTACGGGCGAGCTCGGGCTTGATTATCGTGTTTACACCGAGCTCACCCGCTTTCAAAATCAAGAACTCAGTAGCGATACCGTAACGCGATTTCATCTTGAGCCTGAGCTGAGCTATCAGGTTGAGCGCCCTGCTTATGATTGGGAAGCAAACCTTAGCTACTCGTATACTCGCTACCAACAAGATGCCAACCTTCTCGATGGCCGTAGTGAGGACCCCGACCGAGCGCTACCGAGCTTCCGCTGGCGTGGACGCTTAAACCTCGAACGACAGTTTACTTGGGGTGAGCGCACGTACTTGCAAACCCTGCAACCACAGATTCAGTATTTATACCGCCCTTATCGCGACCAAAGTGGGATCGGGATTTATGATTCAACCTTGATGCAAGATGACTACCGTGGACTATTCCGCGAGCGGCGTTTCTCAGGGCTTGACCGTATCGCTGACGCTAATCAGGTCACGATTGGGGCAACCACCAGCTTTGCAACTGCGCAAGCGCGTGAGGTTGCGCGCTTCAGTATTGCGCAAATTCATTACTTCAAAGAGAGTCGAACCCAACTGTTCGATAGTAGCAGCGCGATTCTAAATAATAACTCTGACTTGGCCGCTGAGGTGCGCTTTCAGCTGAGCGATAACTGGTCTTTTGCCAGTGATCTTCAATACGATATGGAACTCAATCGAACTCAAAAGAGTCAGACCGCGTTAGAGTATCGAAAAGATCCAAACAACCTGTTCCAAATTAGTCATCGTAACGCGATTAATTTACTTGATGATGATATCGAACAGATCGGGATGCAGGCTATCGCGGAGCTTACCCCGCAATGGCAATTAGCGGGGAACTGGTACTATGATATCGAAAACCGCCGCACCAATGATGCGCTCTTGGCCCTGCAGTATAGTGACTGCTGCTGGGCTTTGAGGTTTGGCTTCTATCGGCGGATTAATCGAAATCTAGAGTTACAGCAAAACACTCCGTTGCTCGGAACCCCCGAGTTTGATAACGGATTTAGTGTGCAATTAATGATAAAAGGTTTGGGTAGTGATAATCGCAGCTTGATCGACTTACTCGAGCAAAGTTTATTCGGTTATCGACACCCTTTTCATTTGAGTAATTAGGTAGTTTTCATGAGACAAGTTTTAGCAATAGTTTGTGCGATAAGTGTCAGTTTCACCAGTTTCGTCGCAAGCGCCCAAGAAGTCCTCGATAAAGTCGCGGTGGTCGTCAATGATGGCGTTGTCCTCGATAGTGAAATTGAACAAATGATTCGGCAAGTAAAACTCAATGCCCAGACCCAGGGCTTGCGACTACCTGACGATGAAGTATTGCGTGAACAAGCGATTGACCGTCTGGTCCTGCGTGAGTTGCAGTTGCAAATGGCCCAACGTATGGGGATCGAGGTGAGTGATGCCCAATTACAAATGACCATCGAAAGTATTGCTGCTGAAGAAGGTATGGGGCTAGAAGCCTTCCGACAAACGATTCTCAATAGCGGAATGGACTGGGAAACGTATCTCGAGAGCGTGCGCCGTGAAATGGTCACCGGTGAAGTTCAGCGTAATGCTGTGCGACGTCGTGTTTACATCTCGCCGCAAGAGATTTCGAATCTCACTGAAATGATGGCCGAAATGACCCAGAATGAAGTTGAGTATCGCCTCAGTCAGATTCTAATTGGCATCACTGATAGTAATAACCCCGAGCAAGTTCAGCGCTCGCGCCGCTTAGCGGAAGAAGTTCTGACACGTCTTCGCGATGGCGCCGACTTTGCTGAGACGGCCCTGACCTCTTCATCTGGTTCTCGGGCGCTGGAGGGGGGTGATTTGGGCTGGATGAATATTAACGCGATGCCCACTCTATTCGCTGAAGCAGTGCGCGATAAGCGCAAAGGTGAACTGATTGGTCCAATTAAAAGTGGGATTGGCTTTCACATCTTAAAAGTCTCCGATGTGCGCGGTATTGAAACTGTTGAAATCGAAGAAGTTAAAGTGCGCCATATTCTGATCACGCCATCGATTATCTTGTCTGACAATCGCGCCAAAGAGATGCTGACTGAGATTAGAACCCAGATCTTGAATGGTGAAATTAGCTTCAAAGAGGCTGCCCTTGAATATTCAGCGGATCCCGGCTCTGCAGGTCAAGGTGGTGAACTCGGTTGGTCAGAACCCAACGTCTATGCCGAAGCATTCCAGCAAGCCATTGCCCGTTCTGACATTGGTGAAATCAGCATGCCATTCCGCTCTGAGTTTGGTTGGCATATTCTTGAGGTACAAGAGCGTCGTACTCAAGATGCAACCGAGCGCAGCAATCAAAATCGTGCTTATCAGCTGATTTACAGCCGTAAATACCAAGAAGAATTAGAAAATTGGCAACAAGAAATCCGTGACCAAGCTTACATTGAACGGGTCGACTAATGGTCGCACGGATCGCATTCACTGCTGGGGAGCCAGCAGGTATTGGTCCTGATCTACTGGTCAAGCTTGCGCAGCAAGATTGGCCCGTTCAATTAATCGGTTTAGCCGATCGAAATGTCTTACTAGAACGCGCAACCCAACTCGGGTTGCCGTTAACCATCAGTGCTTATGACCCCAGCCAAGCGGCTGTGCCACATCAAGCACAACACCTCACTGTGATTGATTGCCCGAGCGCCACACCGGTGCACCCAGGTCGGCTTGATAGCCTTAATAGTCGCGCCGTTGTTGCCAGTTTAGAACGGGCGGCGCAAGGCGCTTTGAGTGGTGAATTCTCCGCTATCGTCACGGGGCCTGTTCACAAAGGGGTCATTAACGAAGCAGGCATCACATTTAGCGGACACACCGAGTTTTTTGCGCACATCAGCAAAACTCCGCGCGTTGTGATGATGCTGGCGACGACCGGATTGCGCGTTGCATTAGTGACTACTCACTTACCTCTTCGAGACGTTGCAGATGCCATTACGCCAGCAGCGGTAACCGAAACTATCGACATCGTCGCTAGCGAACTACAACAACGCTTTGGACTGCAGCAACCGCGCATTCTGGTCACTGGGCTAAATCCGCATGCGGGTGAGCAAGGACACCTAGGACGCGAAGAACTGGAGGTAATCACCCCTGCTATCGAGCAAGCCCAGCGAGCAGGCATTGCGGTGACTGGACCCTGGCCCGCGGATACGATTTTTCAGCCAGATTACCTGCGCCAAGCGGATTGCGTCATTGCAATGTATCATGATCAAGGATTACCCGTGCTCAAGTACAAAGGCTTTGGAGATGCCATAAACATCACCCTCGGCCTTCCTTTTATTCGTACGTCAGTTGATCACGGGACTGCCCTTGATCGGGCGGGCACTGCGGAAATCCATGTAGGCAGTGCCAAACTCGCACTGCAAACCGCTATAGAAATGAGCCAAGTATGAACAAAACACATTTAGGTCACCGTGCGCGCAAACGCTTCGGCCAAAATTTCTTACATGATGAGCAAGTCATCGATGATATTGTCGCAGCGATTGGCCCCATGGAGGGACAAAATCTTATCGAAATCGGTCCAGGACTTGCCGCGCTGACCGAACCCGTCGCTGAGCAAATCGATCATTTAACCGTGGTCGAACTCGACCGTGATCTTGCTGATCGACTTGAACATCATCCATTCCTTGCCCCAAAACTGACCGTTTATCGGGGTGATGCCTTGAAGACTGATTTCCGCCAGTTTCAGCAAGCAGATGAAAAGTTGCGGGTCTTTGGTAACCTTCCTTACAACATTTCGACCCCCTTGATTTTCCATTTGCTCGACCATATTGAAGTGATTGCGGACATGCATTTTATGTTGCAAAAGGAAGTGGTCGATCGGCTAGCGGCTGAACCTAATAGCAAAGCCTATGGTCGAGTGAGTGTCAGTGTACAGCAGTGTTGTCGTGTTGAGCCGGTATTACGCGTTCCGGCTGGAGCCTTTACACCACCGCCCAAAGTTGAGTCTGCGGTCGTGCGCTTGGTTCCCTATGCTGAACCACCCTACCCAGTTGCCAGCCGCGAGCATCTGAAGAAAGTGACACAATTGGCCTTTCAGCAACGCCGCAAGACACTCCGCAATAATTTAAAGGACATTATTTCTGAGCAACAACTCGAGGCGCTCGGTATCGACCCAACAGCGCGACCCGAAACCCTCGAAGTTGAAGCTTTTTGCAAACTCGCAAATTGGTACACTGAAAATTATGCATGATATTCAAATAGCAGTTGTTACTGAGTATCTCGAGGCCCAGTCAGTGCCTGAGCAGAATCAGTTTGTTTTTGCTTATACCATTACCATTGCTAATCATAGCAATGAGCCGGTGCAATTGTTGCGCCGCGCTTGGGAAATCACCGATGCAGAGCAAAAAGTCACGAAAGTAGCGGGCGATGGCGTGGTCGGGCAACAACCCAAAATTGAGCCAGACGCAGATTACAGTTACACCTCAGGAACCGTAATCACCACCCCTGTTGGCACAATGCAAGGGCACTATACTTTTGTGGGTGCCGATGGGGAGGAGTTTGACGTGCCGATCCCATCTTTTCTCCTCGCACTGCCAAATATCGTTCACTAACCCGAGGCGATTTAGCATGGCGCACTATATCGTTGGAGATTTACAGGGTTGTGCCACCGAGCTGAAACAGTTGCTCGCGCAAGTCAACTTCAATCCTAAACTCGACAGCTTATGGTGTGTCGGTGACCTCGTCGCCCGAGGCCCTGCCTCCCTTGAGTGTTTGCAGGTTATTCGCGACTTAGGCAATGCGGCCAAGGTCGTGCTCGGGAACCATGATTTAAATTTACTCGCGGTTATATTAGGCGTTCGCAGCGCCCATCCAAGTGACCGCTTACAGGCCATTTTGGATCTCCCTAAAACCGAGCAATTGGAGTGGCTCGATTGGCTCCGCCAACAACCACTGATGCGCCAGCATCAAAATTTGGTTATCAGCCATGCAGGAATTTATCCATGGTGGTCGATAGCAAAAGCCCAAGCCTTAGCGCAAGAAGTCGAAAACCAGTTGCAGCAAGCCGACCACGCCGAGCTAACCGAACTGTTTGAGAAGATGTATGGCAATACGCCGAACAGATGGGATGATGACTTAACTGGAGTTGAGCGAACCCGTTTTATTATTAATGCCTTCACTCGTATGCGTTATGTTGAGGCGGACGGTGCGCTAAATTTCAGTTTTAAAGGTCCACCGCCTAGCCGTCATCGGCCTCAGCAGCTTGTACCTTGGTTTGAACTCTGGCCGGTTACGGAACAAACGTTAGTGTTTGGCCATTGGGCTGCATTGCACGGAGAGACACTACGAGATGACGTGATTGGGCTTGATACTGGTTGCGTTTGGGGGCAACAGCTCACTTTTATGCGCTGGCCAGATGGCCAGCGCTACCAAGCTGAAGCAATCGTTAGAGCAAACTAACGCGCGCGAATTTACGCTTACCGACTTGATATACTGCGGTGGTCGATGGCGCAATTTCCAGTTTGGTGTCAGTCACTTTCTCACCATCAATTTTGACCGCACCTTGCTTGATCATCCGCATCGCATCAGAGGTCGATGCGACTAAGTTGGCCGCTTTTAAAAGATTCGCAATCAACATCGGAGCCCCTGCAGCATCTAGCTCCAGTTCCGGCATTTCATCTGGAATTGCGTTTTTACTGAAGCGTTGAATAAAGTCTTGTTCAGCCGCATCAGCCGATGCGTCATCATGGAAACGCGCAATTAACTCTTTGGCAAGCAGGATTTTATAATCGCGCGGATTTGCACCATCACTAATCGCTTGTTTAAATTCATCGACTTCAGCGAGCGGACGGAAACTCAGAAGCTCATAGTAACGCCACATCAACTCATCTGAAATTGACATAACTTTGCCAAACATATCATTGGGGGTATCGGTAATACCGATATAATTCCCCAGTGACTTCGACATTTTTTGAACGCCATCCAGACCTTCTAATAAGGGCATCATCACCACAGTCTGTGGGCGTTGCCCTTCTTCTTTTTGCAGTTCTCGACCCATCAGCAGGTTGAATCTTTGGTCAGTTCCGCCTAGCTCGACGTCCGCTTGCAATGCGACTGAATCCCAACCTTGGACTAATGGGTACAAAAATTCATGAATCGCAATCGGCTGCCCGCTGCTGTAGCGCTTTTTGAAATCATCTCGCTCCAGCATCCGTGCGACAGTTTGCCGCGCCGCAAGCTTGATCATGCCGTCCGCACCGACTTTACTCATCCATTCAGAGTTAAAGCGAATTTCAGTTTTAGCCGGATCCAAAATCTTAAAGACTTGCTCTTTATACGTTTGCGCGTTAGCGAGAACTTCTTCTGGGGTGAGCGGCTTACGTGTCACGTTTTTCCCAGTTGGGTCTCCAATCATTCCGGTGAAGTCCCCAATTAAGAACACAACTTTATGACCAAGGTCTTGAAAAACCTTCATTTTATTAATGAGGACTGTATGGCCTAAGTGGAGATCAGGCGCTGTTGGATCAAACCCCGCTTTAATCGTTAGGGGCTTCCCAGTTGCTAATTTTTCGCGTAACTCATCGGTTAGCAAAATTTCTTCTGTACCACGCTCTATTTCAGCAAGGGCTTCAGCAACAGCTTGATTCATTCTGGCAACTCTCCGGCAATGATAAATTCGTCTACAAACCCGTCATTGTAGGGTAAAGCGACTGGAAAATCAGCACAGTTCGTATTATTCTGCTGAGATAATCATAAGATTTTGTGCGCAACTACGGATGCCTATGAAGTACATTCCAATTCGAATCTCTCGAGCGCTTGCTCGAGCTTTTCAAAACTTGCCGCGACGCCATCAGGTTTTGCTGTCCTCGGTGTGCGCGCTAACGCTACTGGTGACGCTACTCCCATCAGAGCCAGCAAGTGCTTCCCAAAATGCACAAAAACCCAAACTTGATGCGCAAGAACTGATTCTCGGTCAACGCTATCAATTGCCGCTAAATATCAGTCAAACTGAAGACATCAGCGAACAAGCTCCGTTAGATGACATCCGTTGGAGTGGCTATGAAGTCAAAAGCGGAGATAGCCTAGCGCTAATTTTTGATCGCATGGGGCTTACCCCACAACAACTCTATCAAGTGACCCGCGATAAGCAGGGTGATCAGTTGCTGCGGAAAATTCACCCGGGCGATACGTTACGCTTTGCCCGCAACAGCGAAGGTGACCTGCTTCAGCTTGCTTATAGTCTCAATGCAACCGATACCTTAATTATCTCGAAAACAGCAACAGGCTATGTCAGCGAAATCGAGCAAAAAGCGGTTGAGACCCGCGAAAGCTTTGCCCACGCTGAGATCACCAGTAGCTTCTGGAATGCGGCGATTAGTGCTGGACTTGCCGAAAATCAAATCATGAGCATTGCCGACATGTTTGGCTGGGACATTGACTTTGCCCTCGACATTCGTGAAGGCGATGAATTTAGTGTGCTGTTTGAAAAAAATTACGTCGATGGCGAGTTTATTGGCTACGGCCGTATTCTTGCGGCAGAATTTATTAATCGTGGTAACGCATACCAAGCAATTCTGCATGATAATGGCGAGTACTACACCGCTGAAGGTCGTGCGATGCGCAAGTCATTCTTGCGTTCACCGGTTAACTTTACCTATATCAGTTCGAACTTTAACCCGCGTCGATTGCACCCTGTGACCGGACGTGTTCGCCCGCACAATGGCATCGACTATGTTGCCAGTGTTGGCACTCCAGTCATGTCATCGGGCGACGGTAAAGTGATTGCCAGCGCCTACAATAATCTCAATGGTCATTATGTCTTCATCCAACATGGTGAACGGTACGTGACCAAATATCTCCATTTGAGTAAACGCCATGTTCGCACAGGCGACCGTGTTAAGCAGGGACAAACGATCGGCCGTGTTGGTGCCACTGGACGAGTGACCGGAGCACACCTTCATTACGAATTTTTAGTGGATGGCGTGCACCGTAATCCACGTACCGTGGAATTGCCTCAAGCTGAATCGCTTGCACAAAGCGAGTTACCTCGCTTTACCCGGCTGGCTGAACAGCGCTTAGCAATTCTCAACGATAACCGTCGTATCCTTATTGCCTTGCGCTAATGCCTGATCCGCAAATTTACCTTGGCCTGATGTCGGGAACTAGCGTTGATGGTATCGATGCGGTGGCGGTTGAGTTTGCAGATGATCAACAACTGCGTGTATTAGGCCATTTTCAACAACCATTCGAACCTGAGCAACAACAGCAACTGCAGCAGCTGATTAGCCAACACCGCAATGCCAGCTTGGACGACTATGCCCGACTTGATCAACTTTGGGCTGAATGGGCTGCACAGGCTGTGACTCAATTGCTCGACGTGTGTGAACTTGAACCAGAGCAAATTGCCGCAATTGGCAGTCATGGCCAAACGATCGCTCATTTTCCGAATGCAAAGCCTGCATATACCCTGCAACTTGGCGACCCTAACCGGTTGGCGGCACTGACCAACATTGCTGTTGTGGCCGACTTTCGGCGCAAGGACGTCGCACTCGGCGGGCAAGGAGCTCCCTTGGTTCCGGCATTCCATAGCGAAATCCTTCGCCACCCGCAAAAGCATCGACTGATTCTGAATCTTGGCGGTATCGCCAATGTCACCTGGCTGCCAGCCGGCTCGAACGAAATTCTAGGGTTTGATACCGGGCCTGCGAACACTTTATTGGATCAGTGGTTCTTACGGCACAATCCCAATGCCCCGCAAAAATATGATAAAGACGGTGCTTTTGCTCGCCGCGGGCGAGTCAATGAAGCGCTACTGAGCGCGCTCCTCAAGCATCCGTTTTTTAGTCTCAAACCACCTAAAAGTACTGGCCGTGAGGACTTTCATCTGGGCTGGTTAGAGCAGTATGCAAATGGTCTTGAAGCTACCGATGTACAACGAACACTGGTCGAGCTCACCTGCACCTCTATCACTGGCGCCATTCACACCCACCTACCGAACGCGGTCGCTGAGGTTATTGTCGCAGGTGGAGGGCGATTTAATACGTTTTTACTCGAGTGTTTAGCGCGCCAGCTAAAGCCGATTAACTTGGTACCTATCGAGCAATTTGGATTTGCCGCAGAACAACTTGAAGCGATTGCTTTTGCTTGGCTGGCGAAACAACGCCTCGCTAAAGCAAATGGCAGTATTGCTGCGGTGACTGGAGCGCAGCGCGCAGCAATACTTGGTGGCGTTTATTTACCCTAATTGAGCAAATGCGTTGCGGCTGAGGTTTTCGTGTGGGCCCTCAGCTTTAACGACGATACTATCCTCGATGCGGACGCCACCATATGGACGTAACTCGTCGATAACCTGCCAATTAAAATCTGCGTTGTCCGCGAATGGCTCAAGCAACTGATCGATAATGTAAAGACCTGGCTCGATAGTAAACACTTGGTTTGCTTCGATATCGCGCAATAATCGTAGGAATGGATGACGCGTATCACGATCAAAATGGTCACCTTGCTCATTACGCAAGAAGCCGCCTACATCATGCACTTGCAAGCCAATGAAATGACCTAGTCCATGCGGGAAGAACGCACTTGAGTAACCTTGCTCATAAATCGATTCTGGGGTGCCTTTGACAACATTCAAATCGGCAAGGATTTGCGCCAGCATGAGATGTTGCTCAACATGCAGTTGGCGATAATTCATTCCCACTTGAATCTTCGCAATCAGTTCCTGTTGCGCTTGATCGACGCGTTGTACTAACTCAGCATACAGCGTATCACTTGAACGAGCATAGGTACGGGTAATGTCCGCGCAATAGCCATTATAGAGCGCGCCTGCATCAATCAAAAACGAGCGCGATGACTCAGGCCGCTGCGTCGCAAGCACATCATAGTGCAGTGCTGCGCCATGCTCGTTTAGCGCCACAATGCTGTTGTAAGGTAGCTCTTGCTCGCGGCAGTCAATGGCCGCCAGATAAGCATGATGAATTTCCAGCTCAGACGCCCCCGCAAAGAATGCATCACGTGCCGCATTATGTGCTGTTGCTGCGCGCAAGTTCGCTGCGCGCATATTGTCAATTTCCCACGCTGTCTTTTTCGCTCGGTGAAAATGCAGATGATGAATCAGTGCTTCTGGATTGTGCGCTGCAACCGGCCATTGCGCGACAGGTTCGGCAAAATGCTCGCCAATAAATGCGGCTTGCTGAAGCTCCGCACCCAAGTCACGGGCGATATCTGCAACATCAGCAACGATCCGTAAATCAACGTATTGCTGCCATGGCTCGAGTTCGACATGGATATCGGCATGCCAGAAATCTCGTGGCTTATGCAGATAGACCACTGGCTTCTGCCCAGCTTTGTAAAATACTGCACTTTTGGGGCTTTGCGTGACCGGTAGCCAATATTTAAACAGCGGATTAACCTTGTATGGCGCTGGATTATCGTCGAGAAACGCAACCCGTGGCTGACCAGAGTAAATCAACACCGAGTCATAGCCAGTGGCAGCTAACGCTTGATCAAAGCGCGCCCGAACCGTTGCAATATGGTCCGCATACAAAGTCATAAAACACCTTTTGGGATTAGATTGAGAAGCTTGCACCACAACCACAGGTGGTCGTAGCATTCGGATTATCGACAAAAAAGCGGGCGCCTTGCAGGCCTTCTTCATAATTGACCGTGCCACCGACAAGGTATTGTAAACTCATCGGATCGACCACCAAAGTAACGCCATTGCGTTCAATTTCCATATCGCCTGCGTTCACTTTTTCGTCAAAAGTGAAGCCATATTGGAAACCTGAACAACCGCCACCTGTGACATAAACACGGAGCTTTAAATTCGGATTTTCCTCATCGGCAATAAGCGTCTTCACTTTATTCGCCGCAGCTTCCGTAAATTGGATCGGCATCGCTTGTTCAACTGCTGTCATGATGTCACCGTACCTCCTAGTGATAAGGTAGATATTTTCTCTTACCTGACTAAAAGGGTCAAGTATTGTCCACCAATTGCGCCCAGTAGAAGCTTCGCGCGAGGTTCTCTTGGTTGCGGCCAGAAACCTCAATTGCGACATCAATCCGCTCAGGAATAAACCCATCTGGGAGAATAAAGTCACCCGCCTGCACGGTAAAGTAGCGCATACTAAACGCCGCATCTTCAGCACTGATATTCGCCAATTCATGCAAGTCATAATGCTGGCCTTGCTCGCCAACTCGACCATAAAGCCGCATACTGACTCGGCCTTTGGTTAGCGCTCGGTCTCGCTCGAGCTGTACAATTGCGAGGCGGAAATGAAAGTGCCCCGGCCGCGGGTGTGGCTGCAATTCGAGTGAGTCAATACTTACCCCGCCGGCTTCTAACTCAGGGGCCATAATTTTTTGATAGAAGGCAATCTCCCGACGCAACGCAAAATTCTCATCCTGCACACTCAAAAGTTCGCTCTGCAAACTCTCCGTCGCAGCTTTCTCGATCCCAAGTTCGACCTGAGCGATGTGCTGCTGATAATCAAATGTTTCTGCCCGTTGATACAACTGCTCGACTTGCGCTTCGAGCGCGGCAATCCTTTGTTGCTGGACAAAACTATGCCAGTGGCCCAACAGATAACCACACCCCGCACCGAGTATCACCGCTACAATGATGACCAATACGGTCACCTGCCGGTTTAGGCGGACATAATCAATCACCTGCAACGCTTTGCCTTTATCTTTCATTCAGTTCCCGCATGCCTTAAACTTGAGACGCTAACTTAAAGGGAAAACGTCGCGATGGCAATTCTATGGTACAAAGCCTTACATATCATTTTCATGGTGTCTTGGTTCGCCGGGATTTTTTATTTGCCTCGCTTGTTTGTCTATCATGCTCAAAGTAACGAGCCGATTGTTCATGATCAGCTCAAAATTATGGAACGACGCTTACTCTACTTCGTGACTCCCTTTGCGATTTTAACCCTCGTATTCGGCCTCCTATTAATTTATGAATATGGCAGTGCCTGGTTCAAATTTAGCGGTTGGATGCATGTCAAGCTGGTGTTAGTCGCCCTACTGTACGGGTATCATGGCTATTGCTTTAAACTCTTGGCTGACTTTAAACACGACCGTAACCGGCGCAGTCACAAGTTTTATCGCGTGTTCAATGAGGTCCCTGTACTGGCATTATTCGCGATCGTTATTTTGGCCATATTAAAACCTTTTTGAGCCATTCAACCGCTCATTAAAACCTGCTAGAATTAGCCCTCAGTGCATCTCACTGTAAGGCTGACGTTAATGGACTTTACCGGTTCAAACATTCTTTCGGTCGCGCAATTCGATCGCGACAGTATTCACCATATTTTTCGGGTGGCCGATCGTATGATGCCATATGCCCACCGGCATAAGCGTACACGGGTCCTCGATGGTGCCATTCTTGGTAATTTGTTCTTTGAACCTTCGACCCGTACTCGTGTTAGCTTTGGTACCGCCTTCAACTTGCTCGGCGGGCATGTTCGCGAAACTACTGGAATGGAGAGTTCAGCACTGGCGAAGGGTGAGTCGCTATTCGATACGGCACGCGTGCTAAGCAGTTACAGTGATGTCATCGCCATGCGCCACCCGCGAGCAGGCTCGGTAGCTGAATTCGCTGAAGGCAGTCGAGTCCCTGTTATCAATGGCGGTGATGGTGCCAACGAGCACCCAACCCAAGCCTTACTCGACTTATATACCATTCAAAAAGAGCTGGCTCATCATGGCCAGTCCATTGCCGGCATGCACATTTGTATGATGGGCGATTTAAAATTCGGCCGTACCGTGCACTCGCTTTCGAAGTTGCTCGCACTGTTCCCAGGGATACGCTTTACCTTGATTGCCCCGCGCGAGCTAGCCATGCCAGATAGCGTGTTAGATGTGCTGACCAATGCCGGTCACCAAGTCACCCTAACGGATCAATTTTCGGCCCAAGTTGATGCGGATATTGTGTATCAGACACGTATTCAGCAAGAGCGTTTTAGCGACGCTCAAGAAGCGGATCTTTATCGTGGCAAATTCCGCCTCAATAGTGAGATTTACACCAAGCATTTCAAACCCAATACCGTCATCATGCATCCGCTCCCGCGTGACTCGCGAGCCGAAGCCAATGAGTTGGATAATGACCTGAACCAAAATCCAAATTTGGCCATATTCCGTCAAGCAGATAACGGTGTATTAATTCGTATGGCGCTGTTTGCGCTTACTCTAGGCGTTGCCGACCAAGTCGAGAAACACGAAGCTGAAGTGACTTGGGTCAGCCACAAAACCACGCCTTAACTCGACCAAAAGAGGAACACGATGTCTCGTTCTGAAGATTTATTTGCCCAAGCTCAATTGTCAATTCCCGGCGGTGTTAACTCGCCAGTACGAGCATTCAACGGTGTGGGTGGCTCGCCAATTTTCATCGAGAGCGCCGATGGTGCCTACATGTTCGATGCTGATGGCAAGCGTTATATCGACTACATCGGTTCATGGGGGCCTATGATTTTGGGGCATAACCACCCCGCTATTGCGAAAGCAACTCACCAAGCGGTAGACCGAGGTCTAAGCTTTGGAACCCCGACCGCGATGGAAGTCACGATGGCGGAAAAAATTAAAGATATCGTCCCGTCGATTGAAAAAGTCCGAATGGTTAACTCGGGAACCGAAGCCACCATGACCGCAATTCGACTAGCCCGCGGTTACACTGGGCGTGACAAAATCTTGAAGTTTGAGGGGAACTACCACGGCCACGCTGATTCTTTATTAGTCAAAGCAGGCTCGGGGCTGTTGACTCTTGGCGTCCCGAACTCGCCGGGAATTCCTGAAGACTTCGCCAAACACACGCTAACGGTGACTTATAACGATATTGACTCAGTTCGTTCGATCTTCGCCGAACTCGGTGATGAAATCGCGGCGATTATTGTGGAACCTGTTGCCGGTAATATGAACTGTATCCCACCTGTTCCAGGCTTTTTAGAAGGACTACGAGACGTCTGTGATGAGTACGGTAGCGTGTTGATTTTTGACGAAGTCATGACCGGCTTCCGAGTCTCACGTGGCGGAGCCCAAGAGCATTACGGCGTAACCCCTGATTTAACCACCTTAGGAAAAGTTATTGGTGGCGGTATGCCCGTGGGTGCCTTTGGCGGTAAAAAAGAAATCATGGATTACATCGCGCCAGTTGGGCCGGTCTATCAAGCCGGAACGCTTTCTGGTAACCCGGTAGCCATGGCCGCTGGTTATGCGGCGCTGACCGAGCTTAGCGATCCGGAGTTATATCCGCGCATTTTTGCGCGAGTTGAGAAGCTACTCGACGGCTTACAAGCCCGAGCAGACGCAGCGGGAATTCCGCTAACCACCAACCGCGCGGGTTCTATGTTTGGTTTCTTCTTTACCACTGCAGAGAAAGTGACCACTTACCAACAGGCGACCGAATGCAACATGGAGCACTTTAAAGCCTTCTATCACAGTATGCTGGATCAAGGGGTGTATTTAGCACCTTCCGCTTTTGAAGCGGGCTTTATGTCTGGCGCCCACACCGACGCGGATATTGATGCAACCTTAGCCGCTGCTGAAGTTGCTTTTGCGCAGTTGGCAAAGCTCGGCTAACCGCTTAAAAAATTCGTTTCCACCATGGTTCCTCATCCTGCTCGCCAGCACAGTTCTGGCGCT
This sequence comes from Pseudidiomarina taiwanensis, assembly GCF_003987435.1. Taxonomy (GTDB): domain Bacteria; phylum Pseudomonadota; class Gammaproteobacteria; order Enterobacterales; family Alteromonadaceae; genus Pseudidiomarina; species Pseudidiomarina taiwanensis. The sequence continues at coordinate 22,516 of NZ_PIQG01000005.1, read as the reverse complement.
CAGGTAGAGGGCGTGGCGGAGCGAGGAGTCGCACTCCATTCGAGCATGCGGCTGGAATACGCACCCCGCGCAGCGGATGAAACGTCTGGATTGCTAGATCAGCGCGAGCAGGCATCTGCTGCGAATCAACGCCAACCGCTTTAAACCAAGCTCGGACAACCGCCAAAGCGCCACCCGAACCACTTAAGAAAATGGGTTGATTATCGTCACGACCCAGCCACACGGTGATCGCGTAGCGACCATCATAAGCACTAAACCAACTGTCGCGAAAATCATTGCTGGTCCCGCTCTTACCCGCAATCAGGTTACTCCCAAATGCTTGCGCGAGAACTTTACCGGTGCCTTCATTCACCACCCCGCGTAAACCAAAATCGATCAAGCTTGCAGCTGCCGGACTAAAGAGTTTTTCGCCGCTGCCGAGTTGGCGCTCATAAACCGTGAGGCCATCGTGGTCAGTAATACTTGCGATGGTTTGTAAAGGACGATGGCGACCTTGGTTGGCGATACTGCTATACAGCTCATTCACTGTGATAGGAGCGAGTGAAACTGCCCCTAAAGTGAGTGCAGGATAGGCTTCCAATGGAGAGTTCACGCCTGCTCGCTGTAGCGCTGCGATAAGCTCATCAATTCCGACCGCAAGGCCAACCCGCACTGCGGGGATATTGCGCGACTGTACCAGTGCGTGATAAAGCAATAACGAGCCTCGATACTGACCATCGAAGTTTTCCGGCTGCCAACTGCCCTGTTGCTCAGGTAATGGCACGGTGAGCGGGCTATCATCTAGGATAGATTGTAGCTCGAGCCCGAGTTCGTCCATCGCCACCCCATAAATGACCGGCTTGATCAGTGAGCCAATCGGGCGCAAGGCAGCAACGGCACGATTAAAACCTTGGCGATTCCGCTCGCGGTCGCCAACAACCGCAACCAGCTTAGCCTGGCGATAATCACTCACCACAACGGCTCCTTGCAGCTCCGGATCTTGGCTTACTTGCGGTAATTGCTGCTGTAATGCTTGCTCGGCAGCCTGTTGTTGCCATGGGTCGAAGTAAGTAAACACACGCAAACCGTTATGACCTCGCGCAAAGCCTAAGGTGCGCTGTTGCAGCTCGGCCTTAACGAGCTCTAAATAATGAGGAATTTGTTCACTTATGAGACGTTGGTCACGATTGATCGCTAAGCTTTGATTCACTGCGTTGACATACTGCGTTTGGCTAATTAGACCCTGAGCCACCATCAGTTGCAGAATCAAATCACGACGCTCCAACGCCCGCTCAGGATAACGGCGCGGATCATAATAGCTCGGGCCTTTAATGAGCGCGACCAGCAAGGCAATCTCATCGGAGTGCAATTCTTGGACTTGCTTGCCAAAATAAAAACGGCTGGCAAGACCCACACCATGAATAGCATGCCCCCGATCTTGACCAAAATAAACTTCGTTAAGATACGCCTCGAGTATCTCATTTTTACTGAAGCGAAAATCAAGAACTAAGGCCATTAATGCTTCATTCGCTTTGCGCCATAGCGACCGCTCGCGGGTCAGGTAAAGGTTTTTCACCAGCTGCTGGGTTAATGTGCTGCCCCCTTGTACAGTGCGCATTGCTGCAAGATTCGCAAGTGCGGCTCGGGCAATCGAAGTCAGTGAGATACCAGCATGATGATAAAACTCACGGTCCTCGACTAATAACAGTGTCTCAATCAATAAGTTTGGCACCAACTCGAGTCCCACCAGCAGACGATCTTGGTTGTTTTGTGCCGAGAGTCGGCCAATTAATGGGGGCTCTAAGCGTAAGCGATTAAGCGGGCGCTGGTCTGGTAAACTGTTAATCACTGACACCATATCGGCGCTAAATTCAATCACAACACGTTGCGCCATTTCTGGGCCGTCAGCAAAATCAAAGGGGCGCCGATACAATTCAACCGTCTGCTTGTCACAGCGATATTGTCCGCTATCTTTTACCGCAGAGACCGCTTGGTAGCGTAACAGTTCGAGTTCCCGACAGAGTTCCCGCACTGAAATAGTTTGCCCCGGTTGCAGCGTTAAACTCCGACCATACACCAGTGCCGGCGCCGCCGAACGGTCAATTTGAAAGCGGCTGGTCAAGGCGCTATCGAGATAAATTAAATAGAAGGTCAACACCACTACAGCGGCTAGGCCGACTTTCACGAGGGTCACAAAACTATAGCGGAGCGCTTGCTTCAATCGGTTTGACATGATGACTATGCGGTCTCCTGTTGCTGACGCAAATGTTGCTCAAGGTACTCAACCAAAGCATTCAGCTTGGGTGAAAATTGACGCCGAGTTGGGTACACCGCCCAAACGCCATCAGGGCTCGTTTGCCAGGCTTCCAGCAGGCTTACCAACTCACCTCGCGCGAGATGCTGCTGGACATAATAGTCGGGTAACTGGACCAGCCCTAAACCTTTTAGCGCTGCGTCCACCAAGCCGTAGCCGCTATTATTTACCGCGACTAAATAGTCAATAAGTGTTGGGCGATAGTACGAATACCATGTGCTGTCGCCCCCGCTGCATACATTGCATTGGCTTGATTGTGATAGGCTGCGGCAATATCAAAATGCAACCAACCTTGACCATCGCGCGGCGCAAAATTTAGCAAGAAGCCGGCAGCGTTGCTTGCGCCACCTGCCCCACCACCTTTTTGCGGTCGACTATTGGCGGTATCCGCAAACGCTGATGGACAATTCTTTTTATGCCAGTTTTGCAACGGTAAGCGCCACAACAGCTCGTTATGCTCGGCTGCAAACTGTAAGCTTTGCGTCGCTAACTCATCATCAACCGAAAACAGTGCATTATATTCGTTCCCTACGGCGACCTGCGCAGCGCCTGTGAGAGTTGCTGCATCGATGATTAATTCAGCACCGATCTCGCCAGCTTTGAGTAACCCATCCGCCAGCACCAAACGCCCCTCTGCATCGGTATTCACGATTTCAACCGTGAGACCATTTTTATAGGTCAAAATATCGCCGAGTTTGTAAGCAGAGCCATCAATTAAATTCTCTGCACAACATAAAATCAGTTGTACGCGTTTTTGCAAGCCAGCTTGAATCGCTAATGCCATTGCTCCGGCAACAGTCGCAGCTCCGCCCATATCACACTTCATTGCAAGCATGCCTTCGCTTGATTTGATGCTGTAACCACCGCTATCGAAGGTAATTCCTTTCCCCACCAAGGCTGCAGCAGTTGGCGCAGAGGCATCACCTGACGGATTGTAGTCCAAGACCAACATGACCGGATCTTTTTGGCTGGCTCGACCAACGCTGTGAATCCCAATCCAACCCTGCTCAAGCAGCTCATCACCTTTGATGATCGTGGCATTGATGGCATCGCCGGCAACCGCAGACAGCTTTTCGATCACCCGCTGCGCCAGCGATTCTGGGTAAATTGCATTGGGCGGCAAATTAATCAATTCGCGGGTCCAATTGCTGACATCGGCCAACTGTTGTAATCGTGCTAAGGCCTCAGCGTCATGATTAGCCCAATTCACTTGATTGGTACTGCGCGTATCCATAAAACCTTTATGAAAAGCCCACTGGCGTTCCAAAGACCAATTTTCACCAAGCAAGTCGACCTGCTTTAAACCAAGGTTATCTAATTGGCGGCCGGCCTTTTGAATTTGCCGTAAGTTTTCCGCTTCGTTTGCACCAGTTGTAATGGTTGCACCGTTATCCGCGGTGTTTAAGATAGCGCTTGGCTTCCAGGCGGATGACCCTTTTGACTCAGTAAGCTGAACCGTGTAACTGCTAGACATGCTAAACAACTCCCAGTATGTTGGCGGGTTAGTGATTGAATACTAGCTGTTAGAGATAAGGCTGACAATGAAGTTTATCAACCCGTTGCGCTGTGCAACATTGATCCGACGTTACAAACGCTTTCTCGCTGACGTGCAATTCCCTGATGGCGAGCAAATCACTGTCCATTGCCCCAACACAGGGGCAATGACGGGCTGTGCCGAGCCTGGAATGACCGTCTGGCTGAGTGAAGCTGCGAATCCTAAGCGCAAGTATCGCTACACTTGGGAGCTTGCCCAAACGGCTGACGGAGATTACATCTGCGTCAACACGCAACGCGCTAACCAGGTTGTCGGAGAGTGTTTAGCGCAGCAATCGATATTAACAGAGTTACAAGCTGAACAGCGTTATGCCGATAATAAGCGTATTGACTGGCTGGCGAGCACGGCGTCTGGGCAGCGCGTTTTTATCGAAGTCAAAAGCGTGACCTTAAAAGAGCCGCAAAGCGATCTTGGGTTATTTCCCGATACTCAGAGCGTCCGAGCCCAACAGCATCTCCAAGCGTTGATCGAGCAAGTGCGCGATGCGCAGCAAGCCTGGGTGATCTATTGCGGCTTCCATACGGGTATTAAACGAGTGCAGGCAGCTGCACAAATCGACCCTAAATACGCTCAATTAGCGGGGCAAGCAGAAATGGCCGGGGTTCAGTTTTACTTTTTACCTTGTCGTATTGACTCACAGGGCATCACAGCTGGTGAATTAGTTAAACTAAAATAAAAATTGATGAATTAAAAATTGCGCAGTTTTTCTGATTCTGGTATATGTAGCCCCCTTTTTTAATCATGTCTCATTAAGGAGAACCAAAATGCCTCAAGGAACGCCGAAGAAGACCCATGGCATTCTGGCACTTGCCGGTCTCGAGCCGTATCAAGAGAAAGCCGGCGAAGAGTATATGAATGAGAACCAACGCGCTCACTTTAAGAAGATTCTTGAAGCGTGGCGCAATCAGCTCAGGGAAGAAGTTGATCGTACTGTTCATCACATGAAAGACGAAGCAGCAAATTTTCCTGATCCAGTTGACCGTGCCGCGCAAGAAGAAGAGTTTAGTCTGGAATTACGGACGCGTGACCGTGAGCGTAAGCTGATCAAGAAAATTGAGAAGACGCTACAGAAAATTGAGGCTGATGATTTTGGCTTCTGCGATACCTGTGGCATCGAAATCGGTATCCGTCGCCTCGAGGCGCGGCCAACCGCAGATCTCTGCGTTGACTGTAAAACTCTAGCAGAGATAAAAGAGAAGCAAATCAACGGCGCCTAAGATGGCAGCCTATGTTGGTCGATTTGCCCCGACTCCGTCGGGGCCTCTCCATTTTGGTTCGCTCGTTGCAGCGCTCGCGAGCTATCTCGATGCTAAAGCACACCACGGTCAGTGGCTAGTAAGGATCGATGACATTGACGAGCCGCGCAGTCAACCCGGCGCCCAAGACCTTATCTTAGCGCAACTGCAACAGCACGGATTATGCTGGGACGGTGACATTCGTATCCAAACTGAGCATAAAGCTGCGTATCAACAGGCCCTCACCGAGCTCCAACAGCACCAGCATACCTATGCCTGCGACTGCACCCGACGCCAAATTAAAGCGCGTGGTCCACACTATGATGGGCACTGCCGCCAGCGGCAACTCGATCAAAGCCCCAGCAGCGGTCATGCCATAAGGCTATGTAACCGTGCCCCCATCTATCATTTTAATGACCGAATTTTGGGCCGGGTTGATATTGCTCCTGAAAGTGCGCGTGAAGACTTCGTGCTGCGTCGCCGCGATGGCTTGTTCACATATCAGCTCAGTGTTGTTGTCGATGATATTCAACAAGGTATCACTGATGTAGTTCGAGGTGCTGACTTACTTGAACCGACCAGTTGGCAATTGCAGCTCTATGGTTTACTCGGGCACACCCCTCCGCGTTTTGCCCATATCCCGCTGGCACTTGATGAACGCGGACAGAAATTGAGTAAGCAAAATCATGCGCCAGCGCTACAAGCAGAGCATGTACTGCCGCAATTACACGATGCCTGTCAGTTTCTTGGGCTCACATTTAGTGCGCAGCAATCAGTCCCAGCCACCTTGGCTCTGGCAATTGATGCCTGGCGTTTAAAGTATCTTTCTAATACCTCTTAGTCAGGCTACAATAGCAGCAGTTTAACTTGGAGAAATTGACTATTATCAAGCAGCTCAAAGCAATGGCAAAACGCGCGCTTAGCAAGCCTTCTGGCAGTGACCGTCCGAACAACATTTTGTCAAAGCCCATCATTATTCCGCGGGCAAAGCACCCGATTACTCGCAAAGCCATACCGCAAACTGCGCTTAAGGTTTTATATCGACTCAAAGATGCCGGTTTTGAAGCCTACTTAGTGGGTGGCTGTGTTCGTGATCTCATGCTTGGGATTGAACCTAAAGACTTTGATGTTGCAACCAACGCCACTCCCGAACAAGTGCGCGGATTATTCCGTAACTGTCGCTTAGTCGGTCGTCGCTTCCGTCTGGCCCATATTGTTTTTGGCCGTGAAATCATCGAAGTAGCGACCTTCCGTGGTCATCATGACGAAGCGCAACAAAGCAACGACAAGATTGCCAAAGCGGATGCCAAAGGTATGCTGGTCCGTGACAATGTTTACGGCACCATTGAAGAAGATGCGGAGCGCCGCGACTTCACCTGTAATGCGCTGTATTACAATATTGCTGACTTTGCGGTCTATGACTTTGCCAACGGTGTTGCTGACCTTGAGCAAGGTATCTTGCGCATGATTGGTGAACCACAGCAGCGCTACCGAGAAGACCCGGTACGGATGTTGCGTGCGGTCCGCTTTGCAACCAAACTTGGAATGCGGCTCGCCGACGATGTTGCGCAACCGATTCGTGAACTCGCACCGCTATTGCAACATATTCCTGCAGCACGACTGTTCGAGGAATCGTTAAAACTATTTACCGCTGGCAAAGCTGTCGCAAACTTTGAAATGCTGAGTGAATATCAACTCTTTCAGCAGTTATTTCCGATCCTGAAAAATGATCTGAAACTGACCGATGCCGCACCTTACCAGATGGTGCGTCAAACCTTTCAAGATACTGATGAGAGAATTCGTAATCAGCAGCGGATCACCCCTGCATATCTTTATGCAGCGCTGTTATGGTGGCCACTGCAAGCGCGGATGGAACAGCTGATGGCGGAGAGTGGCTTACCGCCAGTTGACGCGATGAATATTGCCGCCGCAGATGTCATTGGCAAACAAGTGCAAACGATCGCAATCCCGAAACGCTTTAGTATTCCTGCCCGCGAAATCTGGCAGTTGCAGCAACGTCTGGCCCGCGCTAAAGGCCGTCGTGTCGAGCAATTGCTCGGCCATCCACGCTTCCGCGCTGGCTATGATTTCTTATTGCTACGTAGTAAAACAGCGCCGGCTGCAGAACAGGCAGAGCTGAGCAAATTAGCGCAGTTCTGGACGCAACAGCAGCAAACTGGCACTGCGCCAGCGCAACCAGCTGCTGCGACGAAAAAACGGCGCGGTCGTCGCGGCGGGCGGAAGCGTTCGGCAAGCTCGCGGAATAAGGCGACATGACCAAAGTAGCCATCGCTCTTGGAGGCAATTTAGGCGATCCTATTGCGCAGTTTCAGCAAGCTCTGCAAGGTCTATCGGAGCACCCTCAAATTGATTCAGTGCAATGTTCATCGTGGTATCGAAGCAGCCCGATGGGTCCGGCTGATCAGCCCGATTACATCAATGCTGTTGCGACCGCTGAAACAAGCTTAGATGCCCATACTTTGCTTGACCTATTGCAACATTTGGAGCACCAAGCGGGGCGCATTCGGGGGCGCCGTTGGGGCGAACGCACCTTGGATTTAGATCTGATTTTGTTTGGTCACGATACCATCAGTACAGAGCGTTTGAGCGTGCCTCATCCCGGCCTACTCGAGCGTGATTTTGTGCTACTGCCCCTGCTTGAAATTTGGCCTACAGCTCGCTTACCTGATGGAGAGCAACTGAGTGCCTATCAAAGCAAGCTGACCCATCATGATTTAGTCCGAATTAACTGATACAATCGAGCCATGTTTTAGCTTAATAAGCCCTTTCACAGATAAGGTACTGCTATGGTCGCGACAACTATCGCACATTTAAATAAACTCAAGGCAAATGGTGAGAAAATAGCCTCTATAACGGCTTATGACGCGACCTTCGCAAAGCTTTTTGCAGCCTGTGGAATGGACTTTATGCTGGTTGGCGACTCACTTGGCAATGTCATCCAAGGCGCCTCTTCTACTGTTCCCGTAACAACTGACGATATTGCCTATCACACCCGCTGCGTTCGCAATGGTGCGCCACACGCGTTTGTGATCGCCGATATGCCCTTTATGAGCTACGCAACCCCAGAGCAAGCCTATGCAAATGCCGCACAGCTGATGCAAGCAGGTGCAAATATGGTCAAGCTCGAAGGCGGCGACTGGCTTGTTGAGACGATTCAAGGGCTTTTCCAACGCGGTATTCCCGTCTGCGCTCATTTAGGTTTACTGCCCCAGTCGGTTAATGTTCTCGGTGGCTATAAAGTACAAGGGCGTGAGCAAAGTGCCGCGCAACGCACCTTAGAGCACGCGCTAACTCTGCAACAAGCAGGCGCTCAGTTATTAGTCTTGGAGTGCGTACCGGTCGAACTCGCCGCGCAAATTACTGCGCAACTCGATATTCCAGTGATAGGTATTGGTGCCGGCAAAGAAACCGATGGTCAAATCTTAGTGATGCACGATATGCTGGGCCTTAACACGGATTACCTGCCCAAATTCGTGAAAAACTTTATGCACGATGCCGACTCGATCGAAGCGGCGGTAACAGCCTATATTAAGGCTGTTAAGCAACAAACCTTCCCGGCTGCAGAGCATATTTTTAAGTAACCCAAGAGGCGCACTGAAACCATGTTAGTATTCACAGACCTTGCTTCATTTCGGGCTTGGCGGCAGCAACAGACTGCGCGTATTGGTTTTGTGCCAACCATGGGGAATCTCCATCAAGGTCATCTCGAATTAGTTAAGGTTGCACAGCAGCACGCAGACCAAGTGGTTGTTAGTATTTTCGTTAATCCGATGCAATTTGGTCAAAACGAGGACCTTGACGCCTATCCGCGCACTTTTGCAGAAGATTGCACAGCGCTCGAACAACTCGGGGTAGCTGCTGTTTTTGCTCCGACCGTTGCCGACATGTATCCACGTGGCTTAACCGAACAAACCACAGTTCAAGTTCCGCATATCTCCGATATTCTCTGTGGCGCGAGTCGGCCGGGACATTTTATTGGGGTCGCGACCGTCGTCTGCAAGCTGTTCAATATGGTGCAGCCTGACGTGGCTGTTTTTGGGCAGAAGGACTATCAGCAATTACAAGTCATTAAACTCATGGTGGCTGATTTGAGCATGCCTGTGGACATCATTGGCGTTCCTACTCAACGGGCAGATGATGGCTTGGCATTGAGTTCGCGCAACGGCTACCTTAACGCAAACGAGCGCGCTACTGCGCCACGTTTGTATCAGGTATTACAACAACTGGCAGAACGCATCCGTGCCGGCAAGGAAGTTGATGCAGAGCTTGCCGCAGCAACCAAGACCCTCACTCAAGCTGGCTTTGAGGTTGATTATTTAAGCGTTCGCAGACAACTCGATTTAGCGCCCATCAGCGCCAGCGATAGTGAACTTGTGATATTAGCAGCAGCTCGGCTTGGCAGTACCCGTCTAATTGATAATCTCGCCTTCACACGAAAGTGAGCGTTAGCCACTTAACCTACAGCGTGAACTAACCCAAGTTCACGCATTTCAGTAAATAGCGCCGCCCGCAGGCTCATGGCTTGATTGGCAATGTCACGTTGTTCTTGCAGAATTTCCGCGAGCATTTCAGGGGTTGTGAGAGGATTGGCGAGCACCACTCGGAAGACCACTGTTGGCTCTCGGTGGTACTGATCCGGTTTGATTTTGGTCCGCGATACAAATGAATTCCCAGTCTCGCGTTGGCGCTTCTGAATGAACCGCGTGAGTGCATTAAGGTGCGGTACTAAACGTTTCGTCTGTTCAGGGCTCGCAGCTTGAATGGCCGCTTTCAGACGAGCTGGGACAAACCGATAGGTTAAAATACACAGTTCCGGCTCAGTGACCACTTCAAAATCGTCTTGCGCTGCAATCATCTCAGCAAATTGCTGCGCTTTTTCTATGCTTTGATCAATGAGTAACTCATAACCACTGCGCCCCATCACATGCAACGCTGAGTAAACCAGCATCGCCATTCCAGGTCGTGAGCCCTCCATTGTGTGGGCACCCAGATCTTTAGAGCCTTGGCGGATAACATACTCGGCATGATGTTCAATCGCCCGCACCATACTCGGATCTTTAAATAACACCATTCCCGCGCCCATTGGCACATACATTTGCTTATGCGCGTCAATCGTTACACTGTCAGCTCGCTCAACGCCTGCTAGCAATGAACGGTACTTTTTCGATAGCAAAGTCGCACCACCCCAAGCAGCATCAACATGGAAGTGAGCACCTACTTGCTCGGCAATATCGGCAAGCTCATTAAGCGGATCAATGTGACCAGTTTCCGTTGCCCCTCCGACGCCCACAATCGCAAGCACCTTACCCCCTGTTTCAGCCACTTCGGTGCAAGCTTCAAGCAGCTTATCGGTGCGAATACGGTTATGACTATCCGTGGGAATCGCAATAATATTGCGCCGACCAATGCCAAGGACATCCGCCGCCTTACTCAAGGAATAATGACCGCGCTCAGAGACCATAATCGTTAAACGCTGATAGCCATAATGTGCTAGCCCAGCAGCAAGACCTTCATTGGCCGCACCGCTGAAGCCTTTGCTGGCGGGTAAAGCTAAGTTACGCGCCACCCATAGCGCGGTGATGTTGGCAACGGTGCCGCCGGAGCACATCGCCCCAAGCGAGTGTTGCGCACTGTGCATCCAACGCTTGTAAAAACTCTCATCTTGACCATAAACAAGGTGATGAAGCATCCCCAAGACATTCCGCTCGAGCGGAGTAAAAGCCTTCGAGGTTTCGATCTTCACTAAGTTTTGGTTTAACCCAACCATAAGCTTAGCGAGGGGTAATAAGAAATACGGCAGCGCCGAGGTCATGTGCCCAATGAAACGTGGCGACGAGGTATGAACTGAGTGGGCCACCAAGTTGTTGAGCAAAAATTCAGTATGGTCCGAAACATAGCGCGGTTGCTCTGGTATCGCACTACTACAAAAGTTTTGTTCGATTTCGTGCAGAGGTTTTTCGCGGGCAACAATATGCTCACCCAAAAACCCCATGAGGTTTTCGGATAGGTGTTTCTCAATTTTTCCTAAGGTTGAATCCGGCGCTTCCGGTAAGGTAAAAATCTTCAGTAGCGCTTCTTGACTTACCTCAGCAAAAACTTGCTCGCTCAAACAATCTCTCCTCGAGTGCACATAACGACCGCCTATTCTGCCTCGATTGCCGGCAAATAGCGAACATCATCTGGTAACTGCGCACGTAATTGCCACAGCTGCTGCTTGCTGCGTTGATATTTGCGCTCAAATGGCGTGATCGGCTCATGCAACAGCAATAAGGGTTCTATCGTTGCAGCACAGTTAACGAGTACCAAGCTACTGGCCACTTCGGTTAAATAAATCGGCCAGTTAGAACGCATCACTAACTCACCGCCTAACGCCAGCACATGCGGCCAAACCGGACTGCCATGCCAACGACGACCAAAATGTGCAGCTTTTGGCCAAGGGTTAGGATACAAAATAAAATGCTTATATAGCTGCCAGTCCGCTTCCAGCGCTAAACGCCAGAAATCTTGCAGATCCGCACGAACCAAAAGATAACGCTGACCTGCGGTCGCGGTTTGATAATGGGCATGCCGACTCAGTCGATGCGCTGACTTGTCGACCCCTATGACTAAAGCATCGGGATATTCTTGCGCCAGCCAAGCCGTACTCTCACCAACACCGCAGCAAGAATCCAAAATAACTGGTCCCTGCCACTGTTTGACTTCCTCTTGCACCTGCTCAAAAGCCTCACGATTATGTGCTTGTATCGGCTTTTGAAACGGCGAGCGTAAATGACGCATGACCACACTGACAAGATCGTCATGATTGCCGTGTTGGTTGGTCGTAACCGGCTTCGATTCCGTCACGAACGAATCCCTCGACCTGTTTGTAATAGTCGATAAGCGGTGATGAAAAACACCAAGTTAAACACCACGATGACACCCATGGCGACACCAACATCCACATCGGAAATTCCCAAGAACCCATAGCGGAACGCATTCACCATATAGAGCACTGGGTTAAATTGAGCAATTGTTTCCCATATGCCCGGCAATAAGCTGATACTAAAGAACACACCACCAAGATAAGTCAGCGGGGTCAGCACGAACGTGGGCACAATCGAGATATCATCAAATGTCTTCGCAAACACCGCATTGATCAAGCCAGCCAACGAGAACAAAGTTGACGTCAAAATGACGGTCAGAACTAAAATGAGGCCGTGATGGATGGTTACTGATTCGACAAAGTAAAACGAGACAACAGTGACGATTACCGCAACGATTAGCGCGCGGGCCAGGCCGCCTCCGATATAACCCGCAATAATCACTGAAGTCGAAACTGGCGCCACCAACATCTCTTCGATATTGCGTTGAAACTTGGCACTAAAGAAGGAACTGGCAACGTTCGAATATGAGTTCGTAATAATCGACATCATAATCAGCCCAGGCACGATAAATTCCATATACGGCCGACCGCCCATTTCCCCAATGCGCTCCCCTACAATGCTGCCAAAAATGACAAAGTAGAGCGTCATAGTGATCGCCGGAGGAACCAGCGTTTGCACCCAAATTCGTAAGAACCGCGTACATTCCTTAATCCAAATGGTTTTTAGAGCGGTAAAGTTATACGACGTGCTCATGCTTACGCTCCTTTTCCGACTAAGTTAACGAATAGCTCTTCCAAACGATTCGCTTTGTTTCGCATCGATAAGACTCGGACCTGCTGGCTCGATAGTTGCTCAAATACTCGGTTCAAACCTTGGCTCTTTTCAACATCGACCTCGACCGTATGCTCATCAATTTGGCGCCACTGAAATCCACTGATTTCGACTTGTTTCTCCAGCACCGACTCAGGATCAAGGTCGAGAATGAAGGTTTCCATATTAAGGGTCGCTAAGAGTCGCTTGATACTGGTATTTTCAATAATTCGGCCATGATCGATAATGGCGATATTGCGACAAAGTGATTCCGCTTCTTCAAGGTAATGCGTCGTCAGGATGATGGTGATTCCCTGTTTATTAATTTGCTCAAGGTAATCCCACATACTCCGCCGCAACTCAATATCGACTCCGGCTGTTGGCTCATCGAGGATCAATAACTTAGGTTCGTGTAACAATGCGCGCGCGATCATCAACCGTCGCTTCATCCCACCGGAGAGCATCCGCGCTGGACTGTTGCGTTTATCCCACAGCCCCAATTGCTTTAGATAGTGCTCTGAGCGCTGCATCGCAACCGCACGCGGCACACCGTAGTACCCTGCTTGGTTAACAACGATTTGGCGAACCGTCTCAAATTGATTGAAATTAAACTCTTGCGGGACCAGTCCGATTTGCTTTTTCAGCTCAACCAACTGGGTATCTAGGTCATACCCAAAAACAGTGACTTGGCCTGCGGTTTTATTCACTAATGAAGATATCACCCCAATAGTGGTCGATTTGCCCGCACCATTTGGACCCAATAAGGCAAAAAAGTCTCCTTCTTGCACTTCAAGGTCGATTCCTTTTAATGCTTCAAAGCCGCCTTTATATGTTTTCTTTAACCCTTTAATGGCTAACGCAGTACTCATTTTGCTGACGTCTCCTGTGTGTAGCCCCAGCGCGGAACCAGCTGTTGTTCGAGGCCGAGATGATCAAGAATGCGTGCAACCACAAAATCCACTATGTCTTGAATGGATTGTGGCTGCTGATAAAACCCTGGCGCAGCAGGCATAATGGTGACACCGAGTCGAGCAAGCTTGAGCATATTCTCAAGATGAATCGCCGAAAGTGGCATCTCGCGTGGAACTAAAATAAGTTCACCTCGCTCTTTAATGACCACATCCGCAGCGCGCTCAATTAAGTTATCACTTGCGCCCTGAGCAATAGCCGAGAGCGTTCCGGTAGAGCAAGGACACACCACCATTTTGCGCGGTGCGGCTGACCCTGATGCAACGGGCGAGAACCATTCTTCCTTGCCATACACCAAAAGCTGCTCGGCGCTAACGTTATAGTGTTCGCGCAGGCGCTCTGCACAAGCCTGGGGATTTGCCGGTAACTGCCAATTCAGCTCCGTTGCCAACACCACCCGTGCAGCGCTCGAGAGCAGTAAATGAACTTGTTGCTGCTGCGCTAATAAACATTCCAGCAGCCGCATGCCATAAGGAGCACCGGAAGCACCGGTCAGGGCCAAAGTGATCGCAGGCTGTGCAGTTTGCATGTTATGACTCCCCTAAGTGAAGTGCGCGTAATTCAGTAAGGAGCCGCTGATGAATATTATCAAAGCCGCCGTTACTCATAATCACGACCTGATCTCCAGGTTTGAGAATACTCACTAAATGCGCAATGAGTTCACTGGTTTGCGTGCCGACATAGGCCTTAGGTACTGCCTCAGCTAATGACCAACTCGATTGCTCAGGTTGCAACAGGACAATTTCATCGGCCAGGGCCAACGCACTGCCGAGTGAATCTTTATGAACGCCCTGCTTCATGGTATTCGAGCGTGGCTCCAATACCGCCACGATGCGTTTATTACCAACCGCTGCGCGCAATCCTGCCAGGGTTGTTTTGATTGCGGTGGGATGATGCGCAAAATCATCATATAAATCAATCCCCGCAACCTGCTCTATATGTTCAAGGCGGCGTTTGGGGGCAGTGTATTTACGTAATGCCTCACAACTCACTTGGACGGGAACACCCACGTGATGTGCGGCCGCAATAGCCATCAATGCATTATGCACATTGTGCTGGCCCAGTAATGCCCATTCCACTTGGCCTACTTCGATATCACGGTGCAAAACTTTAAACGCAGTCCCCGCTGGTTGCATGAGTTGCGCCTGCCATTCGCTCGCCGCACCAACTGTTTCAGTCTCGCTCCAACACCCTTGTGCTAAAACCTCGCTAATAGCCTGGTCGGTGGCTGGATAAAGCACTCGGCCATGCTCCGGCACAATCCGCAATAGATGATGAAATTGGCGCTGAATCGCAGCGAGGTCAGGAAAAATATCGGCGTGATCGAATTCCAGATTATTAAGAATCAAGGTTGACGGGCAGTAATGCACAAACTTCGAGCGCTTATCGAAAAATGCGGTGTCATATTCATCGGCCTCGATCACAAAAAAGTTACTGTCGGTCAAAGCTGCCGATGCTGCGAATTGCGGCAAAACACCGCCAACTAAGAAGCTTGGATTAAGCCCGGCATCTTCTAAAATCCAAGTCAAAATACTCGCGGTGGTGGTTTTGCCATGCGTTCCCGCAACCGCTAACACCCATTTATCTTGAAGAATATTATCGTGTAACCACTGCGCCCCTGACGTATAAGGAATACGTTGCGATAACACGGCCTCAACCGCAGGATTACCACGGCTTAATGCGTTACCAATAATGACCAGATCAGGCCTTGGCTCCAACTGCTCAGCATCATAGCCCTCATACAAATCGATCCCAAGTTGCTGTAATTGGTCGCTCATCGGCGGATAAACCTGCGCATCGCTCCCGCTCACTTGATGCCCTAAAGCCTTCGCTAACGCGGCAATTCCACCCATAAAGGTGCCGCAAATTCCCAGGATGTGTAGATGCATGACGCTGACTTCCTTACCAATTCATTATCTCGGTTGCAGTTTATCATGCTTCTGCAAACGATTACCGCTAGGTGCAGGCATTTTGTTCAAAATTACGGTAAACTTAGCGCCATTCTCAACAGCTACTACCGAACCAACATCTATCGAGGATTGCATGCAACGTCTGATACCTACTTTGCGCAACGACCAAGTCGATGAAGCACTGATTTCAGTTTTAAATTCGCTCTCTATTTGTGCAAAAGAAATTTCGTTTCGGGTCGGACAAGGCGACCTCGCGGGTGTACTCGGCTCAACCTTAGATGAAAATATTCAGGGCGAAACCCAAAAGAAATTAGATGTCCTTTCGAATCAACTACTCAAGGATATTCTATTGGAGTCTACGCACGTTCGAGCGGTGGCATCTGAAGAAGAGGATGGAATTGTTACTGGCGCAGCGGAAGGTCAATATTTAGTCGCCTTCGACCCGCTTGATGGTAGCTCTAATATTGATATTAATAGTATGGTCGGAACGATATTTTCGATTTTACCGACCCCTGCTGACAACTCTGGCGACGCCAGTATGTTTCTTCAGCCAGGTCGCCAACAAGTCGCTGCTGGCTACATTTTATATGGTCCACGCACCATGCTGG
Organism: Pseudidiomarina taiwanensis; assembly: GCF_003987435.1. Taxonomy (GTDB): domain Bacteria; phylum Pseudomonadota; class Gammaproteobacteria; order Enterobacterales; family Alteromonadaceae; genus Pseudidiomarina; species Pseudidiomarina taiwanensis. The sequence continues at coordinate 6,252 of NZ_PIQG01000005.1, read as the reverse complement.
TATTCACCACGGGGCGCGGTGTTAAAATGTTTACTCTCGATCAAACCGTGGGTGAATTCTTACTCACCGATGCGGACGTACAGATTCCTCTAGATACCGAAGAGTTCGCAATTAATATGTCGAATCATCGGCACTGGCGGCCAGAAATGCGGCGTTATATCGATGACCTGCTACTTGGTAAAGATGGCCCACGTGGGAAAAACTTTAATATGCGTTGGATCGCAGCAATGGTGGCTGATGTTCATCGCGTGCTCTGCCGTGGCGGTTTATTCACCTATCCTTGGGACGGCCGCAGTCATTCAAAACCCTATAAACTGCGCCTGCTGTATGAGGGCAACCCGATGGCGCTGTTGGTTGAGCAGGCAGGTGGCATCGCTCACACAGGGCAAGAAGCTATACTCGATATTCAACCCGATGATATTCATCAGCGCATCTCAGTTATTCTGGGCTCTAAGAATGAGGTTGCGGCCTGCTTGAATTATCTCGAGGGTTCGCAAACGGCCTAAAGGCTCGTATAATATCGAGCAAATAATACCGAGCAAAATATCAACTTTAAATCTGCTCAATTGAGCACTTTACATTTAGGACACGAAAATGAGTTTAAACGCGGTCTCTGCAGGAAAAAACATCCCAGAAGAAGTTAACGTTATCATCGAAATCCCAGCCAATGCGGCTCCGATTAAGTATGAAGTTGACAAAGATTCAGGTGCGCTCTGGGTTGACCGGTTCATGTCAACGCCGATGTTTTATCCATGTAACTACGGCTATGTGAACGAAACCCTCTCACTTGATGGCGATCCTGTTGATGTTCTGGTGCCTACGCCTTATCCATTACAGCCTGGTTCTGTGATTACCTGTCGCCCAGTTGGGGTATTGAAAATGACCGATGAAAGTGGCGAAGATGCCAAGGTCATTGCCGTACCTGTGAGCAAGCTCACCAAAGAATACGAGCATGTGCAGTGCATTGCTGACCTGCCGGAATTACTGAAAGCTCAAATCACTCACTTCTTCGAGCGTTACAAAGAACTCGAAAAAGGCAAGTGGGTTAAAGTAGAAGGTTGGGGCACAGCGGCTGAAGCCAAAGAAGAAATCATTTCTTCGTTCCAGCGTGCACAAGGCTAAATCAGCACATGAGTAACGCCTGCGTCACCCTCAACCAACTCAAGTTCAGTTGGCCGGGTGCGCAGCGGTTACAACTCGATATTCCTCAGCTCCAGATCGATACCGGCGAACGCGTATTACTGCGCGGTCCAAGCGGCAGTGGTAAATCGACCTTGTTAAGCCTGCTCGCCGGTATTCATAAATCTAAACCAGGTCAAATCAATGTCCATGGGCATGACCTCGGCAAGCTCTCACAACGCCAATTAGATCGGCTCAGAGCCAACGAAATTGGCTATATTTTCCAGCAATTTAATCTGCTGCCATACCTGACGGCGGTAGGTAATGTTGAATTAGCCGTGAAGTTTGCGCCTGCGCGTCGGGCCCGACTTGCGCAACGCGGTGTTTCCGTTCGCGCCGCAGCACAACAACTGTTGCAACATTTGGGTCTCGATCACAACAGCCAGCAGCAATTGGCTCAGCACCTTAGTGTCGGACAACAACAGCGTGTCGCCGCAGCTCGCGCACTGCTTGGCGCGCCCGCTTTGATTATTGCCGATGAGCCGACTTCGGCTCTTGATGAGGCGCATCGTGATAATTTCCTGAAGCTGCTGTTCCAAGAGTGCGATGCGCAACAAAGTACCTTGTTATTCGTGACCCATGATGCGACTTTGGCTCCCTACTTTTCGCGTGTAGTCGAACTGGAGCAGCTCAACCAAGCCGCGGAGTCAACGCATGTTTAAACTCGCGCTCGCAAGTCTCTGGAACCGTAAAGCAAGCGCTATCTTGACGGTGCTCGCGATTGCTATCAGCGTCATGCTGTTGCTCGGGGTTGAACGGATCCGGGTGCAAGCGCAAGAAAACTTTGCCAATACTATCTCTGGAACAGACATTATTGTCGGTGGCAGGACCGGGAGTACCCAACTGCTATTGGCAAGTGTTTTCCATATCGGCTCGTTAAATCAAACCTTAAGTTGGCAAAGTTATGAGTATCTACAGACCCTACCGCGGGTAAGTTGGACCATTCCTATGGCCATGGGGGATAGCGTTCGCGGCCTTCCTGTGGTCGCAACCACAGCTGATTTATTTAGCCATTTTAAATACGGCAACCGACAACCCCTGCGCTTCGCCGAAGGACAAGCATTTGCTCAACTTGATCACGCAGTAATGGGGGCAGAGGCGGCAACTAAACTGGGACTGCAGGTTGGTGATGAACTAACGGTCTCGCATGGCGCCGGTGGCGTCAGTTTCAGTGACCATGATGACCACCCATTTCGAGTTCAAGGAATTCTGCAAGCAACCGGAACACCCGTTGATCAAGCCATCTACATCCCGCTTGAGGGGTTAGGCCTGGTCCACGGCGAGTATGTGCATGAGGAAGAGCACGGAGAAGAGCACGACCATGGGGACGATCACGAGCATGGCCATGACCATGCCGTTCATCATGATCACGCCAAGCAGGCACCACCTGTTTATACCTTAAGTGCCGTTTTAATTGGGCTTGAGATAAAACCGCTCGCCTTGCGTCTACAGCGCCAAATTAATACGTACACCGGGGAGCCATTGACAGCAATCTTACCAGGCTTCGCCCTGCAAGAGTTTTGGCGTTCACTGCAATTATTTGACCGCGCTTTACTGGCGATTTCGAGCCTGGTTGTGGCGACCGGTTTACTGGTGATGCTCACAACCTTGCTCGCAAGCCTTCGCGAAAGACGTCGCGAAATTGCCGTGCTGCGCTCCATCGGAGCAGGTCCTGTGACCATCTTTACCTTATTAGTAAGTGAAGCCTTACTGCTGACGATTATGGGAATCGCGGTTGGTGTGGGTATGCTCTATGGACTTTTGTTCGGTTTTGCTGAGCCAATTCAAATGAGTATTGGTTTCCAATTACGGGCCTCTTTATTATCCCCGACTGAATGGACAATAATGGGCAGTGTCTTAATCGCAGCGATAAGCTTGAGCCTGATTCCGGCATGGCGTGCTTATCGCAATGCTCTCGCAGATGGGTTAACCGTTAAATTATGATCAAACGTTTTATCTTACTCAGCACAATATTATTGGCGCTCGTTGCTTTTGCTCCGATGCTACAGGCATCTGAATATAAGCCAACGGATTGGAAGGAATTAATCCCTGAGGGGTATTCGCCACCGCCGATTCGCAGCCAAGCCTACTACGATGCGAACCCGGATCAATTTGGCCAACCGGATATTGGTGCGCCTATGGTTGAAGCTCTCGACCAAAAGAAAGTGAAAATTCCGGGTTATATCGTGCAACTAGAAGGTGATGCTGAAAAAGTCACACAATTCTTGTTAGTTCCATATTTCGGGGCTTGTGTACATGTGCCACCGCCGCCACCAAATCAAATCATCTTAGTGGACTTTCCTGAAGGCGTTAAATACGAAGATACCTTCGATGCGGTATGGGTTGAAGGAACCATTCGGGTGCAGCGTATCGAGGGCGAACTCGCCGTTGTCGGCTACGCGATGGAAGCCGCAACGGTTACGTCTTACTACTAAGTAGATTAGAAGTGAAATTCGAGTCCGAGATAAGGGCCGCTGAAGTCTAAATCACTCGAGATCGAGTCAATATCATCGAGCTCAATGACGATACTGCGGTAACCCAGCTGCAGATTGAAATCAACGAGTGCATTTTCGATCAAGCGATATTCAGCGCCAAGTTCAAAGTCGCGGATTTCACTATCATCAATGCTGACTGCGTTAGCAAGCGCATAAAAGGTCCAGTCAGTTGCTGGGATTCCCACGCGTAACTGGCCATACGCGGTTGGTACGTAGCCACTCCCCCGCAACTCATTGCGACCAACGGCATCGGTTACTGCAACAAATGCATCGACGTCCTTCGCGGTCAAACCTAAATCAAAGCTAATGAGATCGTTATCAAACAGTTCATAATACAGCGTATAATCGGTATGGCTTAAATCAACCGCACTTTGTAGTGAGGTGCCACTTGCATAAAACTCACCATTAAAGACGAAATCACTGCCTAAGGTAATTAACCCAACTGTCGCGAGATCATTTTGCCGAACTTTGAAGTTTGGAACCAAAGGAATAGGATGCTCGAGCGCAACATAAAAACTGGTCTGCTGTTCTGAGTCGAAATTGAAGGCTTGCATAGTATCTTGTTGGCTACCATACCGGCCACTAACATCGGTCTGCCAGCCTTGAGCACCGGCATAAACACCAAAAACAGTATCGGCAACGGCCGGTTGCGCGGTCATAAGTCCTAAACTGACAACTAAAGCAAGAGGCTTAAATTTCATCTTTTAGGGTGTCCTTATTATTGGATTTTAACAACTTTCGCACCAAACTCGACGGTTGCACCATCGGCGAACTCAAGCACAAATGGCACGGTATCACCAGCGCGCAGCGGCTGTTTCACGCCAAACATCATCAAGTGATAACCACCCGGTTGAAACACTACAGTCTCGCGTGCAGGAATGGCTAAATGGTGGACGTGCTGCATCTTCATCATGCCATTCGCCATAACATGTTCATGCACCTCACTGCGTCCCGCTGCTGGCGTTTTAACGCCAATTAAGACCATTTCGCTGTCACCGGTATTGGTTAATTCAAGGTAACCCGCACCGTTCATTGCACCCGGGATAGATTCTTTCACCCAAGCGTTGACGATTTCTACTTGCGCCGATGCCGCGTTTACCGCGGAACCCCATAACACCATCCCAACTGTTAGCATTGCTGTGAATAATTTCGTCATGACTTGTTTTCCTCAAAGCTAATAATAAGCTCGAGTTTACACAGCTTTTGGTCGTTTGCGTACCATAAAATAGATGATTGCGGCTAATAAAATGAACGGCCACAACCAACTAAACAAGGTAAACAGGGTTGCGCCTGCTGCAACTAATAACGCGAGGGCAATACTGCCACCGATCATGGTGACTAACACAAAGGCGCCGATAGCGATGGCAATCATGACCAAGCCACTTACACCTATACCGATAATGGTGCCAACAATCTCAGCTAATGCGCCAAGGATCTCATCACCAAACAGCATTAACCCGATAACAGCTGCAACAATCCACCAAAACTTATGCGACGATTTCATCATAGTTCCTTAGGCTGGTGCACCAGACCGTTTTACTTTTAACTGTTCGAGTTCAGCATCAACTTTGCCTTCGTCTTCAAGATCTTTGAACTGTTGGTCAAGGCTTGGATTGGAGCTTTGACCGATATCATAGGCTTCTAGCTTAGCTTCCAAATCTTCAACGCGACGCTCATAGTTCTCATATTTCTGCATGGCATCATTGACTTTGCTCGATGCTTTTATTTTCTCGCTCTGCAAACGTATGGCAACCGAATCGAGGCGTTGATGAAGCTGACGTTCACGTTGTTTTGCTTCATCAAGTTTGCTTTGCAAACGTTCGATATCGCTACGAATCGGCTCTACTTGTTGCTCGACTTGAGCGCTGATTTCAGCATTCTTTTCGAGTTCTTCTGCTGCTTTCAATTTGTTTTGCAAAGCAACTTTAGCGAGATCTTCGCGCCCTTTATCAAGCGCAAGCTCTGCTTTCACCTGCCAACTCTCGATCGACTTATGCAGCTGCTTCGCTTCGCGTTCAAGGCGTTTCTGCTCAGCAATATGATTGGCCGCAAGGCCGCGCAATTCGACTACGGCTTCCTCCATCTCTTGAATGACTAAACGAATCATTTTTTCAGGCTGCTCTGCCTTATCAAGTAATGCATTCAAGTTAGCTTGAATGATGTCACTAGCACGATTAAAAATTCCCATTGTATTTACCTCATGTGATCAATGTAGCGCCACTGTCATTTGCGCCTATCTCACTAGAATTAATACAAGTATCGTGCCAAGATCGTGTTGTTTTTAATAACACATTGATTTTACGCGATTAAATCTGTTTACGGATAAACTTGAGATGATCTCAGAAGAGCTAACTGACGGCGCACCACAAGTGAAATTGGCTAAAAGTTAGCGAATTATGGCAATACCGAACAGGCAATAAAAAATCCCCCGTCCGTAAGGACGAGGGATTGGGATAGGAGCCTGGCAGTGACCTACTCTCACATGGGGAATCCCCACACTACCATCGGCGCGGAAGCGTTTCACGTCTGAGTTCGGAATGGAGTCAGGTGGTTCCACTTCGCTATGGCCGCCAGGCAA
>NZ_PIQG01000006.1 GCF_003987435.1 Pseudidiomarina taiwanensis | reverse complement strand
TTGCCTGGCGGCCATAGCGAAGTGGAACCACCTGACTCCATTCCGAACTCAGACGTGAAACGCTTCCGCGCCGATGGTAGTGTGGGGATTCCCCATGTGAGAGTAGGTCACTGCCAGGCTCCTATCCTAATCCCTCGTCCTTACGGACGGGGGATTTTTTATTTCTCTATCGTATAAAAGATGTCGCCACCTTGTGCTTCACCACTTGTCGAGCTCTCAATTAAGAAGTGTTCAGTTAACTTATATTGAATAAAGAAAGTATTGGTATTCTCAAATAAGCCAACACCATATTTAACATAGAGGCGTGGTGACAGATATTTGCCGATATAAAATGAAGTGTCGCGAGGATCACGCGTTGAATCGATACCAAATTCGTCGAGTCCAAATGCTTGTTTAAACTCATTGCCGATAATATCTGTACCCTGCGAACCAAGTGCTAATAGAGCCTGCAGTTTCATATTGTCATTGTCAGATCCTGCACCCGGCCCGCGACCTAAAAGTAGGTAAGAGAGGATTGAGCTCTCAGGCATTGTCGGTGTAGAGAACAACCTAAGTTGTGGCGTGGCTAAGCTACCTCCAACTTGAGCACCGACTGCGACATCCTCCCCTGGAACCAGGCTAGCCGCTTGGCGGACCACTCTAAGGTCGAGCCCTGGATTGTTAATCGGGCCTCCGTTATAGACCAATTTTCCTCGATCAATTTGTAATTCTTGCCCATATATCTCGTATTTACCTTGCGCGACTTCGATGCTCCCCGCTGCTGTGAGTGCTTTTTCTGGTGCTTCGTTCAACTGCAGTCGTCCGGCTACATTCCCGGTAAATCCATAGGCATCTATGACGACATCATTACCCAAACTTAATTCTATATCTGCATAGACCGGATAGAGTTGATTATCTTCCTCAAACAAAGGAACATTATTTTCATAAATGACCACATCAGCTGATGGCCGGGTAACGCTGGTTAATTCAGGGGTACCGATTCTCGCTGTTGGTATATGTACACTGCCTTTTATATCCACTCGATCACCGGTTGCTGTCAGTGCGATCTGAGGATCGACAACAACGTTTAGATTAGGAGTATTAAGAGCAACGAAATTACTGCCATTAATATTTAGCCTTAGCGACTTATTCAAGGGCTCTATTGCCCCTTCTAGTGCCAACCAACCGTCGCCAGTCGACGCTTGTCCATCAAGCAAGAATTGGTCAGCAAAGCCCTCTTGATCACTTATTGAAAAGCGCAAATCGGTCAACACGATACCGCTATTCGATAGCCCCATTTCGTCCGCAGCAACTTCGAATTGCCCAGCAATTGATGGCTCTGAAACTGAGCCTGTGATATTAATCTCACCGACCGCGCGCGGTCTGATCGTATTGATATCAGGGAGCCACCATTGCAGTAGACTGAGATCGTACAACCCGACTAAAACATTCCCTTCAATTTGTTCAAGTTGCTCAATCGAAATATCTCCGACGATTGCACCTTGCTGTTCAGGTAATTGCAACAGAAACTCAGTCGTTAGAAGCTCTTGGTGACCGCGCCAGTTGAGTTGCCAAAACTCTATCTTCGATTCCACGCCATCATCTAAAGCAGAGATTCGGGTTGAATCACTGAATACATCACCCTCGGTGTAGAGTAAACTCAAGTCTTGCGGGTTAATTGCAGCGGTCGCACGGATATCGACGCGTCCACTGATACGCTCGCGCACATCGTCTGCGCGAAATCGATTCAATAAAAATAAAGGTAATTCTTGTCCAATCAAAACTAAGTGCTGTTCATCACGAACGGTCTCTGAACTCAAGCACAGAGCGGTAGGATTGCTTGCTTGCCAGCGAGATGAACGATTTAAACAAATAAGCTCTGTGGTCAACAGACGTTGTGCGATATTGAATTTAAGTTCGGTTGCTTCGAGTAACTGCCACGTCCCTAGTTCGTCGTTTCGGTAATTTAACTCGGTCATTAATGCAGTGACTTCATCCATATCGCCATTTATGAGGAGCTTAGTTGCTAACTCTCCGTCGAGTTTATGCAAGATATCGTCAGCATTGGTACTTAAATCTGCGAGTGTGGGAATCATAACACTCAATTCTAAGCCACTTACAGAGCGCTCCGGATTCAAATTAAAGTTGCCTGCCAAATTGAATTGCGTTTGATTCACAACACCTTGTAAACTGGGAATATTGATTACATCGTCTGTCAATGTAATCGCTCCAGAGCTGGTTAGCTGGTAGCTTTGAGCGGTCACTTCAAGTTGGCTTAGTTGAGCGCCTAGAGCGATGTTTTCACGCCAATTTAAGTCAGCCTTACCCAGGGCTTTAACTTGAGGATGACGTATTTCAAAAGTCTCAAGCCGAGCTGAATGTTGATTACCAAATCCCGCTAGGCTCACGTACGCATGAGTCGTGTCTAACAATGATGTGGGTTGCTCGAATTGAGCATTAAAGTTGAATCGGTAGTCATTCACTGTGCCAGCAACCTGTCCAGCTAAGTCATACGCTCGGAAATCTTCGATGCCGACATAGTGACTCAAATCGAATAAAGGACCGGTCAGTTGCAGTTTAAGCTCTGCCAGTTCAGGCTTGTTTAATGCAGTTAGCCATGAAGTGATTGATCCAGAAAGTCGTATTGATCCTCTATCAAGACCCTCAAGCCCGAATAGCTCAAAGCTATCCGTTGTAATTTCTTGTGCACTAAAATCGAGAGAACCGTGCACTATCAATTGGTTGGTATGAGCAATTTCAATAGGTTGATACCCTAAGTCGATAAGCGCGTTATTAATGCTCACCAGACTTAATTGGTTAATTTGGATTTGTCCCTGAGGTGCCAATTGGCTTTGTAAGTTATTTATCGAGCCGTTAAATGTTTGGGCCGGGCTGTCCGCGATAGTTAATTCGCCATTCAAGTTTACTTGGTCAATATTGCCAGTCGTTGCTAGCACTAGGTTTACTGAGCTCTCCCCGTTGATGGTTGCATTTATCGAGAAAGGGAGTTGGTCATTTAGGTTTATAGCCAACTCACTGTTCAGGGTAAACGCATCATATCGGGCCGCAAGGTTCTGCAGCGTTAACTCATCTTGAGTAAACTCGGCAGCGAGTACTATGTCAGAAACTTGGTAACTCGGCTCAGCACCAGTAGAGAGGGTTAACGCCTTCACATCTAGCCTCTCGAGCAGTATCGGCAGCGGTGTTGAAAAGCCTGTCAAAGAGGCCGTATGACTGTTCGATTGCTGTTCAGGTGGCTGTAAAGTTATCGCCAGTTGGTTAATGCCAATTTGATTAATCTTCAGCTTAGGATCTGTCAGTGCTAGCAGCGACCAATCCAAGCTGACTTCATCTACCGTGATCATTTGTTCTGGCATTTTTATTGCTAGATTATGAACAGTAAATTGATTTAACAAAGACCCCTCAAACCGCTCGTATTGAATTGCAACTGGGCTTACTTTGAGAGCGAGTTGAACGGCGACATTAGAACCCCAAGTTGTCGCTAACAAACCGAGTATTAGGGTCGGTACAGCGATAAAGAGGCTAACAATGATCCATGCGATACGCGTCGTTAACGTCATAAATCAGGCCCCAGAGTAAAATGGATGCGCCATGGCGACCCCGGTTCATCAATTGCTTGAGCGAGATCGAGGCGGATCGGGCCAAGTGGAGAAACCCAGCGGACACCCACTCCAATGCTTTGTTTTAACTCAGCATCCCAACTTAATAAGGTATTCCCTAAATCCGTAAACGCTGCGATCCGCCAGTTATCCGTAATTTGGTAGTCGACTTCAAGACTTGATGCAACCAAATATCGACCGCTGATTATCACGCCTTCGTCATTACTTGGACCGAGTTGACGAAAAGCATAACCACGCACAGAGTAGTCGCCCCCGGTGAAAAACCGCAACGAGGGTGGCAAGGCATTAAAATTACTGGTTTCGAGGATACCAAGTTCACCTCGAGCCAATATGCGCCAAGCTGGGCTCAGCCGATGAACCCATTTCCCTGTCATTTTCGCTGAGATAAAATCTGTTTCAGCGAGAATGCTCTCGGTTGCACCTTGCAACGTTAGGCTGAGTCGATAGCCATCATCGATTAGGTTGCGGTTGTTGGTGCTGCTCGTGCTCTCAATTAAACTCCACTCGACACTAGGAATTAAAAAGCTAGAACTTTGGGTTGGATTGGTCCCAAAGCGAAAATCTTCACTCATCAGTGTGAGTTGATACGTCCGCTGCCAGCGTTCATGGTTGTAGACATCACGAGCAGCGATACGATAGAGGGTCGAGTACTGCTGTAAATATGAAGTATCTGTTACCTCGGCAAGCAAATCATAATGCTCGATCGTTGGGTTATTACCGGGAATTTGATAATTGAACGAGCCGGTATTTTCCAGTTCAGACAAGCGTATGAGCGATGAGAACTTGTGACCACGGCGGTTAACCCAACGACGGTCAAAGCCAAATGTTGCTCGAGCCCCCGTATCCGTGCCGTAACCTAAACCGAGCTGATACCGATTGCGTTGGTTGGGAGTCATAATGATTTCAGTCGGCACAAACTCCTCAGTTCTCTCATCCCAGCGAGGGCTTAATTCAACATTTGTGAAGTAGTTCGTGCTCATTAACTGCGCTTGTAGATCAAATAAGGCGTCAGTGCTGAAGTAATCTCCAGCTTTGAATTGTGGGAAGCGAGCCAAGAAGTCAGGGTCTAACTCATTACAGCAGAATTCAAGCGCAGCAAATCGATAGCGGCGACCCGTATCGTAGTCAAGGTTAATGATGGCGCTAAAATCACTTAACTCCACTTTAACTGTTTGTTGTAATAGCCGAGCGTCGTAGTAGCCACGTTCTGCGGCAAGACCAAGTAAGCGCGCTTTTAAACGCTCATATTCGCTATGGACAAATTGTTGACCAGGCTGCAACTGAGGCCACTGTTGCAGTGCCTGAAAGCTCGGGTCAGTCGCTCCAGCACCACTAATATTTAGATTGAGACTTGCGATTTTCGTTGGCTGACCTAGCGCGACCGTATAGGTAAGCTTAAGCTCTGTTGCTGTTTCTTCTAGCTCAGTGGTGATATTGCTATGATAATAACCAAAAGGTTGTAGTGCCTCAGTGATTTGCGCTTGCCCGCGGCGCATAAGGTAGCGAAGTCGAAAACGAGAACTAATGGGCTGATCATCAAGTTGCATGATGTCCATAAATTGTTCGGCATTTTGTTCAAGGTCGCTCGCTAGTCCGGTAATGGCGACGCGTAAAATTTTACCATCAGCGGGACTCTCGCTTTGTGGGATAGCATGAGCGATGCTGAGGCCGACGAGCGCACAGGCCAGTATCAGTATACGGCAAAATTTCACCCACAAGGATGGCATAAATCTCTCTTTTCTCACTTCGATATGAATTGAGTATAACACCAAGTTTTCACTTGGATGGCTAAAAAAAGACCAGTTAAGCCAGAGCATAGAATAAATTACTTGCGACCAGTCCCTAGCCCAGTATAATCCCGCTTTGTGTTGTAGGGGCGTAGTTCCAATTGGTAGAACAGCGGTCTCCAAAACCGACGGTTGGGGGTTCGAATCCCTCCGCCCCTGCCACGCTTAATACCTTCCTTCTGCGAAGAACATACGCTAAGCTGAAACCATGACAGCGATAGACTCTCCAAAACTCACATTATCTGAACAACAAAAGCGTGCCCTTGTTGCGCTCGGCTTGCGTGTTTGGGAGGTTGCACCGGCGATTTCACCGAGTCCACAGTTTCGCCACCATTATCGCTTTGGTGAAATTATTGTTAGGTTGCAGTCACCTTGGCCCGTTCATGCTCCCGTTTGGCTTAACGACTTGGCCAATCTACTCTCTGGTCCACAACGGACAATCCAACGCGTTGAGGTTAACCCGCAGCTACTTGATTCATGGAGTGGACGAGTTATCGATCTCGAGACGATTCCGGAATTACTTACCTCAGAACAGAAGAAAGCGTTATGGCAGCAGCTGTGCCAAGGCTGATCTATCCGCTTACGTGGTGCAATCAGGTGGTCCAGATCGAAATTGCAGCGCATCCTATGCCATGGTCAGCAGCAACACTTGAGAGTTGCTTTGCAGAGTCGTATCAAAATTGGGGCGTGATGATAGAGCAAGAGCTGGTTGCCTTTACCATAACTCAAGTGACTCCTGCTGAGCGGACAGTTATGAATATTGCTGTGGCCCCAAGCTGGCAGCGAAAAGGAATAGCTGAACAGATGCTCCGAGCCGTTCTTGCTGAAGCCGACACATATCAACAAGCTGTGTTTCTTGAAGTAAGAGAGACGAATGTTGCGGCTTTAGGGCTATACCGGAAAATCGGTTTTAGCGAGGTGGGACAGCGACCAAATTACTATCCCACATCGACTGGAGAGCGTGAATCCGCAATTGTTATGCGGTATCCATGAAGTTATCTAAAATCAGGGCAGAATTTACCTTTCAATAAACGAATAAAGTCCATCGTATCGGGATCGTTGATTGAGTAGTAAATGGTCTGTGCTTCTTTTCTAAACTTCACTAACCCTTGTTGTCTCAGCACAGACAAATGCTGCGAGAAGGCCGAGGCACTGAGTGGAAAATGACGATTCAAATCACCGACACTTTGTTCTCCTGCGGCCAGATGACAAAGAATTTGCAAACGATGCTCGTTAGCCAGTGAGCGTAAAAAAGTGGCGGCATCATGTGCCTCTTCTTGTTGCAATTCAGCGATGTCTTGTGCTTCCATAATTAGGGACTCTTAGTAGCTAGTACAAAGCTTATGACGACGCTAACTCACGTTCAGTTTTTAATTTGAAAACCTTACGCAAGATGATGGTCGCCGGGCAAAAACCGGTAAAAGACTGTTGAAATAAATTAGCACCGATAAAGACTGTAAACCATACAAAATTTGGGTGAACCCAGACAGTCAAAGCGACCGAGAGCAGGATCATGAAGCCCGCAAAAGCCGTTAGCGCACGTTCAACACTCATATCAGAACTCCTATTATAACTAAAATGACCAAAATAATGGTGATTAATTTTATTTTAGAATTAACTGAAATATAGTCGCTGAATACAGTTTGCGCAAGGTATTTTATGTATAAAAATTGGAAAATTATTGAGAGCGGAGATAAGCTATCCAACCATGAATTTTTGATCGGATGTTATGCAGAATAATGTAACGCTCGAGATCACCGAGCTAAAACAAATCGCTCAAGCAGCAGCCACAAGAGCCCATGCCCCATATAGCCGCTTTCCAGTAGGAGCCGTCTTATTATTTAAAGACGGCTCAGTTGTCACCGGTTGTAACGTCGAGAATGCATCCTACGGGTTAACAAACTGTGCTGAACGCACCGCAATATTTTCAGCACAGGCGCAAGGATATGACTTAAAAGATGTTGTTTCTGTTTGTATCTACACCCCAAGTGAAGTGGTCTATTCACCCTGTGGCGCGTGTCGACAGGTGCTCGCTGAATTTATCGCTCCGCAAACCCCCGTTATTTCGACCGCTAAAGTAGGTGAAAAGGTCTGGTCATTAGAGCAATTATTGCCCGACGCTTTTCAGACATTTGAACCGACTCTAAAGTAGAGGTTGAGAGATGAGCCCAGAAATAACAGCATCACGCTGCCTGCCATTAATTGATTTAACCTCGTTGAATGTGACCGATACGCCAGCAGCGATTGAACGGCTCGTGCAACAGGCCGATACTCCGTTTGGACAACCGGCTGCATTGTGCGTGTATCCTGAGCATATTTTTCAAGCCAAACAACTCTTGCGACAACGCGGTTTGTCGACGGTGCAGATCGCAACTGTGACTAATTTCCCCGATGGCTCAAGTAACCTGCAACGGGCCCTAGACGAGACCCAGCGCGCGGTCGCTGCCGGTGCTGACGAGATTGATCTGGTATTGCCATACCGTGAAATATTAACAGGGAATTATGCTGCTGCGGAGGCGCTTGTTAGGCAGGTACGCGAGGTTTGTCCAAGCCCATTAAAACTAAAAGTCATCATTGAAAGCGGTATTCTTGAGACGCCTGAGTTGATCGCAGGCGCAAGTGATTTGGTGATCGATTGTGGCGCAGATTTTATTAAAACATCTACTGGGAAAGTCGAGGTTAATGCAACGCTCGATGCCGCTCGGGTGATGCTTGAGCGCATCAAGTTAAGTGGTCAACGTGTTGGCTTCAAGGCCGCTGGCGGAATTCGCACTGTAACAGACGCCGCAGCATACCTAGAGCTTGCAACCGAGATCATGGGCGAGCAATGGCTACAGCCCGAGTCGTTTCGCTTTGGCGCAAGTGGTTTATTAGCCGATATTCAACGTATTCTTGAGGGGCAACACGACCCGTCGAGTAAAGATGAGAGTAGTTATTGATGTATTTACCGCAAGAAATTATCCGCGCGAAACGCGATGGTGAAACTTTAACCACGGAACAAATTCAGTATTTTGTCCGAGGTCTCCATGATGGCTCGATTGCCGAGAGCCAAATTTCAGCGTTTGCGATGGCGGTATATTTTCAGGATATGACCCTATCCGAGCGTGTTGCGCTAACCGAAGCTATGCGAGATTCCGGACAAGTGCTTGCTTGGCAGCAGATGAAGTTAAATGGCCCCGTATTAGACAAGCATTCGACAGGGGGCGTAGGTGACCTTGTAAGCCTTATGTTGGGTCCAATTGTTGCTTGCTGCGGCGGCTATGTCCCCATGATTTCTGGGCGTGGGCTTGGTCATACCGGTGGCACACGTGACAAATTCGATGCGATACCGGGTTACAACACCACTCCGAGCTTAGCAAAATTTCAGCAAATCGTGGCCGATTTAGGTGTTGCGATAATCGGCCAAACTGGTGAATTGGCTCCTGCTGACGCACGGTTTTACGCAACTCGAGATATCAGCGCAACGGTCGAATCGATTCCGTTGATTACGGCTTCAATTTTATCTAAGAAGCTTGCAGCAGGGTTAGACGGTTTAGTGCTCGATGTGAAAGTTGGGAATGGTGCGGTGATGCGAGATACGGCGCAGGCAAAGGCACTCGCTCAAAGTTTAGTCACAGTCGCCAACGATGCTGGAGTCCCGACTTCGGCCTTATTAACGGATATGAATCAACCATTAGCACGTTCTGCGGGTAACTCTATCGAGGTGTATGAGGCGATCGAGTTTCTTAAAGGTAATATTAAAGCACCACGCCTCGCAGAGGTGACCATTGAGCTTGCCATCGAGATGTTACGCGTTGGGAAGATAGAGCTAAACGCTGAACGTGCGCGCGATAAAGTACAAGCCGTGCTAGCCTCTGGTGCAGCTGCCGAGCGTTTTGAGCAAATGGTTGCTGCACTTGGCGGACCTGCGGATATCTTAGAATCATACCCCAAGCAGATGCCCTTAGCTCCTATCGCCAAACCGCTATTAGCTGCAAGTACTGGTATTGTCAGTGCGATTGATACGCGCGCAGTTGGCATGGCGGTTGTAGCATTAGGCGGAGGAAGACAACACAGTGATGATCAACTTGATTATGGTGTTGGTTTAGATGAAATTGTGCAACTCGGTGATGCAGTGACGGTCGGACAACCCTTACTCATGATTTACGCTCGTACCGAAGCAGCCTGGGAGCAGGCCGCAACACGACTCCAAGCTGCGTTTACTGTGACAGATAAAGCGCCACAGCAGACCCCTTTGTGTGTTGAGCGCATCAAGGAGCAAGTATGAGTCGTGCCGTCATTGTCGTGCTAGATTCGTTTGGTATTGGGGCCGCTCCGGATGCGGCTCAGTTTGGTGATGTGGGAGCGAATACCTTTGGCCATATTGCCGCATCGCGACCATTGCAGATCCCCAATCTACTTGCTCTTGGGCTAGGGCATGCTGCGTATGGAGCAACGGGTGCAACACCAGCACATCTTATGCTACCGCCTGAGAGTGAACTTCAGGGCGCTTATGGTTGGGCTGCCGAAGTTTCTTCCGGTAAAGATACCCCGTCAGGTCATTGGGAGATGGCGGGTGTCCCCGTTATGTTTGACTGGGGCTATTTTCACCAGCGCGATCACAGTTTTCCAAGTACATTATTAGCTGATTTGATTGACCAAGCGAAATTACCGGGAGTATTAGGGAATTGCCATGCTTCAGGCACTGATATTATCAAAGCGCTTGGCGATGAACATATCAAAACAGGGAAGCCGATTGTTTATACTTCTGCCGATTCAGTTTTCCAAATAGCTGCACATGAACAGCATTTTGGCTTAGAACGTTTGTATCAAGTGTGCGAAATTGCGCGCACCTTACTCGATCCGTATAACATTGGTCGAGTGATCGCGCGACCTTTTATCGGCGAGTCTGCGAGTGACTTTAAGCGCACAGGCAACCGTCGAGACTACGCGGTTCCACCTCATCAAAAGACCCTACTTGATATCGCCAAAGAGAATGGTCGAGAAGTGATTAGTATCGGCAAAATCGCTGATATTTTCGCCCACCAAGGCATCACCAAAGCGGTTAAGGCGACTGGACTAGATGCGCTTGTTGCGAGCACGGTCGAGCAGCTTAAGCAGGCGCCAGATGGCAGCCTTATTTTTACTAACCTCGTCGATTTTGATAGTGAGTTTGGTCATCGTCGTGATGTTGCAGGCTATGCTCAGGCACTTGAGCAGTTTGATCAATTATTACCGCAACTTATGGCCACGTTAGCTGCTGATGACCTTCTCGTCTTAACTGCTGACCATGGCTGTGACCCGACCTGGCCGGGTACGGACCACACCCGCGAGTATGTCCCATTTTTAGCAACTGGGCCCATGGTTCCTGTTGGTTCTATCGGAGCTCGTTCGAGTTTTGCTGATATCGGTCAAACCATCGCGAAATGGTTGGCCTTACCGCCACTCTTGCATGGCCAAGTTGCGTTGACTCAACAGAAGGAAGATTAACCATGGCGACTCCACATATTGACGCGGCGCATGGCGCATTTGCAGAGATTTGCTTGATGCCGGGCGACCCATTAAGGGCAAAATTCATCGCTGATAGCTATCTAGAGCAGGTGGAATGTGTTACCTCGGTTCGCAATATGTTTGGCTTTACCGGCTATTATCAAGGTCGTCGCGTATCGGTCATGGGATCAGGGATGGGGATCCCATCGAGTGCTATCTATTATCATGAACTGATGGCGTATTATGGCGTTGAAACCATCATTCGCGTGGGGACCTGTGGCGCCACCCTTGGTGCGGTTAATCTAAACGATATCATTTTTGCGCAAGGCGCATGTACTGATTCAACGTTTAATCGAAACCGGTTTGGCGGGCTCGATTATGCCGCCATCGCAAACTTTGAATTACTCCAGATTGCTACCGCAAGAGCTGCTGAGTACACCTCTCAGTTTCATGTTGGCAACATCTTTACGACGGATCGCTTTTACGATGCTGATCCAAACTTGAATACATTGTTTGAGCGCTATCGGTTACTAGGTGTTGATATGGAATCTGCAGGACTCTACAGCATCGCTGCGGAGCACGGTAAACGGGCATTATCGATTCTGACCGTATCAGATCATCTTATCCGTGGTGAACATGCATCGGCCGAGCAGCGCCAAGTGGGCTATCAAACTATGCTCAAAATTGCCTTAGATACGTGTCTTGAACTTTAGTGATTGGATGCGTCTTGCTCGCCGTTAAACAGTTGCTCAAGGTGCAGTAGCAACTGAATAAGGCCAGCACCTAAAACAAAGGCAACAATCGCCCAGCCGATATCCGCACTGAGGTGCACCTCTGCGTAGCGCATGGGGGTAACGAGATTATTGTCGATTTGCCACGGCCAAATACGAAAGAGTGCCCCCAGCACAATCCCCGAAAGCAGCGCTAGCATGGCATCATGAGCGCGTTTTAAGGCCCATTGCAGCAGCCGAGAGAACACCAGTAAGCCCGCAATTGCACCCGTGGCAAAGATACCCAGCGGGAGCAGGTTTAACTCGCTCACTGCTGTGGTGATGGGCGCATACATCCCCATTATTAAAAGTAAAAAACTACCAGAGATGCCAGGTAGCATCATGGCACAGATACTGATAAAACCAGCGCCTAAAAACATCCAATAGCTAGGGTTAGTATGCATCGGGGTTAAGGTTGTGATTAGCATTGCAGCGACCGCCCCTGCAACGAATAATCCGGCGCGATAAGCCGACCACTTAAACTTACTAATGAGTAAGGGGAATGAAGCGAGGATCAAACCATTAAAAAAGCTCCAAAGCGGAACAGGGTGGTGCTCGAGCATAAATGTAATCAGATTCGCCAAGCTAAAGATAGCGATCAAAATACCGCCGAATAAGCTCAGTAAAAACGCCCCATCAATATGTTGCCAAAGCGCTTTAAAGCGAAATCCGCTCAGGTGCTTCAGTGCCTGCAGGTTGAATGACGTGAGCGCTTGTAGGAAGCGTTCGTAGATACCAAGAATAAAAGCAATTGTTCCACCTGAAATACCCGGAACAATATCCGCCATTCCCATCGCGGCACCTTTTACCATCCATTGCGCGTATTTTTTCATAGTGTTTTATGCTCCCCCGCTCAGGGGTTGATTGTAACTAAATTGAAGATAGGCGAAAATAGACGATTAACATAAACCTCGACAAAAAGATGAGCCAATGGCTGAGCAGACATTTCAAAACGAAATTAACAAGCGTCGCACTTTCGCAATCATCTCGCACCCGGATGCGGGTAAAACTACGATCACTGAAAAGGTCTTGTTACACGGTCAAAAACTCCAAAAGGCCGGCACCGTAAAAGGCAAAAAATCGGGGCAGCACGCCAAATCTGATTGGATGGAAATGGAAAAAGAGCGGGGCATCTCGGTCACCACCTCGGTTATGCAGTTTCCCTATCGTGAAGCCTTGGTAAACCTTCTTGATACCCCCGGGCACGAGGACTTTTCAGAAGATACTTACCGCACTCTCACCGCAGTGGATTCTTGTTTGATGGTCATCGACGGCGCCAAAGGTGTTGAGGATAGGACCATCAAGTTGATGGAAGTTACACGCCTGCGTGATACCCCCATTATCACCTTCATGAACAAACTCGATCGGGACATTCGCGACCCACTTGAATTGCTCGATGAGGTTGAGAGCGTTCTGAATATTATGTGCGCGCCGATTACATGGCCTATTGGTTCAGGTAAGAACTTTAAGGGTGTCTATAACCTACTCACCGATACCATTATTTTTTATAAGACCGGACAGGGACATCGAATCCAAGAGGTCGATACCATCAAAGGGCTTGATAATCCTGCACTCGATCAACGAATTGGTGCTTACGCGAGCGATTTACGCGAGCAAATCGAGCTGGTAAAAGGTGCGTCGAATGAGTTTGATCTCGAGCTATTTCTCGCGGGTGAATTGACGCCAGTATACTTTGGGACTGCACTTGGAAACTTTGGGGTTGATCATATGTTGGATGGTCTAGTTGATTGGGCCCCAGCACCTCAGCCTCGGGCAACCGATGGTGGCGATATGATTGGTGCAGAACAGCCGCAATTTTCAGGCTTTATTTTTAAAATCCAAGCCAATATGGATCCGCGTCACCGCGACCGAGTTGCCTTCATGCGAATTGTTTCCGGTAAATACGAAAAAGGTATGAAGATGCGCCAAGTGCGGATTGCCAAGGATGTCCGTATCGCCGACGCCTTAACTTTTTTGGCCGGTGACCGAGCGCATGTCGAGGAAGCCTATCCCGGCGATATCATTGGGTTGCATAATCACGGCACGATTCAAATTGGAGATACCTTCACCGGTGGCGAAGATTTTAAATTTAGTGGCATTCCAAACTTTGCTCCTGAACTATTCCGCCGCATCCGCTTAAAAGATCCGTTAAAACAGAAGCAATTACTGAAAGGTTTAGTACAGCTTTCAGAAGAAGGCGCAGTGCAGGTATTTCGACCGTTAAGCAACAATGATTTGATTGTCGGTGCGGTAGGGGTGTTGCAGTTTGATGTGGTCGTGCATCGACTTAAATCGGAATACAATGTCGATGCCGTGTACGAAAATATTAATGTGGCAACTGCTCGCTGGGTGGCGGCAAAAGATCCGCGTAAGCTTGATGAGTTTAGACGGAAAGCGGAGAGCAACTTAGCCTTGGATGGCGGTGATAACTTGACTTACATTGCACCGACTATGGTGAATCTCAATTTAGCTCAAGAGCGCTACCCTGATATCGAGTTTATGCAAACGCGCGAGCACTAAAGGATGTTCGAGTTTTTCGATACGCACTGTCACATTGATTTCGCTCAATTTGATCGCGATCGAAAAGCGGTTTTACAGCGCGCGTATGATGCAGGTGTTCGGCATATCATAGTGCCGGGCACCAGCCATTCTGAGCAGGTGAAATTACCGCTCGAAAGCCCGATTCAATTTCACTTCGCAGTGGGGCTGCATCCTTATTTTATCGAACAGCATCAAGTTGATGATTGCCGTTGGCTGGAGCAACAACTTGGCTCTGATCCGACTTTGTTAGTTGGTGAAATTGGGCTCGATCAGACCCGTCCGAAGTATGCTTGGCAGCTCGAGTTGTTTGAGCAACAGATTGCTCTCGCGGCCACGTATCAGCGTCCAGTGATTCTGCACCACCGTAAGACTCAGGCCGATCTATTAAGAGTAATCGATCGCTATCGCTCTGCATTGCCGGCAGTTGCCGGTTGCCTGCATGCTTTCTCTGGAAGTTATGAACAGGGGCTGGAATGGGTTCGGCGCGGTTTCAAACTCGGGGTAGGCGGCACCATCACCTATCCGCGCGCGAAGAAAACTCGGGCGGCATGTGCGCGGCTGCCTCTGGAGGCGCTGGTATTAGAAACGGATGCTCCTGATATGCCCATCTTTGGTCATCAAGGTGAACGCAATGAACCTGCGAGCGTCGCAGATGTTTTTGCGGCCTTGGTCGAGTTAAGAACTGAATCCCCCGCGCACATGGCGGCGCAACTGTGGCGAAATAGTCAGACTTTGTTGCGATAGCGCAAACGGTTAAACGTGGTGGTGGCAAATATTCCTGCAAGGACGGCGAAAAATAAGAGAAATTGACCATAGTAGGTCAAAAATTGATAGGTTTTTTGCGGTGCCTTAAGTAAATTCTGGCGCACGACTCGAGCCTCAACATAGCCGAGAGTTTGTTCTTCAGCCATTATCGGTTCAACCAAAATAAGTTGAGTTTGTTCAGCCGGCTCTGACGCAGTGGGTTCGGTTGAGGTTAACGGCATGCCATAGCGGTCATAGATGTGAACGCTGGCAATCATCGGATCTCCAGCGAGTTGGCGCGCAATCGCCTCGAGGAGTTCGCCATCATTGCGGCTAATTGCGATTTGGCTCGCAAAAGCACTCTGTTTAATGCCAAGTTGCACCAGCTCTTCGCTGTGTTGTTGGAAATCTCGCAGGCTTATTTCTTGCATCCAGCTCCAGACATTTTCAATGAGAATAAGGAGGAGAATAGCTAATATAATTCTCCGTCCACGCCGATAGACAAGCTGGAGCATACTGATAAGATGTGAAGATGCTTTATTCATATGTAGATAGTACGCTGTCTGCTTACCTGCTGTAAATATAGAGTCGATGTTGTGAGTGCAAAGCATAGAAAAGTAAACTTTAATCAGCCCGGACTGGCGGTATTCGATATGGATTCCACTTTGATTGGGATCGAGTGTATCGATGAAATTGCAGAGTTGGTCGGGCGCAAAGCTGAGGTGAGTGCCATTACCGAGGCAGCGATGCGCGGTGAGCTGGATTTTGCTGCAAGCTTAAAGCAACGAGTTGCAGCTCTTGCTGGTATCGAGGAGCGCCAGTTCAATCAGTTATTTGATCCGATTCCGTTTACGCCCGGTGCAGCGCAGTTATGCGCTTGGCTAAGGGCTCGAAATTGGCGCTTGGTTATCGCCTCCGGTGGGTTTACTTGGTTTGCGCAGCAAGTTGCTGATGTACTCAAGATTGATCACATCGTTGCGAATCAATTGGAGTGGCAAGGTGGTCGCTTGACCGGCAACGTCATTGAGCCCATCGTTGACGCCTCAGCCAAGGCACAGACACTGACAAAATTTTGCCGCGAATATGGCATTTCCCCGAATAATACGATTGCAGTGGGGGACGGAGCCAATGATCTTGAAATGATGGCAGCTGCGCATTTGAGTGTCGCGTTTTGTGCCAAGCCCAAAGTTCAAGAAGCTGCCACGATTTGTCTTAACGAACCCGATTTAAGCCTTTTAATTGAACAGTTTGAACGGATGGAGTGCCATGGCTAAAACAAAAACTGCCTATGTGTGTAATGAGTGTGGCGCTGATTATGTCCGTTGGTTAGGACAATGTACCGAGTGCAAAGCTTGGAATTCGATTACTGAGGTCCGTCTTGGTAGTCAGAAAAGTCATCAAACCGATAGTCGCCGCGGGTTTAGCGGTATGACCCAAGCCCAGGTACAAACTCTGGCAGAAGTCGATTTGGCCGACCTACCTAGATTCAGTAGTGGTTATCAAGAGTTTGACCGTGTTTTAGGGGGCGGGATTGTGCCCGGATCAGCAATATTGATTGGCGGTGAACCCGGCGCAGGTAAAAGTACCTTATTGCTGCAAACCATGTGTCAGTTGGCAACTCGAATGAAAGTCTTGTATGTAACCGGCGAGGAGTCACTGCAGCAAGTTGCGCTGCGTGCGCAGCGGCTGAACTTACCAACGGATAAGTTGCGCATGTTATCTGAAACATCCGTTGAGACGATTTGCGATCTTGCCGACGCGGAAGCTCCAGCTTTGATGGTGATTGATTCAATTCAGGTGATGCATCTTGCCGATATCCAATCGGCACCTGGCAGTGTGTCACAGGTGCGCGAGGCGGCGGCTTATCTGACGCGCTATGCAAAACAAAAAGGCGTCGCTGTATTTATGGTCGGTCATGTCACTAAGGATGGCTCGATTGCAGGACCCAAAGTTCTCGAGCACTGTATTGATTGCTCGATTTTACTCGAAGGTTCCGCAGACTCACGTTTTCGGACTTTACGTGGACACAAAAACCGCTTCGGACCGGCCAATGAGCTGGGGGTTTTTGCGATGACGGGGCAGGGCTTAAAAGAAGTCACGAATCCTTCTGCTATTTTTCTGCAGCGCGGTGAGGAGCATGGAGCCGGCTCCGTTGTCATTGTGATCTGGGAGGGTACGCGGCCATTATTGGTTGAATTGCAGGCATTAGTTGATGCGACGCAGTTAGCCAACCCGCGCCGGGTGGCGGTGGGAATGGAGAGTCAACGATTGGCGATGCTGCTCGCGGTTTTGCATCGGCATGGTGGTTTGCATATGTCCGACCAAGATGTCTTTGTAAATATTGTGGGGGGTGTGCGAGTGCTTGAAACAGGGGCAGACCTCGCATTACTGCTGGCAATTGTCTCAAGTTTTAAAGAACAACCGTTAGCACGTGATTTAATTGTGTTCGGTGAGGTCGGCTTGGCCGGTGAAATTCGACCCGTGCAAAATGGTTTGACGCGTTTGCGTGAAGCGGTAAAACATGGCTTCACCCGCGCAATAATCCCCTATGGAAATCGGCCCAAAGAGACCATCGAGGGACTTGAAGTGGTTCCTGTTAAGAACTTACAACAGGCACTTGATGCACTATGAGGGCTTGGACCTTAGGGCTTTTGCTTGGGCTTAGTGTGCTCGGTGCGGATGCCTATGCCGAACAACGTCTGGTTTCACTCAATCGTTGCCACGATGTCTGGTTGGCGCAATGGTTACCCGAGCGCTTCACCCTGTTAACGAGTGATGTGCACGGAGGCAGACTCGAGCGGATTATTAGCCTAAAACCAGACTATGTGCTGCATAATCAATTTGCTCGAAAGAGTTTAATTGAAGGGCTCAAGCGCCATCATATTGCGACAGTTATGCTGCCACAACCGAACAGTTGGCAACAGTGGCAAAGCGATTTAATCGAGTTGGGCAAGGCGCTTGCGGTTGAGACTGAATTGCGACAGTGGCAGGTGCAGCAACAGCAGAGCCTACTGCAAACGTCAAAGCAGCTGCCGCAGCAACTGATGATATTGATGCCGAATCAATATACTTGGGCGAGTGATAGTTGGGTTGCAAGTCTTTTGCGACAGTTTGAACGGGAACTTTTGACCCCGATCGGTAGCGGTCAAATTGGCCAGTTAAGTCTGGAAACAATACTAAATATGGATCCGAACCTGCTCATCCTAGAGGGCTTTAGCCAAGATTATGCGCGTGCGAATGATTGGCGTTGGCACTCGTTAGTCCGGACTTGGATTGAGCAGCGTAAGGTTCACCTCGTGACAGGTCCAATCGCCTCATGCCCTGCAACGCAGGCGGTAAAATATGTTCGCGCCATGGGGGCTGCATCATGAAGTGGCTCCGAGCAATAGCACTCGTGCTACTGAGTGTTTTCGTCATTATTGGCTACTTAGGTTTAGGCGGAGCGTCTTGGTGGATTTATCCCACCAGCTCGTTGGAGCAGGATATCTTGCTTGAAATTCGAGCGCCGCGGTTGGTCCTTGCGCTGCTAAACGGAATGATTTTAGGTGGTGCTGGCGCAGTATTTCAAATCATCCTGCGCAACCCATTAGCTGAACCTGGTATCACTGGCGTCTCAACTGGAACCGCTCTGACGATTGTTGTTGCGCTGTATTTCGGCTGGCAAGGTCCGGTCGCCTGGGCACTGCCATTTGTGGGAATGCTTGGGGGGCTTGCGAGTTTAGCTCTGCTGTGGCTGTTAGCCGGTCGTGGTGCAAATCCGTTGCGCTTGATTTTAGCTGGAGTTGCGCTGGCTGCGCTCGCCGGGGCAGGCATTAGTTTGGTACTAAATTTAGCGCCTAATCCTTTTGCTTTTCAGGAGTGGAGTTTATGGCTGATGGGCTCACTTGCCAACCGCGGCTGGGAGCATGTTGAGCTGCTGGCACCGATAACTCTACTGGGGCTTGTTCTTATTACCACGCAGCGCTCGTTTATTAACGCCCATATTTTTGATTTTAGTACCTTTCAACAGTTTGGTTTCAATGTTTCGGTGCGCAGTTTGCTATTGTTGCTCGGACTCACCCTTTGGATTTCAGGCTCAGTGGTAAGTGCGGGGGCGATAAGTTTCATCGGTTTACTTGCGCCTCATTTAGTGCGTTTACTTGGCATTTATCATCCGCAGAAACTTATCGCACTGAGCATGGTTATGGGGGCAGTCATTTTGGTCGCAGTTGATGCTATGGTGTTACTCATTCCGACTCGGGTTGAGTTACAACTTGGTGTGATTGCAGCCGCACTCGGTGCTCCGATGCTACTGCATTTGCTTGCGCGGCAGAGGCTGATCAATGATGCTTGAACTTAATCGTGTCACAGTTGAGGCTCGCCTCAAAGCAGTGAGTCTCAAGCTTCCAAGCACAGGTTTGATCGGCGTTATTGGCGCAAATGGTGCAGGCAAATCTACGTTATTGAAAGCTATCGCTGGACAGCTCCATGACTTCACTGGTGAGATCTTTTGGCAAGACAAATCACTTACTCAATTTACCCCGCGACAACGTCGACAGTTACTGAGTTGGCTCCCACAGAGTCCGACGATTGTTGGACGCTTAACGGTACTTGAAATCTTGAAAATTGGTGCGGTGAATCTCGATTTATCGAGCCAGCAAAGACAACAGCGGATCGCGACAGTGGTGAGAGATTTCGAGTTAACGTTACTCACTCAGCGATGTTATCAAGAGCTTTCAGGCGGTGAGCAACGCCGTGTTCAGCTTGCCGTTTGTTTTTTAAATGAAGCTCCGCTGATGTTGCTCGATGAACCCACCAGCGGTCTTGATATTGGGCATGCGTTGAAATTACTTCAGGATTTGCGTAGCAAAGCAAGCCAAGACCATCTCATTTTAGTGGCTATCCATGACTTAGCCCTTGCAGCTCAGTTTTGTGACCAAATTGTACTGCTTGATGAGGGGCATCTGATTAGCTTTGGGACCCCGAATGAAGCCATGCAAAACCAACATATTTCGAGTTGCTTTGGGATTGAACTCGAGTGGTTTTGCACCGATAACGGGGTCGCCATACTGCCGTTTACAAAGCCAAAAATTTAGTATTCGGTTCGCCACTGATCGATTAGACGAGGTCCTCGTTGCCAGGTCGATTCAGCTGTCTCAGTTAGCATTTGTTCAGGCGCGATCGCAACCGGGCATGCACCGTTAGTGATATGCTGTGCTGCAGTAGCCAAGAGTGGGTCATTTGGGTCGCCCCAATCACCAACTAGGGTATCGCTGGCTGAGCAGTTCACTGGCAAGCCATCAAAATAGCCCCCTTCACCATTCGCATTGACGGTTTCGAAGTTCACCACAAAAGTACGTTTGTCGCAGATCAGTTCAGGAATCTGGCCAACAGGTTTCCCGCAGGTTGGGCTGCCAATGACGACCACATCAACAAAAGGTTTGAGTGCGTTGATAATAAGTTCTGATGATGAACAGCTAGCGCCAGTGGTCAGGACGTAGACGCGATTTAAGTCTAACTGACGCACCCCTTCATAAAGTTGGAAGAACTCAGTGAAATTATTATTTTGGTTGTTTTGGTTAAACACATAATTGGTAAATACACGCCCAAGCACATTATCACCTGCCGCCTGAGAAGCGGCTTGGTTGGCGAATCGCGTCAAGCCACCCCCGTTGTAGCGCACATCAATAATAAGCTCGTCCACGCCATTAAAGGTGTCATATGCAGAATTCAGATCTTGCCCAGTTCGGTTGATGAAACTATTTAAAACGAAGTAACCCACTTGCTTGGAATCAATGCTAAGGACATCATGGGCAAGCACAGTATTGGTTTCAACATCTTCCTTGGTTAAGACATCCGTGAACTGTTGTCCGCTCGGTTTGCGCCAAGTGAGTTGGCGTGCCACCCCAACATCGCCGGGGCCCAGTGCATCGCTATATAAACCAGATTGCACCAGAGTGGTTACGGCAACCCCATCGATTGCGACCAATTCATCGGCCCGTTGAATTCCGGCTAAATCTGCTGGTGAGTCAGCGAACACGTAGTTGACAAAGACTTGGTTTGATGACGTGACGCGAGCCGAGAAGCCAAACCCAGCATAGGACGCATTCACATATCGGTCTTGATATTCTTGCTCCGTCAGAATGAAACTAAAGCGATCCTGACTACTACGGATACCTTCAAGGAGCTGATACATATCGGCGTAATTATCGAGGTTAACTGTGCTCGGAAGGTCTTGTACCCAGAAGTAATCGTCTCGCATGTAACTCAAGAATCGGGTTTTTTGGTCACTAATCGAACATTGCTGAATTGGCGGAGTGCCACCACTTGAGCTACCGCTACTGCCACCACCACCACATCCAGTCAATGCAGTCGCGAGAGCGATGGTAAGAAGAGCGCGAGTTGAGATATTCATAGCTGTATCCTGTTACTAGCAACCTTATCTTCTTTATAAACGATTTGAACGGAAATTTGGATGGGTGCGGCGATTTAATTTGGCTAGTGACCTGATGCAATAAATTTGGCACACTGCGGCAAGTTGTAATGAATGAGAGTACCTATGACAGCTGTAATGATTGATTTTCAGGGCTATGAATTGAGTTCTGAAGATAAAGAAATTTTGTCTCACCCAGCAGTTGGTGGGGTAATTTATTTTTCGCGTAATTATGCCGAACCAGCTCAGTTGCAGGAACTCGTGCGACAAACCCGAGCCGCAGCGAGAAATCCATTAATTCTAGCGGTTGATCATGAAGGTGGGCGAGTCCAGCGCTTCCGTGATGGTTTCTCAGCGATTCCTCCCATGTACTCTATTCAACAGCAAGGTGATACGGCACAACAACTGATGCTGGCTCAAGAACTGGGCTGGCTCATGGCTGCTGAAGTTCTCGCTTGTGATATTGACTTGAGCTTTGCTCCCGTGCTTGATGTCCGTGGGATTAGCGAGGTTATCGGTGATCGCGCATTTGCTGACCAAGCGCAGGAGATTATTCCGCTGGCGCGAAGTTTTATTAAAGGGATGCATCAAGCAGGGATGAAGGCGACCGGAAAACATTTCCCAGGTCACGGCTCTGTGTTGGCCGATTCTCACTTTGCCATTCCAGTTGATGAACGTCCGTATGCCGAAATCGCAGCCGTCGATTTACCAGTATTTAAAGAGTTGAGTGCCTGCTTAGATGCGGTGATGCCGGCGCATGTCATCTATCCGGACGTATGTTCGCAACCTGCTGGGTTTTCAAAAAAATGGTTACAAGACATCCTTCGCAACGATCTAAATTTTAAAGGGATTATCTTTAGTGATGACTTAGCGATGGCTGGAGCTGCAGTTGCAGGGACGATGGCTGAACGCGCTCATGCAGCCCTCAATGCGGGTTGTGATATGGTGCTTGCCTGTAATGACCGCGACGGTGCGGTGCAAGTGCTCGAAGCGCTTGAACCGCAATTACCTCCAACCAGTTGTCAACGCAATCGTTGTTATGAGTTATTGGCAAAACCAGCCGCGATGAATCGCGACACTTTGCGCAACCATCCACGTTGGCATAAGGCACAGTTACTGCTTGATGCGTTAAAGTAAATCGAGCCTATAAATAACTAAGTGGGTCTTGAGTGTTATTTGCGGCAAAGGCCTCGAGTCGTTCGACGCATGCACCACAATGCCCACAAGCCTGCTCAAGGCCTTTATAGCAGGTCCAGGTTTGGCTATAGTCGAGCCCCATAGCAAGTCCAGCAGCTAAAATTTGTGCTTTATCATCGTGCAAAAAGGGCACTTCGATTGAGATCGGTTCATAATTGGCGATCGCACTCACGGCTTGCATTTTTTGCACGAATTCGGGACGACAGTCAGGATAAATGGCATGGTCACCCGAGTGCGCTCCGTAGTACACTGCGCTTGCTTCAAGTGATACCGCATAACCAATCGCAAGACTCAACAGAATCATATTACGATTCGGGACCACAGTTGATTTCATCGACTCTTCTTCGTAGTGCCCCTCGGGGATCTCGATATCGTCAGTCAGGGAGCTACCTGCGAGTAATTCATTGATTGCGCTGATATCGACGACCTTATGTGGGATCCCATGTTCACGACACACGCTACGGGCATAATCAAGCTCCTTAACATGCCGTTGGCCGTAGTTGAATGAGATAGCATGCACATCATGTCCATCTTGAATTGCGCGATGCAACACAGTGAACGAATCCATACCACCTGAGTAAATCACCACAACTTTTGCCATCAGTAGGTCCTTTTGCGCGCTAAATCAGTTACAATTCAGCCTCTATTGTAGCCAATAATCGAGTCAATAGACTACTGCTTGGGGTGAGTTATTAGCATTCAATATCCACTGAACGAAGTTTTCGAGACCATCCAAGGTGAAGGGGTTTATACAGGTGTGCCTGCGATTTTTGTGCGTTTACAAGGCTGTCCAGTAGGCTGTCCTTGGTGCGACACGCAACATACTTGGGACTTAGACCCAGAGCAACAAGTGGCGCCGAGCGGAATTATCGGAAAGCTTACTGCGAGTGCTACGTGGGCTGAATTCTCAGCCTCGCAACTACTTGCTCTGTTTAAAGCACAAAATTATCACGCGAAGCATGTGGTGATCACCGGTGGTGAACCCGCGATGTTCGACTTGCGTCCGCTTGCGGCTGAGCTAGAGAGCGCAGGCTACCGTTTACAAATTGAAACCAGTGGTACGTTCGAACTGCGAGTGAGCCCGCAAACGTGGGTAACGGTCTCGCCCAAGTTGGATATGCCGGGTGGGTATTTAGTACGCCCTGACTGTATGAAACGTGCGAACGAAATTAAATACCCAGTGGCGATGCAAAAGCACATAGACGCGTTCGACCATCTCTTAAAAACCTGTCCACCGCGAGCAGATGCAATTATTGCTTTGCAGCCCATTAGTCAGCGCCCACGCGCCACCGAACTGGCTATTAAAACGTGTATTGAGAGGAATTGGCGTCTAAGCGTCCAGCTCCATAAGTATCTTAATATCGAGTAAGCGTCTCACCTCAGTGCGGTTTCTTCCAAACGAGCCGCGCTATAGTCATTGCATCGCTCATTAGCAGGGGATGCAAAGTGTCGAATCACAACCGTTCGTTTCAACTCGGTCAAGGAATGACCGAATATATCATCATCGTCGCCTTAATTGCGGTGGCTGCCATCGGGGTCTATTCACTGCTGGGGAAAAGTGTTCGTAATCAAGTCGCGGGCATTGCTCAAGAAGTTACCGGACAAAGTGCCAGTAGCCAACTGAATACAGCTCGAGCTGCGGCCCGCCGTGCCAGCACAGTCGCACGCCAAGACGTTAATTTAGGTAATTATGATGAGAGTACCGAGAGTGACGGCAACTAAGCGTCAGCGAGGCTTCTTGGCAGTGTTGTCGTTACCTCTGCTGAGCTTAATGTTACTCGTGACCATAGCGCTCGCTGGGCTGGTGTTTCAATTGCAACGCTCTTGGTATCTTCAGAACACCGCCGACAATCTGGCCTACAGTGGAGCTATTTTAATGGCGCGGGAATTGAATTTGCATGCTTTATTCAATCGCGCGATTCTGACCAATCAGCTTTTGCTTGGACAGCTAACCGGACTCTCAAGTTACTTGAGTATGTTTGCCTTAGCCGCCACGAATGCTGCTCTAGCCGCCAGTTGGGTACCGTACTTAAATGCGGCTATGCGCTTTGCAGCACAGGTTCTTGAGCGCTCCGAGCCGGTTGCGCAAGGACTTATTAAAATTGGCATTACAACGCAAACTACCATCTTAAACTTGCTCCAAACAACTCAGGCACTGCTCCCTGTACTGACCATGCAACAGCTGCCGAAAACCCTCGCCGAACTGGCCGAACAGCACCAACTTGATGAAAGTGCTTGGGAGATTTTTCATGCGCCGGGGCTGGTCAAATTTCCATGGCTTTGGTGGCGAGTGACGCAACGCCGAACGCCCCGCAATGACGATGGCATGCTTTACGCGTTGCAAGAGGATAGTCGTGACCAGTTTCTGCGCGCCCGAACCTATAACTGGTTTGATGCCGGTCTTATCAAAGTAAAAAAAGCTGGCGGCACTGAGCTGGTTGAGAATAGTATCGGGCAATGGCACTGGCAGAGCCTTGATACTCTCGCCATACATCTGCGCGTGCTTTGGTGGCAAATAGAGCTGCCATGGGCTCAGGGCGCACGTACTGCAGGGCAGCGTGTGCATTCGGTGTCTGCTGACAAGTTTGGACGCTCAGCGCGATTAAATCCACGCACGACGCAGTGGGCTAGAGCGCAGCAACGTCGACTCGGAAGTGCTTCGCGGCCAAGTTACTTCGCTCTGAGTGAACCACAAAACACAACTCATATGGCGATCATCGTGCGGGTGGGAACGGCTGTCGCTAAAGCATCTCCCGATTTTGTCCGGGCAGAAGATCTCTGGCCCCGGGCTGATCAAAGAATAGAGCGCAGTAACCTGTTCAACCCACTGTGGCTGGCGCAACTGCAACCACTGAATCTGAGTGATCGCAGTGTGTTGTCACGATTCAAGTTTGAGTGGCCGCAGCTATGAAACAAAGCGGCCAAGCCATACTTGAGCTGATGCTCTTTTTGACTGTCATCGCTTGGTTGATGGGCACTGGATTGACGCTGATAAGCGCTAACTTGAATCAGCGCCAGGAGCTGTTAGATCAGCAGCGGTTAAGCTTGTGGCAAGTCAAGGCTATTGCCAGTGGTAGCGAAAATTACTCTTACGCTCGAACGGTTAAACCCTTGCTCGGAATTTTCAATCAATTACCTGATTTGCAGTTGCCGCTTGCGAATCAGCATAGCGTCGTATCTGAGCAGAACCTATGGCCGCTGACAAAGCTAGAAAATAGCTGGTCTGCGACAACTGTCAGTGCACTTGTGACTGAGCCAAGGAAACTTACAGTGGTCCCGGTTTTGGAAAAACTAGGAATTGATTCATTGTTTCGAGTCCTCGGGCGACTGCCAATGAGTCGAGAACTGGCGCAAGGTGAATTTGAGTTCGGACCGATTAATCCCGATGCCACACCGTATGAAGTGATGTGCCAAAAACAGGAGCAAGATTGTGAACGCTGACGCCCCGCCACTGCAGTGGTCACCCGAGCCAGTAGTAACGAGCACGCAACAATCAACTTGGCGGCTGAACACAACGCCTGCCGCACTACTCGAGCGCCTTAGTGAGCATTTTGCTTGTCGACCTGAATTCATATCGCAGCAATTAATTTTTTGCGAAGTTCAGGCCGGTTGGTGGGTTTATCAAAGATTAGAGCGGCAGCATTGGCTGAATTTTTATCCCCGCCAAAGTGCCCAAGCGCGAAATGCATCAGATACTTTGCTGGGGCAACAGGTGATGAGTATGGAGCAGCCCGGACAGCAATTAAAGATTTATCAGCGCAAGACCTCAGCACGCCAGTTCTTACGTTTTTTAATGCTCCGCTTCAAGCAACGAATACGTTCAATTGAATACTTTACCGACAGCGACATTCATCTTGCGCTTGGTCACCCTACGGCGAATCTATTTATTCGTCAGCAAGGTGCCATCAGTTATCTCGTTTGGAGTCAGGTCAATGAGTAAATCGCAGCTACAAGGCCAAGCTATGTTAGAGGTACTCATCATCGCTGCAGCACTGAGTTTGATCTTATTCATTCCAGTCAATGCCGCACAGGAGAGCCTAATTATAGTGATACCTAGGGTATTACACGAATGGCAGCAGGCCATGCTCTGGTATTGGTCAAATCGAACGTTACAGCCTTGGAGTGTTGGCTGATGCAGAAGCAATTTGTCAAACCACTCCTATTTATCGTTGCCTTCATTATAACTTCTGCGACTGGATATTTGTTACTGCAGAAATTAACGCAACAACGACAAACTGATTTTATCAATGCCCAGCAGCAACAAATGATACCCGTATTAGTTGCGGCAACGCCAATCGAGGTGGGAACCGCACTGGAATTAGAGTTGTTACAACAGCGTAATTACCCACCCAATTATATTGCTGATACCTGGTTGTTACCCAGTGATGCGCATGTGGTCGTTGGACTGACTGCGCAAGAGTACATCGATGCAGGGCAACCGTTGCAGTTGAGCCTGTTGGCTGCGCCGCAACAACAGGATTTGTTGCCACTTCAAGCAAATCAGGTCGCGGTGACGGCAACCATTACGATGGAACAACTTATTGGTGGGCTGTTAAGGGTTGGTGACCATGTTGTGCTGCGCGCGCAGCGGCTCGGGCAGAGTGCGCTAACACTGGACGATATAGAAATTATTGCGCTTGATGCAAATACTGGCGCGACTGCGTCGGGCTCAGAGCATGAAATTTTTGCAAGTACGGTTACTTTTGCGATGACAGCGAGCCAAGCCAGCGAGTTTGAATTGATGCGAGATTACGGGTTTAGGTTGTGGCTGAAAAGTCACTCCGCTGAGCCTTTACCTGAGCACTTTGCGCAGCAAACTCAAATTCACCGACTAGGAGCAACCCAACCATGAACGTAGTCTCAGCCGTTGTCGGATTATGGCTATTGACGATAACGCCCAATGATCACAGTGCAGAAATTCTGGCCGGCATGGCTCATACCGAGAAAGTTGAGCAGATTGATGATGTGATCGTGACCACGCCGGCCATCATTGATGCTGAAATAATAGCAGGCCATCTGGTAGTGAGCGGGCTGCAAGAGGGCCTGGGGGAATTGGTGATTATCGCAGGAGGGAACAAAACCAGTCGGTTCTATCGGGTGGTTACTGAGCTTAACCAGCGTCTTATCACCGAGTTAGAAGATATCAGCCGAAGCTATCCTGCGGTAACTTGGCAAGCACATCAGGGCTTAGTTGTCCTTCGAGGTGAACTCGTTGAGCAGGAAATTGCGCAACTTCAAGAACGGTTGGGGGATTATCCCGAGGTCTTGTTGCAACTGCAGCGCAAACCGGAGGCGATACCACAACAGCTTGAATTGTCGGTTCAAATCGCTGAGGTGAAATCTAGCTTTACCGAGCAGCTAGGGTTGCGTTGGCCAAATCAAGTCGATGGTTTATTGATAAGTACGGAGGCAAGTCAGGCGATTCAATTTGTGACCGATATTCAGACCCAGCTCGATATCTTAGAACAAGAAGGCCATGCTCGATTACTAGCAAAACCTACACTGCTAACCCAAGATGGCGGTAAAGCTGAGTTTTTAGTCGGTGGTGAAATCCCATTACCGCAGGTTTCGGCGCAAGGGATGCAAGACGTAAGCTATCGTGATTATGGTATCGCCCTTGAAATTTCACCGAGCTTGCTTGCCGATAATATTATCCAAGCACAGGTCTATGCTGAAATAAGCTCCATTGACCCTGCAACTTCAGTTGCCGGTATTCCCGGAATATTAACTCGTAAAGTTCGCTCAATTGTACATGCTGAAAGTAATGAATCGCTCGTTCTTTCTGGCTTATTGAGTCAAGAGCAAGCGCAGCATGCAGAACGTTTCCCTTGGCTACACCAACTGCCGATCCTCGGTAAACTATTTGCTTCAGAGCAGTTTCGTCAGGCTCAAACCGAACTTATTGTAGTGGTCACTCCGCGTATTCGCAGCCAACAACTCGAGCAACCCTTGAATCAAATTGAGCTATTTCGACAGCGCAACCAGTGTGTCGGAATGCTTCCTTTAGCAGAGTCTATTAACCCAAATTAAAGGAATAACGGCATGGATGCAGCGGTTTATCATGAGCTAATCGAACAATTACGCCAACGCTTGGAGCGCAGTCACCGAGCAATTGAGCGAATGCCGCTGGCCGAGCTGGAAAGCTTGGCATCCGAAACATTGGAAGAGTTAATGCAAGCTCCGCCATTTGCTCAAGTTCAGGCGCAGATTCAACCCCATCAAGTCCTCGCTGATTGCATCGGGCTTGGACCGCTTACCGAGCTACTAGTAAACCCTGAAATAAGCGAAATAATGGTGAATCATTATCAGCAAATTTTTGTTGAGCGACACGGGGTGATTGAACCGACGGAGATTCGGTTTGCCTCGCCCGAGCAACTGCATCAGGTGATCGAGCGCATCGTTGCGCCGCTTGGCAAGCACATTGACCAAGCTCAACCTATGGTCGATGCACGCTTACATGATGGTTCTCGAATCAATGCAGTTCTCACTCCCATAGCTGTCGCGGGAACCTGTCTGACCATTCGTAAATTTCAAGTGCGACAATTATCACTGCATGATCTCGAAGCCAGCGGCAGCATCAGTCAGGAGGCTAAAGCTTATCTTGCCGCGGCGATTGCAGAGCGCAAAAATATCCTAGTTGTCGGCGGCACAGGAACCGGAAAAACCACCTTATTAAATATTTTAGCGAGCCTTATTCCAGCGTCGCAACGCCTCATTACCATCGAGGACTCAGCTGAACTAAAAATTCCACACCCAAACTTAGTCACGCTCGAAGCTCGCATGGCGAATAGCGATGGTATCGGTGCTATTGGCATTCGTGAGCTTTTGATTAATGCGTTGCGGATGCGCCCGGATCGCATCATCGTCGGCGAGTGTCGCGGAGCAGAAGCCCTAGACATGCTTCAGGCGATGAATACAGGGCATGAAGGCTCGCTGACAACCCTTCATGCGAATAGCCCTCGAGAAGCACTTCATCGTCTTG
The DNA here is from genome assembly GCF_003987435.1 of Pseudidiomarina taiwanensis. Taxonomy (GTDB): domain Bacteria; phylum Pseudomonadota; class Gammaproteobacteria; order Enterobacterales; family Alteromonadaceae; genus Pseudidiomarina; species Pseudidiomarina taiwanensis. Next base: position 19,521 of record NZ_PIQG01000006.1, on the reverse strand, counting down.
AAATCATGGTTCTGATGACAGGTATGGAACTGCCACTGCTTGCCATTCGTCAACAAATTGCAGCCGCAGTTGATGTGATCATTCAAATTAAGCGCACTGCGAGTGGGCAGAGGGTGGTAGCAAATATTGCCGAATTAGTCGGAATTGATGGCTCAACTTTGCAATTATCTGAACTGTTTCATCGAAATCAGCACGTCCTACAACCGACCGGTGTGGCGAGTCATTGGTTTCAACCTGAGTCGATACAGTGACCTGGTTTATCGCCTTAAGCTGGGCTCTGAGTCTTGTGCTGCTCCTGCTAAGTGTGCGTTGGGGGGTAACCTATTGGCGTCAGCAGGTTTCACCGAAGCTAGTGGTCCAGGCTGAGCAGAATTTGGCTGAGTTATTGATTTTTATGCCAGCGCAGCAGTTGGTGACAGGCGTGTTAGTCGGAATTTTACTATTAACTGCGCTACTGTCGCTTTGGATGTCGGTGTTGACTGCAAGTTTGACGGGGGTGCTTTTACTGCTCGTAACGCCGCTTATCTATCGTCAAATTCGAGCGAAGCGGACGTATAAAATCAAACATCAGCTCCCTAGCTTTTTATTACAGCTGAGTGTCGCATTGCAAAGTGGTTTGAGTTTATCAGCAGCGCTGACCCAACTGGCTAAACAACAACCTGCGCCGCTTGGGGCGGAATTAAGGCTGATGGTAAGGCGTCAACATGTTGGCTCGAATCTATTGGCAGCTGCCAAGGATTTCGCCGAGCGAGTACCTTTATTATCAGTCCGTCAATTCGCCTTGGTCATCGAGCTTTCAGATATGCATGGTGCAGGACAAGCTCGGGTTATGGCCCAACTTGCACACAGCTTACAGCAGCAGCTTTATGCCCGCGAGCGGATGCTGAGCCTATCAGCACAAGCACGACTGCAAGGTTACGTTATGGGCTTCTTGCCTTTGCTACTTTTTGCCGTTTTGCATTGGCTCGAACCAGAAAATACGGGCCAACTTCTTTATACAGAAATGGGGCAAATCATTCTCATTCTGGCTGCCTGCTTGTTACTTTGCGGTGCTCTTATCGTCAAGCGCATGCTTGGCCAGGAGCTAAATCATGATGCTTGAACTTGTGCTAGTGACCTGGGCAATTATCAGCACAGGCTTGTTATATCTCGGCTTGCTCGTCCTGAATCGTTACCGCCCCATGGTTCATCTATCTCGATGGGTGCTGATCAAGTTCCCAGTAAGAGCTCAGCAAAGATTGAAGAATTGGGTGCGCTACCAATATCCAGATAAAACTGTGGATGAATTTCTCTCGCAACGTATTTGGTTGCTTGTGACCGTTGCGATTTCGTTTCTCCAACCCATTGCTGAAGTGACGAGTGCAGTGTGTGGCATGGGCTTAGTATTCCTGATCCAGCAACGCAAGCAGACGCGACTCTATCGAGAGCGGGTGGTTAGGAATTGGCCAGAAGCGCTCGATCTATTGGTCATGCTGCTAGCCTCAGGGGCCTCAATTCGAGCTGCACTGCATTTATTGGCGCAACAACCCTCATATACTCCAGCCTTAGTTGAACTGGCCCGGATGCAGCGTGCGTTGAACACTGGAGTCGAGTTGGGCGAGGCGCTTGTACAGTTACAAAAGCGCGTGCCGCAAAAGCCGATAGAACAATTCTGCATTGCGGTTCTGCAGTCCACCCGCACCGGTAGTTCACTTACTCACGTTTTATCTGAGCAAGCGCAGCAGCAGCGGCAAGACCATGTACTTGCGGCTGAGAAGCGCGCCCAACAGATGTCAGTAAAACTCATGTTACCGCTGGTGACGTGCTTTTTCCCGGTTACCTTTTTACTGTTACTGGGACCAATATTTATCCGTTTTAGTCAAGGAGGATATACATGAAACATGGACGTTTCTATCTCTACGAGTCGAAGCAGTGCTTGTGGAGTCATGTTGCAGTTGCAACCAGCTTTATTGATCGGTTGACAGGGCTAACGACCAGGGCAGGTCTGCCCCGACAAGAGGCTTTATGGCTGCCTGCCTGTAGTGCAATTCAAACTTGGCGGATGCAGTTTGCGATCGATTTAATTGGGCTTGATAAAGCAGGGCATATTTGTCGTGTCAGACGTAATATTCAGCCAGGCGGTTGGGTTCATTTAGCCGGTGTTGACTCGGTGCTTGAATGTGAGGCAGGGTGTCACTATCCACTAGAAAAGTGGCTGCATAGACGCTTGCAATTTGTTCGCACGGAGCGTGGTTCATGGTGAAATCAATCGTAGTGATCTGCATTGTGATCATCGGAATCAGTGGTTGTGCCGCAACCTCACCTAAACGCTCGGAATTACCAGAGAGCTACGGGCAATTAGTTCAAAATGCCCGGCATGCGTATCAATTAGGTGACTTAAGTCTAGCTGAGAGTCTCTGGCGACAAGCGCTAGAGCTCCGACCGACGGTGCAACAAGGGTATTGTGAGTTGGGGCAGATAAGCTTTCGCTTGCATCGTTACGCCGAAGCTGAATCCCATTATTTGCGGTGCTTGAGTGCGAATCCAAAACAGCCCGAGGTGTGGCACAACTTGGCGGCCTTGCAGATTCGTCAGGCAACAGAGTTTCTCTTACAAAGTGAAAGCCATGATAGTACAGGAGACAACGAGCAATCAGGTGAACTTTTGAAATTATTGCTCCAATTGCAGCGCACTGAGCTGTTACAGGAGCAATGATGAAGCCATTTAGAATAAGCCGGACTAGGGGCTTTGTGTTGCCAATCGCGGTAGTATTTTTACTTTTTACTATCACCGCAATCCAGTTCGCTGCAACTGAGCAAGTGCAACAGCAACGCCTACTGCAGATGAATCAATATGCTGCGACAATTGGATTTTGGCAGCACGCGCTCCATATTTACCGAAAAAAGTATGGAGTGTGGCCGACTGACTTACTTGAACTGAGAAATCATCTGGGAATTCAAACCCAGCCGGATGCGAATCTTACTGGCAGTATTTCGGGACCATTTTTTCAGCTTCAAATTGAGCAAGTTGCAAAGGAACTAAGCCCTTGGTTTAAGCAGCTGTGGGGTAAATTCGTGAAGCACTTTCACGATGGACATGTCGAAATTGTTATTTCTCCACAACTCACTACCGAGTTTACCGATCATTATATTGCGAGAAGTGGCTTACTGCCGACCCCCAGCCAAACAGCTTTGAGTTTAACTGAGCATAAATTAGTGCAGGTAGGAGCGCTTACCGCCGAGCTCGTGCAGATCGAGCACTTAAAAAGTGGGTTGAATAGCTCAGCTAGATTAGAGAGTACCAGTGCGCTCATCGCAGAGCTTGAGCTTGAGACGATTACCATAGAGCAGACGACCTTGCGTAATTTAATTGACCAAGCGCAACACCTCTACTTGCTGCTATCAAACTGTATGGCGAGTAAATGTGGGGCTGCCGCGAGTTAGTTTTAGTCGTCTTTGTCACTATATTGTTCAGGCTTTTTGCGTAAGTCCTGAGTTTCCTTAATCATCTTATACTCAAGATGAAGACCCGCTTTAGCAAGCAGATGAGCACTGATAGGCGCGGTTAAAAAAAGAAAAATGGCGATCAGTAATTCATGCAGACTTAATCCACTTGAAACTGAGAAGTAAAGTGTTGAGCCTAAGATAATCCCGCCAACGCCCAAGGTTGTATTCTTGGTTGGGGCATGCAACCGAGTCATGAAATCGGGTAAGCGAAGCAAACCAAAGGATCCAATAAGGGCAAAAAGCGCTCCCATAATAACCAGTGCAGAAGCTAGGTAGTCAGCCCATGTGGGAAGTGATTGTAGCATTTAAGAATACCTCCGTTACTCGATGATATCGCCGCGCAACAAAAATTTTGCAGCGGCCACGGTGCCGATAAAACCGAGCATGGCGATTAGCAATGCGGCCTCAAAATAACTGGTTGTGTCGTGCCATAGTCCAAGTAATAGCAACAACGCCAACGAGTTAATATAGATGGTATCGAGGGCAAGAATCCGATCAGCTGTCTCGGGGCCAATAATCAGGCGCCAGACATTGAAAAGTAGGGCTAACCCAAATGCCCCAAACGCAAATTGAACGGCGAACTCTAACATTGGAAGATCTCCTGCAAACGTCGTTCATAACGCTCTTTAATTTGGCGTTTAACGGCTTCGACATCATGCACATTAAGCGCGTGGATCAGAAGCGAACGGCCATCCCGACCAAGTTCCGCAGAAATTGTGCCCGGCGTGAGGCTGATCGTGCTAGCAAGCATAGTGATCGGAACCTCTCCGGTTATATCCAGTGGATACTCAAATAGCGCGGGCTTAATCTTGCGGCGCGGGGTTAAGATGACAGCAGCGATATTGAAGTTCGAAATAATAATATCGATCAACAATAAAACGGCATACTGAACTAGAATCAGAGGTTTACGAACCCGGATGCTAAAATCTCGCGCACGGTGCGTGTAAAGCGGAATCAAAACCGCAAAAACCGCCCCAAGAATAATTAAGCCGAAACTCACCGAATTCTGTAACAGCAACCAGAATACCAGCAAAAATAATGACAGCCACGGCGCAGGTAGGATTTTACTCATGATTCCCCCTTTCGTGCTCTAGCACCGTCGAAATATAGTCCGTTGGTTGCAGCAGTTGTGCTGCAATATCTTTACTAAACTGCGCAACGGGCTCGGCGAATATGGTGAGGGCTAAACTCGCGCCAATAAGCACTCCGATACTCGCTAGCTGGAGACCTGGGTGAGATACATCGTTTGGCTTCCCATCGAAAGTGTGCCAGAACATGCGGCTACCCGCGCGAGTTAAAGCGATCATAATTAAAAAGGTGCTAAATAATACGAGTGGCCACAGTAATGCGACCTGAGCTCCGGTTCGAGCCGCTTCCAGAATAAATAACTTACCGACAAAACCAGATAAAGGAGGTAAGCCAATAATGGCGATAGCGGCGACAAAGAAGAGTACTCCAAGAGTCGCGTGCTGTGCCATTTTGCGCCCTTTAACAACCCGTGAAGCAGTTTTACCCCGCTGCTCGGCAATAACATCAGCGAGCAAGAATAGCGCCCCAGTAATAAGAGTCGAGTGCAGCGTGTAATAAATAACCGCAGCAATTGCTTGGGCATTTGCCATGCTAAACGTGGTGAGCAGGGTGCCCACTGAAATCACCACTAGGTAAGAGATAATGAGGCGCAAGTCACGACTACCCAGCACGCCAATGCCACCAATCGCGAGCGTACCTAGCCCAAGCCACCAGAGCCAATCATAGCCTAGCATTGCGGCTTCGCCGGCATGGTCGCCAAAGATTAAGGTAAAGACTCGGATAATGGCATACACACCAACTTTGGTCATAATTGCAAACAGCGCCGCAACCGTACCTGTGGTCATTGCGTAGGCTTGTGGCAACCAGAAGTAGAGCGGGAGCAGTGCCGCTTTGAGACCAAATACGATAAGAAGTAATAGACCGCCGGCCCGAGCAATCAATGCTTCATCGCCAGTGAGAGCCGCGACTTTGTTCGCCATATCAGCCATGTTGAGGGTTCCGGTAATACCATAGAGTACCCCAAGGCTGATCAAGAAAATGGCTGAACCAGTAAGGTTAAGCAGGACATAATGGAGGGTCGCTCGCAATTTGAGTTTACCGCCGCCATGCATTAAAAGTGCGTAACTCGAAATCAGCAGTACTTCGAAGAATACGAATAGGTTGAACAAGTCGCCGGTCAAAAAAGCGCCAATAATTCCCATCAACTGGAATTGATACAGGGCCTGGAAGTGAGAGCCAAGGTTATCCTCACCGAAACAAGCAAAGATCAATACCGGTAATGCCAGCACCGAGGTCAGCAAAATCATCAGCGCACTCAGGCGATCAAGCACGAGCACGATACCAAATGGCGCTTGCCAACTGCCCAGAGCGTAGCTTGTCACAGCGCCGCTGCTGGTCTCTACAAGCAAATACACAGATACCAGAATGAGCAGTGTGCACGAAGTCAGACCTATCGCTCGGCGGATTCGTTGCGGGTGATCGCCCAGCGGTAACAGCTGAATAAGCGCTGCCAACATCGGGATAAGTATCGGGAATATCGTTAGGTGCTGACTGATCATGAGCGCTGTCCCTCGCTGGCGCTATAATTCGGGTCATTTACCTCATCTGAGCCAATTTCTCCGCGCACCCGCACCGCTAAAATAATACTGTATGCGGTCATGGCAAAGCCGATAACGATAGCGGTAAGCACCAAGGCCTGCGGGAGCGGATCGGTTGGTGTCTGACTTTGACCAATTAACGGCAGTTCGTTGATCACCAAACGCCCAGTCGAAAATAGGAATAAATTCACTGCGTACGAAAGCATAGTAATGCCGATCACAATTGGGAATGAACGACCTCGTAAAATGAGGAAGACGCTACACGCAGTAAGCGTGCCAACCGTAATTGAATAGAGCAGTTCCATTAGTGTCCCTCCTGCCGTGGCCGGTGCCGTGTGGTCATCTGACCAAAGTTCGCAAGAATCATGAGCGTCGCGCCGATTACGGTGAGATAAACACCTAAATCGAACAGAATCGCAGTCGCTACCTCAAATTTTCCGACAAGTGGCCAATTCAGATAAGTAAACCAGCTAGTCAAGAAATTGTGTTCAAACACCCAACTACCGAGACCTGTGAACAATGCGATCATGACACCGATGGAGGTCAGAGTTTGATAGTTGTAGTTAAATCTGTGTTTGACCCAGTCGACACCGTTCGCCATGTATTGAAGAATCATTGCGGCTGCGGTAATGAGCCCCGCGATAAAACCACCTCCAGGCAGATTGTGACCACGCAAGAAAATATAAACCGAGACCATAAGTGCCAACGGCAATAATGCTTGTGAGACGGTTTGTACCATGAGTGGGTGTTTAACCCGATGCCATGGCCGTCCGTCAACATCACTCGATGGCATGAACGGACGTAAGTTGTTGAGTAGCTTATGAATACCCGCTGCAGCAATTGCCAGAACAGTAATTTCACCCAAGGTATCAAAGCCACGGAAATCGACGAGGATAACGTTAACAACATTGGTACCACCCCCGCCTGGAACCGAGTTCTCTAGGAAAAATGCTGAGATGCTCGCAAAATCTCGGGTAAGCAGTGCGTAATTAAGCGTAGCAACAATGCCGCCAACAAAACCTGCAAGCAGCACATCGCGGGCAACGCGACGTCCACTTGATGCCCGCGGAATTTTTTGCGGCATAAAGAATAACGCCAAAATCATCAGCAAGATGGAGACGACCTCAACCACGAGTTGCGTCATGGCAAGATCAGGCGCGGAAAAGTGGATAAACGCGAGTGATACCATCAGGCCCACGACAGATAGCATCAGTAACGAGGTCAACCGTTGCCGATGTAACATCGCTGTCCCAAAAGCAGCAAGCATCAAGATGATGGCACCGATCAGGCTGATGGCATCGATTGGCAGCTGACTCTTATCGCCGCGCAAGCTCTGTAATTCAACTAATTCCGGGGTAACAAAGACTAACACCAGGACCAAGACTGCGGCGATATAACGTTGCAGCGAACCCGTCTCGATGTTCTGTAGTGCGGCATCTGCGCGGCTAGTAAGTGATTTCAACACGCGCGCAAAGGTCTCTTTTGCATCCTTGGGTTCAAATTTTCGATTAAAGGTGAACAAGTCTGCACGTTTTAGGTAAATGATAATCCCACCTAACAGAGCCAGCACACTCATCAGCAATGGCATATTAAAACCATGCCAGATCGAAATTTTAACTGTACCTGCGGCTGAGGTCGCGGCCGCCATCGCAGGCTCGAGTAAATCAGCCACCAGCAGCATCGGCGCAAGCCCAACTAGAATACAAAGAGTGGCTAAAATCAGTACCGGTAGCCGCATAAAAAATGGTGCTTCATGGGGGCTTTTGGGTAAATCACTGGCTGCTTCGCCATAGAATACGTCTGCTACAAAGCGTACCGAGTAAGCGACAGAGAGCATCGCCCCGAGGGTTGCCAATACGGGGACAAACCAACTGAGACCACCAAATAGTTGCTGTTGATAGGCTTCTGCGAGAAACATTTCTTTGGACAGGAAGCCGTTTAATAGGGGGACACCGGCCATAGCTGCCGCAGCAATGATTGCAAGGGTAGCGGTCATTGGCATTGCACGGCGCAGACCACCGAGCTTACGGATGTCACGCGTACCGGTTTCATGGTCAACGATGCCCGCGACCATAAACAGTCCTGCTTTAAAAGTGGCATGGTTCACGATATGGAAGAGTGCCGCAAGCATGGCCCCGTATGTGCCAAGCCCCAGTAACATCATGATTAAGCCAAGATGACTAATCGTTGAAAAGGCTAACAAGCCTTTTAGATCTGTTTTTAGCAGGGCAAAGTAAGCGCCAAATAAAAGTGTGGTTAACCCAGTAAGGGTGATGATCGTTAGCCACTCAGGCGTTCCGCCAAGGGCAGGGGTCAGTCGCGCTACTAGGAAGATTCCAGCTTTTACCATTGTCGCAGAGTGCAAATACGCACTCACTGGGGTCGGTGCCGCCATCGCGTGTGGGAGCCAGAACTGGAAGGGGAATTGAGCAGACTTAGAGAAAGCACCAAGCAAAATCAAAATTATCGCTGGGATATAAAGGTCATGCGTTCGAATAATGTCCGCAGCTGCGAAAATCGCATCCAATTGATAACTGCCGGCGATATGCCCAATAAGTAATATCCCCGCGAGGAGCGCTAAGCCACCAGCCCCCGTTATGGCCAGCGCCATCCGAGCGCCGCGCCGGGCTTCACTGCGATGAAACCAATAACCAATCAATAAGAATGACGAAACACTGGTCAGCTCCCAAAAGAGCCACAGTAAAATCAAATTATCAGCGGTGACGATGCCGAGCATCGAGCCCATGAACAGCAGCAAAAAGGTAAAGAAACGACCAACATCATCACGTTCGGATAGATAAAAGTGCGCGTAAATAACAATTAACAGGCCGATACCGAGGATCAAGGATGCAAATAACAGGGATAGGCCATCGAGTCGAAGCGCGAGATTTAGGCCGAGATCGGGTAGCCAGGTTTGCAGGCTACTCGGCACCTCACCAGCAAGTGTGAGTGGCGCGAGCCATAGTAGCGAACCAAGGCTTATCAGCGTGACTGCGGCAGTTCCGGCTGTGATGACAACGCGAGACTGGTTTCTTAATAGCATCGGTAACATGGCACCGATAAACGGCACAAAAACCAGAGCGGCAAGTATCATGTGATCCCTTACTTCAACTTAGTTGCTCTTGAATTTACCACTGCCCTCCATGCTTGCCAACAGATCGCGGCGTAAACTATCGAAATTACAAGGGCTTTAAACTCATAAATAAGTAGCGCTAGCTATCGCGTTAGGGCTATGGCTTTGCTATAATTTTGGGGCGTTGAAATTAATTGCGCACTTATCTTTAGAAAATCCCACATCGCTCTACCATCTCTAAATTTTATCTGTTACAATTCGCCGCCCTTTTTATAAGGGGAAGTCTTTAATTGTGTTTTGTTAAAGACAACATCGACCCGAGAGGGTCTGTTTTAATTATTAAGCGGAGCACTGCAATGATCCAAATGCAAACTACACTCGAGGTCGCCGATAACTCGGGCGCTCGTAGCGTACAATGTATTAAGGTTCTGGGTGGCTCGCACCGCCGTTACGCAAACATTGGCGATATCATCAAAGTTTCTGTTAAAGAAGCGATTCCTCGCGGAAAGGTGAAGAAAGGTGATGTTGTGAATGCGGTGGTCGTTCGCACCAGAAAAGGCGTCCGTCGTCAAGACGGGTCAGTCATCCGTTTTGATCGCAACGCGGCTGTATTGTTGAATAACAACCAACAGCCAATTGGCACTCGTATCTTTGGCCCAGTGACTCGTGAACTTCGCTCTGAGCAGTTCATGAAAATCATCTCACTGGCACCAGAAGTACTATAAGGAGAGTCAGTGATGGCGGCAAAAATTAAACGTGATGACGAAGTAGTAGTCCTGGCAGGTAAAGACAAAGGTAAGCGCGGTAAAGTGCTGAAAGTCGACACCGCTAAGAATCGCGTATTCGTTGAAGGCGTGAACATCGTTAAGAAGCACCAGAAGCCAAATCCGGCTCTTGGCGTTGCTGGCGGTGTGATTGAGCAAGAAGCTTCAATCGACGTTTCTAACGTTGCGGTTTATAACCCAGAGACTGGTAAAGCAGATCGTGTTGGTTTCCGTTTTGAAGATGGCAAGAAAGTTCGTGTCTTCAAATCGAACAACGCAATCATCTAATTTTTTAACTTTGGAGTTTTACGATGGCGAAACTGCATGATTTTTACAAAGAATCAGTAGTTCCTGAGCTGACGAAACAGTTCGGCTACAAGAGCGTCATGCAAGTCCCTCGGATTGAAAAAATCACCCTTAACATGGGTGTTGGTGAAGCTCTGGCAGACAAAAAGGTTCTCGACAACGCAGTTGCAGACTTGGAAGCGATCTCTGGTCAGCGTCCTGTTCGCACTGTTGCTCGTAAATCTGTCGCTGGCTTCAAGATCCGTGAAGGCTACCCGATTGGCTGTAAGGTGACTCTGCGTGGCGAGCGCATGTGGGACTTTTTGCAACGTTTAATCTCGATTGCAATTCCACGTGTTCGCGACTTCCGTGGTTTGAATCCGAAATCTTTCGACGGACGTGGAAATTACAGTATGGGTGTACGTGAGCAGATTATCTTCCCTGAAATCGACTATGACAAAGTCGACAAGGTACGTGGTCTGGATATCACTATCACTACTACTGCAGGCACTGATGACGAAGCTCGCGCTTTGCTCGCTGCCTTCAACTTCCCGTTCAAGAAGTAAGGTGTAGAGTTATGGCAAAAGAGTCAATGAAAATGCGTGAGCTGAAGCGTCAAAAGCTTGCAGCAAAATACGCAGAAAAACGCATCGCACTTAAAAATGTGATCAGCGATCCGAATACTTCGGACGAAGAGCGTTGGGAAGCCGTGCTGAAATTGCAAAGCCTTCCTCGTGATTCGAGCCCAAGCCGTCAGCGTAACCGCTGCCGCGTAACGGGCCGCCCACACGGTTTCTTACGTAAGTTCGGCATGAGCCGAATCAAAGTGCGTGAGAAAGCGATGCGCGGTGAAATTCCTGGCTTGAAAAAAGCTAGCTGGTAAGCCACGAGTCACGGGAGAAAGCTAATATGAGCATGCAAGATCCAATTGCGGATATGTTTACTCGCATCCGCAACGCTCAGGCTGCTAACAAAGTTGCCGTGCGCATGCCGTCTTCTAAGCAAAAAGTGGCAATTGCCCAAGTGCTAAAAGAAGAAGGTTATATCGCAGATTTCAATGTTTCTGGTGAAGTGAAAGCTGAACTAGAAGTTACATTGAAATACTTTGAAGGTAAGCCTGTTATTGAATCAATTGAGCGCGTAAGTCGCCCTGGTCTGCGTATCTATAAGAAACGCAACGAACTGCCTAAAGTAATGGGTGGTCTTGGGGTCGCAGTTGTCTCTACTTCGAAAGGCCTAATGACAGACCGTGCCGCTCGCAAAGCGGGTCTTGGCGGTGAAGTTATTGGCTACGTAGCGTAACGAGGAGTTAGGAAATGTCACGTGTTGCTAAAGCACCTATTGCCATTCCTGCTGGCGTTGAAGTTACGCTTAATGGCCAGGAAGTAACAATCAAAGGTGCCAAAGGCTCATTGAGCCATGTAGTAAATGACGCAGTCGAAATCGTTAAAGAAGATAACGAACTTCGCACCGTAGCTCGCGAAGGCGTTGCAAATGCAACTGCTCAAGCAGGTACTGCGCGCGCATTACTACAAAATATGGTGGTTGGCGTTGCTCAAGGGTATGAGCGCAAGCTGCAATTAATTGGTGTTGGTTACCGTGCTGCTACAGCGGGTAACAAGCTCAATTTGACGCTTGGTTTTTCACACCCTGTTGAATTCGAGATCCCGCAAGGAATCACTATCGAAGTTCCAACGCAAACTGAAGTTGTCGTAAAAGGTGTGGACAAGCAATTAGTTGGCCAAGTTGCCGCTAATATTCGCGCATATCGTAAGCCTGAGCCTTATAAAGGTAAGGGTGTTCGCTATGCAGATGAGCAAGTGCGCCGTAAAGAAGCCAAGAAAAAGTAAGGTAAGACGATGGACAAGAAATCAGCTCGCTTACGTCGCGCTACCCGCGCTCGTAAGAAAATGCAAGAGTTGGGTGCTAACCGCCTGGTCGTTCACCGTACACCACGGCATATTTACGCACAGCTTATTGCACCGAACAGTTCTGAAGTACTAGCAGCTGCATCTACAGCAGAGAAAGCTATTCGTGAGCAAGTTAAATCAACTGGCAATATCGATGCTGCGAAAGTTGTAGGTAAGCTCATCGCAGAACGCGCAATCGAGAAAGGCGTGAAAAACGTTGCTTTCGATCGCAGCGGTTTCCGCTATCACGGTCGTGTTGCAGCATTAGCTGACGCCGCTCGTGAAGCTGGACTTCAGTTCTAGGAGACGAACATGGCAAATGCAAATGTAGAAGCTCAACAAAGTGACCTGCAAGAAAAGTTGATCACAGTAAATCGTGTAGCGAAAGTTGTTAAAGGTGGTCGTATCTTTAGCTTCACCGCTCTCACTGTGGTTGGCGATGGTCAGGGTAAAGTGGGTTTCGGTTACGGTAAAGCTCGCGAAGTTCCAGCTGCTATTCAAAAGGCAATGGAAAAAGCGCGTCGCAACATGGTAACTGTCGACCTTAAAGGCGACACCCTACAGCACCCTGTTAAAGGCCGTCATTCAGGCTCACAGGTATTTATGCAACCAGCTTCTGAAGGTACAGGTATCATCGCCGGTGGTGCGATGCGTGCGGTACTTGAAGTCGCCGGTGTACACAACGTGCTGTCAAAAGCATATGGTTCAACCAACCCAATCAACGTTGTTCGTGCCACTATCAAGGCACTGGCCAACATGAAATCGCCGGAGCAAGTAGCGGCGAAGCGTGGATTGCGCGTTGAAGACATTTTGGGGTAGTGAACAATGGCGAATAAGACAATCAAAGTAACACAGACGCGTAGCTCTATCGGTCGTTTACCGAAGCATAAAGCTACCCTTCGTGGTCTTGGTCTGCGCCGTATTGGTCACACGGTCGAGCTGGAAGATACGCCAGCCGTCCGCGGCATGGTGAACCAAGTCTATTACATGGTAAAGGTGGAGGACTAAAACATGTATTTGAATACTATCTCCCCTGCACCTGGTGCAAAAACTAGCAAGAAGCGCGTAGGTCGCGGCATTGGCTCTGGTCTCGGTAAAACCGGTGGCCGTGGTCATAAAGGTCAAACTTCTCGTTCTGGTGGTTCAATTAAGCCAGGTTTCGAGGGTGGTCAAATGCCAATTCAGCGCCGTTTGCCGAAGTTCGGTTTTACTTCTCGCAAGTCGTTTACGACTGCTGAAGTGAACTTGGCAGAGATCGCTAAAGTTGCTGGTGATACAGTTACGTTGGCTTCATTAAAAGAAGCTGGCTTAATCCGCAATGACGTGTTGACTGTTAAAGTTATCAAGTCAGGTAAAATTGAGCGTGCTGTAACTGTTCAAGGCATCAAGGTCACCAAAGGCGCCCGTGAAGCTATTGAAGCTGCAGGCGGAAAAATCGAAGGATAGAGCATATGGCTAAACCAGGATTGGAATCTAACAGAGCTCAAGGCGGCACCTCGGAACTGAGACGTCGACTATTGTTCGTTCTCGGCGCGTTGATCGTGTTCCGTGCAGGCTCCTTTGTGCCGATTCCTGGTATAGATGCCGCTGTACTGGCTCAATTGTTCGAGCAGCAAAAAGATACCATCGTTGCCATGTTTAACATGTTCAGCGGTGGTGCTCTTGAGCGTGCATCGATCTTTGCGTTAGGGATCATGCCATACATTTCAGCTTCAATTATCATGCAATTAGCGTCGGTTGTTCATCCGCGCTTAGCTGAATTGAAGAAGGAAGGTGAGGCTGGTCGCCGCAAAATTAGTCAGTACACTCGTTGGGGTACATTGATACTCGCAACTTTCCAGTCGATCGGTATTGCAACTGGCTTGCCAAATATGATGCCAGGCTTGGTCATTGACCCAGGCTTTGCGTTTTATTTCACCGCGGTTGTTTCATTGGTTACCGGCACCATGTTTTTGATGTGGTTAGGTGAACAGATTACTGAACGCGGCATTGGAAACGGTATCTCTATTCTTATTTTCACCGGTATTGTAGCGGGCTTACCGTCAGCCATTGGGCAGACGGCAGAGCAGGCTCGTCAGGGTGATTTACATTTATTAGTGTTACTCGCAATTGGTGTTATCGTTGCTTTGGTAACCGCTTTTGTAGTTTACGTTGAGCGCGGTCAACGCCGCATCGTTGTGAATTACGCGAAGCGTCAGCAAGGTCGTAAAGTCTTTGCTGCACAAAGCACGCACTTGCCATTGAAAGTTAATATGGCTGGGGTAATTCCACCAATCTTTGCATCGAGCATTATTTTGTTCCCAGGCACTATCGCGACTTGGTTCGGCCAAGGCGAGGGCATGGTAGCAAACTTCTTACAAGAACTGTCGTTGACATTGTCACCGGGTCAGCCATTGTACGTAATGCTGTATGCAGCTGCGATTATCTTCTTCTGTTTCTTCTATACTGCGTTGGTTTTCAACCCACGTGAGACAGCAGATAACTTGAAGAAGTCGGGTGCGTTTATCCCTGGTATTCGTCCAGGTGAGCAAACCTCTCGATACATTGATAAAGTAATGACTCGTCTGACACTTGCAGGCGCGCTTTACATTACCTTAGTTTGTCTTGTCCCTGAATTCATGATGATCGTCTGGAATGTGCAGTTCTACTTCGGTGGTACCTCGCTTCTGATTATCGTTGTGGTAATCATGGACTTTATGGCACAGGTCCAAACTCATTTGATGTCTCATCAATATGATTCGGTCCTGAAAAAGGCTAACCTTAAAGGCTTCGGCCGTTAAGGTTGGATAATTACGGAGTGTAGCAATGAAAGTTCGTGCTTCCGTGAAGAAAATCTGCCGTAACTGCAAAGTTATCAAGCGCAACGGTGTTGTGCGGGTAATCTGCAGTGACCCAAAGCATAAGCAACGGCAAGGTTAATTCGAAGAAGAAGTCCGCAGCCAAAAATTTCTTTTGGCTGCGGCTTTGATATGTTTGCAAAAAGGCGACCGGTTGAGTATCCTAACGGGCTTTTCAATTGGTCACACATTAATAAACTATAGGAGACGTGTTAGTGGCCCGTATCGCTGGCATTAACGTTCCTGACAATAAGCATGCAGTCATTGCCCTGACTGCGATTTACGGTATCGGCCGTACCCGTTCGAAGCAGATCCTTGCTGCGACTGGTATTGCAGAAGATACAAAAATCGGCTCTTTGTCAGAAGAAAAACTGGATATTCTTCGTGAAGCAGTAGCTAAGTTTGCTGTTGAAGGTGACCTTCGTCGCGAAGTTTCTATGAATATCAAACGCTTGATGGATCTCGGTTGTTTCCGTGGTCTTCGTCATCGTCGTGGCTTGCCTCTACGTGGACAGCGCACTAAAACTAATGCGCGTACTCGTAAAGGTCCGCGTAAACCTATTAAGAAGTAAGGAGTTGAGACATGGCTAAACAACCAACTCGTACTCGTAAGCGCGTTAAAAAGCAAGTCGCTGACGGCATGGCACACATCCATGCGTCTTTCAATAACACCATTGTGACAATCACCGATCGCCAAGGTAATGCTTTGGCATGGGCGACTGCTGGTGGTTCTGGTTTCCGTGGTTCACGTAAATCAACCCCGTTCGCAGCTCAGGTTGCAGCAGAGCGCGCTGGTGAAATGGCAAAGGAATACGGCTTGAAAAACCTAGAAGTGTTCGTTAAGGGCCCAGGTCCAGGTCGTGAATCTTCGATTCGCGCATTGAACGCTGTAGGTTATCGCATCACTAATATTACCGATGTGACTCCTATTCCTCACAACGGTTGTCGTCCGCCTAAGAAACGTCGCGTTTAATAGGCGCTAAACGATAGTTGGAGAAAGAACATGGCTAGATATTTGGGTCCAAAACTCAAACTAAGTCGTCGCGAAGGAACAGACTTGTTCCTGAAAAGCGGCGTACGCGCAATCGATACGAAATGTAAACTCGAGAGCGCACCGGGTCAGCACGGCGCCCGTCGTGGTCGCTTGTCTGATTACGGCTTGCAGTTACGTGAAAAGCAAAAAGTTCGTCGTATGTACGGCGTACTAGAGCGTCAATTCCGTAACTACTATAAAGAAGCTGCCCGTCTTAAAGGCAATACTGGTGAGAACCTGCTGCAATTGCTTGAGCAACGTTTAGACAATGTCGTATACCGTATGGGTTTTGCGTCTACTCGTGCAGAAGCGCGTCAGTTGGTTAGCCACAAAGCTGTTGTTGTTAACGGTCAAGTGGTAAACATTCCGTCGTTCAAAGTTCGTCCAGAAGATGTCGTGTCTGTTCGCGAAAAGGCGAAAAAACAAGCACGTATCGCAGCTGCACTGGAACTCGCAGATCAGCGTGAGAAGCCAGTATGGTTGGAAGTAGACAATACGAAAATGGAAGGTCAGTTCAAGCGTCTTCCAGAGCGTTCTGATTTGTCTGCTGAAATTAACGAACAGTTGATCGTAGAGCTTTACTCTAAGTAAAGCTTAAGTATAAGAGAGGACACAATGCAGGGTTCTGTTACCGAATTCCTTAAACCAAGGCTAGTCGACATTGAACAAATTAGCCCGACTCACGCAAAGGTGACGTTGGAGCCTCTTGAGCGTGGCTTTGGTCACACGCTGGGTAATGCACTACGCCGTATTTTACTTTCGTCTATGCCTGGTTGTGCAGTGACTGAAGTTGAAATCAATGGAGTGCAGCACGAGTACAGCAGTAAAGAGGGTGTTCAGGAAGATATCATCGAAATCCTGTTGAACTTGAAAGGTTTAGCAGTTCTCATGGAAGGTAAAGATGAAGCGGTTCTGACCTTGAAGAAATCTGGAGCGGGCCCTGTTTTGGCTGGCGACATCACCCATGACGGTGATATCCAAATCGTCAACCCAGAGCATCTCATTTGTACCCTTACTGGGGACACCGAAATCGAAATGTCGATTCGGGTAGAGCGTGGTCGTGGTTATGTTCCAGCTTCAGCACGTCAGTCTGCTGACGATGAAGAGCGTCCGATCGGTCGTCTATTAGTCGACGCATCATTTAGTCCGGTTGAGCGTATTGCTTACACTGTTGATTCAGCACGTGTTGAGCAACGTACCGACTTGGACAAGCTGATTATCGATATGGAAACCAACGGCACTTTGGATCCTGAAGAAGCGATCCGTCGTGCAGCAACAATTCTTGCTGAACAGCTTGAAGCGTTCGTTGAGCTTCGTGATATCAGTGAGCCAGAAGAAAAAGAAGAGAAGCCTGAATTCGATCCTATTCTTCTGCGTCCGGTAGACGATTTAGAATTAACTGTGCGTTCTGCGAACTGTTTGAAAGCAGAAGCTATTCAGTACATCGGTGACTTAGTACAACGCACCGAGGTTGAGCTGTTGAAGACTCCAAACCTTGGTAAGAAATCGTTGACTGAGATCAAAGACGTGCTTGCATCACGTGGATTGTCTCTTGGCATGCGCCTTGAGAACTGGCCACCAGCAAGCCTAGTTGATCGCGACTAAGTTGTCTTGTTTAGAGAATTACTGAGAAGGGTATAGGTATGCGCCATCGTAAGAGTGGTCGTCAACTCAACCGCAACAGCAGTCATCGTAAAGCGATGTTCAGCAACATGGCTAGTTCATTGGTTCGTCACGAAGTGATCAAAACCACTGTACCAAAAGCTAAAGAGCTGCGTCGTGTTATCGAGCCGCTAATCACATTAGCGAAGCAAGATAGCGTTGCAAATCGTCGTTTGGCATTTGCTCGCACTCGTGACAAAGAAGTTGTAGGTAAATTATTCGAAACTTTAGGTCCGCGTTATCAAGAGCGCGCTGGTGGTTACACTCGTATCATGAAGTGTGGCTTCCGTGCGGGCGATAATGCTCCTATGGCTTACATCGAATTAGTTGACCGTCCAGAAGTTGAAGTCGCTGCAGCTGAAGAAGTGGCAGTTGAAGAATAAGTTTCTGGTTAACTGAAACAATAAAAAGCCGGCTTTTATGCCGGCTTTTTTTATGGGATGTGCGAGCTATCTAATTTTCGATGATATCAACCAATTCGTCGTGACTGATACCATAGTTATCAGCGACAACTTGTAATTGTTGGGTATCGACACCCGCACGATGAGCTCCCCGCAATACCTGCATCGCGCGTTCGCGTGGCGTATACTGAGCTTCCAGATCCGCCTCTTCAGATAAGCCAATCAAATCGATCAATGTACTTGCAAGATAGGAACCAAACGCCGGTACGGCCTCAAGACTCGCGGTAACGATCGCTTCGAGTTTACCGGGCTGTTGCTCACTGGCTGAACGCATAATGCTATCTGCCATCTGTGGTTCAACAGTTACCGCAACTTTTACGATGGTTTCAATGGAGTCTGGATAGCGCTCGCCAGCGGTTTGTACAATTGCATCGGCGTAGCTTGGCTCGGCCTCGACTGCAATTCGAACGATTTCAGCAGGATCGCCAATATTCTGGCTCAGGGCAACAATAATAATATCTCTGGTAAAACCCGGCTCAGCATCGATCGCTGCTTTTAAAGTTTGCCGATATTGTTTTGGATAACGGTCAAGCGCAGCGAGTAGGATGGCTTCAACATGTTCCGGGTAGTTACTTAACAACACGCGGACACTTCGAGTCGGAGAGAAATTTCGTTGTTCGTAATAACGCAGCATACGTTTATAGGTTTGCATTAAACGTACGGTGTCAGAACTTGGTTGATAAGTTTCGACGCTGTAATTGGCTTCGCTCGAATCGAAAAAGGACGTTGCATGAACCGTCGAGTTTGGTAGCACCAGTCCAAAGCTAACGCCGAGCAGCATTGCCAATGGTAATTTCTTCATCCAAGCACCTTTTAATATGTCTTTATTATTCTTATAGATATGACGCAATATTTACGTTACCAGATAAACAGACCATTGTTTAACCAATTTGTTCCATATTGAGCAAAAATAAACCGATCAGTACAGCGAAGTGAAAAAAGATCTTGCAGGCGCAAAGCAGATGTTTATAATTCGCGGCCGTTGTCAGGTAGCAAGCCGGCAACGACTGCAAAAAAAGATCAAATAGGATCTTGACGCAGAGTGGGGATGACGTAAAATACGCATCCCGCTTCAGAAGAAGCGAACGTTCTTTAACAATTTATCAAGCCAAGCAAACTGTGTGGGCACTTACCGGATTCAGGCAGAGAAAGCATCTTCGGATGCAACAAGTATCCTTCTTTTAATGAAGGGGATACACCTGACTGATTGGAAAAGTGCTTAACAAATTTAGATTTATTAAGTCATTGATTCAATGAGTCGATTAAACACTTTAAATTGAAGAGTTTGATCATGGCTCAGATTGAACGCTGGCGGCAGGCCTAACACATGCAAGTCGAGCGGTAACAGGAAGAAGCTTGCTTCTTTGCTGACGAGCGGCGGACG
>NZ_PIQG01000007.1 GCF_003987435.1 Pseudidiomarina taiwanensis | reverse complement strand
GTCGATTAAACACTTTAAATTGAAGAGTTTGATCATGGCTCAGATTGAACGCTGGCGGCAGGCCTAACACATGCAAGTCGAGCGGTAACAGGAAGAAGCTTGCTTCTTTGCTGACGAGCGGCGGACGGGTGAGTAATGCTTGGGAACTTGCCTTTAGGAGGGGGATAACCATTGGAAACGATGGCTAATACCGCATAATGTCTCCGGACCAAAGCAGGGGATCTTCGGACCTTGCACCTAAAGATAGGCCCAAGTGAGATTAGCTAGTTGGTGGGGTAACGGCCCACCAAGGCGACGATCTCTAGCTGTTCTGAGAGGATGATCAGCCACACTGGGACTGAGACACGGCCCAGACTCCTACGGGAGGCAGCAGTGGGGAATATTGCACAATGGGGGAAACCCTGATGCAGCCATGCCGCGTGTGTGAAGAAGGCCTTCGGGTTGTAAAGCACTTTCAGTGGTGAGGAAGGGTTGTAAGTTAATACCTTGCAACATTGACGTTAGCCACAGAAGAAGCACCGGCTAACTCCGTGCCAGCAGCCGCGGTAATACGGAGGGTGCAAGCGTTAATCGGAATTACTGGGCGTAAAGCGTACGTAGGCGGCCTATTAAGCAAGATGTGAAAGCCCCGGGCTCAACCTGGGAATGGCATTTTGAACTGGTAGGCTCGAGTTCTGAAGAGGGTGGTAGAATTTCCAGTGTAGCGGTGAAATGCGTAGAGATTGGAAGGAATACCGGTGGCGAAGGCGGCCACCTGGTCAGAAACTGACGCTGAGGTACGAAAGCGTGGGGAGCAAACAGGATTAGATACCCTGGTAGTCCACGCCGTAAACGATGTCAACTAGTTGTTCGTGTCATAAAAGATGTGAGTAACGCAGCTAACGCACTAAGTTGACCGCCTGGGGAGTACGGCCGCAAGGTTAAAACTCAAATGAATTGACGGGGGCCCGCACAAGCGGTGGAGCATGTGGTTTAATTCGATGCAACGCGAAGAACCTTACCATCCCTTGACATCCAGAGAAGATTTTAGAGATAGAATTGTGCCTTCGGGAACTCTGAGACAGGTGCTGCATGGCTGTCGTCAGCTCGTGTTGTGAGATGTTGGGTTAAGTCCCGCAACGAGCGCAACCCTTATCCTTAGTTGCCAGCGGTTCGGCCGGGAACTCTAGGGAGACTGCCGGTGATAAACCGGAGGAAGGTGGGGACGACGTCAAGTCATCATGGCCCTTACGGGATGGGCTACACACGTGCTACAATGGCGCATACAAAGGGAAGCGAGCTAGCGATAGTGAGCGGATCTCAAAAAGTGCGTCGTAGTCCGGATTGGAGTCTGCAACTCGACTCCATGAAGTCGGAATCGCTAGTAATCGCGGATCAGAATGCCGCGGTGAATACGTTCCCGGGCCTTGTACACACCGCCCGTCACACCATGGGAGTGGGCTGCACCAGAAGTAGATAGCTTAACCTTCGGGAGGGCGTTTACCACGGTGTGGTTCATGACTGGGGTGAAGTCGTAACAAGGTAGCCGTAGGGGAACCTGCGGCTGGATCACCTCCTTATGAAACGCCTTGAAGATGTTAAGTGCTCACACAGATTGTTTGGTTTGATAAAACGCTTAAGAAGAAACTGGGTCTGTAGCTCAGCGGGTTTGAGTGCACCTGTCCTGCCTAAGTCGGGGCCATAGCTCAGCTGGGAGAGCGCCTGCCTTGCACGCAGGAGGTCAGCGGTTCGATCCCGCTTGGCTCCACCACTTCTTCTTAAGGACGTCGTTAGGGTTAAGGCTGTTTTATGAAGCAGGTTTAACGGTAACGATGTGTTACGTGCTCTTTAACAAGATGAACAAGCTGATTGTAATAAAGAAATGAAATGCCACTCTACTTGAATCAACCATTTTGGTAGAGGCGTATCGAACTTGTGTACAGCGAACGACCTAAACTTTACGTCCGAAAAGACATTTTCGGGTTGTATGGTTAAGTGAATAAGCGTAGACGGTGGATGCCTTGGCAGTTGGAGGCGATGAAGGACGTACTAACTTGCGATAAGCCATGATGAGGCAGTAAGAGCCGCTTGAGTCATGGATTTCCGAATGGGGCAACCCACTCTGCTTGCAGAGTATCTTGCACTGAATTCATAGGTGTAAGAGGCGAACCCGGAGAACTGAAACATCTAAGTACCCGGAGGAAAAGAAATCAACCGAGATTTCCCTAGTAGCGGCGAGCGAACGGGAATTAGCCCTTAAGCAATCATGGTGTTAGTGGAACAAGCTGGAAAGCTTGACGATACAGGGTGATAGTCCCGTACACGACGGTGCCATGAATGTGAAAACGAGTAGGTCGGGACACGTGTTATCTTGACTGAATATGGGGGGACCATCCTCCAAGGCTAAATACTCCCAACTGACCGATAGTGAACCAGTACCGTGAGGGAAAGGCGAAAAGAACCCCGGCGAGGGGAGTGAAATAGAACCTGAAACCGTCTACGTACAAGCAGTAGGAGCACCTTCGTGGTGTGACTGCGTACCTTTTGTATAATGGGTCAGCGACTTATATTTTGTAGCGAGGTTAACCGCATAGGGGAGCCGTAGGGAAACCGAGTCTTAACTGGGCGCTTAGTTGCAAGGTATAGACCCGAAACCGGGCGATCTAGCCATGGGCAGGTTGAAGGTTGAGTAACATCAACTGGAGGACCGAACTCACTAATGTTGAAAAATTAGGAGATGACCTGTGGCTCGGAGTGAAAGGCTAATCAAGCCCGGAGATAGCTGGTTCTCCCCGAAATCTATTTAGGTAGAGCCTCGGACGAATACCACTGGGGGTAGAGCACTGTTTGGGCTAGGGGGTCATCCCGACTTACCAACCCCATGCAAACTCCGAATACCAGTGAGTACTATCCGGGAGACACACGGCGGGTGCTAACGTCCGTCGTGAAGAGGGAAACAACCCAGACCGCCAGCTAAGGTCCCCAAGTCATAGCTAAGTGGGAAACGATGTGGGAAGGCTCAGACAGCTAGGAGGTTGGCTTAGAAGCAGCCACCCTTTAAAGAAAGCGTAATAGCTCACTAGTCGAGTCGGCCTGCGCGGAAGATGTAACGGGGCTAAGCTATGCACCGAAGCTGCGGCAGCAACTTGTTTGCTGGGTAGGGGAGCGTTCTGTAAGCCGTTGAAGGTGGATTGAGAAGTCTGCTGGAGGTATCAGAAGTGCGAATGCTGACATGAGTAACGATAATGCGGGTGAAAAACCCGCACGCCGGAAGACCAAGGTTTCCTATCCCATGCTAATCAGGGTAGGGTAAGTCGGCCCCTAAGGCGAGGCCGAAAGGCGTAGTCGATGGGAATCAGGTTAATATTCCTGAACCGACATGTACTGCGATGGGGGGACGGAGAAGGCTAGGCAAGCCGGGTGTTGGTTATCCCGGTGAAAGTATGTAGGTTGGCGGCTTAGGAAAATCCGGGCTGCTAAGACTGAGATACGAGACGAGTACCTACGGGTGCGAAGTTGTTGATGCCCTGCTTCCAGGAAAAGCCTCTAAGCTTCAGGTACATGTTGACCGTACCCGAAACCGACACAGGTGGTCAGGTAGAGAATACTAAGGCGCTTGAGAGAACTCGGGTGAAGGAACTAGGCAAAATAGTACCGTAACTTCGGGAGAAGGTACGCCAGAGCTGGTGACTCCCTATCGGGATGAGCTGGAGCTGGCCGCAGTGACCAGGTGGCTGGGACTGTTTATTAAAAACACAGCACTCTGCAAAATCGAAAGATGACGTATAGGGTGTGACACCTGCCCGGTGCCGGAAGGTTAATTGATGGGGTTAGCGTAAGCGAAGCTCTTGATCGAAGCCCCGGTAAACGGCGGCCGTAACTATAACGGTCCTAAGGTAGCGAAATTCCTTGTCGGGTAAGTTCCGACCTGCACGAATGGTGTAACCATGGCCACGCTGTCTCCACCCGAGACTCAGTGAAATTGAAATCGCCGTGAAGATGCGGTGTACCCGCGGCTAGACGGAAAGACCCCGTGAACCTTTACTACAGCTTGGCACTGAACATTGAACCTCCATGTGTAGGATAGGTGGGAGGCTTAGAAGCGTTGGCGCTAGTTGACGTGGAGCCATCCTTGAAATACCACCCTTGTATGTTTGATGTTCTAACTTGGGCCCCTTATCGGGGTTGAGGACAGTGCCTGGTGGGTAGTTTGACTGGGGCGGTCTCCTCCCAAAGCGTAACGGAGGAGCACGAAGGTTGGCTAAGTACGGTCGGACATCGTACGGTTAGTGTAATGGCACAAGCCAGCTTAACTGCGAGACAGACACGTCGAGCAGGTGCGAAAGCAGGTCATAGTGATCCGGTGGTTCTGAATGGAAGGGCCATCGCTCAACGGATAAAAGGTACTCCGGGGATAACAGGCTGATACCGCCCAAGAGTTCATATCGACGGCGGTGTTTGGCACCTCGATGTCGGCTCATCACATCCTGGGGCTGTAGTCGGTCCCAAGGGTATGGCTGTTCGCCATTTAAAGTGGTACGCGAGCTGGGTTTAGAACGTCGTGAGACAGTTCGGTCCCTATCTGCCGTGGGCGTTTGAGAGTTGAGAGGGGTTGCTCCTAGTACGAGAGGACCGGAGTGAACGAACCTCTGGTGTTCGGGTTGTCACGCCAGTGGCACTGCCCGGTAGCTATGTTCGGAATCGATAACCGCTGAAAGCATCTAAGCGGGAAGCGAGCCTCGAGATAAGCTCTCACTAGCACGTAAGTGCTCTAAAGGGTTGTTGTAGACGACGACGTTGATAGGCGGGGTGTGGAAGCGTAGTAATGCGTTAAGCTAACCCGTACTAATTGCCCGTGAGGCTTAACCATACAACACCGAAGGTGTTTTGGATAAGTTTAGGCGTAAAGCCAAGTATGTAAGTTCGAGCCTTTACCGAAGGTGAGACGAGAGAGTGGCGTTTTAGCGCAATCAGTTATTCATCTTGTTGACCAGTTTTGCCTGGCGGCCATAGCGAAGTGGAACCACCTGACTCCATTCCGAACTCAGACGTGAAACGCTTCCGCGCCGATGGTAGTGTGGGGATTCCCCATGTGAGAGTAGGTCACTGCCAGGCTCCTATCC
>NZ_PIQG01000001.1 GCF_003987435.1 Pseudidiomarina taiwanensis | reverse complement strand
AAGGCAACCGCTACCTCGACCAAGGTGGCGATACGGTCACCCGAATTGAAAAAGTCTCGGCCAGTAAAAATGGTGTGACAGCCTCAGTCAATAACAGCACGGGAATGATGACCATATCTGCTATTGGTGCACCTGCGGAGCAGGCGAGTGGTACCAATGTAAGCGGTGGGCAGCAAGATGGACGCTCCGAGCGACAAATAAAGGCCGACGAATTTGTCGAAGAAAAATATGGTGAGATACTTCGTGTTGGTGAAATTGACCTGTCGGAAAATATTAGGCAAGCATCTGAGATGGGGCTGTCAGATTTTTTGAAATGGAAAGATAAGGTTATTACGTTTGGCGACTGGGATTACAAAAACAATAAAAAATTGCTGGAATCAGGTTTGTTTACTACGGAGCAATTGGATGAATTTGGTAACTTTCATTTTGGCGTAATAGCTGCTGCGTATGGGTTCTCACTAAACGCATCAGTCACTGGGGCTGGAGCTAATCAGGCATTCAGGCAGGGCGGGGGCAATAAATTAGAAGCGGCTGTATCACTAGTTTCCGGGGCTTTTTCACCTATACGAGCTACCCAAGTGCGCAGAGAGGTTATGTCGGGTTGGACGTTTGGTGATAATATAGGCGACTCATTTCACATAATGCGGGGCTGGGATTATTTTCACATAAAAACAAACGATGAATTTGTGAGGTGACACTATGAATAGGATTAAATGTTTTGCTCTAATCCTGTTGATTTTTAGCATCCCTAGCTGCTCAAAAATGGATAAATCTATAGCTACCCAATGGTGGGGAGCTAATAGTGAAACAGCCATGCAAATTGTGAGCGTTCTTGAGCAGGACGTAAAAATAGATGTGGTTGATACTTCGGATGAAGATAAATTTAAAGGTGAGGTTTATCGCAGGTTAGTTGGGTTGCTTATACAAGCTAATCTTAAAAAAATATCAGTCCTAAGAGGTAAAATCAATCGCAGTGAAATAGACAATGTTAGATTCATTATAGATTCATATGGTTTGTCAACAGATGGATGCGGTTTAACCGTTGAGTACATAAATTCTGATAATTATCTAAGCAACCTTAAAAACCATGTTGCATATATCGAGCAAATCAATGGTAACCCTCACTGGTATATAGCGATATACGGAGATAATGGTAGCTGTATTAAGAATTGATTCGCTTTGCTTGGTAGGGGGGATAACTCCCTTTGTAGTGGTCAACAAAACCCGGACACCTTTTTAGTTAATTTCTCAGCTTTTGCCGGTGGCAGTCCATCATTAAATTGATGCGGTCGTTCCCAGTTGTAATAGTTCATTAGGAAGTAACTCACATCGCGTTTTGCTTCAACTGCTGAACGGTAGCCAGTCGTTGGCATCCATTCAGACTTTAAACTTCTAAAAACACGCTCCATGGGGCTGTTGTCCCAACAATTTCCGCGACGGCTCATGCTCTGTACCATTTGATAACGCCACAGCCGTTGGCGGAACTTACGCGCGCCATATTGAGCGCCTTGATCGCTATGGAACATCACGCCTTTTGGCTTTCCACGCATCTCATACGCCATATCTAGGGCTCGTGCAGCGAGCTCAGCATCAGGTCGTGGCGACATTGACCAACCAATGGCTCGGCGAGCAAACAAATCGATGACAACCGCGCAATAATGCCAACTAGAGCCTGTCCAGATGTAGGTGATATCGCCGCACCAAACTTTGTTGGGAGCATCAACGTCGAACTCACGGTTCAACTGGTTTGGAATATCCGGTCGTTCAACATTCGCCGTCTTATAAACATGAGGACCAGGTTGTTTACTCGTCAAGCCTTGCTCTTTCATCAAGCGGCCAACTTTGAACCGTCCCATGATGATGACTTCGTCTTTCAGCATATCTACCAAGGTACGAGTGCCCGCTGAGTTGCGCGTTTTAATAAACAACCGCTTCACACGAGCCCTTAGTAACCGTCGCTTTGCTTCTATTTGCGGACGCCGTTTACGCCGTTCATAGTAACTGCTGACGCCAACGCCCAATGCTGAACAGACCAATGCTGAACAGACCAATGCTGTCGTTTCATGCTCCCTTAACCGGTCTATCAGCGCGTAGATTTCAGGTCGTCGGACATCAAGAGAGCGGTAGCCTTTTTTAAAATCGATTTTTCTCGCTCTAGTCGATCTACCCGAGCTTCGAGCTCTTGAATACGTTGCTGTTCCGGTGATAGCGCCTTACTTTTTGGCGTCACACCACCTCGTTCATTTTCCAACTGCTGCACCCAATTACGCAGCGTATTTTCATGAACATCCACCGCTCGACATGCTTCAGCGAAACTATAACCTTGATCGAGTACCAAGCTAGCCGCATCATGTTTGAAGTCTGCGCTGAACGTTCGACGTTGTCTTCTTGTCATTGAACACCTCTTCGTTAGGAGTAATACTACCACCTAAAATGGTGTTCGGGTTTATTCTGCCACTACACGGGTTTTATTACTTAGCAGTGACGGCAGGGGTGTTCTTCGTCGTGAAGCTCAATTTAGGCAACAATTGAGAAGTGATTTAATGAAAGGACCTAAGTACTAATGAAATTTAAAATAGTGATGGTAGCAATTATGGCGTTACTAACTGGGTGCTCCAAAACCACTTACTCACCACAAGCGGTGGTTAGCTTGGTTGTAGCAGAGTCCAAAATGGCTCCGCTCGTCAGCACAAAAGTTGAGGAGCTGTCTAAAACTCTTGGTTTTACCGTGAAATCATCTGCTGGTAATGCAGAGCACTTCGCAAAAACAAATCAATTCCAATCAACCCTTTATGCAGATGAAGGGAAGTCCTTTATCATGATTGGGAACTTGATAAATGCAAATTGCGTTCGGTTAGCGGTGTATTCTGAACAAGGAAAAGAAGATGCAAATCGAGTTGTAAAGCAGCTTATCAAGGTACTTCAGAATCTTGAAAATGTATCTATAGAAGTTACAGAAGGTTCTGACTGCGAGACTGTAAAAAATTTTGTGTAAA
Source organism: Pseudidiomarina taiwanensis (assembly GCF_003987435.1). Classification (GTDB taxonomy): domain Bacteria; phylum Pseudomonadota; class Gammaproteobacteria; order Enterobacterales; family Alteromonadaceae; genus Pseudidiomarina; species Pseudidiomarina taiwanensis. The sequence goes on along the minus strand of NZ_PIQG01000001.1, from coordinate 805,028 downwards.
TGGCTATTTGCACTATTAAATCCGATCTTGGTACATAATCTCGAACTGCGCCATGGCCGGTTTCCAGTTTCGTATGGGCATCGTCCACTTTTTTGAAGCCTGATGCAAGGCTAAGTACAGAACCTTCATCACGGCTTCATCGTTCGTGAATGACCTGCGAGTTTTGGTGATTTTGCGCAGTGACGCGTTTAGGGACTCAATGGCATTGGTGGTGTAGATAGCTTTGCGTATCTCGACCGGGTAGTCGAAGAACACACTTAAACGCTTCCAGTTCACGTAGCGCTGGTGGGGACTGATCCAGCAGGGTATGTGAACGATACCGTTTGGGGTATGGATAGTGTTACTGCAATCCCTCCGAAACATCAGAGGGGCTCTCGCTAGAGCATGCTCGTAAATTAAATCTGAATCGCGGTCTGAGCAATCATCACAACTGGGCACAGCAGGGCGAATAGCCATACTAGGCTGCGTAGCTTATCCCAATTCATCAGATAGAGAATTTGATAGGCGATACGAAGCGCCACAAATGCTACAGCAAGGGTTTGATTTAGGGCTGTGATTTGGTCTGTTGCGATAACTAATAATACCGCCGCCGCAAACAGAGGAAACGCTTCAAAGGCATTGTAATGACCCGCCACTGCGCGTGCGCCAACCCCAGTTAAGCGTTGCTGTTGTGCGCGTGGGTGGCGATTGTCGTAGCCATTGTCTTTGTTTTGGAAGAACACGACAGGGGCCTTTGCAGCAATAGGTAATAATCCCGCAATCAATAAACACCAAATTAAGGTACTCATTTAACCTCCTTTCCCGCTGCTTGTAGGTCAGCATGATAAGATGAACGCACGAGAGGGCCACTAGCGATGTGGGTAAAGCCCATTTTTTCGCCTTCTACGCGGAACATTTCAAACTCATCAGGGGTGACGTAGCGCGTTACCGGTAGATGGTGACGGCTTGGCTGCAAATATTGTCCAATGGTCAGCATATCGACGTTGTGAGCACGCAGATCACGCATCACTTCAAGGATTTCTTCGTTGGTTTCACCAAGACCGACCATCAGTCCAGATTTAGTCCGGATATCTGGACGAGCGGCTTTGTAATTTTTCAATAAATCGAGCGACCATTGATAATTTGCGCCAGGGCGAGCTGCTTTGTACATGCGTGGCACGGTCTCAAGATTGTGGTTAAAGACGTCAGGCGCCTCAGCTGTCAGAATATCGAGCGCAACTTGCATCCGTCCACGGAAGTCAGGAACCAGAACCTCGACTTGAATACCCGGACTGTGTGCGCGAATTTCGCGGATACAATCAGCAAAGTGTTGGGCACCACCATCGCGCAGATCATCCCGATCAACTGAGGTCACTACCACATACTTTACTTTCATATCACGGATAGTTTGACCGAGTTTGACCGCCTCTTCTGGATCGGGCGGCAATGGCCGACCATGGGCAACATCACAAAATGGGCAGCGGCGGGTACAGATAGCGCCAAGGATCATAAAGGTTGCAGTGCCGTGATTGAAGCATTCAGGTAAGTTTGGACAAGATGCTTCTTCACATACCGAGTGCAGACCATGTTTGCGCATCGCTTGTTTGATTTCGTCGATGCGTTGCGTTGAAGCGGGTAACTTAACCTTTAGCCACTCCGGCTTACGCAACATTTGGTCGCGCTCAGTCGGAACGATTTTAACGGGGATAAGTGCCATTTTATCGGCATCACGGAGTTTGACTCCAGGTTCAACGCGTACGGGTTTACTCATAATCTTTTGCGAGTCCTGTTACATGAATTGCTTGCTCGTAATCGAGCTCGGCTAAAATACAGTCCGTTAATTTCTCGGCAGCGTCTTGCACCGTTTGGGGGCCGCCTAAATCACTACTTTGCACCATTTGCATGCCAGCATACCCACATGGGTTAATCCGCAAAAACGGCGCGAGGTCCATATTAACATTTAACGCCAGCCCATGAAATGAGCAGCCGTTTCTTATACGCAAACCAAGTGAACATAGTTTAGCGCCATCGACATAAACTCCGGGAGCATCAGCGCGCGGCGCTGCCTCAACGCCATAGTCTGCCATCAGCGCCACGATGCTTTGTTCGATATGGCTGACCAGTTGTCGGACGCCCATTTTGCGCCGGCGAATATCGAGCAAAAAGTAGACGACGAGTTGGCCAGGACCGTGATAGGTGACTTGACCGCCGCGATCGACTTTCACCACGGGGATATCACCAGGCGCAAGCAGGTGCTCTTCCTTGCCCGCTTGCCCTTGCGTAAACACTGGGTCGTGCTCGAGCAACCAAATCTCGTCAGCCGTTTGGCCATCACGGTTATCGGTGAATTGTTGCATTGCGTGCCAGATCGGCTCGTAAGGCTGCCGACCAAGGTTACGCACCACTAATTTAGAGCACATAGCGGACATCTTCGATCGCTGCGAGGGCAGTATAAAGTGTTTCGATATGGCTTTGACTTTCCACTCGAATACTAATTGAGACGGAGTGGTAGTTGCCTTTGCTACTTGGTTTTACCGTGGGGGAATAATCGCCCGGTGCATGTTGTTGCACTACTTCAATAATTTGTTCTGGTAAGCTCTCGGTTGCCACACCCATCACTTTAAAAGTGAAGTGGCAGGGGAAGTCTACCAGTTCATCAAAACGTGTTTTCTGCATGATTACTGTTCCAGATGACGCCGTTTACTGTCGTGAAAGGCTTCGATTAACCGTTGGGTTATCGGTCCCACTCGACCTGCTGCGATGATTTTATCATCAATTTGCGCGACAGGTTGAATCTCTCGACTTGAGCTCGTTAAAAAGAGCTCATCAAGAGTATCTAAGTCGTTAACAGTGAAGGCTTGTTCAATGACTTCGATACCGCACTGTCGAGCAAGCTCAATAGTCCATATGCGGGTGATACCGGGTAAAATCAAGTGGTCAGCTGGCGCAGTCCAGAGTTTGCCGTCACGCACGGCAAAATAGTTTGCTGAGGTGCCTTCGGTGATACTGCCATTGCGATGCAGAATTGCCTCGGCGCCACCACGGTTGGCGGCCTCTTGTTTGAGCATAATATTGCCGAGCAGACTGATGCTCTTAATGTCGCAGCGCAGCCAACGAATGTCTTCCAACAAACAGACCCGTACTGGCTCAGGAGTGTCCCAATGCGGTGTGAGCGGTGAAACAGTGGCGAATATCGTGGGCGTCGTCATCTCTGTTTGTGGCAGGTGCGAGCGTTGTGCTTCGGCACCGCGGGTCACTTGAATATAGACTAAGCCATTATCAACTTGGTTACGCTCAATTAATTGTGCAATTAGCTGTCGATAATCAAGGTCGAGGGCATGTTGCAAGTGCAATGCCTTGAGCGAGCGCTGCAGGCGTTGCAAATGCTCATCGAGCAGGAAAGGGCGACCACTATAAACTGTCACCACCTCATAAATACCATCCGCAAACAAAAAGCCTCGGTCAAAAACCGAGACTTTTGCATCTTCGGCAGCAACCCAGCTACCGTTTAAATAGACTATGTTCATTCGTCGCTAAACTTCTTCGCAGCCCAATCTGAAAGTTGCTTGAACCAGCCACCTTCAGCAACTGAGTTGAGGGTGACCAAAGGGAAGCTGGCAACATCTTCACCATCAAGTTGGAGATACACCATACCAACTTGAGTGCCTTTTTCTAATGGCGCTTCAAGCTCTTGACTGAGCTCAAAATTCGCTTGCAGATTGTCCCGCTGACCGCGTGGTAGCGTCACCACCACATCTTCGGCTACACCCAACTGAATGGTGTCTTGCTCACCTCCCCAGATGCGATGTTCCACGAAGCTATCGCCTGCGGCATAGGCTTTGACTGTCTCGTAGTAGCGGAAGCCGTAATTAAGAAGTTTTTTGCTTTCGACTTTACGTGCTTGCTCGCTAGCTGTGCCCATCACCACAGCAACTAGGCGGGTGTCGCCCTCTACTGCTGAAGAGACTAAGCTATAACCTGCTTCTGAGGTATGCCCGGTTTTGATCCCATCAACATTCATGCTGCGGTCCCATAACAGTGAGTTACGGTTGTATTGCTTGATGTTGTTGTAGGTGAATGATTTCTCAGCGTAAAGGGCGTACTCCTCAGGAACGTCACGAATAAGTGCAATTCCAAGTGTGGCCATATCTCGAGCCGTGGTGTATTGATCAGGGTCGGGCAAGCCATGGCTGTTCATGAAGTTAGTGCCGCTTAAGCCAAGCTCTGCTGCATAGGCATTCATCAAGTCGGCAAAGGCTGACTCACTGCCCGCGATATGTTCGGCCATCGCAACACACGCATCATTACCTGAGCTGATGACGATACCGCGATTCAGTTCTGCGACGGAAACTTGCTTGCCAACTTCGATAAACATTTTTGATGATTCAGGGAAGTTTTTCGCCCAAGCGTTTTCGCTGATGGTGACTAAGTCATCGTTGGCAATGCGGCCTGCTTGCATTTCGCGCCCAATGATATAGCTGGTCATCATTTTCGTCAGTGAAGCAGGTGACAATTGCTCATCAGCATTGCCTTCCATAATTACTTGACCGGTCGTGTAGTCGACCAAAATATAGCCGTTTGCATTGACTTTAGGTGGCGGTGGAACAATCGCTGCGCTAGCGGTATAGCCAAGTAATGCAGTGGCGACGATAACGATTTGAACGAACTGACGAACAAAACTTCCCATGTGTAAATTCTCTACGTTTCTCATGCCTAAAATGAAGTGCGAATCGTACCATTTATTAGTACGAATGTGCAGTTACTCCTGCACTTGCACGCGAAAAACTCCGGTAAATCCATCGGCCCGTAGTTGTGCCAGCAAAATATCGGTTTGCGGTGCAGCAAAAGGTCCAAGGACGAGTCGATATAGACCATTATTTGGCTGAGTAGTTGCAGGAACTTGGTATATTTCTTGTAAACGCGCGGCTTCTTGACTCAGCCGTTCGAGATTTCCTCCCGCGTGAACTTGGATAAAGTATTGCGGCGGTAATTCAGCTGGCTCAAGTGGCGTTGCGGTTAACAACTGGTTTGGTTGGAGTGGCGGATGCAAGGCCTCGACGCGCACCGGTGCCGTTCCCGTATCGAGCATGCCGATTTTATAAGCAGCGACATAACTGAGATCGATAATGCGATCGTCATGGAAGGGCCCACGGTCGTTTACTCGCACCACCACACTTTGGTCATTATTCAGATTCGTCACTCGCACATAGGTCGGCAGCGGCAGGGTTTTATGCGCTGCGCTCATAGCATACATGTCGTAAATTTCGCCATTGGAGGTCAGGTGACCATGAAACTTCTCACCGTACCAAGAGGCGACACCTGTTTCGCTGAAGCCGCGCGCATCTGACATGACTCGCCAGGTGCGACCAAACAGTTCATAGTCGCGGTTGCCTTGACGGCTCGGCGGTTCAACTTTTGGGGTTGGCTCGACCAGCTCCGCGGCACTCGGGAGGCGATCTGGAATGCTGTCATATTTTTGGCTATAGCGGCCATGGTTCGGGCCTTTCGCGCAACTGGCTAAAAGGCTTATCAAGAGCAGGCTGAGGCAAACTTTGACCGCGCTGTTCATGGGCTCATCGACTCACGCAGTTGTTGACTGAACTGATGTACGACCATGGCATATAACGGGCTATGGTTGTAGCGGGTGATGACGTAAAAGTTCTGCAGGCCCAGCCAGTAGTCTTCGCCCTCTGCCTGCTCAAACGCATACACTTGTGCTTTGGCTGAGTCAGTGAGCGTTACATTGCTGGGTAGTTGCAACCCTTGGGCCTGCAACTCTGCCACTGTTTGGCTCGGTTTGAGACCTTCCTTAACGAGCGCGCCATGGGTCTCGTTGGCAACGAGCTCAAATGCGACCGGGGCATTTGGCTGCCAGCCATGCCGAGCGAAATAATTCGCAACACTGCCAATGGCATCGACCGGATTATTGAGTAGATCGCGAATATTATCCCCGTCAAAATCGATCGCATAAGCGCGATAGCTGGAGGAGATAAATTGGCCATAACCCATGGCTCCGGCATAAGAGCCATTTAGCGCTGCGATATCAAAACCTTCTTCGTTGGCAAGGGCGAATAAATGACCAAGTTCTGAACGGAAAAATTTGGCCCGCGGTGGATAGTGAAAACCAAGGGTATAAAGCGCATCGAGGACAGGGTATTTACCTTTGTAGCTACCATAAAAGGTTTCAACGCCAATGATGGCAACGATAACTTCCGCCGGAACCCCAAACTCCTGCTCGGCGCGCGCAAGTTCAGCTTGATGTTGTTGCCAAAACTTGAGACCGGCATTGAGACGCTTCTCGGTGAGGAAAATTGGGTAATATTGATGCCAAGGTTTGGCTTCCCATGGGCGCTGAATGGCGTCAAGAACCTCTTGATTCAGCTCGGCTTGGCTAAGCCATTGGGCGATTTGTTCGGGCTCGAGCTGATACTTTTGCGCTGTTTCAGCAATAAAACTTTGTTCTGCTTGTTCGGTATTGGCAAAGCTACTTGGGGCGCTTAGCGCAGCGGTAAGTGCTAGTGTGGACAGCCAAGTTAGGGTTTTCATTTCATCATCCTTAGATATTTCGCATCACCAAACGGCGGTCAGTGGCAATTGCCATTAACAGGCCAAACCCAGTCAGTAGTGTGACCATAGAGGTTCCGCCATAGCTTACGAGCGGCAAGGGTACGCCAACTACCGGTAATAGCCCAGAGACCATGCCAATATTTACCATAATATAAACAAAGAAGGTAAGGGTGAGGCTTCCGGCGAGAAGTTTTTGATAAACTTGCTGCGCCCGCAGCGCGATCTGAAGGCCGCGGAAAATAATATAGCCGTACACCAAAAACAGGCCGATAACGCCCAGTAGGCCGAACTCTTCAGCAAACACTGAGAAGATAAAGTCGGTATGCCGTTCAGGCAAAAATTCCAGTTGTGATTGAGTGCCTTGCAGCCAGCCTTTGCCTTCGATGCCACCTGAGCCAATCGCAATTTTAGATTGAATAATTTGATAGCCTGCGCCAAGTGGGTCACGCTCTGGGTCAAGAAAGGTTAACACCCGTTGGCGCTGATAGTCATGCATTAAAAACAGCCATAGCACCGGCAAAAAGGCACTGGCGGCAACAGCCAAGAAGGTGATCAAACGCCAACTCATTCCGGCTAAGAACAGCACAAATATTCCCGAGCTTGCTATCAACAACGAGGTTCCGAGGTCCGGTTGTTTGGCAATCATTAGGGTGGGAATCATCAGCAGCAAAAAGGCAGCAGCGAGTCGTGTCAGCCGCGGAGGTAGACCATGTTCAGCGATGAACCAAGCGATTGCCATAGGGACTGCAAGTTTCATCAGCTCCGACGGTTGAATGGTAACAGGGCCAAGGTCAAGCCAACGCTGAGCGCCTTTGCTGGATTCACCAAACAGCAAAACTCCGAGTAATAGCACAATTCCGACTGCGAATAGGGGCAGCGACCAGCGATGAATCACCGCCAGTGGGACTTGGGCGACGACCAGCATAGCGACAAAAGCAAGGCCAATTCGAACCGCTTGCCGCTCAAGCATTGCCATATTTTCACCGGCAGCAGAGTAGACAGTGACCATGCTGATCCCAGCCATAATCAAGAGCGCGACAAACAAAGGGCCATCAATATGGAAGCGTTGCAGCCATGGATTGCGCTGGCGCTCGTCACTGGTCCGCATCGGTTCTTACCTTTTCGAAATAAAAGTCCATCAATTCACGAGCCTTTGGTGCCGCAATACGTCCGCCACCACCGGCATTTTCAACGGTGAAAACCACTACAATTTCGGGGTTCTCTTGTGGCGCATAACCAACATACATGGCGTTGTCCCGAAATTTTTCAGCAATTTCTTCTTCAACATATTCTTCATCTTGGCCAATACTAATGACCTGCGCTGTCCCAGTTTTACCACCGGAACTATAGCTGGCGCCGCGAAATGCATTGTGGGCGGTTCCTTTCACCTTATCGACGACATCGTTCATGCCTTTAATGGCCACATCCCAATGACTTGGGTCGCGCAAAATAATGGGTTCCGCTTCTTCGCTGACTGCGGGTAAACGAATCGGCCCATCGACGATTTCACCTAATAATCGTGGCACCACGCGTTTGCCACGATTTATGGTAGCGGCGGTGGCGACGGCCAACTGAATTGGCGTTGCGGTCCAGTAACTCTGACCAATTCCGATCGAAACAGTTTCACCGGCATACCAAGGTTCATTAAAACGAGCGCGTTTCCATCCGCGCGATGGCATCACCGCTGCGGATTCTTCAAACAAATCGAGTCCGGTGGTTTCACCAAAACCAAATTGGCTCATGAATCCTGAAATAGTATCGATGCCAAGTTTCAGCGCTAAATCGTAGTAGAAGGTGTCACAACTTTCGACAATCGCATCATTGACATCGACCCAGCCATGGCCCCAACTCAACCAGTCACGATAGCGGTGGTCGACGCCTTTAATCTCAAACCAACCGGGATCCCAAATTTGGGTATCCTCTTCGATGATCCCTTCTTCGAGCCCCAATACCGCAATTTGTGGCTTGATAGTCGAAGCCGGTGGGTAGCCCCCCTGGGTGGAGCGGTTTAGTAGCGGTGAATGTTTTGACTGCAACAATGACTGATATTGCTGATAAGAAATCCCGCGTACGAACCAGTTGGGGTCATAACTGGGCTTACTGACCATGGCTAATACGCCGCCATCACGTGGGTCGATAACGACGATCGAGCCGCGGCGATCGCCCAACAGCTCGTAGGCAAACTTTTGTAAATCGAGATCAAGCTCGAGATACAAATCTTGCCCAGGAATTGGTGGTTCAATGGATAAGGTACGCAAATTGCGGCCATGGATATCGACCTCAACTTGGCGGTAACCCACAGTGCCGTGTAATAAATCTTCGTAAAACCGCTCGAGACCTAATTTGCCAATGGTGCGGGTCGCTGCGTAGTTAGCGCCTTGCCCACGCTCTTGTAGGGCGTTCAAGTCGCGGCGGTTAATTTTGGCAACATAACCGAGGGCATGGGTAAAGGCTTCACCATGGGGATAGGAGCGGACCAGTCGCGCCTCGATACTCACTCCGGGAAATTCGTGTTGACGCACCGCCAATTTCGCGATTTGTTCATCATTTAAATCATCAAGCAGAATGACTTGGTTAAAACGCCGTTCGCGTCGCCGCGCTTCGTGAAAATCCGCAATCACTTTGTCATCAAGTTGTAGGAGCTGCTGCAAGCGGGCGAGGGTGTTATCGAGATCCACCACGCGCTCAGGCGTTATTTCGAGACTCATCACTGGCACGTTTTCAGCCAGCAAGCGACCTTTGCGGTCGTAGATCAAACCACGGTTGGGTGAAATCGGGACCACTTTAATGCGATTGTCATTTGAGCGGGTTTGAAATTGCTCAAATTGAGACACTTGTAACTTATATAAATTACTCAGCAAAATGCTGAAAACGAGGACCACGATGGCCATGGCAACCCAAACCCGCCGGCCAAACAAGCTAGCTTCTGCTTGGGTATCACGAATATGGGTTCGACGTGGCTGCAACATGGTTATTCACGATGATAGGGGTGGTTACTGTTGACACTCCAGGCACGATAGAGGCTCTCAGCAAGAATGATACGCACCATAGGATGTGGCAAGGTCAGATTCGACAGCGACCAACGCTCATCAGCGGCAGCTTGGCAAGCTGGGGCGAGCCCCTCAGGCCCACCAACGAGCAGGCTGACATCCTGTCCAGTCATTTGCCAGGTGGCTAAGCGCTCTGCCAACTGTGGCGTTGACCAAGGCTTGCCGGTGACTTCGAGGGTAACGATGCGATTGCCTTTGCCAACGGCAGCGAGCATGGCTTGCCCTTCTTGCTGCAAGATCCGCTGGATATCGGCGTTTTTACCACGCTTGCCGGCCGCGATTTCAACTAATTCAAGTTGACATTCTGCCGGCATGCGTTTGGCGTATTGCGTATAACCGTCACTGACCCAGCTCGGCATTTTTTGTCCGACTGCGATCAGCTGGATTTTCATTTACGCGCGCTCCAAAGCTTTTCAAGCTCGTAGAAGTCGCGAATCGGTTCTTGCATCACATGGACGATGACATCACCTAAATCAACCAAAACCCACTCTGAGGTATCATCGCCTTCGATACCTAAAGGAGGAATTCCTTGGTGTTTGGCTTCGGTGGCAACGTGATTTGCGATACTTTTTACATGAGTTTTCGAGTTGCCCGAACAGACCACCATAAATTCGGCAACATCCGTTTGATCATGGACGTCGAGCACGCGAATATCGCGGCCTTTAAGATCTTCAATTTTATCAATAACAAAATCGCGTAATTGTTCAGCTTGCAAAGGTTTCTTACTCCGTTATCTATACTGCGCTCAGTTTATCACGACTGTGGCGTAAAAATCAGCTATCGATACAGCTGTTGCTGTTCGATATAGGCCCGCACAGCGGGGTTAAGTAGGTTGTCTGCACTGGCGTGGGAAGCGACGCTCGCACGAATTGCTGTGGCACTAATGGGGTGAATGGTACTCGCGGTGAAATAAATGCACCCAGCCTTGTGTTGCTGCAATTGGGTTACAGCTTCAACTTGATGAGTTTGCACATACTCGGCCAGCTCGACTTGCAGCGGTTGCTTGAGGTCAGGGCGTCGCAAAATACCTAAGTGTGCATAGGTCAGTAAATCTTGCCACTGATACCAGCTGGTTAAACCTGCGAGGGCGTCATCACCGATAAGCAACACCAAGCTGTCATTGGGCCAACGCTGGCGCAGTGCGCGCAGAGTTTTGACCATGTACGAGGGTTGCTGTTGCTCGAGTTCGTAGCGCTCAACTGACCAATTCGCATGCGTCGCGGCCACTAATTCAACCATGGCCAAGCGCTGTGCAGTACTAGCCAGTGGTTGCGGGCGATGGGGTGGGACACCGTTTGGCAGTAACACTACCTGTTCAGCACCTAGCTCGTGGGCAGCACTGGCAAGTGCTTCTTCATGGCCCTTATGAATCGGGTCGAAGGTTCCCCCTAAAATGACCCGCATCATGGTAATTGCAGATCCTTTACCCGCTCCGGGCTACAAAAGAGCAAGACAATATGTGTCAGGAGTGCCTGGATATCACCGCCATCGTCGCGCTTATACGCTGTTTCAAGGGCTGCCAGACAATGGTTCAGTTGACCTAACTGGTTTTGGCAACGTTGCCACAGCGCTTGATAGTGTTGTTGCTGCGAGGGCCAAATGCGCAGTGCTTTACATGCTTGAGCAAAGTTTCCGCCAGCCGCTAGATGTTGTTCGAGCTGGCGCAAGGTTTGCCACTCGCGCTGTAGCATCCAACTCATAATCGCGACTTCTTCGCCTTCTTCGAGCAACCGTTGTAACCGTCGGAGCGCGAGTTCGGTCTGACCGCTGATGATAGCATCTTGGAGTGCGAATACGGTGAATTGGCTTTGATCTTCGGCGCTGGCTCGAATCGCTGCGGCATCAATCGGGCTGGCTAAGTCGCTTAAAGCTAATTTCTGTAATTGCTGATCCAATGCAAGTAGATTGCCCTCGTACCAATCACTCATCAATTGGGCCGCATCTGCAGCCAGCGTAAGTTGATAGCGCTTGGCCCGGTCGAGCACAAAACGTGGCAATTGTTCGCGGTACGGAGCATTGGCTTGAACAGTCCAGGCCGTTTGACTTAGGACCTGAAACCACTTGGCTTTTTGTTGGTCTTGGCGCAGTTTGGGGCCGTATAACACCAGTATCTGGTCTTGATTGGGACTCGCCGCGTAGCTGCGGATGGCTTCGCCGCCGTCACGTCCAGGCTTACCCTCAGGGAGCTCTAATTCCACCAGTTTTTTACTTGAGAACAGCGATAGACTATCGCTACTGTGGTTCAGCTGCTGCCAGTCAAACTGTTTGTCTTGGCGCCAAGCGAGGCGTTCTTCTACCCCTTGTTGTTTGGCGGCAACACGAATCAGTTGCAGGGCATCATCAACCAGTAATGGGCTATCCCCGAAGATGCAGAGCAGTGCAGGGAGCGGCTGCTGCTGAAGTTGTGTTTGCAGTTGCCCAATGGAAAGCTGCACGGCACGCCCCTTTATGCGTCAGTCGCAGTCTGCGACACTTGCTGGATGACACGTTGTAAGAGCATACGCGCGGCTTCCATGCGCATTTCTGCAACGAGTAGTTCGCGCTCACGAGTTTTGGCGAGGGCGAAGTTAGGATCATCTTGATAATCGCGGAAGACTTCAATTTGATTCACTTCCCCTAACTGACCATTGAGCTCGAGTTGGTATTGGACGGTGTAAATCAATTCATACTCAGCGACCTGACCGCTACTCGAGAGAGATAGGGTGCGGCGATCGAGTCGATCACTGACGATGTCAATGGTGAGACTCGGCTGCGCGCCCGCGTGTTGCGCCCCAGCTTGCTCGAGTTGCAGCTTGAGCACATCGGCAAATTCACTAAATTTCGGGGCAGTCACGGCGACTTGCTGGAACGCGGCAGGTAAATCATAACTGCCGCGCAGTTGGAAGCCACAGCCTTGTAGCATCAGCACTAAGAGTATTGCAAGGACGCCGTTTCTCATCATTAATTTGCCACAATATTGTAGAGTTTGCCGGGCACGTAAATTTCTTTACGAATGGTTTTCTCCGCAATGAAGCGGGTTACATTTTCATCTTGATGGGCAATGGCTTTGACGGTTGCTTCATCGGCATCTGCTGGCACGGTGATTTTTGCCCGAACCTTGCCGTTTACTTGCACCACGATCAAAATACTCGTTTCAACCAAGGCCGCTTCATCAAAACTTGGCCACGGCGCAAAGTTGATGTCGTCTTGATGGCCAAGTGCTTGCCACAAAACTTCACTCAAATGCGGTGTGACAGGCGCTAACATAACCACTAAGGCATCTAACGCTTCTTTCATTACGGCGCGATCGGATGCTGTCGCTAAGCTGGCTTTTTGCAAGCTATTGAGCAACTCCATAATGGCCGCAATGGCGGTATTAAAGTGTTGCCGACGACCAAAATCATCGGTCACTTTTTGAATCGTACGATGCACTGCCCGGCGCAAATCCTGCTGCTGATCAGTGAGTTTGCTCCAGTCGCTATCGCAGTCCTGCTCTGGGTATGCAACGAAATCAGCGACTAAACGATAGACCCGACGCAAGAATCGTTGCGCACCTTCTACCCCAGAATCTGACCATTCAAGGGTCGCTTCAGGAGGTGCTGCAAACATCATAAACAAGCGCACGGTGTCGGCACCGTACTTATCAATCATGACCTGTGGGTCGATACCGTTATTTTTCGATTTCGACATTTTGGTCATGCCGCCGTATTCGACTGGCTGACCATCGCTACGCAAAATAGCCCGGCTCATACGGCCTTTATCATCCCGCTCAACCTCAACTTCAAGCGGTGAATACCAGGTGATTTTGCCGCTTTCATCTTCGCGGAAATAACTGTCCGCTAACACCATGCCTTGAGTGAGCAAGCGTTTGAAGGGTTCATCTGAGGCGACTAAGCCGGTATCACGCAACAATTTGTGGAAGAAGCGTGAGTAGAGCAAATGCAAAATTGCGTGCTCAATGCCGCCGATATATTGATCGACGGGCAACCAATAATTAGCTTGGTCTGGATTGAGCATGCCTTGCTCAAAGTTGGCGCTGCAGTATCGGGCATAATACCAAGAGGATTCCATAAAGGTATCGAAGGTATCGGTTTCATGCTCTGCAGGTTCGCCATTGTATGTCGTTTGGCGCCATTGCGGGTCGGCTTTTATGGGGGATTGATTGCCGTCCATCACCACGTCTTCAGGTAGTTGCACCGGCAATTGATCCGCAGGCACCGGCACCGACTCGCCATTGGCGAGGTTGAGCATGGGGATAGGCGCACCCCAATAGCGCTGCCGTGACACACCCCAATCACGAAGGCGATAGTTCACTTGGCGCCGGCCAATCCCTAATTCAGCAAGCTTGTCAGCAATCGCATCAAATGCAGCGGCGCTGCTTAGACCATTGAAGCCTTCAGAATTAATCACGGTGCCTTTTTCGGTGATCGCAGCTTGACTGATATCACCCTCGCCACTGGCAGGTTCGATAACCGGTTTGATTGGCAACTGATACGCAGTGGCAAATTCCCAATCGCGCTCATCGTGGGCAGGAACAGCCATGACTGCCCCTGAACCGTAGTCCATCAAGACAAAGTTAGCGACCCAGATGGGGATCTGCTCACCAGTAAGCGGATGCACCGCGCGAATGCCGGTGTCCATACCGCGTTTTTCAGCTGTGGCAAGTTCAGCCTCAGCCATTTTGGTATTTTTTAGTTCGTCGATAAAAGCAGCGAGCTCAGGATTTGATGCCGCCGCTTTTTGTGCCAATGGATGTTGCGCAGCAACCGCCATGTAAGTCACCCCAAACAGCGTGTCTGGGCGAGTGGTATATACGGTGAGTTGTTGCGCGTCATCGACCACTGAGAAGTCAATTTCAACCCCCTCTGAGCGGCCAATCCAGTTGCGTTGCATGGTTTTGACCTGCTCAGGCCAACCTTCAAGTTGGTCAAGGTCGTTGAGCAACTCCTCGGCATAAGCGGTAATCTTGATAAACCACTGTGGGATCTCTTTTTGCTCAACTTTCGCGCCAGAGCGCCAACCACGGCCATCGATAACTTGCTCGTTGGCCAATACGGTTTGATCAACCGGATCCCAGTTAACCGTTGCATTTTTTTTGTAGACTAAGCCTTTCTCGTAAAGCTTAGTGAAGAACCACTGCTCCCAACGGTAATACTCTGGGGTACAGGTTGCGACTTCGCGCGACCAGTCGTAGCCAAAACCAAGGGATTTCAGCTGTTGGCGCATGTAGTCAATATTTTGGTAGGTCCATTTTGCTGGCGCAGTCTTGTTTTGAATTGCCGCATTTTCAGCAGGTAGTCCAAATGCATCCCAGCCCATCGGCTGCAGCACATTTTTGCCTTGTGAACGTTGAAACCGCGAGACTACGTCACCGAGCGTGTAGTTACGCACGTGGCCCATGTGGAGCTTGCCACTTGGATACGGGAACATGCTCAAGCAATAGAATTTCTCTTTGCTTGGATCTTCGGTGACTTCGAATACTTTGTCACGTTCCCAGCGGGCTTGAACTTTGGCTTCAATTTCAGCTGGATCGTACTGCTCAGACAACAATTTGGACATCTCTACTTGGCTCTCGACTAGGTTAATGTGACGGCTTAAAGGGTATGTTTATGGTTACAGGGCATACCATGCTAGAAGCATCACAACGAGGCCTGCCACGCCGAAGAATAAGTATTCAAAACGCTCACGCTGGGTCGCATCACGGTCACCTTCAACGGTGTGGAATGCGGCCATACCAAGGCTGCTGATACCCAAGGTACCGGCGGCTGTGATCACTGCGAAAATAAGTGCGGCGATGATATTTTCCATGGTCATCTTCTCTTAGGTTAGGGTCAAAACGATTGTTTTGTTTAGTTTACTGATTTTCGTGGCGTTTGACTACGCTCAAAGCAATAAACCCGAGGATTGTGAGGAGTAACACAAAAATACTCCACGAGCCGGTCATCTGATACCAGGTAAAGCCTTGCACAATGGGCACTTTGGTACTCAAGGTAGCGACTTCAAATTGTGCTGCCCGGGCAAGCTCTCGGCCATTTTCATCGATAACTGCCGTAAGTCCGTTATTGGTTGCGCGCAGCACCGGACGGCCGAATTCAATTGCCCGCATGCGGGCAATCTGGAGGTGCTGGGCGGGGCCATGTGAGGCGCCAAACCAGGTATCGTTACTGACGGTCACGATAAAGTTGCTGGCACTCCTGAGGTTTTGCCGAATTAATTCGGAAAAAGCGATTTCGTAACAAATTGCCGCAGTTAACTGCAAGCCACTGGCGCGCAGCGGTGCTTGTTGCAGGGCGCCGCGGGTAAACGACGACATCGGCAAGTCAAATAACGGGGCGAGTGGCCGGAGTAAGTCTTCAAATGGCACAAATTCGCCGATAGGGAGTAATTGGTGTTTGTTGTAGCGGTTACTATGGCCGTGCCGATAGGGCTCTAATACGCCCGCGTCCGCATCCTGGCCGAGTACGATCATACTGTTGAAGTAGTCATTCGCTTGGATATCAATAATACCGGTGATGAGCGCAGTCTGACTCTCAGCGAACTCTTGATGAAGTTCACTCAAGGCATTATCAGTAAAGGGTTCTGGCATAGTGACCGCTGATTCTGGCCAGATAACGATGTCGTGATCAGCGAGGTACGGAACACTCAGGTTGCGGTAACGGGTAAAGTTGGGCCAATACTGGTCCGGGTTCCATTTTAATTCTTGTGCAATATTACCTTGAATAAGTGCGATCTTGGCATGCTCGCCGTTACGCTCGATGGGCTTGAGCAGGTCAAGTACTGGCGGCAAACAAACGAGAATCAACGCGAATCCAGCGAGCAGCAGTCGGCGTTGTTGCCAACCTTTGAGGATCAGTAATGCCAGCAACCATAAGACTGCCGTGATCCCCTCGACACCAAGCCATGCAGCATAACTTGATAACCAACTATCGGTCTGTGTATAGCCAAGCTGAAGCCAAGGAAAGCCGGTCAGGAGTGTGCCACGCAACTGCTCAAATAATAACCAGATAAGGGGTAAGCTCCAATACCCGAGCTCTGCTTGCCAGCTTTGTGCGCGGCGCCATAACCAAAGCGCGGTGGCAGGGAATAAACTGAGATAACTAAATAGCAAGGCAAGAACGCCAATGGTGGCGTATATCGGCATTCCGCCGAAGGTATCAATGCTGACAAAAATCCAACTGAGCCCGGCACTAAACCAGCCTAAGCCAAAGCTAAAGCCAAGTTGCCAAGCCTGCTGCAGTGGTTGCCATTGCAACAAGAGCAGCAGCGCTAATAGGACGGGGAGGGTAAGCCAACTGTGTCCAAACGGTGCATACGCGAAAACCAGGCTGGCCCCCAACAACAGGGCAAGTAAGCGCGAAAGCCATGCACGAGGAACAGTTGGGTTCATTGAGGTTACGTTGCGTCGCTCGCAGTCTCGACGCTGTCTTCATGCAGCGTGACTTGCAGTTGTTGAATGCGACGTTTGTCCGCAGCGGTTACTTTAAAGCTGATATCACCTAAACGCACTTCTTCACCGATTTTGGGTAAATGACCAAAGCCATGGGCAACCATGCCGCCAATCGTGTCATACTCTTCGTCGGTAAATTCGGTATTAAAGTATTCGTTAAAATCTTCAATAGTGGTGAGCGCTTTGACCGAAAAACGCGAGGCGTTGATGCGGCGAATATCCGCTTTGTTGTCCTCATCTGTGTCGGTTTCGTCTTCAATTTCGCCGACAATTTCTTCGAGAATATCTTCGATGGTCACCAAGCCCGAGATGCCGCCGTATTCATCAACGACCACGGCCATGTGATAGCGTTGTTCACGGAACTCTTTGAGCAGCACATCCACACGTTTACCTTCGGGCACGATCACTGCAGGGCGCATCACTTTCTCGAGTGAGAAGGGCTCTGTGGTCATATTGAAACCATAAGCGAGGAGATCTTTGGCAAGCAGGATGCCATCGACATGGTCTTTGTTTTCGCTGACGACCGGGTAGCGACTGTGTTGCGATTCAATCACTATCGGTAGAAATGACTCCACTGACTGATTGATATCGATGGTAACCATTTGTGAGCGTGGCACCATGATGTCGCGAACTTTCAGCTCCGCAACATCAAGCACACCTTCGATCATTTCCTTGGTGTCATTGTCGATCAAGTCGCGTTCTTCGGCGTCTTGAATCAGGTCGACTAATTCTTCACGGCTATTCGGCTCTCCGGTAAAAAGTTGGAGTAATTTAGTGGCCCAACTTTTCTGCGCAGAACCGTTGCTAGAGTGGGGATTATCGTCGCTCATTAGTTTGTGTTTGCTCCACAGTATCGATGTCTAGTTCATCCTGATAAGGGTCAGGATACCCCAGCTTTGCCATGATGTCTTTCTCTAACGTTTCCATGACTTCGGCTTCAGTTTGTTTTATATGGTCATAGCCCAACAAATGCAAGGTGCCATGAATGACTAAATGAGCCCAGTGGGCCGTGACAGGTTTACCTTGAGCGGCAGCTTCTGCGTTCACCACGGGGACGCAAATGATCAAATCGCCTAACAATGGCAGGCTCAATTCTGGCGGCAACCCTTCGTTATCAAATGGAAACGAAAGGACATTGGTGGGGGCGTCTTTGCCTCGGTAAGTGGCATTTAATGCTTGGCTTTCGGCGGCATCGACTAAGCGAATCGTGAGCTCGGTTTCGCTGCTATCTTGTGAGCTATGTTGCGCAGCGACTAAAGCGGCGTTGACCCATTGTTCGAACGCAGCAGCGCTGGGTAAGTTAGCGTCGTCAACGGCAATCTGCAAATCAAGGCTTAGCATCGTTTTGCTCGAATTTATCATAAGCTTGGACGATCCGTTGGACCACAGGGTGACGCACAACATCGCCTGCTTGGAAGAACGTAAAGCTTACATCTTCGATATCTTTAAGCACTTCGATGACATGTCGTAGCCCCGATTTCTGCCCGCGTGGTAAGTCAACTTGGGTAATATCCCCGGTGATCACTGCACGCGAATTAAAGCCGATTCGGGTCAGGAACATTTTCATTTGTTCACAGGTGGTATTTTGGCTCTCATCGAGAATGATAAACGCGTCGTTAAGAGTTCGACCCCGCATATATGCAAGCGGCGCAACTTCGATCACGTTGCGTTCGATAAGTTTTTCGACGCGTTCAAAGCCGAGCATCTCGAATAGGGCATCGTAAAGTGGACGCAGATAAGGGTCGACCTTTTGACTTAAGTCCCCCGGCAAAAAGCCGAGTTTCTCGCCTGCTTCAACAGCCGGGCGGGTCAGCAAAATACGCCGAATTTCCTGGCGTTCTAACGCATCCACTGCACAGGCAACGGCAAGATAGGTCTTCCCGGTTCCAGCTGGTCCTACGCCGAAATTCACATCATGGCTCAGAATCGCGCGAACATAATGTGCTTGATTCGGATTGCGCGGTTTGATTAAGCCGCGTTTGGTCTTGATGTGAGTGATTTTATCTTCACTCGGATCTTCCTGCCCTTGCTCAAGCACGTTCGCCTGTTGAATGGCTAAGTGAACTTGATCCGGCTCAATTTCTTTCATTTGTCCTTTAACCGGAGCCGTTTCTACGTATAAGTCACGGAGAATCTTTGCGGTTGCGTTGGCCGGTTGATTGGGGCCAAGAATTCGAAAGGCATTTTGCTTGTAACTAATTTCGACCCCGAGGCGTCGCTCGATATGCTTGAGATTTGCATCAAAAGGCCCCGTTAAGCTAGCGAGGCGACGACTGTCTGCGGGTTCTAAATCAATATCTAAAGTGGTTACTGCGGGGCTCAAATTAACCTCTTAATTTACGTTGTTCGTTGGCATAGGGGTGACTTTAGTTACCCCGAGTGCATCGGCTTGCGGCGCGCTTTGCTTGGCCAAAATTGTGGCTGGGGCGGTATCAACGCGCAGACCCATTTGGTCTTCGGTGCGCACCACTTCACCGCGAAGCGAATTCGCAAAGACGTCAGTGATGGTGACATCAACGAATTGACCAATCATGTCCGGTTGCCCTTCGAAGTTCACCACGCGGTTATTTTCAGTCCGTCCAGTGAGTTCCATCGGGTTCTTTTTCGATGGGCCGGTGACCAAAATCCGCTGCTCAGTGCCAAGCATGCGGCGGGCATGATTCTGTGCTTGCTGATTCAGTCGCTGTTGCAGTAGGTGGAGACGCTGCTTTTTGGTCTCTTCGCTCACATCATCAGGCAAATCAGCGGCTGGCGTGCCTGGGCGGGCGCTGTAAATAAAGCTGAAACTCAGATCAAAGTCGATGGCTTGGATTAAATCCATGGTGGCCATAAAGTCTTCGTCGGTTTCGCCTGGGAAACCGATAATGAAGTCTGATGACATCGCAATATCAGGCCGGATTTTACGCAGTTTCCGAATTTGTGCTTTGTACTCGAGGGCTGTGTGACCACGCTTCATCATGGTCAAAATGCGATCTGAGCCAGCCTGTACGGGTAGGTGCAAATGGTTCACCAACTCAGGGATGGTGGCATAGGCTTCGATGATATCGTCAGTAAACTCAACTGGATGCGAGGTGGTGTAGCGAATACGGTCGATGCCATCAATGGCAGCCACCAAGTGCAACAACTCAGCGAAACGGCAGATTGAACCATCGAAATGCTCGCCGCGATAGGCGTTAACGTTTTGGCCAAGCAGATTCACTTCACGCACACCTTGCTCGGCAAGTTGCGCTATTTCGAGTAACACATCATCGACTGGGCGTGAGACTTCTTCACCACGGGTATACGGCACCACGCAGAAGGTACAGTATTTGCTGCAACCTTCCATAATTGAAACGAATGCGGTTGGGCCTTCAGCGCGCGGTTCAGGTAAGCGGTCAAATTTTTCAATTTCTGGAAACGAGATATCGACCATAGGTTGCTTGTCGTGGCTGACTTGTTTAACCATTTCCGGCAAGCGATGTAGGGTCTGTGGTCCGAATACCAAATCGACATAAGGCGCGCGCTGACGAATATGCTCGCCTTCTTGTGATGCGACGCAGCCACCCACCCCAATAATTAAGTCTGGGTTTTTGTCTTTTAGGGTTTTCCAACGGCCCAGCTGATGAAAGACCTTTTCTTGAGCCTTTTCGCGAATCGAGCAGGTATTGAGTAAGATCAAATCCGCCTCTTCTGGTTCGGCCGCGGGCTCATAACCATGGGTTGCGTGGAGTAGATCTGCCATTTTTGACGAATCATATTCGTTCATTTGGCAACCCCAAGTTTTGATATAAATTTTCTTACTCATTGGTTCCTAATCTCGTTATTACAGAGGGCGGTTATTTTAGCTTGAAGCAGCCCTAACTGCCAACTTTGTCGCTGAATTATCGATTTGAACGTGTGCGAAGCTCAAGATAGCCCGCCATGATAATGATGAGTGCACCAACAATCATATAAAGCGTAATGGCCTCATGCCAGATCCAAAAACCGATAAGGCTGGCGAAAATCACTGAGCTGTAGGTGAACACACCGACTCGAGCTGCCGGTGCGAGAGCAAATGCTTTGGTCATCGCCAGCTGTCCGGATACGGCGAGTACGCCCATCGCGATCACTGCCACTAGATGTTCAGTTGCAAGGGCTTCACCGCGCCAAAGCAAAGGTATGGCAGACACCAACGTCGCGATGGCAGCAAAGTAAAAGACGATTTTACTTGATGACTCAGTGCGTGACATGCGCCGAATCAGGGTTTTTGTATAGGCGGCCAAGATCGCCGCAATGAAGGCAACGAGGAGCACCGGGGATAAGTTCTGGCCAAGCGGGTTGAGAAAAATAAATACTCCGGCAAACCCTACAATAATTGCCAACCAGGTTTGTTTAAGAACTTGCTCACCGAGCCAGACGCGGCCAATTATGGGGATAATAAAAGGCGATAATAATAGCGTAAGCGTCGCATGGGCGAGGGGCAGTACACCGAGCGCATAGAAAAACAAATACATCGCAGCAACGCCGGCTAGGCCACGGGTTAGATGAAAGCGCCAAGCGCTGGTGCGAAAAGCCGAGAAACCTTTGCGCCAAAGCCAAGGTAATAAGATGATAAATGCCATCAAACTGCGAAAAAACACCAGCTGTTCAGCAGCCACATCGGTACTCAAATACTTCACCAATGCACTTACTCCAGCAAAGCACAACTCAGCCGCTAGCACCAAGCTAGAGGCAAGAATAATTCGTGGTGGTGCATACCCGTTAGATTCGGTCATTCAGTGTAAGGGCTTATTGGCAATGAACAAGCGCTATTTTAGCATCTTCGCAAACCAATCGATATGATTCTGCGGTATAGTACTGAGAGCTTTAATGATTATGCCAAGATAGGTTGCTATGAAGATCGTGATTGTTGGTGGCGGAATGGTCGGTGCGGTTGCGGCACTGTGCGCCGCCAAACAAGGCCATCAGGTTCACTTAATTGAAGCCGGTGCTGCGCCCAAAGTGGGCGAGGACTGGGATATCCGCATTTCGTCGATTCACCAGCATAATGTGCAATGGCTGACCCAACTCGGGGTGTTTGCGCGTCTGCATGACGAGCGCCACTTGCCTTACACTGGTCTATCGGTCACCTCTGCTGATGGCGTACAGGTTGATTTCGAAGCCGCCACCGTCGGTGCAGAAAAGCTTGGCGAGATGATCGAGAACAATGCGTTGCAAACTGCCTTGTGGGAGTTATTAGCAGAGTTTGAGCAGGTCAACTTATGTCCACAGCAACGGGTGGTTGGGTTAGATCTCGCGGCACAAACCATTACTACCAATGAACAGGATTATTCCTTTGACCTATTAATTGCCGCTGATGGAGCTAACTCTATGGTGGCGCGGTTAGCGGGTATCGGCTTTCGGGGTTGGGATTATGGCTGGCGTTGTCTGCTGGCTAATGTTGAAACTGAGCAAGCGATTCCAGCGGCGACATGGGAAGTCTTTCGGCCGCAGCAGCGAGGACCATTTGCTTTGTTACCCTTGGCAGCGAATAAGGCCTGTCTGATCGATTACCGGCGCGAGCAAGAGTGGCTGAGTTTAGCCGAGCCAGCGCAAATCGAAACTGCGTTAAAAGAACAATTCGAACCGCTGATTGGTCACTTTACGCTAGAGCAGTTCGGTCATTTTCCGCTGCGCCGGCAACGCGCTTTGCAATATAGCTTGGCAGATAAAATCGTGTTAGTTGGCGATGCAGCCCATAGTATTCATCCGCTCGCTGGGCAGGGGGTAAATTTGGGCTTTGCTGATGTTCAGGCGCTCTTTCGGCTAGTGCAAGCACACCCACTCGCTGCGGCATTACAGGCCTATGGCCGCGAGCGCACGGCCGCAAATCAACAGATGATGCGCGCTATGGATTTGATTCATTTTGGCTTTAACTCGCAACATTGGTTGGCGCGAGTACCGATTCACTTGGGCTTAAACATGGTTAAACGCCAAGCATGGGCACAAAAACTGATCTTGAAAGAAGCGATGGGATTTAATTTACCGGAGGCCTAAATCGGTTGTTGCGAGCTCTGTTGAGCCACCACGAGGTCGTGGTGCGGAGGGGGGGACTTGAACCCCCACGAGCGTAAGCTCGCTAGCACCTGAAGCTAGTGCGTCTACCAATTCCGCCACCCCCGCAACAAACGAGGAGGTTATGGCTGGGGTACCAGGATTCGAACCTGGGAATGGCGGGATCAAAACCCGCTGCCTTACCGCTTGGCTATACCCCATCCTAACGCAGGCGTTTGAGTGGCTGGGGTACCAGGATTTGAACCTGGGAATGGCGGGATCAAAACCCGCTGCCTTACCGCTTGGCTATACCCCAACTGCAGTTCTCAAACAACACTTCAGCGAGCTTGGTGCGGACGGAGAGACTTGAACTCTCACGCCGTGAGGCACTGGAACCTAAATCCAGCGTGTCTACCAATTCCACCACGTCCGCCCATTGCAATTTTGTTGGTGGCTACGGCGAGATTCGAACTTGCGACCCCAGCATTATGAGTGCTGTGCTCTAACCAGCTGAGCTACGTAGCCAACCTTAACAAAACTATTATGCGCTCGTTGAGTGCGGCGCGTATTATGCAAATCAGGGGCGAAACCGTCAACCTCTTTTTCGCAAAAAACGCGCTTATTCCGCACGACTGGCTAAAAAAGCACAGGATTGCTCAATTAATCGACGAGTTGATACGCAACGGTTGAAACGACTCTGACGATTTTTAAGTGAGGCGTGTTTGAATCACGGTCGCTGATTGAAAATTGCCCTTGCTGGGCGCGGGCTATTTTTCCGAGCTGGCTATCCGAGTGCTCGGCAAAACGCAACGCGACCGCACGCGCATTTGCGGCAGACTCTTCGATCATGCTGGGTTTAATTGAGTTTAGGCCGTTGAAATGATACTCCACTGCGTGTTCATATTCACTGCCACCTAATGCGACCCCCTGCTGGCCTAATTGTGAGAGTTGCTGGCGCACCGTTCTGACCATTTCGACTTTCTCGGTGTAAACGGTTAATGTTTGCTGGCCGCTGTAGCGAAAATCTTTGCGTTCGTCGTAATCGCTGTAACGGGCCGCAGCTTTATCGAAAACCGCAGGAGCTGAAACAGTCATTTCAGCATCACTAAACCCATTTTCGCGCAGAAATGCTTTAATCGCAGCCATATCATTCGCAAGATTACGATAAATTTCAGTTGGGTCATTCGCAGCGTGAACAATAGGCAACGGCCAAATGGCTGTGTCTGCGGCGACTTCTCGTTCCGCTAACCCTTTAACCACGACAGTGCGTTGTTGTTGCTGCACTTGTTGTACGGTATCGCTGATAGTGAAGCTAATTAACGCAGTGCAAATAATGGCGGCTGTACCGATAATAAGAGAGTTAGATAGACGCATTGCTTGTTCCCTGTAGTTGTTGATAACACTTCGACCGCAACTTCACTGTTTCGTTACGTTAAGTTCAGGTAAAACTCAGTTTCGGCTCACACCAATTTGTGCGGTTCAAGAAGTTGTTCAAGTTCGCTCCGCGAGATATCGGTTTGCTCTGCGGCCACCTCAACAATGGGGCGGCCCTCTTGATACGCTTGCTTGGCGATCGCGGCGGCGGCTTGGTAGCCGATGCGGGCGTTGAGCGCTGTCACTAAAATTGGATTGCGCGCGAGATTTTGTTCGAGTTGCGCTTTGTTCACTTTAAAGTCAGCAAAGACGTGGCGGCTTAGATGCGAGCATGCCTCAGTTAACAGGGCGATACTCTCGAGTTGTTGATGAGCAATTAAAGGTAACATGACATTGAGCTGGAAATTCCCTTGTTGGGCGGCGCACTCGATGCTGTGACTATTACCGAGAACCTTGGCACAAACCATAGCAACGGCCTCAGGAATAACCGGGTTCACCTTACCCGGCATAATGCTACTGCCCGGTTGCAAGGCGGTTAACTCAATTTCTGCAAGGCCACTCAATGGCCCGCTATTCATCCAACGTAAATCATTACTGATTTTGAGTAATACGGTGCCGAGCATGGAGAGTCCCGCGGCGACCTGTTGGTTCAGCTCTTGCCCAGCAATGCCGGCGAATTTGCTTGGCGCGGGATAAAAGTCAGTGTTTATGGCCTGATTTAAATGTTGGCAGAAGCGCTCAGAAAACTGAGCTGGAGCATTGATACCCGTGCCCACTGCGGTGCCACCTTGGGGCAAGGCTTGGAGCTGGGTCATGGCTGCCGTCAGAGCAGCTTCTGCATGGTGCAATTGTTGGCACCAAGCGAGTAATTCATCGGCTAATCGCAATGGCATCGCATCCATCAGGTGCGTTCGACCCGTTTTCACAACATCTTTATGGGCAGCGGCGGCGGCTTCGATGGCTCCTGCGAGCTCTTTTAAGCTCGGTAATAATTGCTGCTGTAACTGTAACCAAACACTCACTAAAATTGTGGTTGGAATCACATCGTTACTGCTTTGGCTGGCATTCACCTGATCATTTGGATGCAAATTTTGTTGGTGCTGGCGCTTAGCAATGGTCGCTATCACCTCATTCATATTCATATTGGTACTGGTGCCGGAGCCGGTCTGGAAAATATCGAGCGGAAATTGGTCATGATATTGCCCGGCGATAATCGCATCAGCGCTGGTCGCAATAAGTTCGGCTTGCGTAGTGGTTAGTACGTCGCAATCTGCATTGGCCCGCGCCGCTGCTTTTTTAAGCTGGGCGAGGGTGGTGATAAACGCAGTTGAAAAGCGCAGTGAACTGAGCTTGAAGTTTTGCCGAGCCCGTTCAGTTTGCGCACCCCAATAGGCCTGCTCAGGGACTTCTATCTCGCCTAGGCTGTCTTTTTCTACACGCGTGTTGTGTTCTGCTGTCATGCTGACCTCATTCTTTTCTGGGTTAATCCAAATCGATATGGATCGGTTTGACTGGATTCTACGTTAGTTATTGGGCAAACTGTTTTTAACAAAAGTAGAAAGGCGCTCTATAATGAAATGCAGGTTTATCGGCTTGTTAAAGCTCACCCTTATTGCGTTTGCAGCCAACTCAACTGTAAGCCTAGCACGGCAACTAGACGTTGTCGTATTTGATAATAGCGGCGCTCCGCTGGCCGAAGCCATTGTCAGTATTCCGATATTGGCAAATGAGCCTACTCAGCCCAGTACAGCTATTGTTGACCAAGTCGATAAAATGTTCGTTCCGTTCGTACTCCCGGTTCGACCTGGGGTCACTATCAATTTCCCGAATAGCGACAACATTCGCCATCAAGTGTATTCATTTTCCGAAGCGAAACCCTTTGAGTTGCCGCTGTACTCAAATCAAGAAGCTCCAGCGATTACCTTCGATAAGCCAGGTTTGGTGGTGTTGGGCTGTAATATCCATGATGGTATGCGTGCGTATGTTTTGGTGTCGCCCTATATCGAATCGGTGGTAACGGATGCTGACGGAGTGGCCACCCTTAGCAGTGAAATGGACTTTAACGAGGTCAGTGTTTGGTATCCTGGGGTGAGCGACGATATTCG
This sequence comes from Pseudidiomarina taiwanensis, assembly GCF_003987435.1. Lineage (GTDB taxonomy): Bacteria > Pseudomonadota > Gammaproteobacteria > Enterobacterales > Alteromonadaceae > Pseudidiomarina > Pseudidiomarina taiwanensis. The sequence continues at coordinate 778,536 of NZ_PIQG01000001.1, read as the reverse complement.
TGAGCAGGTTAAGGTGGTGGTCGACGCGGGGCAAGAGCGTATTGAAGTGCATCTAGACGTCGCCAAAGACCAGCAAGAGCGGACCGAATTATCGCCTTTACAACAACGCTTTAATCGCCGAGCGCGCACCGATGGTTAGTTTTCGCGCCCGTCTTGTTTTGCTATTTGCTGGGCTCGCCGGGGGCGCTTTGGCTATTTCTATGGTCGCGGTGAGTCTTGCTACCTCAAGCCAGTCTGAGCGTACTGTTGAGCGTGAACTGGAAGTGAGCCAGCGGGTGTTTATCGAGGTCATTAATGCACGAGGTGCGCAATTATTGCAGGCGGCTGAGGTGCTTATTAATGATTTCGCGTTTCGAGAGGCGGTTGCCACGCGCGATCAAGCGACCATTATTTCAGCTTTAATTAATCATGGTGAGCGGATTGGCACCGATTTGATGGTCCTACAATCACCTAATGGTGAGGAAATCGCCGCCACCCATGAGCCAAGTAGCTTACCTGCACTCGCCCAGCTCACCCAACGCTTGGGCACTTCAACTTTGGTAAATGTTGACGGGCAGATGTTTCAACTGGTAACCGTCGCGGTCAGAAGCCCTGACCTAAGTGCGTGGGCAACCCTTGGTTTTCAACTCGATGATGCTTTAGCAACGAGTTTACGCCGTTTGACCGGTGCTGAAGTGAGTTTTGTGGTGACAAGCACCGGCCGAGTGCTGGCTTCGAGTTTAGCGCCAGCCGATCAGGACTGGTTACAGCAAGCGATGCTGCTGCCGAGCGAACCTTATCAGCGCGCGCTACAACAGCGCGATTGGGCAAATCGAACACTGCCGCTGCGGCAAACAGAATTGGTGCCAGCGGGTGATTCTGAGGTCAATATTCTGTTTAGTATTGACTATGCCGAGGCGACTGCGGAGTTTGCTTTGTTGCGGCAGCAGTATATCGGGATTGCAATTGCAACCTTGCTGATGGCGTTGGTGTTTGCCAGCGTTGCAGCGCGACGCATTAATCAGCCGGTCGCGCGTTTGACCAATGCCGCTGAACGCTTGCGTAAAGGCGATTATAACGAGCCGGTGGCGGTCACGGGAGATTATGAGTTTGTGCAGTTGGCAGAAACGTTTGATGCCATGCGCAGTGCGGTAAGTGAACGTGAAAAGCATATTGTCTATCAAGTTGAGCATGACTTATTAACGGGTCTGCCAAATCGGACCTCGTTGCAAAAATTAATCCGCTCCTTGTTAGAGCGTCAACAACCTGCGACGTTTGTGATTCTTAACATTGTTCGGTTCAGAGAAATTAATGATCGGCTCGGTCAACGTATCGGTGATCAGTTATTGAAACTCGTCGCTCAGCGTTTGAAGTCATTTCAAGCCGACGATAACTCGATTGCGCGGCTCGCTGGCGACGAATTTGTCCTCGTCTTGCGCGGTCAACGTCGAGCTGAGCGAGAGGTTCTGATCGATCGCTTGCAAGAAGAGTTTCAGCATCCTTATAGCATTGATAAATCGCGCTATCCGCTGCAATGCAGACTCGGGATTGTTCAGCTTCCAGAGCATGGCGATAATTTCGATACCTTGGTCCGACGGGCGCAAATGTGCTCTTCAGCAGCGAAATTACAGCAGTTGAGCGTGGTGGAATATGAGCCGGGCATGGATGAGCAGCATATGCGCCGGTTGCGGATTCTACAAGCGCTACCGAATGCGGTCACGGAGCAAAATCTCCAGCTTCATTATCAACCGAAGATAGCCGCGGCGGATGGTCGTGTGATCGGTGCTGAGGCTTTGCTGCGCTGGCGTGATGACGGTATTGGGGTGGTTCGTCCAGACGAGTTTATTCCGCTGGCTGAACAGACGGGTGAAATTACTCCCATCACCGCATGGGTGATACAAGCCGCACTCGATCAATTGCAACTTTGGCAAGAGCAAGGCTTTGACTTTGTGATGGCGATAAACTTGTCAGCTGTGAATCTGCAAGAGCCGGAGCTCGTTGAGTCAATTCAGCAACAGCTCAAGCGACGTCATATTGACCCAAGTAAAGTAACGTTTGAAGTGACGGAAAGTGCTTTGATGGTTGAACCTGAACTTGCAATTGCCAAGTTAGCTGAGTTACGCGCACTGGGCGTGAAAATTTCGATTGATGATTACGGTACCGGCTATTCATCTTTGGCACAGTTAAAGCGCCTGCCGGTAGATGAGTTAAAAATCGACCGTTCATTCGTGCAAGATTTAGCAATCAGTGATATTGACCTGACGATTGTTGCTTCGACTTTACGCCTAGCTCGCGATATGGGGCTGACCACAGTCGCCGAGGGTGTTGAGGACGAACAAGCGTGGCAGCTGCTCCGCGACAAAAACTGTGACGTACTACAGGGTTTTTATTTCAGTCGACCGCTGGCAGCCGCTCAGTTTGATAAATGGTTAAAGGAGTATTTGCGTGCACACAAATAAGTTTGTTGGAGTGGCCTTGGCGGGCTTAGCCCTAGCTGTAGTTCAGCCTGTCTACGCAGATCAAGGGCGCTTTATCGCAACCGGTGCAGCGACCACGATTGATGGGGCAGGTGGGGGCGGTATTGTGCCTTGGGCCACCTTATCAAGTTATGCTGAAGAGGGGCAATGGGGTGCGACAGCAAGTTTAACCGAGGTCAATGTTGATGACTTTGCGCTGTCGGTGAGTGCTGCCAGTTTGACCTTTGATAATCGTTTCGAGTTCTCCATTGCGCGGCAGCGTTTTGACCTGAGCACCATTGGCGGCGAACTAGAACAAGACATTATCGGTGTGAAGACGCGCTTATACGGTGATTTGATTTACGGTGACCTACCGCAAATTAGCGCGGGGATTCAATATAAGAAAAATCGTCGGTTTGATTTACCAAGTGCCGTTGGTGCTGTTGATGACAGTGGCTTAGATTATTATGTGAGTGCGGCGAAGGCTTGGCTTGATGGACCGTTTCATCGCACTTGGTTGGCGAACGTGACGCTGCGCGCCACCCGTGCAAACCAAACTGGCTTACTCGGCTTTGGTGGCGATCAGAACGACGATTACAAGCTAATGACCGAGGCTGCTGTGGGCATGTTTATCAACCGCCACTGGGCCGTCGGGATGGAATATAAGCAAAAGCCGAATAATCTGAGTTTTGCCGATGAGCAGCACTGGCGCGATTATTTCGTCGCATATTTCCCGACCAAGTCAGTCGCGCTGGTGGCCGCTTACGCCGATTTGGGAAGTATCGCAGGGCTTGATGCGCAAGAGGGTATTTATGTCTCGCTACAAGCGACGTTTTGAGGTGAATAAATGAGATGGATTAACGTTTTACCTGGGGTTTTGGTGACCTTTGCACTATTGCTGCCAGCCCCGGCTGCTGCCAAAACAGAGCTCTACTCAGCCTTAGGCGAGGAGGCCGGTATCAGCCGTTTGATGGAGACTTTTTTACTTGAGATTGCGGCAGATGAGCGCATCGTCGAGCATTTTATTGATACTGATATCGAGCGCTTACATCGGCTTTTAACGGAACAAATTTGCGAGCTCGTCGGTGGCCCGTGTGTCTATTCAGGCGAGGATATGGTGACTGTGCATACCGGCATGGGCATTAGCCACGCTGAGTTTAATGCTTTAGTGGAAAATTTAATGACTGCGATGGATGCTGAGGGAATCCCTGTGGGTGCACAAAACCAGTTGTTAGCGCTGCTGGCTGAGATGCACCCAGAGGTCGTAAAACTTTGAGTTGTCGAACTTAAACGTTAAAGCGGAATAAGATGACGTCGCCATCTTGGACGATGTAGTCTTTCCCTTCTTCACGGCGTTTACCGGCTTCTTTCGCCGCTTGTTCACCACCGAATTCGATGTAATCATCGAAACCGATAACAACTGCGCGGATGAAGCCTTTCTCGAAGTCCGTATGGATTTTTCCGGCTGCTTGCGGCGCGGTTGCGCCAACAGGAATCGTCCAAGCTCGCACTTCTTTTTGACCGGCAGTGAAGTAGGTTTGCAGGTTTAGCAATTGATAACCGCCGCGAATTACGCGGTTTAGGCCCGGCTCAGTTAAGCCCATATCCGCCATAAACTCGACTTTTTCATCTTCTTCTAGCTCAGCGATTTCTGCTTCGATTTCTGCGCACACCGGCACCACGATCGCATTTTCTTCTGCCGCAATTGCTTCGACCTGAGCAAGATAGGGATTATTCTCGAAGCCGTCATCATTGACGTTGGCGATGTACATGGTCGGCTTCAGGGTGAGCAGGTTATATGAGCGAATTAACGCTTTTTCGTCTTTGCTGAGCTCGATTGAGCGAGCCATTTCGCCTTGCTCTAGTGCGGGCAGCAGCTTTTCCAACACTTGAATTTCGGCGCTGGCTTGTTTGTCGCCACCTTTGGCTTTTTTGCCAAGCCGATGGATCGCTTTCTCGACTGAGTCGAGGTCGGCAAGAGCAAGCTCTGTATTGATCACAGCAATATCTTCAGCCGGATCAACTTTGCCGGCGACGTGGACGATATTGTCATTTTCGAAGCAGCGAACAACATGGCCGATGGCGTCGGTTTCACGAATATTAGCGAGGAACTGGTTACCTAAACCTTCACCCTTAGAGGCGCCTTTGACCAAGCCCGCAATATCAACAAATTCCATTGTGGTTGGAATAACGCGCTGTGGATTCACGATAGTTGCCAGTTGGTCGAGGCGTTGGTCTGGAACTGCAACCACACCGGTGTTTGGTTCAATGGTACAGAACGGGAAGTTAGCTGCTTCAATGCCGGCTTTAGTGAGGGCATTGAATAAAGTTGATTTGCCAACGTTGGGTAAACCCACGATACCGCATTTGAATCCCATGTTAGTTCTCTCTCTTTGCTTTAAACGAGTGCAGTTGTTGCTGCGCCGCAAGAAGATCTTGATCAAACCAGAGATCAAGGCTGCGACAGGCTTGCGTAATGGTATCGTCCAGCAAGTGTTGTTCTGGTGCCGGCGCTTTGCCAAGCACATATCCGGTTACTTTACTTTTATGACCGGGATGACCGATACCGATACGTAAGCGATAAAAATCTTGACTACCTAACTGACTAATAATGTCTTTAATGCCGTTGTGTCCGCCACTACCACCACCTTGTTTAATCTTGGCTGTACCAGGGGCGAGGTCGAGCTCGTCATAGGCCACCAGAATTTGCTCTGGCTCGATTTTATAAAAGCGCGCAAGCGCTGCCACAGATTGACCACTGCGGTTCATATAAAGGCTAGGGCAAAGCAGGCGTAGATCGAGTTTGCTGGTTTGAATCCGAGCGGTATTACCGAAAAATTTTGCTTCGGGTTGCAAGCTCTGGCGATGTTGCTGAGCATATTGCTCAACCAGCCAAAATCCAGCGTTGTGACGGGTTTGGGCATATTCGGGGCCTGGATTACCCAGGCCCACCAGTAAGCGAATTGTCGCCATGACGACTTATTCTGCGTCTTTGTCTTCAGCTTCGCTTTCTTTCGCAGTTGGAACTTCAGCAGAAGGTTCTTCAGCAGTTTCTTCTTCAGCTGCAGCTTCAACACGCGGAGCGTTGATTGAAACAACGGCTTGATCGTGATCAGCGCCTTTGCTTAATTCAACTAACTCAACGCCTTCAGGCAGAGTCAAATCTGACAAGTGCATGGTTTCGCCAAGCTTCAAGTTCGCAACATCTACTTCGATGTACTCAGGCAAGTGACGCGGACGACACTTGATTTCGACTTGAGCGATGTGGTGTGCGATAACGCCACCTTCTTGCTTCACGCCGTGAGCTGTTTCTTCATTAATGAAGTGAACTGGAACGTTAGTGTGAAGCTTCTCACCACGCTTAACACGTTGGAAGTCGATGTGAGTCAATTTTGGCTTGAAAGGGTGACGCTGCACGTCTTTCAAAATTGCTTCGTGACTTTCACCGTCGATCACCAAGTTGATGATTTGCGAGTAAAATACTTCGTGGTCAGCCATGTTGTTTACTTTGTTATGGTCTAAAGTCAAAGCAACTGGCTCTTGGCCTGCACCGTAAAGGATTGCAGGAAGTTTGTCCGAACGACGTAGGCGGCGGCTCGCACCTTTCCCCATGTCCGTACGGATTTCAGCATGAATCGTTAAATCGATAGTCGACATGTTTCTGTCTCTCCGTTAAATAAAAATAAGCCGGATATCCGCGACCAAATACCCGACGTTTACCTTAAAATTTTTAGGTCGAATTTTAAGGGCGCGAAATATTAGCACTCGCGCCCTTAGATTTCAATCAATACTCGAACATTGCTGAGATGGATTCTTCATTACTGACGCGGCGTAACGCTTCAGAGAGCATCCCACTTAGAGTCAGCTGATGAACTTTATCGAGGGCCTTCATTTCGGCGCTGAGTGGAATACTATCGGTCACTACAAACAGGTCGATATTCGAATCTTTAATATTCTGGTACGCATTGCCCGAGAAGACTGGGTGTGTGGCGTAAGCAAATACCTTGCGGGCCCCGTTTTGCTTCAATGCTTCAGCAGCCTTACACAGGGTACCACCGGTATCAATCATGTCATCGACGATGATGCAGTCGCGGTCTTGCACATCACCAATGATATGCATGACTTGCGATTCGTTGGCACGTGGACGGCGTTTGTCGATGATCGCAAGGTCGATATCGTTGAGTAATTTGGCCAGCGCTCGGGCCCGAACCACACCACCGATATCTGGCGAGACCACCACAGGGTTGTGAAAATCTTGCTTGCGCAGGTGCTCCATCAACACTGGCGTACCGAACACGTTGTCCACGGGTACATCGAAGAAGCCCTGAATCTGTTCAGCGTGCAAGTCGACGGTAAGGACCCGGTCAACACCAACGCTAGAGAGGAAGTCGGCGACAACTTTCGCGGTAATTGGAACCCGTGCTGAGCGGACGCGACGATCTTGGCGGGCATAACCAAAGTATGGCATCACCGCAGTAATCCGGCCTGCAGAAGCCCGGCGTAGCGCATCGACCATCACGATAAGTTCCATTAAGTTATCGTTGGTTGGCGCACAGGTCGATTGGATAATAAAAACGTCAGAGCCGCGCACATTCTCATTGATCGAGACGCTGATTTCACCGTCACTGAAACGGCCAACATGGGCGTCACCAAGTTTGATGTAGAGTCGATCTGCGATCTTTTGGGCGAGTTCTGGCGTTGCATTACCAGCGAAAAGCTTCATGTCAGGCACACTAAACCTCAACTTTGTATCGTTCGGTTTGAAAGAGAAGCCTGGCGCAATTGCGCACAGACCGGGGATTCATTTAGCCCTTTGACAACATAACCGCGCCAGTTATTTGGCAATTTTTGCAGTATCCTGAGGGCTTTTTCGTGACTGGTGAAACGGCCAAAAAGACAGGAGCCGGTACCGGTCAGTCGTGCTGGTGCGTATTGTAGCAACCAGTCTAAGGCCTTGGCAACTTCGGGGTACAGTCGTCGTACCAATGCTTCACAGTTATTTTGAGTATTGCGCCAAGTCCAGTGGGGCCAATTGAGCGGCGTGGTTGCTCGAGGTAAGTCAGGGTGTTGAAAGATACTCTGAGTGCTCACAGCAACTGCCGGATGTATAACCAGATACCAGAGTTCTTCCGGTGCAGCTGGGGTTAGCTTTTCACCAATCCCCTGGGCAAAGGCGGCATGACCATGCAAAAAGATCGGGACGTCAGCGCCCAGTCGGGCGCCCAGATCCAGTAATTCTTGCGAGCTGATTGGAATTTGCCAAAGTTGTTTTAAAGCCAGCAAGGTGGTCGCGGCATCAGAAGAGCCACCACCCAAGCCACCGCCGTGCGGAATGTTTTTCTGCAAATCAATATGGATGCCGCGAAGGTGTTTTTGGACTCGAGGCAGCGGGTGATGCAGTGCATAGTCGCGAAGTAAATGAGCGGCGCGTAACACTAAATTATCTGCTTGATTTAATTCTGCATCCGAGCACTGCAGGGTAAGCTGCTGATCATCCCGCAAGCTAAACCTGAGTTCATCCGTTAAATCGATAAATTGGAACAGTGTCTCTAACTCATGATAGCCATCGGCACGGCGCCCGACGATATGCAAAAACAAGTTGAGTTTTGCTGGTGCGGATAAACTTAAAACAGGCTTGGTCATGAGCGGAGATCCCAATCGGTTACCCGTAATTTAATCCGCCAGGCCTGACTGGATAGCTCCAACTGTTGCGGCAAAAACACCCGTTCACCTTGCCATTCGTAGCGACGCAGCAAGCCGTCCCATTCAGCCCCATTGGCGCGCATGGTGTAGCGATGCAACAAGCCGTAGGTTTGCGCTTGATGACTACTGATCAGGTAGCTTTGCTCGCGCATGCCTGTTAGCCGGCGACCGAGAAGTAAGTCGTTAAATAAACTAAACGGCACGTTCACATTCAAATATTGAGCGAGCAGTGTGCTGGCATCGGCCGCTTGATAACTGTTGCCGTCTTCATCAATCAGTTCTGCGAAATTTGGGGTTTCGATGATGCGTGCGAGCGTGCCTTGTAAGGGGTGAGTGAAGCGCACTTCAAGTTGTTCTGGGCTACTTTGCCAATCGAGGTAAACTGCTTGGCGCTCATCTTCGACTAGATTAAACACGGCAATTTGGCCGCGCATTCGCCACTGGGTGAGACCACTGAGTAACTGCTGTTGTGATTCGATGGCGGCTAAGGTGTCCGCGTCGACGGTTATGCTGCCACCGTTGTTATCGATTGCTACGATCGATTCTGTCGAAGGACGCACGGCACACCCCACTAAAAACAGCGCAAGCCCCGCGATTACAATAGTTCTCATTCGGTTACCTTAGTTGCAATGACCGCCAAAAGGTCGCTTAGTGTCGCTTTTCATCCCCTAGGCTTTAACGTACAATTAGCGGCAATTTGCACGTGCGAAGGACACTTCACTTACGCTTTATTATGACCATTTTTGCCCTCGGTGTTAACCATAAAACCGCGTCGATTGCATTGCGCGAACAAGTTGCCTTCAGTCCAGAGCAGTTGCATCAGGCGCTGCCGGCTGTGCGTGAGGTAGCAGGCGTGGCCGAAGCGGTGATTGTTTCGACCTGTAACCGCACCGAGATTTATGGTTATGGTGACATTGCAGCAGAGCGTTTGCTGGTTTGGTTGGCTGAATTTCACGGGGTGGATCCGAGCCAACTGCAACAGCATTGTTACTTTTATCAAGCCCAAGAGGCCGTGAACCATCTCATGGCTGTCGCGAGCGGACTCGACTCGCTGGTCCTCGGTGAGCCGCAAATTCTCGGCCAGGTAAAACAGGCCTATCAGTTTGCCAAAAATCAAAGCAGTGTGGCCCGGGTCCTTGAGCGTTTGTTTCAGGCAACCTTTCGGGTCGCTAAAATCGTTCGTAGTGAAACTGGCGTGGGTGAAAATGCGGTTTCGGTGGCTTATGCCGGGGTGAATCTGGCGAAACAAATCTTTCCTGACCTCGCCACAGCGCAAGTGTTGTTGGTTGGAGCGGGGGATACCGCTGAGTTGGTTGCGCAACATCTTACCGAACAGGGCGTGCGCCAATTACGCGTGGCCAATCGGACTTTAGAGCGAGCAGCCACAGTCGCACGGAAATTTAATGGCGATGCGCATACACTTGGCGAGTTGCCTGATTTGTTGCCACAAGCAGATATTGTGATCAGCTCGACCGCCGCAACTTTGCCGATTATCGGTAAAGGTGGGGTTGAAAATGCTCTGAAACAACGGCGTTATCAGCCCATGCTGTTGATCGATCTCGCCGTACCGCGCGATATTGAAGCACAGGTTAACGACTTAAATGATGCCTATTTGTACACAGTTGATGATTTGCAGGGCATCATCAGTGAAAATATTAAAAACCGCGAAAGTGCTGCAGCAGAAGCACAACTGATCATTGCTAAACATAGCGAAGAATTTTGTGGCTGGCTGCAAGGGTTGGTCCATGTCGATTTGCTGCGTGATTTTCGGATTAGCCATGAGCAATACGCTGAACTTGAACTACAGCGGGCCTTGGCACAATTACAAGCTGGCAAAGCGGCCACTGAGGTGGTTGCTGAATTAAGCCAGCGGCTGACCAAGAAATTCCTGCATCAGCCTACTCGAGTATTGAGATCAGCGAGTACTCGCGGCGATCAGGCGGTACTTGAGATCTTCCAACAACTTTTAGTTTTCGATGAAAACAATTCTGAATAGGTTCTTACTGGTATGTTGAATCCATCTATTGTGCAAAAGCTCGAGAGCCTGCTCGATCGTTATGAAGAAGTGCAACACTTAATGAGTGACCCCGGGGTTATCTCAGATCAAGATCGATTCCGTAGTTTGGGGCGCGAGTATTCACAATTAGAAGAAGTTGTGAAGTGTTTTACGGCCTATCAAAAAGCGCAGCAGGATGAAGCAGGCGCGCAAGAAATGCTGAGCGAGGATGATGCGGAACTGCGCGAAATGGCGCAATTAGAGCTGGCTGAAGCGCAGCAACAATTGGCGGAGCTTGAGCAGCAACTGCAAGTGTTATTGTTACCCCGCGATCCGAATGATGACCATCCGTGCTACATCGAAATCCGGGCCGGCGCCGGTGGCGATGAAGCAGGTATCTTCGCGGGCGATTTATTCCGTATGTATAGTCGCTATGCCGAGCGCAATGGCTGGAAAGTCAGCATTGTCAGTGCCAACGAGGGTGAACATGGTGGCTATAAAGAAGTGATTGCGCATTTATCGGGTGATGGTGCCTATGGCCGGATGAAGTTCGAATCCGGTGGTCATCGGGTGCAGCGGGTTCCTGAAACTGAGTCGCAAGGCCGTGTGCATACTTCAGCTTGTACTGTCGCGATTCTGCCCGAAGTGCCTGAAGCGGAAGCGATTGAAATTAATCCTGCTGACCTCCGAGTCGACACCTTCCGTGCCTCAGGGGCAGGTGGACAGCACGTTAACCGGACTGATTCAGCGATTCGGATTACCCACATCCCAAGTGGATTTGTGGTGGAGTGTCAGGATGAGCGTTCGCAGCACAAGAACCGCGCCAAGGCGATGTCTGTGTTGCAAGCACGGTTACAGCAAGCAGAAGAAGAAAAGCGGCGGCAAGAGGAACAAAGTACCCGCCGCTCGCTAGTAGGCAGTGGTGACCGTTCAGAACGGATCCGCACTTATAACTACCCGCAGGGGCGCGTCAGTGATCATCGCATCAACTTAACCCTGTACCGGCTTGATGAAGTGTTAAATGGCGATCTTGATTTGATCCTCGATCCCATTTTACAAGAGCATCAAGCAGACCAATTGGCGGCCTTGGCCGAGCAACAGTGACCATTAGCCAACTGCTCGCAGCTGCAGTGATGCGGTTGACCGCTTCAGAGACTCCACGCCTTGACGCTGAAGTGTTGTTGGCTGAGGTCTTGCAGAAGCCGCGCAGTTATCTTTATACGTGGCCTGAGCGAGAGCTTAGCCAAGCGCAACAAGACCAGTTTGAGGTCCTATTACAGCGCCGTGAGCAAGGCCAACCGATAGCTTACATTTTAGGTCAACGAGAGTTCTGGTCGCTAGCTTTGCGTTGTAATGAGAGCACACTTATTCCGCGCCCAGAGACTGAACGGCTAGTGGAAATAGCGCTTGAGTTAGCGCTACCAGAGCGCGCGCGCGTACTCGACCTTGGCACTGGCACTGGAGCCATTGCACTGGCGCTTAAAAGTGAGCGACCTGATTGGCATATCTGCGCAGTGGATAAGCAGCAAGCGGCGATTGCGCTGGCACAAGCGAATGCCGATAACTTGCAGTTAGAGGTCGACTTTAAAGTCAGCGATTGGTTTCAAAATGTCGGCACCGAGCTGTTTGACCTGATTGTCTCAAATCCTCCTTATATCGCCGCTGATGATCCTCATTTGCAGCAAGGCGATGTCCGCTTTGAACCCCATTCTGCATTAATCGCACCCGATCAGGGGCTCGCTGATATCAAGCAGATTAGTACGAACGCGCTGGCTTACCTTAAACCGACCGGCTGGTTGCTGTTTGAACACGGTTATGAGCAGGCCGCAGTGGTGCAGCAGGTGCTTCGTCAGCATGCTTATCAAGAGATTCAAACTTGGACTGATTATGCTAATCTAGAGCGCATAACTGGGGCACGGAAGGGGTAGCGTATGAGCTCAGAGCATGATTCTGATTTTTTGTTCGCAGATGAACAGGATGCTGAGTTAAAGCCCGCCAAAGCTTCGCAGCCGGGCTGGAAAATTCTAATTGTTGACGATGAGCCTGAAGTGCACGCAGTCACGCGTCTGGCGCTGATGGAAATGGTGTTCGAAGGGCGCGGTATTGAATTTATCTCGGCGCACTCACGGGCTGAAGCGGAAGCGGCAATTGATGCCAATCCCGATGTGGCGATTGTCTTACTCGATGTGGTGATGGAGACCGATGATGCAGGTTTGCAGGTGGTGAATTATATCCGTCAGCACGCGCATAATCGCTTCACCCGCATTGTCTTGCGAACCGGTCAGCCAGGGCATGCCCCAGAGCGAGCGGTGGTCTTAAATTACGATATCAATGATTATAAATCGAAGACGGAACTGACCGCGCAAAAATTATTCACCTGCGTGATGTCGGCGCTTCGTTCGTACCGCGATATTATTGAAGTCGATCAGGCTCGGCAGCGTGCTGAAGCTGAAGTCGCAGAGCTTAAACAACAATTACAACAACTCAAACAAGGATAATCTCTGATGCCATATGAAGCTTATAAACATCTGCATGTCACTCTCGTTGGCTTAAGTGTGATATTATTTGTGATTCGATTTGCTTGGCATGCTATTGGCTCAAGCTGGGCACAAAAGAAGTGGGTTAAAGTTGTCCCCCATATTATCGACACTTTGTTATTGCTGAGTATCGTAGGGCTATTAGTTCAACTTGGCCAATGGCCATGGACTACAGCTTGGTTGGCAAACAAGACAGTCGGGCTACTTGGTTATATTGGATTTGGTATCGTGGCGATGAAAGCAACCACAACGCAAGGTCGTGCCATCGGCTTTGCCGGTGCCATGCTTTTCATTCTGGCACTGTTGCACGTCGCCTACAGTAAACAGGCACTTATTGGGTAATCTATGCGGTTTTCATATCTCGAACATGTTGAACGAGAAATTCTCCCGACCATCGAAATTTTGTGGGAAATCAGTCGTACCTTTCATGGCGACAGTGATGCCTATGTGGGGGAGTATTATCAACTGATTCGGGAGCTTGCTGAACACCATCGTGGGCAAACCGAGCATGAAAAACTTACCGCAATTTGTCGCGCCTTTTACCGTGAACTCGGCTTCAGCGAGGCTCCGGAAAGCCATTTGAGCGCAAAGCGTATTTTACTCGATCGAGTGATAAGCTATCGCACTGGTTTGCCGATTGCGATGGCGGTATTGCTGCAAGAAGCCTTGGCCTATGCAGGGCTGCAAGCCGAGTTAGTCGACTTTCCAGGTTATCCATTATTGCGTTGTGATGACGATCAGCGCAGCTATTTTATTGATCCCTGTAACGGTCGCTTGCTCGAGAACGAACAAGTGCGCGAGCGCTTTTCTGAACTGACCGATGACGGTCATGATTTTGCTTGGGAGCTGTTAGTTGGTGCCGAGCAGAAGACGATTTTGGTGCGCTATTTAACTGATTTAAAGCATGCTTTTATCCAAGACCGCGCTTTTGCCAATGCGTTAACGACGGTACATATGTTACTGACATTACTCCCCAACGACCCGTATGAGATTCGTGATCGCGGTTATGTGTTGGAGGAGCTTGATTGTCCTCAGGCTGCGGTTGATGATTATCAATACTTTGTCGAGCAGTGCCCGGATGATCCAAGTGCCCAGTTATTGCGCTTGCAACTGGAAACTTGGGCCGCGCCACAACCGATTTTGCATTAAATAAGCACAGTATAATAACGATAAGGAGCAACTGTGGAGACGCCACTAATTACCAACGAGGGGATCGTGCTTGGCATCCTTGCACTTATCCTCGGTGCCATTTTTTATACCCAACAGAGTGAAAAGCCGTTTTGGCAGAAATTTTATACTTTTGTCCCGGCCTTATTACTGTGTTACTTCATTCCATCGTTATTAAACACCTTTGATATTGTGCACGGCGAAAGCTCAGGCCTAGCTAAGGTGGTGAAAACCTACTTGCTGCCAGCATGTTTGGTGTTATTGACCCTGAGTCTTGATCTCAAGGCTATCGGCAAATTGGGCTGGCGCATTGTGCTCTTATTCTTTGTCGGGACGCTGGGAATTTTAATTGGTGGCCCGATTGCACTGTTAGCTGTTTCGGCTATTTTCCCTGAAATGCTTGGCGTGGACGGTCCTGATGCCGTATGGCGTGGCATGACCACCATTGCTGGCAGCTGGATTGGTGGCGGCGCTAACCAACTGGCGATGAAAGAAACCTACGAAGTAGGCAATGATATTTTCTCAGCCATGGTCACGGTCGATATCATCATCGCTAACATTTGGATGGCGGTGTTGTTGTTTATGGCGGGTAACAGCCGCAAGATTGATGCGCGCATCGGCGCGGATGTCAGTGCTATCGATGACATCCGTAAGCGGGTTGAAGATTACGAAGCCATGCACCGCCGCGAGCCGAAAGTTGCTGATTATATTTTAATTTTAGCGGTCGCGTTTGGGGCGGCGGCAGCCGGTCATCTAGCGGCTGATATTTTGGCGCCATACATTGGTGCGAATTATCCTGCGTTAAAAGAAATGAGTCTCGACTCGAAGTTTTTATGGGTGATTTTGGTGGCGACTGCGATTGGGATCGCGCTGTCGTTTACGCCTGCGCGCAAATTAGAGGGCGCTGGTGCGTCGAAGATTGGTTCGGTGTTCATTTATTTCTTGGTCGCAAGCATCGGTTTATCGATGGATATCACAGCGATTGCTGAGGTCCCTAAATACTTCCTAATTGGGGCGATTTGGATGGCAATTCATGCGGGTTTGATTCTGTTGGTTGCTCGTCTTATCAAAGCGCCGACTTTCTATATGGCGGTGAGCAGTCAGGCCAACGTCGGCGGTGCCGCATCGGCCCCGGTTGTTGCCTCCGCATTTCATCCGTCATTGGCATCGGTAGGAGTTCTTTTAGCCGTGCTCGGTTACGCGGTGGGAACTTATGTGGCTTATTTTTGTGGTCAGGTCCTGCGGGCCTTGGCTGTAGCTTAATCGCGAGGTGCGAATGAATACCCAAGTGATTGATATCAATGGTGTAAAGGTCGGTAACCAACTGCCATTCGTGTTATTTGGTGGGATGAATGTGCTGGAATCGCGAGATTTAGCCCTGCGCATTGCTGAGCACTATGTCGAAGTCACCAACAAACTCGGGATCCCATATGTGTTCAAGGCTTCATTTGATAAGGCGAACCGCTCTTCAATGCATTCGTATCGTGGCCCAGGGCTCGATGCTGGCTTAGAAATCTTTGCCGAAATTAAAGCGCAGTTTCAAATTCCTGTAATTACCGATGTGCATGAGCCAGAGCAAGCTGCAGCGGTTGCTGAAGTCGCTGATGTGATTCAATTGCCAGCATTTCTTGCGCGGCAAACGGATCTTGTGGTGGCGATGGCGAAAACTGGTGCAGTGATTAATGTGAAGAAGCCTCAATTTCTTGCGCCACATGAAATGCGCCATATCATTAATAAATTTGCCGAAGCGGGCAACGAGCAAATTATCTTGTGCGAGCGCGGTAGCTGCTTTGGCTACAACAATTTGGTTGTGGATATGCTTGGCATGGACGAAATGCGCAATATGGCCCCGGTCATTTTTGATGCGACCCACGCGCTCCAGCGCCCAGGTGGACGTGCTGATTCTGCTGATGGTCGGCGTGCACAAGCGGCAGTATTAGCGCGCTCAGGTATGGCCTTGGGGCTGGCTGGACTGTTTATTGAAGCGCATCCAAATCCAGATCAAGCCAAATGCGATGGCCCATGTGCCTTGCCACTGAGCAAACTCGAGCCTTACCTTGCCCAAATGCAAGCCGTTGATCAATTGGTGAAAGCTTTCCCTGCACTTGATACGGCTCATGATTAATCGGGCTTGCACCACCTTCTTTCATACTATAGATTAAAACGCATGTTTAAAATTTAGTACGAGAGAAGGTGTGCCGATTATGGCAAAGCGTATCAGCACCAAAGATAAAATCTTAAACGCAGCTGAGCTGTTGTTTGCCGAGCATGGTTATGAGCAAACTTCGCTGCGCCAAATTACCACTGCTGCCGATGTCAACTTGGCTTCAGTGAACTACCATTTTGGTTCTAAAAAATCCCTTATCCAAGCGGTGATGGCACGTTATCTTGAGGTGTTTATGCCGGCGCTGGCAAATCAGCTCAGTGCCGTGCAGGTGCGTCCACAACTTAGTACGCGCGAGGTGTTCGATTGTTTTCGTGAGCCGCTCCGCAGTCTCAGCCAAGTCCGTCGCGGTGGGCCAACTATTTTTATGAGTCTACTGGGCTTTGCTTATGCTGAAATTCAGGGGCATTTGCGCCGCTACATTCTTGAGCATTATGGCGATATTGTGCAGTTACTGATGGCGGTATTGCATCAAGCAAACCCTAAACTGAGCCCGGTTGATATGTTCTGGCGGTTGCATTTTGTGTTAGGTGCGACCGTGTTTACCCAAGTATCGGGGCCGGCGCTTCGAGAAATTGCAGCAGCTGATTTTGGCGAGCATCTAGCGGCCGATGAGGTGGTTGACCGATTGATCCCATTCCTCGCTGGGGGAGTGGATGCGGCCCCATTATAGGGCCGCATTTGAGTTAAACTCCGATTGGCTTGTAGCGGGTGCGATGTGGTTCCATCGCTTGCTCGCCAAACGTTTTCTTCATGTACTCTTCGTAATCGCTGTAGTTTCCTTCGTAGAAGTTTACTTGCCCCTCATCACGATAATCGAGAATGTGCGTGGCAACGCGGTCGAGGAACCAGCGGTCGTGCGAGATCACCATGGCCGAACCGGGGAATTCCAGTAACGCTTCTTCGAGAGCTCGCAGCGTCTCAACATCGAGGTCGTTGGTCGGCTCATCGAGCAATAACAAGTTACCGCCAGCTTTCAACAGCTTAGCTAGGTGAACTCGGTTGCGCTCACCCCCAGACAACTCTCCAATACGTTTTTGCTGGTCATTGCCACGGAAGTTGAAACGGCCCACGTAAGCGCGGCTGTTCACTTCAAAATTACCGATTTTGAGAATGTCTTGACCATCGGAAATTTCTTGCCAGACGGTGTTGCTATCGACCATATCATCGCGGAACTGATCAACACTTGCGAGCTGGACAGTTTCACCAAGCTCAACGCTACCAGAATCCGGTTGCTCCTTGCCGGTGATCATCCGGAATAGGGTTGATTTACCGGCACCATTTGGACCGATAATGCCGACAATCGCACCTTTAGGTAGGGTGAAACTTAAATCGTTGATCAGGGTGCGGCCATCATAGGCTTTCGACAAGTGATTCACTTCGAGCACCTTGTCCCCTAAGCGTGGCCCCGGTGGAATGAATAACTCATTGGTTTCATTACGCTTTTGATAGTCGTTGTTTTGCAGCTCTTCGAATCGGGCCATCCGCGCTTTACTCTTGGCTTGGCGCCCCTTCGGATTGCTTCGAACCCACTCAAGCTCTTGTTTGATGCTGCGCTGACGGGCTTTTTCAGAGCGCTCTTCTTGCTCTAAGCGCTTTTCTTTTTGCTCCAACCAAGAGGAGTAGTTACCTTCCCATGGAATACCGTAGCCACGGTCAAGTTCAAGAATCCAGCCAGCTACATTGTCGAGGAAGTAACGGTCGTGGGTAATCGCGACCACAGTGCCGTCATAATCGTGTAAGAAGCGTTCCAGCCAAGCGACTGATTCAGCATCTAAGTGGTTGGTTGGCTCATCAAGGAGCAACATATCTGGCTTGCTAAGTAACAGGCGACAAATGGCGACCCGGCGACGCTCTCCCCCTGAGAGTACCTTAATCGGCGTATCCCAAGGTGGTAAGCGCAGGGCATCGGCTGCCCGCTCGAGGATATTCTCTAAGTTGTGACCATCTTTGGCTTGAATAATGGCTTCAAGTTCGCCTTGTTTTTTCGCAAGGGCATCAAAGTCAGCATTTTCATCCGCATAAGCTGCGTAGACTTGGTCTAATTCTGCTAACGCATCTTTAACTTCGCTAACGGCTTCTTCGACCACTTCGCGAACGGTTTTACCCTCGTCGAGCTGAGGTTCCTGAGGTAGGTAGCCGATTTCAATCCCCGCGAGTGGGCGGGCTTCACCGTCAATTTCCTTGTCGACCCCAGCCATAATCCGCAAAAGGGTAGATTTACCGGCACCATTTAAGCCCAGCACGCCGATTTTAGCGCCGGGAAAAAACGATAGCGAAATATCTTTTAGAATGGTTTTTTTCGGTGGCACGACCTTACTTACGCGTGACATCGAATAGATATATTGAGCCATGTTTTTGGTTGCTCCTGAAAGCTTGGGTGATCTTGGCAGTTATTTTAACCCTTAAGTTGGCGCTAACCCAAGTATATTGGTAAACTAGCGCACATAAATTATGCCTAAACCCCCCTCGAAATAGTTAGGAGCCCTGATGTTAAAGCGTGATATGAACATTGCCGATTACGATGCTGAATTGTGGCAAGCGATGACCGATGAGGTGACGCGTCAAGAAGAGCACATCGAATTGATCGCGTCTGAGAACTATACCAGTCCACGCGTGCTTGAAGCACAGGGCTCGCAGTTGACCAATAAATACGCAGAGGGCTACCCACATAAGCGTTACTACGGTGGTTGTGAGTTTGTTGATAAGGTTGAAGACTTGGCGATTGAACGGGCCAAGCAACTATTCGGCGCAAAATATGCCAACGTGCAGCCACATGCTGGTTCGCAAGCCAATTCAGCCGTATTTTTGGCCCTCCTTAAAGCCGGTGATACCGTGCTTGGGATGAGCTTGGCGGACGGTGGTCATTTGACCCATGGTTCGGGGGTAAACTTCTCAGGGAAGCTTTACAACGCGGTACAATATGGGCTTGACGAGCGCACAGGTGAAATCAATTACGCTGAAGTTGCAGAATTAGCGCGTGCTCATAAACCGAAACTTATTGTCGCTGGTTTCTCTGCTTATTCAGGCGTCGTCGACTGGTCAAAATTCCGCGAAATTGCCGATGAAGTTGGCGCGTATTTACTGGTCGATATGGCGCACGTTGCCGGTTTGGTTGCCGCAGGTTTGTATCCGAACCCAGTGCCATATGCTGATGTGGTCACCACCACAACGCACAAAACGTTGGCAGGCCCGCGTTCAGGCTTGATTTTATCGGGTCGTGATGATGAAGAATTGCACAAGAAGCTCAACAGTGGCGTCTTCCCAGGCAGCCAAGGTGGGCCGTTGTGTCATGTAATTGCCGCCAAAGCAGTGGCCTTCAAAGAGGCCATGGAACCAAGCTTTAAGGCGTATCAGCAGCAAGTACTCGATAATGCCAATGCCATGGTTAAAGTGATGCAAGAGCGTGGCTACTCGATTGTTTCGGGTGGTACTCAAAATCACTTGTTCTTAGTTGATTTAATCGACAAAGACATTACCGGTAAAGACGCAGACGCAGCACTTGGACGTGCTTATATCACAGTCAACAAGAATTCGGTTCCAAATGATCCGCGCTCACCGTTTGTGACTTCGGGCCTGCGCTTAGGAACACCGGCAATTACTCGCCGTGGCTTTAAAGTTGCGGAAGCAGAGCAGGTGGCGAACTGGATCTGTGATGTGCTGGATAACATGGGCGACGAAAGCGTCGTCGAGCGTGTGCGTGAGCAAGTGAAAGCCTTGTGCGCGCAATTCCCAGTGTACGGTTAAGCTGGATTTGATTGGAATCGGATAGGAGAGGCCCATGCATTGTCCCTTTTGTGGAATGCAAGACACCAAAGTCATCGACTCACGGCTCGTGGCTGAGGGGGCCTCTGTGCGCCGGCGGCGCGAATGTACCGATTGCAAAGAGCGTTTTACTACCTTTGAAACCGCTGAACTGATTATGCCGCGGGTGATTAAGACCGATGGCACCCGCGAGCCTTTCAACGAAGATAAACTGCGCAGTGGTTTGCACCGTGCCCTCGAAAAACGTCCGGTGAGTATCGAAGCAACTGAACAGGCGATCAACAACGTCAAATCAAGTTTGCGGGCAACCGGCGAACGCGAGGTGACCTCGCAAGAAATCGGCGCGCTAGTGATGGAAAACCTAAAAGCGCTCGACAAAGTCGCTTACATTCGTTTTGCATCCGTGTATCGCGCCTTTGATGATATTCGTGAATTCGGCGAAGAAATTGCCCGACTTAATGACTGACAAACTCTACATGGAGCGTGCTCTAGCGCTCGCCGCACAAGCTCAATATAGCGCCGCACCCAATCCTATGGTGGGCTGTGTGATTGTGCGCGACCAGCAAATTGTTGGTGAAGGTTGGCATCGACGCGCAGGTGAGGCACACGCTGAAGTGCACGCATTACAGCAGGCTGGGGCTGCAGCGAAAGGTGCGACGGTTTATGTGACCCTTGAACCCTGTAGCCATTTCGGCCGTACTCCCCCTTGTGCAAATGCCCTGATTGAAGCTGAAGTTGCGGAAGTCGTGGTGGCTATGGTGGATCCGAATCCGCAGGTTGCCGGGCGTGGCTTAGCAGCGCTCGAGGCCGCTGGTATCAAAACCAAGGTTGGGGTTTGTGAAGCGCAAGCACGCTGGCTTATTCGTGGCTTTGTCAGCCGCATGACCCGCAGTCGGCCGTGGCTACAAGTTAAGATGGCAAGTAGTTTGGACGGCAACATCGCGCTCGCAAATGGCGAGAGTCAGTGGCTTACCGGGCCGGATGCCCGCGCTGACGTGCACCGTTTTCGGGCACGCAGCAGTGCGGTCCTTAGTACGGCAAAAACCGTATTATGCGACCAAGCCAAGCTTACCGCACGCGCTCCAGAAACTGTGCAGCAACCGTTGCGAGTGGTGTTGGATAGAAGCTTACAACTCACTCCTGAGGCGGCGCTCTTTGCGCAAACTGGTCCTATTTTGTTAGTTCATGACCAGGCCCTGCAGCCAAACGCTGAGGTGGTATGGCCACAACATGTTGAACATTTTGGTGTTGCTGCAGATGGGCAAGGATTGGATTTGGAAGCACTCTGGCAGGAGCTGGCCCGTCGCGAAATTAATATTGTTTGGACTGAATGTGGTGCAACCCTCGCTGGACGTCTGATCGAACAAGGTTGGGCGGATGAATTGATCGTTTATCTGGCGCCACAGGTATTGGGTCATCAAGCACAATCCATGCTGCAGTTGCCGAATTATAGTGAATTACAGCAAACCCCAAAGTTTAAGTTTACAGAGACTCGTTTAATCGGAGCTGACCTCCGTCTAATCGCAATTCCCGATAACGGGAGAGGAGACCTAGAATCGTGACTACGCTCAATAGCGCGGCTGAGATTATCGAAGATATTCGTCAGGGTAAAATGGTGATTCTGATGGATGATGAAGATCGTGAAAATGAGGGCGATCTCATCATGGCAGCCGAATGCATCACTCCTGAGGCCATCAACTTTATGGCCCGTTTTGGCCGTGGTTTGATTTGTCTAACCTTGACCGAAGAGCGCTGTAAGCAGTTACGCTTGCCTTTGATGGTTGACCAAAATCATTCCCCATTCGCGACCAATTTTACGGTTTCGATCGAGGCGGCAGAAGGGGTCACCACGGGGATCTCTGCGGCTGACCGCGCCCGTACCGTGCAAGCTGCAGTCGCGCGTGACGCAAAGCCGACGGATTTAGTTATGCCGGGCCATATTTTCCCGTTAAAGGCCAAAGCAGGTGGGGTTTTGAACCGTGCCGGGCATACTGAAGCAGGGTGTGACTTGGCGCGCTTAGCAGGATTCGAGCCCGCGGCTGTTATCGTCGAAATCCTCAACGAAGATGGCACCATGGCGCGGCGTCCTGATCTTGAGGTATTTGCCCAGCAGCATGGACTGAAGATGGGCACCATTGCTGACTTAATCGAATATCGCGCACTGACTGAAAAAACCATTGCCCGCAAAGGCCGTTGTAAACTGCCCACTGCGTATGGTGAGTTTGATCTCATCACGTTCCAAGACACCATTGATGCTCAAGTGCATTATGCTCTGGTGAAAGGCGAAATCGGCGCAGATAGCGTGACCAATGTGCGTGTTCATCTGCAAGATCAATTTCACGACTTGTTTGCGACGGAACGGGCGGCGACACGGAGTTGGCCATTGCCTCACGCGATGCAATATATCGCCGAAAATGAGGGGGTATTAGTGGTGATCGGGCGGCAGCAACAACCGCAAGATATCATTGATATGGTGACGGGATTTGCCCAAGAAGATCGGGGCGAACGTAAACCGACCAATAAAGCCTCGAACGCCTCCCGTAATGTCGGCATTGGCTCGCAAATTTTAGCGGATTTAGGCGTGCATAAAATGAACTTGATGAGTTCGCCGAAACGCTATTCAGCCCTCTCCGGCTTTGGTCTTGAAGTGGTTGATTTTATTGAGGATCAGCGGGAGCTGTAAGGCTCTGGTAAAATTGCTCGAGTAGTAACTGATGGTGCGGTGCGGCAAGCCCGCACCGTTCGCTCTGGGCCACCACAAAACCTGTCAAATAATCCATTTCTGTCGGTCTGCCGCTTAACACATCAACCAGTGTTGAGGAGCGATTGCTGGCGGTCTGCGCGATAATATATTGGGTTTTCTTAAGTAAGTTCTCGAGTTCGAGGGTGACCCCGAACTGCCTCGCTAACAGCACGATTTCCGCGGCTAATTGTTGTTGCCGCTGCTCTAGGTTCAGCTCAGCGAGTCGACCATTGCGGCAGCGGTAGATCACCGTAAAGGGGTTAATCAAGCAGTTGATGGCGAGTTTTTCCCAACGTAATTGGCGAATATTATCGACCCAATGCACCGGCGCTAAGGTGCGCTCGAGAGTTGCGAGCAATTCCGCTTGCTGGCCTTCGCTGTCGTGAGCTCGGGCTGCAGAGGGGAGCGCCCAACCAAGATTGTTCAGACCACTGCCGTGGTAGCTGAGACGATCAAAATCATCTGCGCGGATGCGCTCAGCTGCGGTGGTACAGACTAAATGGGCGGTGACATCCGGCAGCAACTGCTGTTCATCAAGCAACATCCCGTTATAGCTCAAAATAAGTGGGACTGTGCTGACCTCCCAAGTGCGCCACTCGGCGATAAAGTCGCTGACCTGATAGGCTTTGATTGCCGCAAAAATGGTACTGACGGGCTCGCCACGCCAAGTCTCTGGCTGAAAGCTTGGCAGCCATTGTTGCTGACGATTGCAATACGCCAATGGACGCGCGGCTTGCCCGCGGGTTTTGACATAGTACGGCAAACCTTGGCTGGCCATCTCGGCAGTGATGAGGCCGCTCAAGGCACCTTCACCCACGATTAACCAGCTCATAGATCAGGCTCCGTGCTGGCTTGTTGGTAGTTCTGTTCAAGCTGAGTAAGGCGCTTACGGAGCAGCAACAAGATGACCAAACTTGGCAGCACCATCACCGCGGTAAGAATAAAGAACAGACTCCAATCACCGTTGAGCCAATCCACGACATAGCCGCTGTAGGAGGACAACATGGTGCGGGCGAGGTTACCCAAGGAGGCGAGCAGGGCGTACTGAGTTGCGGTAAAGGTTCGACTACAAAGCAACGAAATAAAGGCAACAAAAGCAACCGTTGACCAAGCTCCGGTGAAGCCATCAATCAGGACCGCGCTGAGCAACAACTGCGTATCCGGGCCGACTTGCGCGATCCAAGCGAACATCAGGTTACTGCTGGCCATTGCGATACCACCAATAAGTAGCCCGCGAACAATACCTAAGCGCAGGTTAACGTAGCTACCGAGCACCGCAAAGATGATGGTTACCCACCAGGTCACAAACTTTGAGTAAACCGCAATGTCTTGGTTGCTAAAGCCGATTTCTTTATAGAAAACGATCGACATTCGACCTAAAAAAGCTTCACCGATTTTAAAGGTGAAAATAAATATCAGCAGCGCCAAGGCAAAACCGACGCCACTGCGTTGAAAAAATTCCGCGATCGGTTGCACCACACTTTGATAAAGCGTGCGGATAAAACTTTCTTGGCTTGTCAGTGGTGCGACTTCACTAAAGCGGGTCGATTCTTTGACTCTGAGCAGCCACAGTAACTGCAGTACGAACAAGCCGGTCATTAAGCTGTATGCTTGTGACCAAGTCCAGCCCATGTCGCCACCGACGAGGTAAAACGGAATCACTCCTAAACCACTATAACCGGTCCACCAACCCGCGGTCGCCATAGCGGCTCCAGCCGATTGTAGGCGTGCTTCATGAGCTGCAAACGACTCAATCCGAAAGGCATCGATAGCGATATCTTGGGTCGCCGAG
The DNA here is from genome assembly GCF_003987435.1 of Pseudidiomarina taiwanensis. Taxonomy (GTDB): domain Bacteria; phylum Pseudomonadota; class Gammaproteobacteria; order Enterobacterales; family Alteromonadaceae; genus Pseudidiomarina; species Pseudidiomarina taiwanensis. The sequence continues at coordinate 754,234 of NZ_PIQG01000001.1, read as the reverse complement.
AAAAAACCAATGAATACTGCGCAGAGGGCGATAAGCCACAGTTCAGAGGCCGGTGTGAGCTGACTCAAGACCAGCGTGCAAAGGAGTAGACCGAGGGTACAGATCGCCATCCAGCCGCGCCGCATGCCAAGTCCTTTGGCAAATGGCCAAGGTTTGACCCGATCGATCACAGGCGACCATAAGGCGTTAATTGAATAGGAGGCAAAGACTAAGCCGAATAGGCCAATACTGGCGCGATCAACGCCCGTTTCTTGCAGCCAAGCCGAGAGCATGGAGCCAATCACCACCCATGGAAAACCACTGATCACACCAAAGGTAAAGATGACCCAAACGCGCGGCTCGCGATAGACGCTTAAATCGTCCAGCCAGTGTTTACTCATGGTTGCGGTAAAATCTCAATTTTCTCAAGCACTGGCGGCTCTAAGGGCACATCTTCCCAGCCGGTGGGTTGATGAAATGGCGCTGTGCTCAGGCTTGCCATTTCTTCTAACACTGCTTCGCCCGATACGACCCAGCCAAACACGGTATACCCCCAGCGACTGCCCGGATCTAAGCTTTCGTTATCGTTCATATTAAAGAAAAACTGGCGGGTTGCAGAATGTGGGTCGTTTTCGCGGGCCATTGCGATCGTGCCGTAAACGTTTTTAAGGCCATTGCCAGATTCATTCGGGATGGGGCCAAAATCATCGCGCGGACTGAATTGCGCGTCATAGCCTCCGCCCTGGACCACAAACCCCGGAACGATGCGATGGAAAATGGTGCCATTGTAACTACCGGCTTGAACATATTGGAGAAAGTTATCGACCGTCAACGGCGCGCGCAAGCGGTTTAGCTCAACTACTATCTCGCCTTGCGTCGTGACTAATTTTACTTTTGGAAAGGGATTGTCCGGTTGCACTTTGGCGTGGGTCGAGAACGAGAGCAAACTCAACACAGCGATCGCACCCATGCAAAAATAACGCGTCAAACCCATTGCAAACCTCCAGTAATCAATTATTTGGTTGCGCAGTAAATCGTGAATTTAGGGTGGGCTCCAAGCTGCGCAACAGAGCGAAATAAACCTTTTAAAGGTCGATAATACGGCAGATGGCGATTAGCTACCACCACCAAAACACCACCGCGCTCTAGAACTCGATGCGCATCGCGGAACATTTGCAGGGCAATATGCTCAGTCACCGCATGTTCTTGGTGAAAGGGTGGATTACACAAAATTAAATCGGCAGTTTGGCTAGCTTGGTGCTGTAAGCAATCATCAAGCTGAGTCTGGTATTGTGCTGAGTTGCCCAGGTTTGCCTCGATATTAAGCTGACATGATGCGAGCGCTAATTTTGATTGGTCAACCCAAGTTACCTCTGAAGCAGGCGAGAGCTTGGCGTACGCAAGCCCAAGCACACCATTACCACAGCCTAAATCGATCACATGCCGAGCGCCGGGCGCGGGTAAATGATCGAGCAGAAAGCGAGCACCAATGTCGAGCTGTTGGCGCGCAAATACCCCTGGGTAATGTTGTAACTGCAGCTGCGTAACCGGACATTGCCATGCTTCGATAAAATTGGCCGCGGTCGAGTCGCGGCGTAACTTGGCCATCAGCACTCGATGTTTACGCTGAATCAAAGAATACTCGGGCTCTGTGAGATAACGCTCTACTCGTGAGCGCATATTCGGCGTAAAAAGCGCACTCTTACCGGTGATCATAATTGGTGTGCCAACGGGCAAACGTTGACTCAGTTGCAGTAACTGATAGTCCAGCAAGCTCTGGCTTTTCGGAACTTTAAGCAGAACCTGTTCAGCCGTTACCGGGTTGAGCTCGGTTGGATCGAGGACTTGCACGGGTGTCGCTATCTGATTGTGCTCGAGGTTAGCGGTTACGGCGCAATCGCTAACATAGGAGTCGTTGAGGCTATACACTGTTTGTTTGAGAGCGCACAGTGGCAGACTGAGCGCACCGCATTGGTCATTGACCACCACCCAAGAGCGGGGTGATTTACCGGTTATTATCGGCGCCAAGCGCTCAAGTAATAACAGATCCCCCGCATCCCAAGCTTGTAGGGTTTCGTTGCGCCGTTTGGGGTAACGATATAATTGCCAGTTACCGAGTGCGGTAGAAAATTCTGTATTCGGCATTGGTCGGACGTTTTAGCTGCGAATAATCGTGCTATGATACCGAAAAAGACGAGATGACTATAGGTTTTAGCACGTGAAAATATACGCTGAGATTACCGGCTGGGGTAAATGCTTACCGCCAGCCATTATGACAAATGATGATTTAGCCACATTCCTCGACACCTCTGATGAATGGATTAAGACGCGAACTGGAATCGAAGAACGTCGCGTGAGTCATGTTGGGACGTCGCATTTAGCGACAGTTGCTGCGCGCAACGCGCTAGCCGCAGCTGATTTAGACCCGAACGAGTTAGATTTGATTCTAGTCGGTACCTGTACCGCTGATGAGATTATTCCTAACGTTGCATCGGCGGTGCAGCGTGACCTTGGGGCTAAATATGCTGCAGCGTTTGATTTAAATGCAGCCTGTAGCAGTTTCTTGTATGGCATGCACTATGCGACCCAAGCCATTCGCACGGGTGCGCACAAAAAAGTACTGATTATTGGTGCTGAGCGCTTAACTCGCATTTTAGATTGGACCAAGCGCGAAAGTGCGGTGTTATTTGGTGATGGTGCAGGTGCTATGGTACTTGAGGCCAGCACTGAAGAGTGTGGTTTGCTGGCATCGCATGTGACCTGTGATGCCGAAGCGCGCGATGTGCTCTCGCTCGATTTTGGGATGAGTTTCGACCGCTTCGGTTTCGACGGGATTATGCCATTTAACTTTGTCGGCCAAGAGATCTTTAAACGAGCCGTTAAAGGGATGAACATGGCCGTCGAAAAGGTATTTGCTGAAACGGGCTTGACCACGGCTGATATCGACTCACTGATTCCACACCAAGCCAATAAACGTCTGATCGATTACTTGGCCAAAATGTGTCAGGTTCCGGCAGAGAAAACCGTGATTAATATTCAGAAATACGGCAACACCTCATCAGCAACCCTGCCGATTGCATTTGCTGAAGCGGTTGAACAGGGGATTGTCAAACCTCACGATACCATTGTTTCGGCAGTGTTCGGTGGCGGACTCACTTGTGGCGCTGGGATCATTAAATGGGGTTCTCGCGTCACTCCGAAACGACCGAACAATATGCAGCTTGAAAGCAATGGCCAAAGTGCCCTTGATTTGATTTTGCCACTTCATCAAAACACCAAAGCTGCTTGGCAAAAACGTGAGCAAAGTGGTGAATAATAAGGTGCAAAAAGCAGTGCAAGAAGTCGAACATCTGACCCTATCCAGACGTGGCACGACAGTTTGGCTGCAGTTAACTCGAAGTGATAAGAAAAATGCGTTGACTGCGGCCATGTACCGCGCCCTCACGCAAGCCTTGAAAGAGGCTGATGCTGACCCGAGCGTTACGGCTGTGGTGCTCACCGGAAGTGGCGACAGTTTCACTGCGGGTAATGATCTGCAGGATTTCTTGCAGATGGATAGCTTGGATGAGAATGCGCCACCGTTTGAGTTTTTACTCACCTTAAACGAGTTATCAGTGCCTTTGATTGCCGCCGTAAATGGCTTGGCTATCGGCATTGGCACCACAGTACTGCTCCATTGTGACTTTGTTTATGCCAGTTCTGACGCCAAGTTTGCGATGCCATTTGTCCATTTGGGCTTGGTTCCCGAGGCCGCAGCGAGTTTATTGCTCCCGCAGCAATGCGGTTATCTCAAAGCGGCAGAATTGTTGCTACTTGGGGATAGCTTTAACGCCGAGCAAGCACTCGAAATGCGGCTCGTAAACGAAGTGCTTGCTGCCGATCAACTGCAGGCTCGTGTCGAGCAGCTCACTGAACAACTTGCGCAGCGTCCAGCAGCGGCTGTGCGGGCCAGTAAAGCCTTGCTTAAAGCTCCTGGAGAAACTACCGCAGCGCGGATTCGCCGTGAAGTGGAAGTGTTTGCTAAAGCGCTTCGTTCTGACACTGCGCGGGCGGCGATTGCTGCACGTTTGCAAAAATAATCGGTGAAATGTTCGCCAGTCGCGTCCGCTATGGTTGTCTTTGCGACGCCAGTCGTGGATAATGCGCGGCGTTATGGCGGCCTTATTGGTCCCCTCGCAACACGAACTGGCGAACCCGGTCAGGCCCGGAAGGGAGCAGCCGTAGTCAGGGATGTGGGTGCCGAGGTGTTGGCTGGTGAGGCCGCCACCCATTCTCTCTGCCGCTATACAAACTCAAGCAATCTCGTTACCATCTAGTCCACTTATTTGCTTAGTAAAGAAGACTCAGATGCCTAAAAATCAAGAGCCAGTTTATTACGGTGACTACCTAAAGCTTGATCGTCTGCTTGATGCCCAACATCCCCACAGTCCGAAATATGGCGATGAAGCGCATGAAGAGATGCTCTTTATTATCGTGCACCAAGTTTACGAACTCTGGTTCAAGCAAGTCCTTCATGAACTGCGTTCAATCTATCGCTTATTTCAACAGCCGAGTCTGGGCGATAGTGATTTATACACAGTTAGCCATCGTTTACGACGGGTCTTGACCATCCAAGATTTGATGAATGACCAGGTTGCGGTGCTCGAGACGATGACGCCACAGGAATTCTTAGCCTTTCGTGATTACTTAGTACCGGCTTCTGGGTTTCAAAGTATTCAGTTTAAAGAGCTGGAAATCATGCTGGGACTGACTCGTGCGCGGCGCATTGCTTTCGACCAGCAGTCGTTCTACAACCGTTTGCATGATGACGACCGAAATTATCTTGAGCAACTGGAGCAACAGCCGAGTTTGTTCGACTGTGTCGATGCGTGGTTGGCGCGGATGCCATTTTTGGAGTTTGGCGAATTTAAGTTCTGGCAGCATTATCAGGCAGCGGTCAATGCCGCGCTTGACCGTGATGAGCAGATTATCCGTGATAATAGTGTGGATGCAGAGCAGCTGGCGCAGGAGTTGCAGGGCTTGCAAGCGAACCGGGATAATTTCTCCGCAATTTTCGACGCTGAGCGTTATGCTGAGTTACAACAGCAAGGAGCGGTAAGATTATCACAGCGCGCCATGTTGAGTGCATTGTTTATTACTCAGTATCGCGAAGAGCCTGTATTCCAGTTGGCATTTCAGACCATTACAGCGCTGGCTGAAATGGATGAGAAACTGACTATTTGGCGATACAAGCATGCGATGATGGTACAGCGGATGTTAGGGACTAAAATCGGTACCGGAGGTTCATCAGGGCACGATTATTTGCGCCGCACGACCGAGCAAAACCGAGTGTTTAAAGATTTCTTTGCCATGGCCACCTATCTCTTGCCAAAAGCGGCCTTACCGCAACTGCCTGATTCGGTCAAACGGGCGCTCGGTTTTCAGCGCGATTGATGATGTCGTAGCGCTTGCTCGAAGGCACTGAGTTGGCGGGCGAGTTGTTCACTTAAGATCAGCTCGCGTTGCGGGCTATCGGCATCTTTTAACTGCGCTAAGTTGTGCTGCATTTCGAGCAGATAGTCGCGCGGATGGTTTACTTCGCGGTAAAACAGTTGCGGCCCAAACCAGTCTTGAAAATCTTCCTCAGCGAGTTGTAGGCGCTCAATTTGCTCTGCATAAGATTGCAGAATCTTCTCTATTCTATGCACAATTTCAGGTTCAATCATGGTCTCAATCGAGCCGCCAACGGTTGCTTGGATGGGCTTGAGTATGCCTAACATCTTTGCGCTTGGAAAGTAAAAGACAAGATATTGCAGGCTTTCTGTTAAGCGGATGTAAGGATTGTTCTGGGTCGCAAAATGAATAGATATTATCTAGCGTTTCGGTGCATATCTGCTGTTGACAGAGTCGGGCTGATCGTGGGAGTATTGAGGCATTATTACCGTACAAATTTTGTCGGTAATAGCTGCAAGTGTTGATTAAACTCTTTTCGTCATTCACATAACTGGGATATTGGCGGTGTTTTGCCGTTGATATGAAGTTAAGTCAAATTGGTTGGGAACTATGACCAAAGTAATCAATAAAAGCAAAGTCGCAGCTGCCGTACTCGGCATGTTCGCGGTTGCAGGTAGCGCTAGCGTTGCCGCTCAAGATGTTTCTTCGTTGCAAAACGAAGAAGCAAAAGTCCATGCAGCTGACGTTCGCTCACAACAGAAGATCGATTCGTTGTTCGAGCAAAGTCAGGAACTGCTGTATGAATATCGCGCTGTTGTAGACGAGTATGAAAACTTAAAAGTCTACAATGACCACGTTCAAGGTTTGGTCGACGACCAGAATGCCTCGCTCGCTTCATTGCAGCGTCAGATCGATCGCATCGATGAGACGAAGCAAGGCGTTGTGCCGTTGATGTACAAAATGATCGACTCACTCGAAGCATTCATCGAGTTAGACTTGCCGATCAACAAGCAAAGCCGTCTTGACCGTGTTGCTATGTTGCGTGACTTGATGGATCAATCAAACGTGTCTGAATCAGAGCGTTTCCGTCAGATCATCGAAACTTTCCAAGCGGAAATGGATTATGGTGCTGCGTTAAATGCCTACGAAGGCAAATTGACCTATCAAGGCGAAGAAATCTCTGTTGACTTCTTCCACCTCGGTCGCGCGGCGTTGTTGGCGCAATCACTCGACTTAAAGAATGGTTGGATCTACAACAAAGAGACCAACGAATGGGAAGCGTTAGATGACTCATATTTGAGCAACCTAACGAAAGCGATTCGTATGGCGCGTAAGCAAACCGCACCAGATCTCATTAAATTGCCAATCTTTGCAGCGGAGCGTGCAGAATGAAACAACTAGTGAAATCCGTACTGGTCGCAGCAGCGTTCACGCTTACAGCAGGCACGAGCTTCGCTGTTCAAGCACAACAAGAAGCAAAATCTCTTGATGAGCTCCTTGATATTGTTAAACAAAACCGCGCCGCATCTCAGCAAATCAATGCTGAGCGTGAAGCCGAGTTCCTTTCTGACCGCGCCGACAAACAAGCTTTGTTGAACCGTGCGAAGAAGCAACTTGCTGACGAAAAAGCACGTGGTGAGCGTTTACAGCGTGAATTCGCTGAAAACGAAATCAAATTAGCGAACAAAGAAACTGAACTCGACAACGCTAAAGGTACTTTAGGTGAGATGTTCGGGGTTGTTCGTGGTTCTGCATCTGACACTATCGGTCGTATTGCAACTTCAATCGTAAGTTCACAGTACCCAGGTCGTGAAGATGTATTGGAAAGCCTTGCTGCAGCGCAAGAACTTCCAACTATCGCAGAACTTGAAGAATTATGGTTCGCGTTGCTGACTGAAATGAAAGAGTCAAGCAAGGTCGTTACCTTCACTACTGATGTAACTTTGTTGGACGGTTCTACTGAAACTCGTGATGTCACGCGTATCGGTGTATTCAACTTGATTTCAAATGGTGAATACTTCAATTACAACGATACTGCTGAAGAAATCCAACCGCTTGGCCGTCAGCCTGAAGGCTTCGTACTTGCGACTGTTGAAGATTTCGAAAGCATCGATAGCGGCTACACCGGTTTATTTGTTGACCCGGCACGTGGCCAAATCTTGGGCTTAGCAACTCAGAAAGCGACCCTTGAAGAGCGCTATCACCAAGGTGGTACTGTTGGTTACGTCATCACAGTTGCACTTATCGTTGGTTTCTTAATTGCAATCTACAAGTTCGTTACTCTGGGTATTGAAGGCGCGAAGATCCGTTCACAGTTGAAAAACACTGCGAACCCTTCAGACAAAAACGCTCTGGGCCGTATCTTGAAGGTTTACAACGAGAACAAAGCTGCGGATGTTGAGAATCTTGAATTGAAACTCGACGAAGCAATCTTGCGTGAAACACCGAAAATTGACAGCGGTGTGAACATTATCAAGATTTTGGCGGCAATCGCGCCATTGCTTGGTCTCTTGGGTACTGTTGTGGGTATGATTGGTACCTTCCAATCAATCACTCTCTTTGGTACTGGTGATCCGAAAATCATGGCAGGCGACATCTCAATGGCGTTGGTTACCACCGCTCTTGGTCTAATCGCTGCATTGCCATTGATTCTTGTCCACGCTGTTGTGGCGGGTCGCGCGAAAAGCATCGTCCATATTCTGGACGAACAAGCTGCCGGCATTGTAGCTGCGCACGCGGAGAAGAAGGAGTAATCCTATGCTTTACCTGGTGGAGCTTTGGGAATCTATCAGGGATTTTTTGGGTACCGGTGGCGATGTCTTGTACATCGTCATGGGGGCGCTCTTCCTCATGTGGGTTTTGATGGTTGAGCGTTACTGGTTCCTTACGGGTGTGTTCCCTAAGATGAAGAAAGAAATCATCGCTAGATGGGACGCTCGTGAAGACACCACCTCATGGTACGCACATAAAATCCGTGAAGCTTGGGTTTCTGAGGCAGCTCAAAAGCTAGATGCGCGTATTTTCTTGATCAAGACTTGTGTCGCTATCTGTCCGTTGATCGGACTACTCGGTACAGTAACAGGTATGATTACTGTATTCGAAATCATGGCGGTGCAGGGCACGGGTAACCCACGCTTGATGGCGTCGGGTATCTCGATGGCAACAATCCCAACTATGGCGGGAATGGTTGCTGCCTTGTCAGGTATGTTCTTCGCTTCGCGTCTTGAGGCGCGGGTTCGTCGGGCAAAAGACAAGCTGATCGATAGTTTGCCACATCATTAAGAGAGAAGAATTATGGCACGTAAACGTTTTCGTGAAGAGGAAGATGCAGCGATCGATATGACGCCGATGCTTGACATCGTATTCATCATGTTGATCTTCTTCATCGTTACCACCTCTTTCGTTAAAGAAGCTGGTATTGACGTGAACAAGCCAGAAGCAAGTCAGGCGCAGAAGAAGCCTTCTGCCAACATCTTTATCGCGATTCGTGGAAATGGCGAAGTATGGATGGACAAGCGTATGGTTGATGTTGAGCGCGTTGCTGCAAACATCGAGCGTCTATTGGCCGAACAGCCAACTGATATGGTCGTGATCCAGGCAGACAAAGAAGCCAAACATGGTGTTGTCGTGAAAGTTATGGATCAGATCAAAGAAGCAAATAACAAGCTTACTATTTCGATAGCCGCAGAGGACGATTAATATGTTGCGCTTCATAGTATCAATACTATTGGGTGCCGCTGCTACGTTCCTATTGTTCGCGTTTATGGCGTTTTTGATCAGTGGGGGCGATGGCCGTAATGCGCCGCCTCCACCGACTGCGACCATCGAGATTGTGTCGCAGCCGCCTGAGTCTAATGTTGACCAGCGTCGGCGTACGCCACCGCCACCACCGCCACCACCGGCACAGCCTCCGGAAACACCTCCGGTAGAACCTGATAATGCCGATAGTGACTTCAATGTTGGATTTGAATTCGATGTTGATACCGGTGGGGTAAATACTGACCTTGGTGCGGGCCCTATGATGGCCGATGGCGAAGCTACGCCTATCGTTCGGATTAACCCTCGCTTCCCACCAGAAGCAGCACGAGACGGTATTAGCGGCTGGGTAATGTTGCGGTTCACGATTGATGAGACCGGCGGTGTTACAGACGTAGAAGTGCTTGATTCAGAACCTCGTCGAGTGTTCGATCAAGAAGCACGTCGCGCCTTGTTACGCTGGAAATACAAGCCAAAAATGGTCGATGGTAAGCCAGTTCGTCAGCCGGGTCAGACGGTCCAGCTCGACTTCAACCTAGAGGAGCAATAATGATGAATAAATTTGTATCATTATCTGTAAGTGCTGCTTTATTGGTTGCTGGGTTGATGATTTCGACTGCCAGTGCGCAGGAGATCAACTACAACTTGCCGTCAGCGGATACCATCCAAAAGCAAAAGGACAGCCGCCGTAACCAAGCGGTCGGTGACCGCGTCGGTCGTCGCATCATGCGCGCTTTCGAACTCTATAGTGAGGAAGAAGATATTGTTGCGGCGATTGCAGAGCTGGAAGAAGCGGATCCTCGTGAGACCTTTGATAAGGCCTACTTGAATCGTTTCTTGGGTAACCTGTACGCAGCGCAAGACCGGATGGAAGATGCGTTTCGCTCAATCAAGATTGCCGCGGACGCAGACATTCTCGGTTGGTCGGACCATGCTTCTTCATTGAAGCTTGCAGGTGACCTTGCCTTGGGTATGGAAAAGTACAGTGAAGCACTGAATTACTACGGTAAATGGTTGCAGTTCACTGGTGAATACGACCCACAAGTCCTAATGCGTGTTGCCAATGCTTACTACGAGCTCAAGCAATATGACAAAATCATTCGCCCTGCGGATCTAGCGATTCAGTACGCTGAAGAGCCAGACAAAAACCCGTACGTGCTGAAAGTTGCGTCTTATTACGAGCGCAAAATGTATGCACAAGCGATTGAAGTTCTCGAAGCTGGCTTGTTGGTGTTGCCAGGCGAGCGTACTTGGTGGAACCAGTTAGGCATGTTGTACTTGCTCGAAGAGCGGGTCGACAAAGCTTTACAAACGCTGGAGTTGGCTTACTTAGCGGGTTATTTCGATAAAGAAAGCCAATACAAAGCGCTGGTTCAGTTGTACGCGAACAACGATATCCCGTTCAAAGCTGCGGAAACCATGGTGAAGCATCTTGCCAGTGGCGATATCGAGAAAACTGCGCGTAACTACCAAAACGCCGCGAGCAACTTTGAGGCCTCGAAAGAGTTCGCAAAAGCTGCACGTTATTTTGGTGAGGCAGCGAAGCTTGAGGAAGAAGATGATGACCGCGCGATGCAATACCGTCGTCAAGGTACAAGCTTCATCCGGGCTGAGCGTTATCGCGATGCTGAGCAGGCGTATTTGAAAGCGCTTGAATTCGGTATCGAAGATAAAGGTGCGGTGTACATGTCGCTAGCAGAGACCTATTTCTACCAAGAGAAATATGCTGATGCGTTACGCTATGTACTAGAGGCAAAACGTCTGCCTGATACGCGTCGCGCTGCATCAAGTTGGGAGCAGTACATTCGTACCAAAGCTTCGAACAAAGGTGTAAACCTGTAAGCGTTTGATTAAGATGAAAATCGCTAAAACCCCGCATTTTGCGGGGTTTTTTTTAACCTGATTTTCATCATTTCGGCGGTTGTTCAGGGCAGGGTGATCGAGTATCATGCGCGACTCAAAATCAACTCCACAAGAGGTCGTATTCATGGCGCAGCACAATGAGAAGTATGTTGATCGTTCAGCAAGTGCAGGCATGGGATGGTTGGCAGTGATTGTATTCGTTGCAGTTCCGGCTCTTCCAGCGGTTCTATCATGGGTAAAGTTCTTTTCATAAGGTTTGGTCAAAGGTATGACGTTAGCGCTTTTGCTGGTTGAGGATAATCCGGCGACTCGAGGGATGTTGCAGCAGATGTTAGCTGGAACCGCTTATCGGGTAGTCGTTGCCAAAGATGGCTTAGAAGGTCTGAGTAAAGCAAAAGCGGAACGTTTTGATGCCGTTTTGATTGACCATAAGATGCCGCTCATGGATGGGGTGAGTTTAATCAAGAATTTACGCTCACATGAGTCTTATCAGCAAGCTCCTTTAATTCTTATGACAACCCAAGATATTCAGCAGGTTGCCCCTTTGGCAAGCCGAGCTGGAGCCGACTTGTGTCTCGCTAAACCATTGCAAGAAAAGCAGATTCTTGAAATTTTTAGCGATCTTGCCCGGACCATTCAAGGGCTTGGCAAACTCACCCTTTCTAACTAATCAGGCTATACCCGAAGCACTTTTTGCAGTAAGGTATAGGCATTCAAGTCAACATGTAGAGTGTCCATGAGTTATCAGGTTTTAGCACGTAAATGGCGGCCCCGAAACTTCTCCGAAGTGGTCGGGCAGCAGCATGTGTTGAAGCCGCTTGTGAATGGTCTACAAAGCGATCGTCTGCATCACGCTTATTTACTCACCGGCACCCGTGGGGTGGGTAAAACCACTATCGCTCGTATCTTCGCTAAGTCACTCAATTGTGAGCAAGGGCTCACGGCGGAGCCTTGTGGTGAGTGTGCTGCGTGTAAGGCGATTGAAGAGGGGCGGTTCGTTGATTTACTCGAAATCGACGCAGCTTCTCGCACTAAGGTCGAGGATACCCGCGAGCTTTTAGATAACGTTCAGTATCGACCAACCCAAGGTCGTTATAAAGTGTATTTGATTGACGAAGTCCACATGCTGTCACGGCATAGTTTTAATGCACTGCTTAAAACCTTGGAAGAGCCGCCCGAGCACGTTAAATTCTTATTAGCGACAACAGATCCGCAAAAGTTACCGATCACGGTATTGTCACGGTGTCTGCAATTTAACCTCAAGGCACTCACACAGCAGGATATTCAGCAACACTTAGCGTATGTGCTGAAAGCTGAAGGCATCGAACATGATGTCCAGGCGTTAGTTCTGCTTGCGCAAGCCGCTCGAGGAAGTTTGCGTGATGCGCTCAGCTTGACTGATCAAGCCATTGCGCAGGGCGGTCATAAGGTCACGCTGGCGAGTGTCGAACAGATGCTTGGTAATGTGCCAGATCTGAAGCTGGTGCAATTACTCCATGCCTGTGTGAAAGGCGAGGGTTCACGCTTACTAGAATTAGTTGAGGATATCGCCGGTCAAATACCCGATATCAGTGCTGTTTTAGTTGAATTACAGCGCTATTTACATCGTCTTGCTCTTGTCCAAGCAGTACCGCAAAGTGCCGAAACACTTAGTTTAACTGCGGCGGATAAAGCCCTTGCACAGCAATTACCTGCTGAACTCGTCCATATCTATTACGACATTCTCAGCCAAGGCCGCCGCGATTTGAACTATGCCAATGATCTTCGCAGCGGGGTGGAAATGTGCCTATTGAGGCTGCTGGCGTTCCGTCCTGCACAAATTGAGGTCGGCGAGTTGCCAGAGATGACGCATACATCGGCGCCAGCGGTCGCTGCAGTCACCGCGGTTGATTCTGCGCCAGAACCAGCGCCACAGCCAGAGTCGGAGCCGGAGCCAGAACCAGAGCCAGAGCCAGAACCAGAGCCAGAGCCAGAACCAGAACCAGAGCCAGAACCAGAACCAGAACTAGAACCAGAACCTCCTGTAAATGAACCTACGGCGGCGCCGTCAGGATCGGGCCTTGAGGCTTTGTTAGCAACTCGCGCGGCTTTACAAGAAAAAAAAAAGCCGGCAGTAGCTGAGCCAGCTTTAGCTCAACCTGAACCCGAGCCAGAATCTCAACCAAAACCAGAACCTGAACCAGAGCCCAAAGCAGAACCCGCCCCAGCGCACCTGCCTGCAACAGAGCTGGCTGCGACTGTGACTGAACCGCAGCAACAGGCCCCTAAAGAATTTCCGCAACAGGTTAGAACAGCCGCTGAAGTTGATCGCTGGGCGGCTTTGATCGAGAATCTGGGCCTGCATGGATTACCCTTGCAGCTTGCTCGCAACAGTGTGTTGGTCAAAGAGGGTGAAGGCTATCGAGTCGAATTGCGGCAACATTGGGCACAACTGCTCAGTGATGCAACCGTTGCCCAGTTACAACAAGCGCTACTGGAAAGTTTAGGCGCTCAAGTTGAGGTGGTTGTTCAGTCAGCGGAACAGGCCGCGCAGGGGCAAACCCCTCATGAAATCCAACAGGCTATTGCCGCGCAACGTCTCCGCTGGGCGCAGCAACAGTTAGCCGAAGATCCGAACGCACGTGCTTTGCAAGAAGCCTTTGCGGCGGAGTTAATTGAATCAAGTGTTAAACCACAATAGAGGTAAATCATGTTTAAAGGTGGATTAGGGAATATGATGAAGCAGGCGCAGCAAATGCAAGAGCGCATGCAAAAGACCCAAGAAGAAATCGCCAAAATGGAAGTGACCGGTGAAGCCGGAGCAGGCTTGGTGAAAGTCACCATGTTGGGCAATCATAACGTACGTCGAGTGACTATTGATCCAAGCTTATTTGCCGACGACGATGCAGAAATGATCGAAGACTTGGTCGCCGCGGCGATTAATGATGCAGTCCGTCGAGTTGAGCAAACCAGTAAAGAGAAAATGGCTGAAGTCACCGCTGGCATGAATCTGCCACCGGGTATGAAAATGCCGTTTTAGGCCCTTTAGGATTTGTATTCATGCAATTAAGCCCGGCGATTCAACAGTTAATTCAAGCGTTACGCATCCTGCCAAGTGTGGGTCAAAAAAGTGCGCAGCGGATGGCATTTCAATTGCTCGAACGCAATCGTGATGGTGCCATCGAGTTGGCGGAAGCGCTCCAGCAAGCGGTGGCCAAAGTTGGCCACTGTGAGGTTTGTCGTACCCTAAGCGAAACCTCTGAATGTAGCATTTGTGCGCAAGTTAAACGCCGTGATACCGGGCTTCTTTGTATTGTTGAAACCCCAGCCGACGTCCTCGCGATTGAGCAGACAGGGCAGTTCCAAGGTTGCTATTTTGTTTTGATGGGGCATCTGTCCCCACTTGATGGCATCGGGCCTGAGGATATTGGGTTAGATAAGCTGGCCGAGCGCTTTGCGCAAGAGCCTATTCAAGAAGTTATTCTCGCCACTAATCCAACCGTCGAGGGTGAGGCGACGGCTCATTTCATTGCCGAGCTGGCCGAGCAACATCAGATTGTCACTTCCAGAATTGCACACGGCGTGCCAGTTGGGGGAGAGCTTGAGTACGTTGACCAAGCCACCCTTGGACATGCGTTTAGTGGGCGCAAATCTTTCTTAAAAAATTCTTCCTAGGCAGTTGAATTCAGCCAGCTTAACCCCATTTATTGTAGCAGTACTTAATGGTCAGTTGAGGAGATAAGACTATGGCTGATAGCCAGCATATGGAAACTCATGGCTTTCAAACAGAAGTGAAGCAGTTGCTTCATTTGATGATCCATTCTCTGTATTCCAATAAAGAAATATTCCTACGTGAGCTTGTCTCGAATGCTTCTGATGCGGCAGACAAGCTGCGCTTTAAGGCGTTAAGCGACGATAGCCTGCTTGCCAACGATAGTGAATTACGGGTTCGCGTAGCTGCTGATAAAGATGCGAAAACCATCACGATTAGTGATAACGGTATCGGTATGACCCGCGATGAAGTGATGCAACACTTAGGCACGATTGCCAAGTCGGGTACAGCAGAATTCTTTAGTAAACTCTCTGGTGACCAAGCCAAAGACAGCCGCCTGATTGGCCAATTCGGGGTCGGCTTTTATTCAGCGTTTATTGTTGCCGATAAAGTAACGGTTCGCACTCGGGCCGCCGGTGCTGATGCGAGTGATGCGGTCGAATGGGTTTCTGCCGGAGAAGGCGAGTTCACCATTGCCTCAATCGAAAAGGCCAAACGTGGAACCGATATCATTCTCCATTTACGCGATGATGCCGAAGAGTTTTTGGATAACTTCCGCTTGCGCGGAATCATTACCAAGTATTCTGATCACCTGAGTATCCCAGTTGAAATGCCAGCGAATGTCAGCGATGACGAAGAGCAAAAGCAAGAGAGCTGGGAAGCAGTGAATTCAGGACAAGCGCTGTGGACGCGTGAAAAGGCTGATATCAGCGACGACGAGTACAAAGAGTTTTATAAATCGGTCGCCCATGATTTTGAGGACCCATTATTGTGGAGCCACAACAAAGTCGAGGGTACCCACGAATACACCAGCTTACTTTATATTCCAAAACGGGCGCCATGGGATTTGTGGAACCGTGAACAACAAAGCGGCATTAAACTGTATGTGAAACGTGTGTTCATCATGGATGATGCGAAACAGTTGATGCCAAGCTATTTGCGCTTTGTGAAGGGTTTAATGGACTCGAACGACTTACCATTGAACGTTTCACGTGAAATTTTGCAAGATAATAAAATTACCCGTGCAATGCGCAACGGTAGCACCAAAAAAGTGCTTAGCATGCTGAGCAAACTGGCGAAAGATGAACCTGAAACCTATCAAGAATTTTGGGACACCTTTGGCAATGTCTTGAAAGAAGGTCCGGCGGAAGACCCGGCTAATCAAGAGAAAATTGCCGGCTTATTGCGCTTTGCTTCAACTCATAATGATAGTGCCGCAGCTACGGTTAGCCTCGATCATTACCTAGAGCGGATGCCAGAGCAGCAAAACAAGATTTATTACATCGTTGCGGATAGTTATGAAGCTGCCGCTAACAACCCTGCGCTCGAGATTTTCCGCAAGAAAGGTATCGAAGTACTGCTGATGTCTGAGCGCATCGATGAGTGGCTGATGAGCCATTTAAGTGAGTACAAAGAAAAGCCATTCCAGGCGGTCACGCGTGGCGATCTTGATCTTGGCGACCTTGATAATGAGGATGACAAGAAACAGCAGAAAAAGGTCGAAAAAGACTTTGCTAAGCAGGTGAAGCGCTTTAAAGAAACCCTTGGCGAGCGGGTGAAAGATGTCCGCGTGACGCATCGTTTGACCGATTCACCGGCCTGTATCGTCACTGATGATGATGATATGAGCACGCAGATGGCCAAACTGATGGAAGCTGCTGGACAAAAAGTGCCTGAAACCAAGTATATCTTTGAGTTGAACCCACAGCATGCCCTGGTACAGCGCGTGGTTGCCTTGAAAGATGATGCGCGGTTCGAACAATGGGCGCAGCTACTGTTAGATCAAGCGACATTAGCGGAGCGTGGGAGTCTCAAAGATCCGGCACAATTTGTCGCCCGCTTGAATAGTATGATGTTAGAGCTGACTGAATCGGCCTAACTTGACCGCCATCACTGAGCTGTCAGACTAAAGTCTGGCAATGCTCGGACTTGTAAAGCCCGAACATGCACGGTAAAGTTCGGGCTTATTTATTTGCTTTTTGCTATTTCGCCATTAATTGAAAAGAGGTTGTTCATGCGCATTATCCTGTTGGGCGCTCCGGGCGCAGGGAAAGGTACTCAGGCGCAGTTCCTGATGAAGACGTTTGGAATCCCACAGATCTCAACTGGAGACATGTTACGTGCTGCAATTAAAGCGGGTACTGAGCTTGGTTTACAAGCGAAAGCCGTGATGGATGCAGGGCAGTTAGTATCCGATGATATTATGATCGGATTAGTGAAAGAGCGCGTCGCCGCGGAAGATTGTGCAAACGGCTTCTTACTCGATGGTTTCCCACGCACCATTCCGCAAGCGGATGGTATGCATGCAGCTGGTATCGATATTGATTGTGTGCTCGAATTTGATGTCGCTGACGAGGTGATCGTAGCGCGTATGGCTGGACGTCGGGTGCATCCAGGTTCAGGTCGGGTTTACCACATTGAGCACAACCCGCCGCAAGTCGAAGGCGTTGATGATGTGACCGGTGAAGAACTGGTGATTCGAGCCGATGATAAAGAAGAAACCGTGCGTAAGCGGTTAGCAATTTATCATGAACAAACCGAGCCTTTGATTGCGTATTATCGTAAACTAGCCGAGCAGGGCAAAACTAAATTCCATCGTATCGATGGGAACCGTGACGTTGAATTGATTAGTGCGGAATTAAAACAATTACTCGCCTAGAACGCCACGCAAGTGTTTACAAAGCCCACCGCGTGTGGGCTTTTTTATTGAGGAACAACAGATGTCATTTGATACCATCAATATGCCAGTTATAAGCTTATTTTACGCTGGCCTCTTAGGAGTTTTATACCTCGTGCTCGCATATGGAGTGATTGTGGTGCGACGGCGTGAGCGCGTTGGAATTGGTCACGGCGACTCAAAAGCCCTCGCAATTGCGGTCAGAATCCACGGTAACTTTGCTGAATATGTACCTTTCCTGCTACTGATGTTACTGATGATGGAACTCGTTGGTGCCAACCCTATCTTGTTGCATGCCTTGGGGGCGGGGCTTTTTATCGGCCGTATCCTCCATGCCCTTGGCTTAAAACAAAGCGCAGGAACCTCGGTACCACGTTTTGTCGGCATGCTGCTTACCTTCGTAGTCCTGCTGTTTAGTGCCGGCTATTTGATAGGCTTTGCCGTTGCCAGAATGTGGGGTGGCTGAGGTTGAGCATGCGTGATCTGTCATTACCTGGAGTGTATTTTGCCGGTGATGCCGCAAAGCCACCCGTGCTGTTGTTACACAGTTCGCAAAGTAGCGCGGGGCAATGGCGTGCTTTGGTTGCTGAACTGGCCAAGTCTTATGCGGTACTGAGTGTTGACCTACTTGGCTATGGCGCGGCACCCGCAGTTACTGGAACACCCGAGTCATTCCGCTTTGAAGCTGAAATACCACGCATATTAGAGGCGCTAGAGAAGGCGCAAGTGCGCCAGCCGGTAACCTTGATCGGTCATTCTTATGGTGGCGCTCTCGCGCTTAAATTAGCGCTTGAGCAACCCTTTGCGGTCGCCCGTTTGGTGATGTTCGAACCGGTTGCTTTTCATCTGTTAGAGGCAACGGAAGCCGCTCGCCAAGAAATTGACCAAGTTGCGGAGAATATGGCGTCGTTAAGCCAAGCCGAAGCGACCGCAGGCTTTGTCGATTATTGGAATTTTCACGGGTTCTTTGCTGCTTTACCGAGTAAGATGCAGGGGCTCATGATCGCTCAGGGGGATAAGGTCAACTATGATTTCTCGGCACTGATGGGCGAGCCCTATGGTCTTGATGACTACCGTAATATCAAGGTGCCAAGCTTGTTACTCAGGGGCGAGCACACCCGTCAAAGTGCGCACGCCGTTGCGGATAAGCTTTTGAGTGCACTCCCTGAGGTGACGGCTAAGACTCTCCCAACCGGGCATATGGGCCCGATCACTCATGCCGCGCAGGTGAATCAAGCGATTCTCAATTTTCTGACGAGTACAGCTGCATGAGTCAGTTAACTGACCGCGCCGGGCAATTCCCATGGTGTCGCGCACACCCAACTGCGACCTATCTTGATAGTGCCGCAAGTTGCCAGGTGCCAGAGTCGGTATTGGTGCGTCTGAATCATTATTACCAGAGTCAACATGCGAATGTGCATCGCAGTAATCACCGCCTTGGCCGGCAAGCAACCAGTCTGCTCGAGTGCGCTCGGCGCCGCCTTGCTCAGTTTGCTGGAGTGGATGCGGAGAACCTATCATTACAGGTCTCCACTACTCAGGTCTTGAACGATCTTGCCTGGAGCTTACCCATCGACTGGCAAGCCGGAGATGAAATTCTCCTGAGCATGGCTGAGCATCATGCGAACTTATTACCATGGCAGGCTCTAGCTCAGCACTATCAATTAAAGCTACGATTTATTCCGATCGTACCCGACACCGGTGAGCTTGGTGCTTGGGAAGATTTGCTTGGACCACGCACTAAGGTGGTCAGTGTTACCGCCGCGAGTAATGTCAGTGGCACTATTTTTAATCTGCATGAGTTGTTGCACGCGGCTCATCAGCAAGGTGCCGTGAGTATCATTGATGCCGCTCAATATGCCGCTCATAAGCCGCTCGCGCCGCTCTGCCAAGTGGCTGACGCCGTGGTTTGGAGTGCCCATAAGATGTATGGGGTTGCCGGTGCTGCGGCGCTCGCGGTTAAGCCACGATTATGGCAGCAGTTGCCGCCGTGGCGTCGCGGTGGCGGGATTGTAACCCGAGTGACCTGTGAGCATGCTGACTATCTTGAAACAATCGAGAAATTCGAGGCAGGGACACCGAATACAGCAGCTGTTGTTGCCTTTGCCGAGGCCTGCGACTGGTTATCACAGCAACCCCAGTTAGAGTCTGAATTACAGCAGTTGCGCCATGAATTGGCGACAGCGCTCGCTCAGTGCACTGATATTGCAGTCTTGCCCAGTGGCCAGCTGCATACTCCCACTCTAAGTTTTTATCATCGTCATATTCACTCGGCAGACCTTGCCGCATGGTTAGACCAACATGGTTTCTACGTTCGTGCAGGTCATCATTGCGCGCAACCCTTATTAACTTCTCTTGCGGTCCCAGCGGTAGTCAGAGTTTCGCTAGGAGCGTATAATACCCGCGCACAAATCGAGGCTTTTATCGCTTGCCTTGATCAAGCCACGCAATTATTCGCATAACGCAATTTAGGATAGTTTAATGTCAACAGCCGCAGTCGCACCGGCGTCAGCTTGGTGGCGGGAGAGTAAAATTTTAGCTCGCTTAACGGGCCCCATTTTGATCGCGCAACTCACCCAAGTGCTAATGAGCGTGGTGGATACCATTATGGCTGGGCAAGTGAGCGCAACGGATCTTGCGGCAGTTTCCGTGGGTGGCAGTATCTGGATTCCTTCTACTTTACTTATTATGGGGCTAGCGTTGGCTCTGGCGCCGATTATTTCGCACTTTCATGGAGCCAATAAACTCGCGCAAGTTGCGAATATGACGCAGCAAGGATTCTATGCCGCACTGTTAGGCGGGTTGCTGTGTTTTGCAGTGATTCAGGCTGCGCCCGTGATTTTAACGCAAATGGATGTTGCGGATGATTTTCGAGCGATTACGCTAGCTTATCTCGATTTTATTACCTACGGTATCCCAGCGGTCATTCTTTACTTAGTGCTGCGCAATTTTTGCGAGGGCTTAAGTTTTACCATGCCATCATTGGTGATTGGGATTATTGGGTTACTGGTCAATATTCCACTGAATGCGATTTTTATCTACGGTTACGGTCCGATCCCCGCTTTCGGTGGAGCAGGGTGCGGTATTGCCACGGCACTGGTCCTCTGGGTCATGGCGCTGGGTTTGCTTGGCTATGTGCTGTTGACCCGTCGCTTCAAAGAGATTGGCTTGTTTAGTAAGTGGTACAAGCCGGTTTGGGATGATGTCTTTTACGTGGTTCGGATTGGCTTTCCAATCGCCGTCTCAATGTTTTTTGAGGTGAGCTTATTTGCTGCGGCAGCCTTGGTGATAGCTCCGCTTGGAGCAGCCATTGTGGCAAGCCATCAAATTGCACTGAATATTTCCTCATTGATTTATATGGTTCCTTTAAGCCTCTCGATGGCGGTAACCCTTCGGGTAGGCTTTGCGCTCGGCGCAGGTCGTCCCGATGGGGCACAACTGAGTTATCGGTTGGCCAACTATTACGGGGTTGCCTTTGCCATCGTCAATGGCCTCGGTATGTGGTTTGGCGCGACCTGGCTTGCCTCCTTATATACAGATAACCGTGAGGTCATTGAGTTAGCCGCAAGTCTGATGGGCTTAGCCGTCATTTTTATGATTTCAGATACCTTTCAAGCGATCGCCATTGGAACCTTGCGCGGCTACAAAGATACCCGCGCAGTGATGGTGATCACTTTCTTATCCTATTGGCCCTGTGGTTTAGTGGTGGGCATTTTGCTGTCGCGAACCGACATCTTAATGCCGGCGCTCGGTGCGGCCGGCATGTGGATAGGGTTTATTGTTGGCTTGAGTGTCGCCGCCGTTTTATTGACTTGGCGCTTGAAAATTATTCGGCGGCGGGTGACGCAGCAGTTCGCCGCTCAGCTAACACCTGCAGCACTTGATTAAGGCTTTGACCTCGAGACTCTAAGGTCACCAGCAGATGGTAGAGTAAATCGGCACTCTCATTCAGTAACTCGGGATCGTTCTCGGTAGCTGCTGCGAGTGCCACTTCAACCCCTTCTTCACCCACTTTTTGAGCACAGCGCTTGCTCCCGCGAGCCAACAACTTTGCGGTATAACTGCCGCTCTCTTGGCTACTTGCGCGCGCTTGAATGCGCTGCTGGAGCCGCTCTAGTTCGGGTAAATGGCTGAGATCGTCAGCACTAAAGCAGGATGAACTGCCTAAGTGGCAGGTGGGGCCTGCGGGGAGTGCCAAAATCAAAATGCTGTCGCGGTCACAATCGGTATGAACACTCTCAACCGAGAGAGTATTGCCAGAGCTTTCACCTTTTTGCCAGAGTCGCTGTTTGCTCCGACTGAAAAAGGTCACACGACCTTCAGTGAGGGTCGTAGTAAGGGCA
Organism: Pseudidiomarina taiwanensis; assembly: GCF_003987435.1. Classification (GTDB taxonomy): domain Bacteria; phylum Pseudomonadota; class Gammaproteobacteria; order Enterobacterales; family Alteromonadaceae; genus Pseudidiomarina; species Pseudidiomarina taiwanensis. The sequence continues at coordinate 732,432 of NZ_PIQG01000001.1, read as the reverse complement.
TCCTGGTTCATATAGCCTTGCATCAGTACTTCGCCGCTGCGCGCATGTTGGACAATCGCCGGGACGAGACCGTTAGCTTTGGCAAAGTCGATTTCGGTAGTGTTAGACGTAATTCGCATAGTGTTCCTTGTTACTGACGAACTGGAATTCCAGCTTGAGCAAGTTGTTGCTTGAGCTCGGCAATGGCGATGATTTGCTTATGGAAGACGGAGGCTGCCAGCGCACCATCTACATCAGCTCGGTCAAATACCTCGACAAAGTGTTCAATCGCACCGGCGCCACCTGATGCAATCAATGGAATAGGGCAGGCTTGGCGCAGGCTTGCCAACTGCTCAATATCGTAGCCTTTGCGCACGCCGTCTTGGTTCATACAGTTTAGCACCACTTCGCCAGCACCTCGTGCGACTACTTCAGCCAACCAATCTGCGGTTTGCCATTGAGTTTTTTGGGTGCGACTTTCATCCCCAGTGAATTGATACACTTCATATTGCCCAGTTTCGGCGTTGTAGAAGCTATCAATGCCGATAACGATGCACTGCTGACCGAACTCGTCAACGAGTTGGTTGATGAGGTCGGGATTTCGCAGAGCCGGTGAGTTGACACTGATTTTGTCAGCGCCGAGAGCTAAGATTTCTTGGGCCTGTTGCAAACTACTGATACCGCCGGCAACGGTAAACGGAATATCGATTAAGCGCGCGACGCGCTCCACCCAAGATTTATCCACCACGCGCGCATCTGCCGAAGCAGTAATGTCGTAAAAGACGAGTTCATCCGCACCTTCTAAAGCATAGCGTTCTGCGAGGGGTTCGATGGCACCGATCACTTCGTGATTGCGAAATTGAACACCTTTAACGACTTCCCCATTGCGAACATCCAAACAAGGAATTATGCGTTTGGCCAGCATGCCAGTGCCTCCGTTAGGGTGAATTGCCCGGTGAGTAGCGCTTTGCCAAGGATTGCCGCATCGCAGTTAACGGCTTGTAAAGCGGTTAAGTCAGCGAGTGAAGAAACGCCACCCGATGCTTGTAATTTGATCTGCGGAAACTGTTGTTTAAGTTGGCGATATAAATCGACATTAGGGCCCGATAGCATACCGTCTCGAGCGATATCGGTACACAGAACATGACGCAGCCCATCTTGGCTAAATTCGGCCAATGTTGCATTAAGGGTTTGCTCTGAGGTTTCGCGCCAACCGTGGGTAGCGAGGTAAGCTTGGCCATCGTCGGCAATGTTAACATCGAGTGCGAGGACAATCGCATCAGGACCAAATTCATGCAGCCAAGCTTGCACCAGTTGTGGCTGTTTGACGGCGAGTGAACCGATCACCACACGTTTGACGCCATGCGCAAATAGCTGCTCAAGATCTGCCTTGCTGCGGATGCCGCCGCCCACTTGAACTGCCATCGAAGTGCTGGCGGTGATTTTTTCAATCAACTTAAGCTGGCGCTGGGCGGGGTCCTTAGCCCCATCAAGATCGACCAAATGCAACCATTGGGCACCGCTGTCTTGATAACTTTTGACCAATGGCAACGGGTCATTAGCAAATGTTGTTTGGCGGGCAAAGTCACCTTGCTGAAGCCGAACCACTTGCCCTGAAATAAGATCTAACGCTGGAATTAACATCAGGATAACTCCAAAAAGTTTTGAATAAGCTGCGCCCCAATTTGGCTAGAACGCTCAGGATGAAACTGCGCACCGTAAAAGTTCTGGTGCTGAACAATGGCCGAAAACGGTTGTTGATATTGGCAACTAGCAATCGTGTAAGTTCCAACGGGAACTGCGTAGCTGTGCACAAAATACACCCAACTTGAGTCGGGAATGTCGCGCAACAAGGGGTGTTCAGGGCTAATATTGAGCGTGTTCCAGCCCATATGCGGTAGCGGCAGGTCAGTCACCTGAAGGCGCTCTGTTTGCATATCAATAACCCCTAAGCATTCGACCTCACCTTCGGCTGACCAGCGCCCGAGCAATTGCATCCCAAGGCAAATCCCCAATACGGGTTGGGTGAGTTGTTGCAAGGTTTCGACCAGACCGAGTTGATGTAAATTACGCATTGCTGCTTTGGCGGTACCAACCCCTGGCAAAATAACGTGGCTTGCCGCTTTAATCACCGCCGGGTCGTTGCTCAATACCGGCTCAACCCCTAACCGCTCACAGGCGAAGCGCACTGAACTTAAGTTTGCGCAAGCCGTATCAACAATTACCAACTGGGTCATGCCAACATCCCCTTACTCGAAGGTGAACTGGTCTCGCCAGTGCGGCTAATAGCTTGGCGTAAGGCGCGCCCAAATACTTTGAACAAGCTCTCAACTTGGTGGTGAGCATTGCCCTCAGTAGTCGACAGGTGCAACGAAACAGCCATGGCATCACTGAGTGAGCGGAAAAAGTGCTCAACCATTTGGGTCGACATTTGTCCCACTGTGGTGGCGCTGAAGTCGGCACTAAATTGCAGATAGGGGCGACCACTGAGGTCCAATAAACACTCAGCCCGACACTCATCCATAGGTAAGGCGAAGCCAAACCGACCGATGCCACGTTTCTCGCCGAGCGCCGAGCGTAATGCTTGCCCAAGGGCTAAAGCGGTGTCCTCAACGGTGTGGTGCTCGTCAATATGAAGATCGCCATGCACGGCAACCGTTAGGCTAAAACCAGCGTGGGTGGCAATCTGCTCAAGCATATGATCAAAAAATCCAATACCGGTACTAATTTGTGGTTTCGCTGTTTGGTCGAGATCAAGCACAATGCGAATATCGGTCTCACTGGTCGTGCGCTGCACTGTCGCAGTGCGCGGACGGTCCAGTAGTTGGTGTCGAATCATATCCCAATTGCAGTCTTGCCGGTCATAGCGAAAACTTGGGAGCGCCATATTCCGCGCTAACTCGACATCTGTTTCCCGATCGCCAATGACATACGAGTCAGTAAAATCAATCTTGCCTTGTTGCAAATAGTCTTTGACGAGACCTAATTTTGGCTTGCGGCAACTGCAGTTATCCTCAGCAAAGTGCGGACAAATAAGAATGTCATCAAACTGAATGCCTTGTGAAGCGAAGATCTCGAGCATCAGTTGCTGTGGTGCATCAAAGTCTGCTTGAGGAAAGCTCGCAGTCCCTAAACCATCTTGATTGGAGACCAGCACGAGTCGATAGCCGGCAGCGCTGAGATCGCGCAAGACCGGAATCACGTTCGGTTCAAGTTTGAACTTATCGAGCCGATCCAACTGTTTATCGATGGGAGGCTCTTCGACTAAGGTGCCGTCGCGATCAATGAATAAAATGCGTTGTCCGTTCATGCTTCAAGCACCTCTTTAACTGCGGCCAGTTCAGTTGCACTGCCAATACTAATTCGAATCACTTGATTTAAGCCGAGTTGGCTTGACTGATTGCGCACCAGAATTCCAGCCTGTTGGAACTGGCGAACACGCTGCTCGGCATCGTCAACTTGCACCAACACGAAGTTGGTGACACTTGGGTATACATAGTTAACCCAGTCGCAGCGAGCAAGCCAGTCGATAAGTTGCTCGCGTAAGACTAAGCTTTGTTGCACCAGTATTTTCATATCAGCAAGGGCCGGCTCCGTGAGCGCCCGAACCGCTTTATCGACCACCGGTTGCGGCAGTGGATAAGGCGCGATCACTTTACGCAAGACCTCGATCACGGCAGGGTTTGCGAGGGCAAAACCGCAACGCAATGCGGCTAAGCCAAAAGCTTTCGATAAGGTACGTAAAATAACCAAGTGCGGATTGTTTGCGAGTAAATCGATGACACTCGCAGCGCCGATATATTCAATATAGGCTTCGTCTACAACCACCAAACATTGCTCACGAGTGGCCGCTAGAATCCTCTCGATAGCGGCTCGCTCTAATTCGTTACCCAGTGGATTAGATGGATTGCAAAGGAAGATTAATTTTGTCCCTGGCAGCGCAGCAATAATGGCAGCCTCGTCGAGTTGCAGGGCGCCGGCATCGGTATCGACCAGTGGAATTTGCACGACTTCGGCGCCATGAGTTTGTGCCGAAATGGCATACATGCCATAGGTCGGTGGACAAATCAGGATACCATCTTGGCCGGGCTCGCAAAAACTTCGAATCAACAAATCAATGGCTTCGTCGCTACCCCGACACGCAATAACTTGATTTGCCTCAACGTCAGCATAATCGGCATAGCCTTGCAGTAAGGCTGGATTCTGAAAATCCGGGTAGCGGTTAAGGTTTTCGCTCGAAGCACTTGGGGTGTACGGCGCTTCATTAGCATTTAGCCAAATACTACCGCCCGTCATGCTCCGCCGCGCTGACGCATAGGGGGTCAACTGTGCCAGGTGACGCCGTTGTAGGCGTTGCACTAATTCATTGGTTACGTCACTCATAGCGAATCCTCTAGACGAATCGAAACCGCTCGAGCGTGAGCGCGCAATGATTCGGTCTCGGCTAAGTTGATAATGGCCGCAGCGAGCCCCTCAAGACCTTCGCGACTGGCTTTTTGTACGGTGTAGCGGCGATAGAAATCGAGCAAGCCGAGGCTGTTGTGATTACGCGCAAAGCCATAAGTTGGGAGTACATGGTTGGTCCCCGTGGCATAGTCACCACCTGATTCAGGGGTGTAGTGACCGACAAAAATTGAACCCGCCGTGGTTAACTGGGGTAGCACTTGTTCAGCATCATCAAGTTGCACCGAGAGGTGCTCTGGTGCATAGCTCTGGCTAATCGCTAAAGCTTGGGCGAGATCATCGGTGACAATGAGTGCACTCGCTTGCAATGCTTGTGCGGCGATGCCCCGACGCGGAAGTTCAGCCAGTTGTTGTTCGACCTGTTGTGCGACTTGCTCAACCAGCGTGGCACTTGGTGAGACGAGAATAACCTGCGAGTCGCTGCCGTGTTCGGCTTGGGATAACAAATCCGCTGCCACGTAGGCCGGACGCGCGCTCTCATCTGCAATTACCAATAGTTCAGAAGGTCCTGCTGGCATATCGATGGCACATCCAGCCGGATCTTGCGCTACGAATTGCTTTGCGGCGGTGACATAGCTATTACCCGGCCCGAATATTTTAAGCACTGGCGCAATCGAGTCGGTACCGTAAGCGAGCGCAGCAATCGCTTGCGCACCGCCACACAAATAAACTTCATCTATCTCACAGAGGCTGGCGACATAGCATATTGCTGGCGCTAATTGACCCTCGGCATCAGGCGGACTGACCAGGACTTTACGCTGGCAACCGGCGAGTTGTGCCGGCACGCCAAGCATCAGTGCCGTTGACGGCAGAACGGCTGTTCCGCCGGGGATATAGAGCCCAACCGCATCCAGTGGGTGAAACTTTTGTTGGCACACAACACCTGGCGCAGTTTCGATACTAATCGGTTGCGGTTGTTGCGCCTGGTGAAAGGTTTTGATGGTCGCATAGGCGGTATCGATGGCGGCTTTGGTTGCGCCGTCAAGTTGTGCCGCACGGGCTTTTATGGCAGCAGAGGGGTAACGCAGCGAGTCGAGCTCAACCCCATCATACTTGGCTGTTAACTCAAGCACTGCGGCATCACCTTGGCTGCGGACTTGCTCGATGATGGCTGCAACTTGTCGTTCCAATTGCGCCGACTGACCCTGCACAGGTCGCTCTAGTATGCCTTGCTGCTGTGCTTGATTTAGCTGTGACCACTGATAAATATTCATGTAGACCTCGCCGCCTAACCCAACATTTTCTCGATAGGTAAAACTAGGATAGAACTACAACCCATGGCTTTGAGTTCTTCCATGGTCTCCCAGAACAGTTTTTCAGTACTGACCACGTGGACCGCAACTTGCTCTTCGGTGTGGCTGAGCGGAAGAACAGTCGGTCTTTCGGCGCCTGGAAGCAGGGCAACGACCTGTTCGAGCCGGTCTTTTGGCGCGTGTAACATGATGTACTTGCTCTCTTTTGCCATCAATACGCCATCGATACGTGGCAGTAATTGATCGACAATCGCTTGTTTTTCTGCAGATAAAGGTTCCGGGCGTTGAATTAATTGAGCCGTCGAAGTGAAGATGATCTCTTTCTCGACCAGCCCGTTAGCCTCTAAAGTGGCACCGGTTGAGACTAAATCACAGACTGCATCGGCAAGACCTGCTCGGGGGGCGACTTCGACGCTTCCGGTTAATATGGCGGTACTGGCATTGACCCCTTGGCGGCGCAAATAATCCTGCAACAAGTAGGGGTATGTGGTCGCAATACGTTTGCCATTTAAATCTTGCACACCCTGGTAATCGTCTTCTTTCGGAACGGCAAGCGATAAACGACAGCCGCCAAAGTCGAGTGAGCGCAGCGCGCTAAAATCATTATTAACTTGTGTTGCAGCACGCTCTAATCGGACTTCTTCTAATACGTTTTGACCAATAATGCCAATATCAACGACGCCATCCATGACCAAACCCGGAATGTCATCGTCTCGAACACGGAGTAAATCAACGGGTTGGTTACTCGAGTGTGCCAGCAGTCGGGCTTCGTGCAAACTAAACTTGTAGCCGCAGGCTTCAAGCAGTTTCATTGACTCTTTACTCAACCGACCTGACTTTTGAATGGCAATGGTTAGCCGTTTTGAACTCTTTTCTACAACCATGAATTTCTCCTACAAAAAACCCCCGGGAAGGTTAACCTCGCGGGGGTACAATGTACGAACGAGGCAACCACAACCATGCTAGCCTCGCAAATGATTTGCAGGCTAGGTCATGTGATGATGGTGCCAAACAAAAACGTACATTCAGAATCCTTAAAGAAATGTTTTACGCGGTGAATTGTATAGATTTTGAATTGGCCGTTCAACAACAAAAGCGCCTAAAAGATAGGTTTTATTGAAAAAGATGTATCAAGTTGTACATTAATTTAAGCGTTCTTGCACAGACAGAAGATTGCTCTTGTGAATTAATCTCCGTAAAGTGATGGTTTTACTCTTTTGGCATTTAATCCAGCATGAAAATTGGTTCGTTGTTTCAACCAAATGGCCATTTAGCGAAATTATTACCCCGCTTCCAACCGCGCCCAGCGCAGACTGAAATGGCGACTGCGATCGCGACCGCAATTGCCGAGCGCAAACAGCTGGTAGTGGAGGCGCAAACCGGTACCGGTAAAACTTTTGCGTATCTGGCGCCACTACTATTAAGTGGGGCCAAAGGGATCATTTCAACCGGCACCAAAGCCCTGCAAGAGCAGCTTTATCACCGCGATCTCCCACTCTTGCGCGATGCGCTTGCGCCGGAAAAAGTGGTGGCCTTGTTGAAAGGGCGCGCCAATTACTTGTGTATTCATCGGCTAGGGCAAGCCGTTGCGCACAGGTGTGAGCTATCCGCGCACCTGCAGCAGCAATTGGTAGAGGTGCGACGTTGGGCGCAGCGCACCGACAATGGTGATATTGGCGAGATTAATATTCTGCAAGAAGATGCAGAAGTGTTACCACAGATCACCAGCACGGTGGATAATTGCTTGGGGCGTGATTGCCCCGATTATGATCAGTGTTACTTAGTGAAAGCCCGCAAAAACGCGCTAGAAGCGGATGTCATTGTTGTAAACCACCACCTGTTTTTTGCCGATATGGCGCTCAAAGACACCGGCTTTGGTGAGCTTATTCCTGCGGTCGACAGCGTTATTTTTGATGAAGCACATCAATTGCCTGATATTGCCAGTCAATATTTTGGTGAAGCGGTATCGAGTCGACAACTGCAAGAGCTGGCGCAAGAGTTGAAAGTGCTCTATTTGACTGAAGTAAAAGATCTACGCCAACTTGATAAAGCTGCAGATAAGCTATTGAGTAGCTTGCGGGATTGGCGGTTGGTCTTTGCCGCGGATCCGCAACGTGGGAATTGGCGTGATTATCGTAAACGTCCCGAGGTTGTGGCGGCGGCGGAACTGGTCGCTGAACATTTAAAGTTTTTAGTGGATGTCTTAAAAAATGCCTTGGGACGCCATACGGATTTGGATAATGGTTATGAGCGCGCGAGTAACTTCTTACACAAGTGGCAACAATTGCAGGATACCGAGCGCACCGGATTTAGTTTTTGGTTTGAAACAACACCGCGCCATATCACTCTGCATCAAACCCCACTCGATGTAGCTGACAAGTTTGGCGGTTATCTTAAAGCATCGGGGAGTAGTTGGATCTTTACCTCAGCGACGCTTGCGGTGGGCACTGATTTTTCTCATTTTGTGCAACAACTGGGGATCGATGCGTGGGAAACGCTTTGTTTAGAAAGTCCTTTTGATTACGCGCAGCAGGCGCTGCTGTGTGTACCGCGCTATCTGCCACAACCGCATGAAGCACAGATGGCGGATGCGCTACTGCAGGTCATTACCGAAGTTCTTGCGGTAAATCAAACAGGTGGAACCTTTGTGTTATTCACCAGCCATCGCATGTTGCAGCGGGTTGCAGCACAGCTTGAATTGCTGACCGAGCGGGAGTTGTTTGTGCAAGGAAGGACCAGTAAGCGCGAGCTGCTCGAGCAATTTGTCGCCGCTGGAAATGGGGTGTTACTCGGTACAGCTTCGTTTTGGGAGGGCGTGGATGTTCAGGGTGATGCGTTGCGTTGTGTCATCATCGATAAGTTACCCTTTGCGGCGCCAGACGAACCATTGTTACAAGCGCGGGTAGAAGATGCGCGGATGCGTGGTCTGGATCCGTTTGCTCAGGTACAATTACCGCAGGCTGTGATTAGTTTGAAACAGGGCGCAGGGAGACTAATTCGCGATCGAGATGATCGTGGGGTGTTAATCGTATGCGACCAACGCTTGGTCACGAAACCCTATGGTGGCACGTTTTTGGCGAGCTTACCGGCGATGCCGCGAAGTAGAGATTTACAGCAAGCGTTGGCATTTTTAGATCACCTTGAACCGCAATAACAGGAGCGACATTTTGCTATGGCAAGTTCTGCTGAACCAATTATTTTAGCACTCGATACCTCAACCGAGATGTGTTCAGTCGCCCTTCAGGTTGGCAACCAAATTGCTGAGCGAGCAATTTTGGCTCCCCGTGAGCATTCGCAAAAGATTTTGCCTTTCGTCGAGGAATTGCTGGCCGAATTCGATGTCACACTTGCAGCAGTTCAGCGCATCATAGTAGGGCATGGTCCAGGAAGTTTTACCGGAGTGCGGATTGGCGTCTCGGTTGCGCAAGGGTTGGCGTATAGTCACGATATCCCCTTGACTCCGGTGACAACATTGGCGGCTCTAGCGCAACAAGCCATGCGGTTGGAGCAAGCGCAAGCTGTGGTGGCGGCCATTGATGCGCGGATGGGCGAGGTATATATCGCCCGCTATCAAAATCGGGCCGGGTTGGCAGAGTGTACCATCGAGCCCCAGATGGCGGCATTGGCGGAATTAAATGCGCAAACTTGGTGGCCAGATGCCACTGTTGGCTGTGGTACGGGTTGGCGAGATTACAGTGAGATATTGGCGCCAAATGGTGGGATTAAGGTCCTCTCAGAAGTGGAATTTCCATTGGCGCGCGATATGTTGCAACTTGGTCAAGCCGAGCATGCGGTGGTGCTGACAGCCGCACAATTAGAGCCACTTTACGTGCGCAACGAAGTGACTTGGAAAAAGCTTCCTGGACGTGAATAGCGTTAGTTTGCTGGGAAAGGAGTAGTAACATGAAAAAATTATTATTAAGCGTAACGGCTTGTCTGGCCTTGATTGGCTGTAGTGCGATTCCAGAGCCGTTGCAGGTGACTGAAACAACGGTGTTGACGGATTATTCCGAGGCGTTAGAGCGTGGGGCAGCCGCGCAGGGTGAGCAGGCCCGCTGGGGAGGGGTTATCGCAGCGGTTCGCAACACTGAAAATGGCACGGTGATCGAGGTGGTGAATTTCCCACTACAAAGTTGGGCACGCCCCATGGTAAGCGATCAAAGTGATGGTCGTTTTCGTGCCAAGATCGATCAATTCGTTGACCCCGTGGTGTACAAAGAAGGTCGCTCAATTAGTTTTGTGGGCGAGATAGGTGCTCCTGAAGAAGGTCAGATTGATGACTATACTTATCTATTCCCAACTCTAAATGTCAGCGACATGTATCTGTGGAAAGAAATTAAAGAACGTCCTGTCCAAGTCGACTATAGCTCACTTTGGTATCGCCATTATTATTTCACGCGGCCGTTTGTGTATCCGGCACCCGTAGTGATTCCTGTTGGTGATCGACAAGGGTCAGATGACAATGGCTGAGAGTTGGCGGCAGACCAAAGCCGCAGCTCGAAACGTTAGTTATCAATTAGAGTGGGGAACAATGCGTGGTTTGGCGTGGGGCGATGCTACGGCCAGACCACTCCTTTGTGTGCATGGATGGCTTGATAACGCGCACAGTTTTCTTCCCCTTGCTGAGGCTTTTTTAGCCTCTGATTTGGTCAAAACTCACCAACTGATCGCACTTGATTGGGCCGGGCATGGGCTGAGTGATAAACGCCCAAAAGGTAGTTTTTACCCTTTTATTGAATACGTCTATGACCTTTGGAGTTTAACCCGCCAACAAGACTGGCAGCAGTTAGAGATTATCGCGCACTCAATGGGGGCGTTTGTGGCAAATATTTTTGCCGCTGTCGACCCCGAACGCGTGACGCGATTGCTAGCAATTGAGGCCTTTGGTCTGCTGAGTCAGAGCCCCGAGCAAACGCAAGCGACGATGCGCAAAGGTTTCTTGAGCCGTGATGCGCAACTGCAAAAACGGCGTCCGCATTATCCGACTGTTGCAGCGGGGATCCAAGCTCGCGCAAAAGCCGGCGACTTCTCGGAGCAGATCGCGGCGCAACTCGTCGACCGCGGGATCGAAAAGTTAGCCGAGCACGACTATCGCTTCCGCGCCGATGGTTTACTCCGAGTTGCTTCACCGACACGCCTAACCGATGCCCAAGTTGCCGACCTGTTACAAGCAATTGAAGCGCAATTCACCTTGGTCTTGGGGACTTCAGGACATCAAGAATTGCGCCAAGCGGTGGCGCAGTGGGGACATTTGGTGCCGCAGCTGCAACAAGTTGACATCAATGGCGGGCATCATGTGCACATGGAGCAGCCGGATGCGATTATTGCCTTATTTCTACGGATGATTAACACCTGAACGACTAGGCAACACTGGTCGGATATGCCATTATTGCGGTCGTCTAAACAAATAGAATAAAGCAGGAGCACATCCGTGGTGGATAAGATCTGGTTAAAACGTTACCCAGCTGGAGTCCCGGAAACCATTGACCCGGACCGTTACAGCTCGCTCGTAGATATTCTCGAGCAGAGTATGGCGCAATACAGCGATCGTGTTGCTTACATCAATATGGACTGTCAAATGAGTTACAGTCAGCTCGATAAGATGACGCGTAACTTCGCTGCCTATCTGCAATCCATAGGCCTACAAAAAGGCGATGCAGTCGCCGTGATGATGCCGAACTTACTGCAATATCCGGTCGCGTTATTTGGCATTTTGCGCGCAGGGATGACGGTCGTGAATGTCAACCCGCTGTATACGCCGCGCGAATTGAAACATCAGCTCTCTGACTCGAATGCGAAAGCCATCGTCATTCTTGATAACTTTGCGCATACGCTCGAAAAAGTGATTGCCGATGTCAATTTAGAAAAGGTTGTTGTGACGAGTATTGGTGATTTACTCGATGCTCCGAAGCGCTGGATCGTCAATGCAGTGGTCAAATACGTGAAAAAGATGGTACCAAGCTATCATCTGAAAAATACCATCGCGATGCGCAAAGCTCTAAATATTGGCCAGCAGGCAAGTTACAGTCGACCGCAGCTCAGTGGCGATGACCTGGCATTTCTACAATATACCGGCGGCACCACAGGGTTGGCCAAAGGGGGCATGTTATCGCATCGTAATATGGTGGCAAACCTAGAGCAGGTATCTGCGGTATTTAATCCACTCGTTAACGATGGTGAAGAAACGATTATCACTGCGCTCCCGCTGTATCATATTTTTGCGCTGACAGTGAACTGCCTGACCTTTATTAAGCATGGTGGCAGTAACGTATTAATCACCAATCCTCGCGATATGCCTGCTTTTGTTAAAGAGCTCGCGAAGCACCCATTCTCGATGATTTCGGGCGTGAACACTCTGTTCAATGGCTTGCTTAACACTGAGGGTTTTAAAGATCTTGATTTTTCTAACGTCAAAATCGCCATGGGGGGTGGTATGGCGGTGCAACGCTCTGTAGCCGAGCAGTGGGAACGAGTGACCAAGTCACGATTGCTCGAAGGCTATGGCCTCACTGAGTGTTCACCAGTGGTCACGACCAACCCAACGGATATCGAGCATTATAATGGCACCATTGGTATTCCATTGCCGTCGACCGAGGTCCGAGTGGTCGATGTGGATAGTGGTGAAGTGCTGGGTATTGGTGAAGCAGGCGAACTACAAGTACGGGGTCCGCAGGTCATGGTTGGTTATTTAAACCGCCCAGAAGAGACGGCCAAAGTGATGCAAGACGATTGGTTCTGCACGGGCGACATCGGCATGATGGACGAGCAGGGCTTCTTTAAAATTGTCGACCGTAAAAAAGATATGATTTTAGTCTCAGGCTTTAACGTTTATCCGAATGAAATCGAAGATGTTATCGCCGCACATCCAAAAGTACTGGAAGTCGCAGCGGTTGGGGTCCCACATGATTCATCAGGTGAAGCGGTGAAGATTTTTGTGGTGGCCAAGGCCGGTGGTGTAAGCGAGCGTGAATTGATTGACTACGCACGCGAGAATCTGACCGCCTATAAAGTGCCGAAGTTTGTCGAGTTTAGAGATGAACTGCCAAAAACAAACGTGGGTAAAATATTGCGTCGTGAATTGCGCGATGAGGAACTCAAGAAGGCTGAGGCATAAGCTGTTTCGTTGATGACTGAGTCCTATAGTTTACTTACTGAACAGGCCGAACTAGAACGCTTTTGTGAGCGCGCAGGTTCGGCCTCTTTTCTCGCCTTAGATACCGAGTTTGTTCGGCAACGAACTTATTTCGCCAAGTTAGGTTTAATCCAAATAGCGGTGGATGATCAACTCGTTTTGGTTGATCCGCTTGCGATAGCGGATTTACGCCCCTTGTGGCAACTCCTGGCTAATCCAAGTATTCGAGTCGTGATTCATGCCGGTGGCGAGGATTATGAAATTCTCGGTCAAGCAATGGGCACTGTTCCGAACAATGTGTTTGACACCCAAATCGCCGCTGCCTTTCTCGGTATGGGCGATGCGCTGGGGTATGCGGCATTGGTCGAGCGGTTTGGTGGGCCAGTGCTCGATAAATCGCAATCCCGAACCGATTGGACGGCCCGCCCGCTCAGCGAAGAGCAACTGCGTTATGCCGCAGCAGATGTGACCTATTTGCAGCAAATCTACCCGCAACTTGCCGCACAACTTGACCAGCAGCCTCAGCTGCGAGAGTTGGTTCTGGCCGAAACGCATTTTCAAGTGGCGAAACGCCAGCAGCAGACCCCGAGTGAATTGCTGTATTTGTTTTTTGGTAACGCTTGGCAGTGTCGCGGTCCTCAGCTGGTGGCCTTGCAAAAGCTGTTAAAATGGCGTTTTGAGCGGGCTCAAGCGCAAGATATTCCACTTAGTTTTGTGGCGAAGGATAATAGTCTGCTGGAGCTGGCGCGCAAGCTGCCGCAGCAGCGTAGGCATCTGCATAGCATTAGTGAATTATCGCCGGTGACCATCCGTTATGCTGGTGAGGCGATTCTCGAACTCATTGCAGCGGCTCAGCACGAGTCCTCGGCGGATTTGGTGGAGCTGCAACGCTTAACGGATATGCGTGGCTATAAAGCCGCTTACAAAGCCATCAAACAAGTGCTTGATGCGCAGGCCGAGGCCCTTAATATTGGGGTAGGGCTGATTGGTTCGCGGCGCCAAATAAATGATGTGATCCATTGGTTTTGGCAAATCCCACCGGCGCTGCGTAAGCGCCTGCCGAAACCTGATTTATTATCGAGTTGGCGAGGCGAATTGCTTGCTGCAACGCTGACTGAGTTATTAGAGAATTGAGTTTCGATGTTAGTTGCCGTTTATCGTAGTTCGAGAAAGCAAGATACCTATCTTTATTTGCCTCATCCAGCTGATTTTTCAGTGGTCCCTGAACCTTTGCGGCAAAGCTTTGGTCAACCTATAGAAGTGATGGTGATAAAGGTAACCGCCGAGCGTAAGTTAGCGCGTTTAAGTGCGACTGAGTTATTGCAGCACTTGCAACAACCAGGGTTCTACTTACAGTTACCACCAGCGCAAGAAAGTTTGCTGAAAACGGAGTTAAAACCATGATTAAACGGGTATTGTTGGCAATAGTTTGGGTGAGTCTGAGTCAGGTCAGTATGGCCGATGAGGCCGCGCTGCCGTCGGAGCAAGGATTCTTTGAGTATGTGAATCAGATCAAGCAAGAGGCGCGCGCAGCGGGTTACTCTGAGGAGACTCTCGAAAAAGCTTTTGCTGAGGCGAAGTTTTATCAACGGTCAATTAAAGCAGATAAAAATCAACCCGAATTCAAATTGACCTTAGATACCTATTTACCCCGTGCGGTCCCTGAGTGGAAATCAAAGAAAGCTATTGAACTCTACAATGAACACCGCGAATTATTAGAAAAAATCGGGGCTGAATACGGTGTCCAACCGCGCTTTATTGTTGCTTTATGGGGCATCGAGACCAACTTTGGTGGCTACACCGGTGGCTTTGACGTGGTTTCAGCGTTAACGACTATGGCGTATGAAGGGCGTCGTGAAGAATTTTTCAAAAAGCAGCTGTGGCATGCGCTGACGATTATCGAAGAGGGCCATATCGATGTCGCCCAGATGAAAGGTTCATGGGCTGGTGCGATGGGGCAAACCCAATTTATGCCGAGTTCATTTATGAGCTATGCGGTCGATTATGATGGCGATGGCCGCAAAGATATTTGGGGCTCACTGGGTGACGTGTTTGCCTCAGCGGCAAATTATCTGAAAAGCGTAGGTTGGCGCGATGATGTGACCTGGGGACGTCAAGTTCAATTGCCGGTCGATTTTGACCAAGAGTTAGCTGGCTTAAAGGTGAAAAAATCACTCGCTGAATGGCAGCAACTGGGCATCCGTCGTCTCGATGGCACAGATTTGCCACAGCGTGATGATATCGAAGCTGCTGTGGTCATCCCTGATGATGAGAAGGGGCGTGTCTATCTTGCTTATGCCAATTACGATGCCCTGATGCGTTGGAACCGGTCGCATTATTTTGTTGCGGCAGTCGGCTATTTGTCTGATCGCATTCGGTTCCCACGTTAAATGCAGCCGGTAGCACCGAGTAAAATTGTTTGTGTGGGGCGCAATTATGCCGCCCACGCCAGTGAGCTGAATAATCCGCTACCGGAACGACCGATTTTATTTATGAAGCCGCCATCAAGCCTGACTTCGTTTAGCGATATCCGGCTTCCAGTTGGGCGCACTGATTGCCATCATGAACTTGAGATTGCGTTAAGAATCGCTCGTGATTGCCGTCAAATTGAGGCGGACACTGCGCTCGATTACGTTGATGCAATCACTTTAGCGCTTGATTTAACCTTGCGAGACTTGCAGGCGGAACTGAAAAACAAAGGCCAACCGTGGGAGCGTGCGAAGGCTTTTGACGGTGCCTGCGTAGTGGGTGAGTGGATTGAGCGGAGACAGCTCGATTTAAGTCAGCCACTGAGGTTTCAGCTGGCGGTGAATGGCCAACTGCGGCAGCAAGGAAATAGCCAAGATATGCTGTTTCCCATGGCTGAACTCATCAGTGATATCAGTAAAGCATTTAGCTTGCAGCGCGGTGATATTATTTTAACCGGAACTCCTGCCGGGGTTGCGGCCTTATTGCCGGGCGATCAAGTATGTGCCGAGCTGAGCCAAGCGCACCAGCATTGGAGTTTCTCCGGACAAGTTTATGGCTAACTTAGCAAACGCGCCGTTTTGGCAAGTTAAAAGCCTCAGTGAGATGACCGCTAGCGAATGGGAATCTTTGTGCGATGGCTGCGGTAAATGTTGCTTGCATAAACTTATTGATGAGGACGACCCGGCTGAAACCGTCCATTACACCAATGTTGCATGTCGTTTGTTAGACTGCCAAACGGGCCGTTGCAGTGACTATCGGCAGCGGTTTAAATCGGTTCCCGAGTGTGTCGTAATTCGTCCTGAAAATGTTGCGGAGCTCGATTATTTACCGGACTCGTGTGCCTATCGACGCTTGGCAAATGGACGTTCGCTGCCGAGTTGGCATCCGCTGCGGCATAATGGTTCTCAGGAGCCGATGCAAGCAGCTGGAATGAGCGTTGCTGGGCGGGTGGTGAGCGAAACTGAGGCGCAAGTGACGACGGCTGCGATCGTCACCTGGCCACTTGCCGATTGCGATTAAACGCGGCGATACACCCACAGTGAGCTAACCAGCACCACTAACCCTATCACTAAGTAGAGACTAAAAATAACCCGCATCCAAGCCGGCATGCTCCAGCCTAAAAATTGCCAATCAATGTCTCCACATAAGCCTGGTGCTCCAAATAAGCCCGGTAACCATTCATGGAGAGGCAAGTAACTTGGGAAGTTAGGGAAGGTATCGCAGACCATGAAAAAGGCATTCGCGGAATATTGTAAGCTGTAATGCTCATGAGCAATGATAAGCCCCCAGCCGGCACCGATGAGCCATAGTAGATAACCCGCACTGCGCAGCACCGGGCGTTCTGGATTTATGAGCGGAATTAAGCCTGCTACCCCAATCGTCAATACGGCCACACGCTGATAAATACATTTAACACAAGGCTCCAGCCCTAAACCATGTTGCAGGTACAAGGCGAATCCGACTAAGCCAAAGGCTGAGATACTCAAGATGAGCCAGGGCCAGCGCAGACGAGAGAGACGAGCAAGTTGAGTCATGTTAATCAGGCTTTTGGTAATGAATCGACCCAAGTATGGTGCAATTAAGGCGGCTGAAAGTAAAGACCGTTTGTGCAGTGCAACAAAACTTGTCCGACCATTGGAAACACTGTTAAAATCGTCGCTATTCATAACCTATTACAGAACTCATAGGTACGATTATCTCAGACGCAGGTTCATTCATGATTATTAAGGCACAGAGTCCAGCTGGGTTTGCCGAGGAGTACATCGTCAAGTCCATCTGGAACGGGCACTTTGCGCCCGGTACCATTCTTCCCGCAGAACGCGAACTATCGGAATTAATCGGAGTTACGCGCACCACCTTGCGCGAAGTGTTACAACGCTTGGCGCGTGATGGCTGGTTAACCATTCAGCATGGTAAGCCAACCAAGGTGAATAACTTTTGGGAAACTTCAGGGCTAAACATCTTGGAAACCTTGGCTCGCCTTGATGAAGATGGGATGCCGGTGTTGGTTGACCAACTGCTATCGGCACGCACCAATATCAGCGCCATCTATATTCGTGCGGCGGTCCGTAATAAACCTGCGGAAGCGAAAGCGCTATTGGCACAAGCGGCGGAATTGAGTGACGATGCAGAAGCCTTTGCCGAGTATGACTATCGCCTTAATCACGATCTCGCAATGGCCTCGGGTAACCCGATTTATGTGCTGATCTTAAATGGCTTTAAAGGCTTATATTCGCGCATTGGTAAGTTTTATTTTTCCAATTCGGAAGCGCGCGCACTAGCGCGCAAGTATTATGCCGAGTTACTGGCAATTGCCGAACAAGGAGAACAGGGTGAGGCCGCTAACTTAGTGCGTCAGTACGGTTACGAGTCAGGAAAAATTTGGCAGAGCTTACGCGGTGACATTCCCGCTGATTTAATAGAATAAAAAAACGCCGGCAAGTTGCCGGCGTTTTTAATTTCAGGATGGCGATTAACCGAAGTTTTTCGCGACAAAATCCCAGTTAACGAGATTCCAGAATGCGTTCAAGTAGTTTGGACGCGCATTACGGTAGTCGATGTAATAAGCGTGCTCCCAAACGTCTACAGTTAGAATTGGCGTTACTGAGTCATCAGTTAACGGGGTTGCAGCATTGCTGGTATTCACAATCTCAACGCCGCCAGCAGCAGTTTTTACCAGCCAAGTCCAACCTGAACCGAAGTTCGCCGCAGCTTGTGCACTGAATTCTTCTTTAAACTGTGCAAATGAGCCGAATTTTGCATTGATTGCGTCAGCAACTGCACCCGTTGGTTCACCGCCGCCATTTGGGCTTAGGCAGTGCCAATAGAAGGTGTGGTTCCAGACTTGTGCTGCATTGTTGAAGACACCACCACTTGAATTTTTGATGACATCTTCAAGTGACATGCTCTCCATGTCGGTGCCGGCAACGGCATCGTTGAGCTTGGTAACATAGGTCGCGTGGTGCTTGCCGTAGTGGTACTCAAGTGTTTCAGCAGAGATATGTGGTTCTAAAGCATTTTTCTCGTATGGAAGAGGGGGTAATTCAAAAGCCATGTGGACACTCCATTTTTTTGTTTTGAGAAATAAATTAAGCCAATGGTAATAGTCTACCATTGAATTCAGATTTTGCTGTCACTATATACGGAAATAAGGTCGGAAAAGATTTTTTCAAGGGCGGCAAAGCAAGAAAATATTTGCTAAAATCTGCGCGTCCAAATCGAGAGGTAAGCATGGAAACCGTAGAGAAGATTAAACAGCAAATTGCTGAACATCCAATTCTTTTATATATGAAAGGTTCACCTAAATTGCCAAGCTGCGGGTTTTCATCGCAAGCATCGCAAGCATTGATGGCATGTGGGCAGCCTTTCGCGTACGTCGATATTTTGCAAAATCCTGATATCCGTGCGGAGCTTCCGAAATATGCTGATTGGCCAACTTTCCCACAATTATGGGTTGAGGGTGAACTAATTGGCGGCTGTGACATTATTATGGAAATGTACCAAAAAGGTGAGCTACAAGAACTCATCAAAGAGACTGCTGAACGGAATCCGCAAACCGACAGTGAATAATCTGAAATTTTTTATGTGTTGAACCACAAACTTAAAAACGGAGACTGAAAATGGGTGTATTAGTAGGCCGTAAGGCACCTAATTTCACTGCTGCAGCTGTACTTGGCACAGGTGAAATTGTTGAAAACTTCAACCTTCATGAGCAAATCAAAGGTAAAAAAGCAGTGGTTTTCTTTTATCCACTCGACTTCACTTTTGTTTGTCCATCTGAGCTGATTGCATTTGACCACCGCTTAGAAGAGTTCAAAAAGCGTGGCGTAGAAGTTATCGGTGTTTCAATCGATTCACAATTCAGCCACAACGCTTGGCGTAACACTGCGGTTGAAAATGGCGGCATCGGTGAAGTGAAATACTCTTTGGTTGCTGACGTTAAGCACAGCATCTGCCGTGCCTATGATGTTGAACACCCAGAAGCTGGCGTTGCATTCCGTGCCTCTTTCTTGATTGACGAAGAAGGTATGGTTCGTCACCAAGTCGTAAATGACTTGCCACTTGGCCGTAACATTGACGAAATGTTGCGCATGGTTGACGCGCTCAACTTCCACCAGGAGCACGGTGAAGTATGTCCGGCTGGCTGGAAAGAGGGTGATGAAGGGATGAAAGCGGACACTAAAGGTGTGGCTGATTACCTTTCTAAGAACTCGGGTAAGCTATAATTTTCCCTGTTGTAGGGATGGGATAAAAGGGAGCTTCGGCTCCCTTTTTTATCGTTGTTCGTGCGCTTCGCTGTTCGTGCGCTTTGCTGTTCGTGCGCTTCGCTGTTCGTGCGCTTCGCTGTTCGTGCGCTTTGCTGTTCGTACGCTTTGCTGTTCGTACGCTTTGCTGTTCGTACGCTTTGCTGTTCGTGCGCTTCGCTGTTCGTGCGCTTCGCTGTTCGTACGTGCTTCGCACTGTTCGTTCTAACGAATAACGAATAACGAACAACGAACAACGAACAACGAATAACGAATAACGAACAACGAACAACGAACAACGAACAACGAACAACGAACAACTATTTCCGCTGCTTTAGCCAGAACAGAAGCAACGCCGCAATTGCTCCAAGCGTATCCGCCAACATATCCTTTTGCGCATCCCAGATATCACCTTGTGAACCGAGGAACTCGATACCCGCATCGCCGCCGGCGATGACCGCAAATTGCCATTCAATGATCTCATATGCTGCGGCGACGCTCATCACCATGAATAGGCCGAAGAACATCGCTGTGACCGGTTTGGCCCATTGTTTTCTTAGCAAAAGTTCAGCAGCTGCATAGGCATAAAAGCCGACCGAGAAGTGGGCGATGCGATCATAGTGATTGCGCTCGCCGCCCCACCATTGGGTGAACCAATCGAACGGGACTTCGGCAAAAGTATAGTGGGCGCCTATGGTGTGCATGATGAGCCAAACAGACATCAAGGCATAGGCCGTGTTACTGAACTGGAATTTACGGTAACTGACCACCAGCAACGCAAAAATCAGTATCACTGGTGTCATTTCCGCAATCCACACATCCATCATCGCCGGGTTAATCACGGACCACACCATGAGAACTGCTATAGCGATGGCGAGCACAATGGGAAAATTCAGTTTCATACGCCGTCCTTGGTTAATGGCCAGCCACCGAGTTGGCGGTAGCGGTTAACCATCCAACAAAACAGTTCTGCGGTACGCTCAGTGTCGTACAAAGCAGAATGGGCTTGCTTTTGGTCAAATTCGATTGCAGCCGCTTGGCAGGCCTTAGCTAACACCGTCTGACCTACCGTGAGCGCAGCTAGGCTCGCGGTATCGAAGGTGACAAACGGATGGAAGGGGTTACGCTTTAGATTGGCGCGTTCCGCCGCGGCCATGACAAAACCATGGTCAAAGGTGGCATTGTGGCCGACTAAAATACAGCGCTGGCAGTTCGCTTGCTTTTGCGCTTTGCGAAGACCTTTGAACAAGTCTTTTAAGGCCTCCGCTTCAGCAACTGCCCCACGTAACGGTGAGTAAGGGTCGATGCCATTAAACTCAATTGCTGCCTGCTCGATATTCGCTTCAGGAAACGGCTCAATATGATAGTGAAACTGCTGATCGGCAACTAACTCTTCGTCTTCAGTAAAGCGCAGAGTAACGGCCGCGAGCTCCAACAAGGCATCTGTGTTTGCGTTAAAGCCAGCGGTTTCGACATCGATCACCACGGGCATATAGCCGCGAAAGCGTTGTTGCATTAACTCTGCGCTTTGCTCGTCACTCATAAGTCACGCTTTGAGCTAAGCTCGATCAGTTCAATGGCATAGCCATCCGGATCGCGGACAAAGGCAATCACGGTTTTACCGCCTTTCACCGGACCGGGCTCGCGATAGACTTCGGCACCTGCCGCTTTGATGCGGTCACAGGTCGCATAAATGTCATCAACGCCAATAGCGATATGGCCGAATGCGTCGCCATGGTCGTAGCTGTCGGTATCCCAGTTATAGGTCAGCTCCAACACGGTATGGTCGGTTTCTGCACCATAGCCGACAAAGGCAAGCGAGTAACGGTAAGCTTCGTTGTCAGCGGTGCGGAGTAATTTCATGCCCAGCACTTGGGTATAAAAATCAATCGAGCGTTGCATATCACCAACGCGTAACATGGTATGAAGGAATTGCATCAAGCCTCCTCAATTTCGGTT
This sequence comes from Pseudidiomarina taiwanensis, assembly GCF_003987435.1. Taxonomy (GTDB): domain Bacteria; phylum Pseudomonadota; class Gammaproteobacteria; order Enterobacterales; family Alteromonadaceae; genus Pseudidiomarina; species Pseudidiomarina taiwanensis. Next base: position 710,932 of record NZ_PIQG01000001.1, on the reverse strand, counting down.
TTGTCTTTATATTCGCATAGGTCTTCAATAATACAACTGCCACAACGAGGTTTGCGGGCAACACAGGTATAGCGACCATGTAAAATAAGCCAATGATGCACATCGACTTTAAATTCTGCAGGGACGACTTTGAGTAGCTTTTCTTCAACCTTATCAACGTTTTTACCGACCGCTAACTTGGTTCGATTAGAGACCCGAAAAATATGAGTATCAACGGCAATGGTTGGCCAACCAAAGGCGGTATTGAGCACGACATTTGCCGTTTTGCGACCAACCCCCGGCAGTGATTCAAGTGCGGCGCGGTCTTCGGGGACTTCACCGCCGTATTGATCAACAAGGATTTGGCAGGTTTTGATCACATTTTCGGCCTTTGAGTTAAATAGACCAATGGTTTTGATGTAGTGTTTAACCCCATCCACCCCGAGATCCAGCATCGCTTGCGGTGTGTTAGCTACCGGAAATAACTTCCGCGTTGCTTTGTTGACGCCGACGTCGGTGGCCTGCGCCGATAACAACACGGCAATCAATAACTCAAAGGTAGAGTTGTATTCCAGCTCAGTGGTTGGGTTCGGGTTATTGGCACGCAGCCGCGTTAAAATTTCAATACGCTTTTGTTTATTCATAATTTATTGTGCCGTTACCCGTGCACGGGTGACGGTTTTCTCTGGTTTAACGGCGCGCGCTTGGCGCACGGCGTCAATTTTATTTTTAGCGGCAATAATAAAGCCCATTACGATAAAGGCACCTGGGGGCAGGATCGCGACCAATAATGGATGCTCGACCGCAAACAGAGTCAAACTAAGGCTCTGTGCCCAATCACCCAGCAATAATTCGGCTCCGCTGAAGAGAGTGCCATTGCCGAGCACCTCGCGAATCGCACCAAGCAAGACCAAGACAAGGGTAAATCCAAGCCCCATCATCACCCCATCAAACGCAGATTGGCGCCATGGGTTTTTGGATGCGTAAGCTTCTGCTCGACCGATAATCGCGCAATTGGTGACAATCAGTGGAATAAAAATACCCAAAGCTTGATCCAAGCTGAACAAGTAGGCCTTGAGGAGCAGTTGAATCATCGTCACAAAAGTCGCGATCACCATAACGAAAATCGGAATACGAATTTCTTTCGGAACATAGTCACGAACTAGGGATACGGTCACATTCGAACCGACCAGCACCAACAAAGTGGCGAGCCCTAATCCTAAGGCATTGGTTACTGTGGAAGTCACCGCGAGCAGCGGACATAAGCCTAATAGCTGCACCAGTGCGGGATTGTTCTCCCATAAGCCTTGCCAAGTGAGTTCTTTGTACTCGTTCATGGTGCTTGCTCCATACAGTTGGCGGGCAATTGATACCAGTTATCCGCTTCACGCTGCGCGACTAGGGCTGCGCGCTTTACGGCTTGGACCACGGCTCGCGGCGTAATGGTGGCGCCAGTGAATTGGTCAAAGATGCCACCGTCGCGTTTTACTGCCCAGCGTGGATCATCCTCAGAGTTGACCTGTAGCCCTTCGAATGAACGAACCCAATCGCTTTTGCGCAATTCAATTTTATCGCCCAAACCAGGGGTTTCATTGTGGGAGATGGTGCGTACACCAAGTACTTCACCGGTTACCGCCACAGCCACCAATAATTCGATAGCGCCGCTATAGCCATTTGGCGCGACCACCTCAAGCGCAACAGCTTGCGGCTGGTCAGCAAGGAATGCACGATACACTTTACGTGGCGCCGAAAAGTCTGCTGACTCAACCAAGGTACAACTTTGAAATAAATCATTATCGTGCTGGGTAGGGGGAATTAACTCGTTTAGGACACGGAGCACATGCGCTTCTTGTTGACGCGCAATAGGAGCTTCGGTCAGGCGTGCAGTAGTAAGCACCAAAAGGGTGGAGATCACTGCAAATAGCGTTAATATCGCGCCGTTTTTACGCATACTCTCGACTATCTTCATGATTTACCTCCATGTCCATAGGCAATGGGTTGCGTATATTTATCAATGATCGGCACACACATATTCGCCAATAGCACCGCAAATGCCATGCCATCTGGATAGCCACCGAAACTACGAATGATAAATACCAGCACTCCAATTAACAGCCCAAACCAGAGTCGACCGCGATTCGAAGTTGCCGCACTCACCGGGTCGGTAGCAATAAAGAACGCCCCCAACATGGTGGCACCGCTGAGCAAATGAATGGAGACTGGGATCGACGTATCTGGATTAAACAACTGAAAAATAGCCGCAGGCACCGCGAGGCCAAGTAGGACGCCAACTGGGATATGCCAACTGATGATACGTTGCTGCACTAAGATTAACCCACCAGCAAGCCAAGCGAGATTTAACCAACCCCAGCCGATTCCACCGACTGCACCAAAAATGGCCTGGCTGGCAAAAATTTCTGGTGTGGTAAATTGCGCAGTGAGACCGTTCCGTAGGGCATCGAGCGGAGTCGCCATGGTTAGTCCATCGACTCCCATGCGCAATTGCTCAAGGCTGTAGCCAGCTGGAGTATAGCCGCTAAAAATGAGGCTGGCAGCGGTACTTAAATCAACTCGTTGCTGGGCCAGTTCAGTTGCCAGCGGCCAACTGCTCATTTGTACTGGGAAGGAAATCAGCAGCACCACATAACCCGCCATGGCAGGATTAAATAGGTTCTGGCCAACCCCACCATACACTTGCTTGACGACGACAATGGCGAAGATCATGCCAATACTGATCACCCACCATGGCGCTAAACTGGGAATACTTACCGCTAACAGTAATGCGGTGACCACAGTGGTATGGTCGCGCCAAACCGTGCGAATTGAGCGGCCACGAAGCTTAACTGCGATAGCTTCAGCGCTAAGCCCGACGATAAGTGCCAACAGCATTTGTAACCATACGCCGGCACCAAAGAAGTAGTGGTGCAAAATAATGCCGGGAATCATGCACAGATAGACCCAACGCATGACTTGTTGAGTCGAGCGCTTTTGATGGGTATGGGGCGAGGCAGCTAACTTAAATGTCATGCGGATGAATCGTCCTCTTGTTTAGCTTTGGCAGCTGCCAGTGCAGCTTTGCGGGCTTTTGCCCGAGCGATGGCGGCCTGCACCGCATCTTGTGGATTCGGGGCGCCTTGCTGTTGGGCCTCTGCTTGTGCCTTCTTACGCGCTTCAGCTGCTTGTCGGTGGCGCTCTAAGCGTTCTTGCTTTTCGCGCTCGAGACGCTCTTTACGCGCTTCAAAGCGTTGCCGTGCGACTTCAGCTTGGGCCTTTTCGCGGGCAATAGTGCGCACTTCAGCTTTGGCTTTGCGATAGTAGTGCACCAGTGGAATTTCACTGGGGCAAACGTAGGCACAGGCACCACACTCAATACAATCGAATAAGTTCTGCTGCTCAAGCCCGTCATAATCTTTTGCTTTCGCCAGCCACTGTAATTGTTGGGGCAGCAATTGTGCAGGACAAACATCGGCACAGGCACCACAACGGATACACGGCATCTCAGTCTGCGCTGGTTCAAGTTCTTGGGTACTTGGGACCAGCACGCAGTTACTTATTTTGACGATCGGTACGGTTAAATCGGGGAGGGTGAAGCCCATCATGGGGCCGCCCATAATCACTCGTTGTTGAGGCTCAGCGCGGAAGCCTGTATGGGCAAGGAGATCCGCTACCGGAGTGCCGAGTCGAACCCAATAATTACCTGGTTTGTCAACGTTTTCACCGGTGACGGTTACGACCCGTTGATCAAGAACTTCGCCATGCTCTACTGCGCGTGCAACGGCATAAGCAGTGCCGACGTTTTGCATCAAGAAACCAAGGTCAATAGGTAAGCCACGACTTGGAACTTGGCGTCCGGTTAAAATTTGAATAAGCTGCTTCTCACCACCAGATGGGTATTTGGTTGGAATTACCCGTAATTCGATGGCTGGAAACTCATTCAGCACCGCGGTAAAACTGGCCACAGCCTCGGGCTTGTTATCTTCAATCGCCAAGATAGCTCGCTCACAGTTGACAATATGCAGCAAAATCATGGTCCCACGGCAAATATCGAGGGCATGCTCGCGCATTAAACGATCGTCAGCTGTGATGTAGGGTTCGCATTCGACCCCATTGATAATCAGCGCTTCAAGCGGACGCTGTTGATTTAATTTTTGCGCCGTCGGAAAACCTGCACCACCGAGCCCAGCAATTCCTGCGGCGGTGATGCGGGTAATTAAGTCGGCGGCGCTAAATGCCTGATAATCGCCAATTGGCTCGAGCGTTTGCCGCTGATCCGCACCGTCTGCGTTAATTTCGATCAAAGTATCCGGTAAACCTGACGGGTGGGCAACGCGTCCAGGTCCGATTTTAGCGATGGTGCCTGAGGTCGGCGCATGCACAGGGAGTTGTCCTGGCAACTCTGCAGCGGTTAACGGTTGGCCTCTTAATACTTTGTCACCCGGACTGACGATGATGGGGCCAGCGGCGCCTGAGTGTTGTTTTATCGGAACTCGATACACTGAGCTGAGTGGCAGTGTTGCAATTGCAACCTGATTGGACAAATCTTTACGCTCAGGTGGATGAATCCCACCTGGGAATGTCCATAACTGATGGGTGAGGCTAGTTTTCATTGCGTCACTCACAGGCTTACGACTCCACTACTTTGACGGGAATTTGTTGTAAATCCCACTGCCAGGTTTCAGTTTTTGGGGTGACCGGAACCATGTCGATGCAATCGACAGGGCAGGGCTCGACACATAAATCACAGCCGGTGCATTCGTGGGCGATGACCGTATGCATTTGCTTGGCGGCACCTAAAATTGCATCGACAGGACACGCTTGAATACACTTGGTGCAGCCGATGCATTCGTCTTCGCGAATGACCGCAACTTTTTTCACACTTTCTTCACCATGCGCGCTATCGAGAGGCTTGGCTTCAACCCCCATCAAGTCTGCTAATTTTTTAATTGTGGCTTCACCACCGGGTGGGCATTTATTGATTTCATCGCCGTTGGCGATTGCCTCAGCATAAGGCCGACAGCCTGGATAACCACATTGACCGCACTGTGTTTGCGGCAGAATTGCGTCGATTTGATCGACAATAGGATCACTCTCAACTTTAAAGCGCACTGCAGCGAAGCCGAGGATCAGCCCAAAGATAAGCGCTAAGCCCGCGAAAACGAGGAGTCCGGTCACCAAACTCATGCTGTTGTCACCAAACCGCTAAAGCCCATGAATGCCAGCGACATCAAGCCGGCAGTAATCATCGCAATCGCTGCACCACGGAAGGAAACGGGCACATCAGCGGCGGCTAACCGCTCACGCAGCGCAGAAAATAGAATCAACACCAGTGAAAAGCCCAGTGCAGCGCCGAGCCCATAGATGATCGACTCGATGAAATTATGCTGTTCGTTGATATTCAGTAGCGCGACCCCAAGCACCGCACAGTTTGTGGTAATCAGGGGCAGGAAAATACCGAGCAAACGGTACAAAGTCGGACTGGTTTTGTGCACGACCATTTCCGTAAATTGCACCACCACCGCGATAACCAAAATAAAACTCAGCGTCTGTAACGCACCAAGATTTAGCGGCTCGAGGATATATTGGTTGACTAAGTAGCTGCAGACTGAAGCGAGTGTGAGCACGAAGGTGGTCGCAGCCGACATTCCGATTGCCGTCTCTAACTTACTCGAGACCCCCATAAATGGGCACAATCCGAGGAATTTCACCAAAACAAAATTGTTGACCAGTACTGTTGCAACCAACAGCAGCAGGTAATCACCCATGCTTCGCTCTCATTCGGCATTAATCGATAGGAGTATTATCGTACCTTTAGGCGGATGAAACAACCGAGGAATGGTAAGGTTTTTGGCTTTTTTCGGGGTCTTGCAGAAGGTGGCTCCCCAGGTTGGATTCGAACCAACGACACATGGATTAACAGTCCACCGCTCTAACCAACTGAGCTACTGGGGAATCGAGATTGGCGCTGTGAGGCAGGGAGTGGCTCCCCAGGTTGGATTCGAACCAACGACACATGGATTAACAGTCCACCGCTCTAACCAACTGAGCTACTGGGGAACAGCTTCACAACGGGAGCGAATGTTAATGGCGACAGCGCGCGCTGTCAATAGTTGAGATGCGCAAAAATGTGCGTTTGGACGTTTTATCAACAACCGTGGGCGGTAGCGTGAAGTCAAGAAATTATTTTTGCGAAAACTATGAGGTTGATCATAGTCAATGACCGCTATTTTTATCCACAAATCTGCGAACTTCCCATTTTTTGTGGGCTAGACGATCTTATCCACTAAATCTGTGGATAACCCTGTGAATGACTCTGTGAGATACGCGTAAAATCGCGCTTTTTGGGCGATTGAAGCGGTTGCTCAAATATTAGCTCATAAAAATAAAGTAATTAAAAATCAGTAATTTATAAAAATGCGATGAAATGCAGGTAGATTTTTTTAGGAAAATTCATCGGCTTTATGACGATATTGTCATACTTGTGTATTTCTTATTTTTCTAAAGCGAAAATTGCACCAAAATCGTGCATAAAATGAGGAAATCCCAACCCAGATAGTGGGTTGGGACGTTTCAACTGAAGTTAAGCGCGGGCAAATTCAGAAATACGACTCACCGCAGCTTTAAGAGTGTCTAAATCGGTGGCAAAAGAAAAACGACAATGACCCGGTGCGCCAAATGCAGAACCAGGGACTAACGCGACTTTTGCTTCAGTAAGAATAAGTTCACACAAGGCGACGTCAGAATCACAGTGTTTGGCTTGCATGAGTCCTTCGACATTAGCGAAGCAATAGAAGGTGCCATCGCCCGCGATACACTTCATGCCTGGAATTTGATTGACCGCATCGACTAAGTAATCATGACGAGCTTTAAAGGCTTGAACCATCTCGCCAATACAAGATTGGTCACCGTTTAAGGCCGCTGTTGCCGCATATTGGCTAATGCTGGTTGGGTTCGAGGTGGTTTGTGATTGCATTTTCTTCATCGCCGCAATGAGCGGTGCAGGCCCTGCAGCATAGCCAATCCGCCAGCCAGTCATCGCATAAGCTTTTGATACCCCTGATAACACCACAATTCGATCTTTTAGGTCGGGGGCGACCATAGCGATGTTATGGAAAGACTCCTGACTCCACAAAATGTGTTCATACATATCGTCGGTAGCAACCAGGACCTGCGGATGGGCACGTAGCACTTCAGCCAGTTCAGCAAGTTCGGCGGCGCTGTATGCGACACCGGTAGGATTCGATGGACTATTAAGGAACAGCAATTTGGTTTTTGGAGTAATCGCCGCCGCAAGCTGCGCAGCATTGATTTTGTAGTTTTGCTCAAAACCTGCTGAGACAATGACTGGAGTCGCTCCAACCAAGCGCGTCATATCTGGATACGAGACCCAGTAGGGAGCCGGAATAATGACTTCATCGCCGGGATTAAGCCAGACACTCAGTAAGTTAAAGATGCTGTGTTTACCGCCTGCGGAGACCAATATTTCGTTGGCTGCGTAACTGAGTTGGTTGTCGCGCTGTAATTTGGCAATGATGGCTTGCTTGAGCTCTGGAATACCGTCGACTGCAGTATATTTAGTGTGGCCTGCGTCAATCGCTGCCTTGGCGGCAACTTTGACAAACTCGGGCGTATCAAAATCGGGTTCGCCAACCCCAAGACCGATCACATCGTGACCCGCTGCACGAAGTTCGGCAGCCTTTTGCGAGACAGCCAGAGTGGGAGATGGTTGAATTGCATTGATGCGGTCAGACAAAGGGTATTTCACGGTGCGATCCTTTCCTTAAAACGAATGATCCAATGATACGGTTTGCGGCATAACTTGTCTATGTTGGCAATGCGTTTGCGTAGCATCACAGCAGAGATTCCGCTACACTGTTTGGCGCAATTTTCTGGCGCAAATTTGAGGCGTCTTGTTGCGCATCAATTCGGTTAGGAAACGCAATTCATGAGTCGTACTACATCAGCACCATCATCATTACTGCATGAGCCGATCCCACAAACGCTCTGGCGTCTTACGTGGCCGGTGATCATTGGGGTGCTGACGCTGATTTCGTTTAATGTGGTCGATACCTTTTTTATCGGTATGCTCGGCACCGATCCGCTTGCTGCGGTTAGCTTTACCTTTCCGGTTACTTTCACGGTCGTGAGCTTAAGTATTGGGCTTGGTATCGGCACCAGTGCGGTGATCGCGCGCAAGCGTGGCGGTGCGGAAACCGAGCAAGCGCAATTTGATGGGATGGTCGCACTTGCCGTCGCCGCGATCTTGGTTGGTTTGTTAGCATTGGTCGGTTATTTCACCATAGATCCCGTGTTTCATGCCCTCCAAGCACAACCTCATTTGCTGCCTTATATCCGCGACTACATGGAACTTTGGTATTTGGGCGCGGTGTTATTGGTGATGCCGATGGTCGGTAATGCGGTGCTGCGAGCCAATGGCGATACGCGCACACCCTCGTTGATCATGGCCTCTGGTGGGCTGATGAATGCGATTCTTGACCCTATTTTAATTTTCGGGCTCGGCCCTATCCCCGCACTCGGTATTCAAGGCGCTGCGTTGGCCAGTGTGATTTCCTGGGCGATAGGTGTTTGGCTCGTTCTTTGGTATTTGCGCTACAAGCAATTAATCAGTTTTCGAGCGCCAACTGGGGCCCGCTTTGTCAGTTCAGCGCAACGAATTTTAAGTATTGGTCTGCCCGCGGCCGGGGCAAATATGCTCACCCCAATTGCGATGGGAGTGGTCACCGCAATCATCGCCGGCTATGGCGCACCTGCTGTGGCGGCCTTTGGCGTCGGCACTCGGTTAGAATCGTTGGCGAGTGTGGTGGTGTTGGCACTGTCCATGTCGCTGCCGCCTCTGATTAGTCAGAATTTTGGTGCCCACGCGTTTGACCGCGTGGCCGCTGCTTATAAAACTGCACTGCAGAGCATCATTGTGGTGCAATTAGCGATTTATATCATTCTGATTGCCTTCTCACCATGGATTGCTGCTGCTTTTACGGACGATCCAGAAGTCGCGCGAATCATCCGTTTATTCTTATACATCATGCCACTTGGGTATGGTGTGCAGGGCATTATTATCCTCTCTAACTCGAGTTTTAACGCCCTACATCAACCGCTCGCGGCATTGAGTTTGAGCATTATTCGGTTATTCGTGATGTTTGTGCCATTAAGTTATCTTGGTGCGGTACTTGCTGATATTCCGGGGTTGTTCTGGGGAGGGGTGATCGCAAACTGTTTAACCGCGGTATTTGCATACTTTTGGTTCCAACAACGTTTACTTCAGGCCCAAACGAGCTAGTCGAGGAGTTTATGGCGCGCGCATTTGAATTAAAGTCAGATTATCAACCGGCCGGAGATCAACCCCGGGCGATTGAGCAATTGGTGGATAATCTCGAAGCGGGGATCGCGCAACAAACCTTGTTGGGGGTGACGGGGTCGGGAAAGACCTTCACTATGGCCAACGTGATTGAGAAACTCCAACGGCCCACCTTGATCCTTGCTCACAATAAAACCTTGGCAGCGCAACTATATGGCGAGATGAAAGAGTTCTTCCCCAATAATGCGGTGGAGTACTTTGTTTCTTACTACGATTACTATCAACCCGAAGCTTATGTGCCCACCACCGATACCTTCATTGAGAAAGACGCATCGATCAACGAGCACATTGAGCAAATGCGTTTGTCGGCAACCAAAGCTTTGTTAGAGCGCCGGGATGTCGTGTTGGTGGCATCGGTGTCATGTATTTATGGTTTGGGTGATCCTGATGCCTATATGAGCATGATGCTGCATTTGAGACGCGGGGATATTATCGATCAACGCGATATCTTGCGCCGGCTTGCGCAACTCCAGTATACCCGTAACGATGCCGCATTTGAGCGCGCAACCTACCGCGTGCGGGGTGAAGTCATTGATATTTTTCCGGCAGAATCAGAGCAACTGGCGGTGCGAGTCGAGCTGTTTGACAATGAAATTGATCGAATTAGCTTTTTCGAACCGCTCACCGGCCAGGTCACCCAAGCCGATGTCGCTCGGGCAACGATTTACCCTAAAACTCACTATGTCACCCCGCGCGAAACGCTCTTAAAAGCGGTCGATTCGATCAAAGAAGAGCTGAAGTTAAGACGCGAAGAGCTGCTGGCTAACAATAAATTACTCGAAGAACAACGGATCTCACAGCGCACGCAATTTGATATCGAGATGATGCTTGAGCTGGGGTACTGCTCGGGGATTGAAAACTATTCACGTTATTTATCTGGGCGAGCTCCGGGTGAACCACCGCCAACGCTACTAGATTATCTGCCTGACGATGCGTTGATGATTATTGATGAGTCTCATGTGACGGTATCGCAGGTGGGGGCCATGTATAAAGGTGACCGCTCGCGCAAAGAAAACTTAGTGAATTATGGCTTCCGATTACCGTCAGCGCTGGATAACCGACCACTTAAATTTGAAGAGTTTGAGGCGATTATGCCGCAGGCTATTTATGTGTCGGCAACGCCAGGTCGCTATGAGTTGGAAAAGTCTGCCGGTGAAGTCGTCGAGCAGGTCGTCCGACCGACCGGTTTGGTCGACCCTGAAATAGAGATTCGTCCAGTCGGCAGTCAGGTGGATGATTTAATGTCGGAAGTGCGGTTACGGGTCGAGCGAAATGAGCGTGTGCTCGCGACCACCTTAACCAAGAAAATGGCCGAAGATTTAAGCGATTACTTGGATGAACATGGGGTGCGGGTGCGCTACCTTCACTCCGATATCGATACTGTTGAGCGGATGGAAATCATTCGTGACCTGCGCTTAGGCGAGTTTGACGTATTGGTGGGTATCAACCTCTTAAGGGAAGGTTTAGACATGCCCGAAGTCAGTTTAGTCGCCATTCTTGATGCGGATAAAGAGGGCTTCTTGCGTTCTGACCGGTCTTTGATTCAGACCATTGGTCGCGCAGCTCGGAACGTAAACGGCAAAGCAATTTTATATGCCGATCGAATCACAGGTTCGATGCAGCGTGCCATCGATGAAACAGAACGTCGCCGCGCTAAGCAAATTGCGTTTAACGAGGAGCATGGCATCACTCCACAGGGCTTGAATAAGAAGATTACCGACGTTATGGACCTTGGCTCCAGCCGCGCGAACCGCAAAGGTAAAGGACGTGCAGAGGCCGCCGAGCCGAAAGTTGGCTATCAGATTCAGCGCAAAGACACGAAAAGCTTGGTTGCGGAGCTTGAGCAAACAGAAAAAGCCATGTACGCCGCAGCTCAAGATCTTGAGTTTGAGAAGGCTGCCGAGCTCAGAGATCAGGTTGCTCAGCTACGCGAACAACTGAAGTTACAGGGCTGAGCTGATGCTAGAGCAGGGCGATGAGCGCTATCTTACAACTGACGGCAAAGTAAAAACGCCAAAGAGCTTGAGCTTTATTCTAGTGTTTTTATTACGCGGTTATCTGGCTTGGATTGTGTCGCTCACGTTTAGCCAGGATCGCAGTCGTTTGTTGCAGTTTTTCTATGCGAGCACTGAGCAATTCGCGCTGACCTTGGTTGTCGGTCTGCCTGCTTTAATCGTTTGGGCTTGGTCATTGCGCTTGCAATCCAAAGCAGAATTAGCTGGCTGGTGGTTACGCGCACCGCGGGCGGCGCCCTTACTATTATGGACTGCACTTATTCTCGATGGGTGGCTGTTATTGAGTATTGTGAGTAGCCATTGGCCGAGTTTTTCGATGATTAAAGCAGGGCTAATATTTGCTTGGTGTTGCAGTGTTTGGCTGTTATTGCATTCGCGCCATTTAAAACGCTATTGGGTCTTGCTTTGTCAGCAATCTGAAAACAATCAAAACGGAAATTAAACAGCAGAGAAATTGGTGGATGGTACTGGGTTCGAACCAGTGACCCCCGCCTTGTAAGGGCGGTGCTCTCCCAGCTGAGCTAACCATCCACACTGGGGAAATGACAAAGCGAGATGGTGGATGGTACTGGGTTCGAACCAGTGACCCCCGCCTTGTAAGGGCGGTGCTCTCCCAGCTGAGCTAACCATCCGTTTTCTCTGCTTTGCGGGGCGGTATTATAGGGTGCTGTGAGGGGCTGTCAATAGAAATTATTCAGGTTTGATGCGATTGCTGTCTTTTTCACCAAGTGCTGCAGGGTGGAATCACAAGAAACATTAGCGCAGCTGATGCGGTGTGCCTTCGAACTTGATAAACTAATGCCCTTATTGTGAATTATTGATGCGGAGTATGCATACCTTATGTCTGTGGTCACTCGATTTGCCCCAAGCCCAACGGGCTATCTTCATGTTGGTGGTGCGCGCACAGCGCTTTATTCTTGGTTAGTAGCCAAAGCCAGTGGCGGTGAATTTGTATTGCGGATAGAAGATACCGACCGTGAACGCTCAACACAGCCTGCGATTGACGCCATTCTTGAGGGGATGCAGTGGCTCGGTTTGAATTGGGATCAAGGGCCGTTCTATCAAACTCAACGGTTTGATCGCTATCAGGCCTATATTGACCAATTACTCGCTGAAGACAAAGCGTATAAGTGTTATTGCTCGCAGGAGCGTTTGGAAAAGATGCGCGAAGAGCAGATGGCCCGTGGGGAAAAGCCTCGCTACGATGGTCATTGTCGCGATAATCCAGATGCTAAAGGTGACAGTTACGTCATCCGTTTTCGCAACCCGCAAACCGGAGTGGTGCGCTTTGATGACCATATCCGTGGACCGATTGAATTCGCTAACACTGAATTGGACGATCTGATCATCGCTCGCAGCGACGGCACGCCGACGTATAATTTTTGTGTGGTGATTGATGATTGGGAAATGAATATTACCCATGTGATCCGTGGTGAAGACCATATCAACAACACCCCACGCCAGATTAATATTTTCCAAGCCTTAGGTGCACCGGTGCCCGAATATGCCCATGTTTCGATGATCCTTGGCGATGATGGCAAAAAGCTCTCGAAGCGCCACGGTGCCGTGAGTGTGATGCAATACCGTGATGACGGTTACTTACCGCAAGCCGTGCTGAACTATCTAGTCCGTCTTGGTTGGTCGCATGGTGATCAGGAGATTTTCTCAGTCGACGAGATGATTGCCTTATTCAAGCTTGATGACGTGAATAAAGCTGCCTCAGCGTTTAATACTGAGAAGTTAAATTGGTTGAATCAGCATTACATGAAAAACTTGCCAGCGAGTGAAGTGGCTGAGCACCTGCAATGGCATTTTGCCGAGCAGGGACTCGATCCTGCCAATGGTCCAGCGCTTGAGACTTTAATTGAGTTACAAGCAGACCGAGTGAAAACGCTGAAAGAAATGGTCGAAGTGAGTCGCTATTTCTATGAAGACTTTACTGACTTTGAAGCGGGCGCTGCGAAGAAACATTTGCGTGGAGTCGCCCGTGAGCCGCTTGAAGTTGTGCAGCAGCGTTTAGCAGCGTTGGAAACATGGCAAGCTGATGCAATCCAAGCCGTGATTCACGCTACCGCCGAGCAATTAGAGGTGGGCATGGGTAAAGTAGGGATGCCTTTGCGGGTGGCGGTAACCGGCGGCGGCAACTCGCCTTCACTGGATCTGACCTTGGCGCAAATTCCGCAAGCCAAAGCGCTGGCGCGGATTCAAATGGCATTAGACTTCATCGCTGAGCGGGAAGCTAACGCGCAAGGATAAGCGCTGGCCGGAGTAAAATTGGTGAGGCTTTAAACAGCTTGTATAAAAATGGAGCAAACAAGCGGGTTTCGCCAAAAAAAGGTTGACGACTGTCACTGAGTTACCATAGAATTCGCCCCGCTATCAGGGTACTGACAGTGTGCTTCACAAGTGTGGGGCTATAGCTCAGCTGGGAGAGCGCTTGCATGGCATGCAAGAGGTCAGCGGTTCGATCCCGCTTAGCTCCACCAATTCGATGCAACAGTGCAGTACGGTGAAAACCTGACAGTTACGTAATAGAAGATTGCGTCCCCTTCGTCTAGAGGCCTAGGACACCGCCCTTTCACGGCGGTAACAGGGGTTCGAATCCCCTAGGGGACGCCACTTCTTCTACTGCGGTAAGCGATGCAATATGCGTCCCCTTCGTCTAGAGGCCTAGGACACCGCCCTTTCACGGCGGTAACAGGGGTTCGAATCCCCTAGGGGACGCCAACTCGCATACGCTTGCACAAAATGTCCGGGGTCCCCTTCGTCTAGAGGCCTAGGACACCGCCCTTTCACGGCGGTAACAGGGGTTCGAATCCCCTAGGGGACGCCACATTTCTTTGCTCGTATTTACTCTTCTTCAGAACGACCAAGCCAAGCTAGCAATTTCGGTTCCATAATATCTGCAATCAGCGGCTGTGCGTCGCGATTTGGATGAATACCATCGTTTTGCATCAAGCTCTCATCAACAATGATTTGCTCCATAAAGAATGGCAGTAACGGGATCTCTGCTTGGGCTGCAGTGGCTGGATATAGCTCAGCAAACATGGCGTTATAGCGTGGACCATAATTGGGTGGGATACGGATTTGACTGAGCGCAACTTGGGCACCTGCTGCCTGCGCTTTATCGATTATTTCCAGCAAGTTAGCTTGAATTGTTGCAGGATTGAAACCGCGCAAGCCATCATTTCCGCCAAGTTCGACGAAAACATAATCTGGTTGATGGGTCTCGAGTACCCCGGCTAAACGGTTCAGTGCGCCTTGAGTCGTATCACCGCTAATACTGGCGTTGATAAGGGTAATGTCGGGGTGGGATTGCTGCCAGCGTTGCTGCAAAACTCCGACCCAAGATTCCGATTGTGCCATGCCGTAACCCGCACTCAAGCTATCACCGAGAACGACGAGTGAGACATTTGCGGCAACTGGACGTATACCTACAATAAGAACCCATATCCATGCTACTGTGAGCACACTTTTGACTAGGAAGTTTTTCATAAATGCTTATTCAAACCACTCAATTACAGAAACAAGTGAATACCTCTGAGGGTATTCTACACATTCTTCAGCCGATTGACTTGCAAATCGCAGCTGGCGAAACCGTCGCTATTGTTGGCGCCTCAGGTTCAGGTAAATCGACCTTACTGAGCCTGCTCGCAGGCCTTGATTTAGCCAGTTCGGGCGACGTTATTATAGATAACGTTAAATTGAGCGATTTGGATGAAGAGCAGCGGGCGAAACTTCGCGCTGATAAGGTTGGTTTTATCTTCCAATCGTTTTTGCTTATTCCAAGTTTAACGGCGCTGGAAAACGTGATGTTGCCAGCTGAATTGGCAGGGCGCAAAGATGCTGAGCAACAAGCGCGCGAGTTACTCGCTAAGGTTGGTTTGGCAGAACGACTCCAGCATTACCCGAATCAGTTGTCAGGCGGAGAACAGCAGCGGGTTGCGATCGCTCGGGCTTTTGTCGGAACGCCAAAAATCTTGTTCGCCGATGAGCCAACCGGAAATCTTGACTCAGTGACTGGGAACAAAGTTGAAGATTTACTGTTTGAGATGAATCAAGCATCGGGAACCACGTTAGTTATGGTGACTCATGATGCCGAGCTGGCGCAGCGCTGTCAGCGCGTGTTGCGCATGGATGGTGGCCAATTGACCGAGGAAACACGCGATGTGGCGTAGAATTTCTTGGCGCTTATTAAAGCAGGAGCTAAAACGCGGTGAACTCACCATTATGGCTGCAGCGATTGTGCTGTCGGTCACCGCAGTATTGAGCTTAAGTGTGTTCACCGAGCGCTTGCAAGCTGGGTTAACCGCGCGCAGTGCCGAATTTCTGGCGGCTGATCGCGTGCTCTCGTCACGACGCGAGGTGCCAACCGAATGGTTGCAACAAGCGCAGCAAGAGAATCTACAATATGCCCATCGGGTGGTCTTTAACTCGATGGCGTTTGCCCAGGACCAGTTGGCGCTTATCGATGTAAAAGCCGTGTCAGAGGGCTATCCTTTGCGCGGGGAATTGCGCATTGCCGAGCAGCCCTTTGGTCAAGACCGTATCGCTGAAGGTCTGCCCGGCGCGGGCGAGGCTTGGGTCGCGGCAGCTTTGTTCCAAGAGCTCGATTTACAACTTGGGGATGCCATTGAGGTCGGTAACAAGCAATTTACGGTCACGCAAGTACTGAGCTATGAACCTGACGTTGGTTTTTCGGTCTTTACCGATAGTCCGAACGTGCTGATTCGCTATCAAGAGTTGGCTGAAACCGGGCTTATTCAGCAGGGTTCGCGCGTGCGCTACAACATCTTGTACGCTGGTGAAAGTGATGATCTGCAACGCTATCAGGATTGGTTATTGCCGCAACTGAGTGATGCGACGCACAGTTGGCGCAGTGTTGAGGATGGCGACTCACCGCTCGCGCGGAGCTTGCGCCGAGCTGAGCGTTTCATGTTGTTGGCGAGCCTGTTAGGGGTGGTATTGGCAGCGACGGCGGTGGCGGTCGCAGCGCAGCGCTACTGTCAACGGAATTACGATGTAGTCGCCATTTTCAAAACCTTAGGGGCGAGCAAGCCGCAGATCCAAGCAGTGTTCGTGACTCACCTGTTGCTACTGACCTTATTTAGTATTGCCGTGGGGATGGCACTCGGTTGGCTATTACAAGCTGCAGTGATTTACTTTGTTGCCGAATACCTCGGTACGACACTGCCGCAAGCGGGCTGGCAACCTTATGTATTGGCGGGCGGCACGGGCTTGGTAAGCGCCGTGATGTTTACCCTCTATCCATTGTTG
Source organism: Pseudidiomarina taiwanensis (assembly GCF_003987435.1). Taxonomy (GTDB): domain Bacteria; phylum Pseudomonadota; class Gammaproteobacteria; order Enterobacterales; family Alteromonadaceae; genus Pseudidiomarina; species Pseudidiomarina taiwanensis. The sequence goes on along the minus strand of NZ_PIQG01000001.1, from coordinate 694,288 downwards.
AGGTTAGTACAGATCCCACCGTTGCGGGTATTAAACCGACAATTAACTGGCACTGACTCACTGCGCTGGCTGCATTGGTTGGCGTCAGGTGGAACCATTTTTGCCTTGTTATTGTTATATTCCCAGCAATGGTTACTGTCGCTGGCATTATTTGTTGGCGGTGCGATTGCCGCCGTGGTGCTGTTGACGGTAGGACGCTTATTTATTCGTGCCAGTCGCCAGGCTGGGATGCAAGCAGGGAGTGCATGGCGGTTGGCGATGGCCGGACTACAACGGCGCGCCCAAGCCAACTCAGTGCAGATGTTAAGTTTCACCACGGCGATTATGCTGCTGCTGTTGGTGCTCGCATTGCGAGATGATTTATTAGCTGATTGGCAAGCACAGCTGCCGGATGATGCGCCGAATTATTTCGTGATTAACATTGCGCCAGGCGATGTCGACTCGTTACAGCAAGACTTTACTGAACGCGATATTGTCTCGACGGATCTTTATCCGATCGTACCGGGTCGTATGACCGCGGTGAATGGGGTACCGGTGATTGATGAGGTCACCAAAGAAGATGATCAGTCGGCGCAAGCGCAAACCCAAGAACGTCGTGAAGGCTTCGGACGTGAGTTGTCGCTGACTTGGCGTGACAGCTTGCCACCCAATAACACGGTCATCGAAGGCGCTTGGTTTGATGCACAAACTGGACCGCAGGTCTCGATTGAGAGTGAGGTCGCCGAGCGGATGCGGCTCAATGTGGGCGATGTGCTGGAGTTTAATATTGGTGGGAACGTATTTACTACACCAGTGACCAGTATTCGCGAAGTCGAGTGGGGCTCATTACAACCGAACTTCTATATGATCTTTAACTCGCAGACCTTGGCGGATTTTCCAGCGACTTACATCTCTAGCTTCCGCCTAGAAGCAGAGCGTAAAAACGAGTTGTTTGAGTTGTTCCGGCCCTATCCACAAGTCTCGTTAATTGACCTTGATGCCATCATGATGCAATTGCGAGAAGTGATAAGCCAGGTCAGCCTGGCTATCGGCTTCGTTTTGGTGTTGGTGCTGATTGCTGGCATCTTGGTGCTGTTAGCACAGGTGCAAGCATCAATGGAGGAGCGCGAGAAAGAACTGGTTATTCTCAGAACGTTAGGCGCACCTGCAGCCCTGTTATCGCGCAGTGTAACCTATGAGTTTGTCATTCTTGGAGCAATTAGCGGCCTGATCGCGACTCTGGCGATGGAAGCCGCGCTCTATATCCTACAAGTCCAGGTGTTTGACATGAGTGCCTCGATTCACTGGCGTTTCTGGCTGCTTGGCCCCGCAGCAGGTGCGATTGTGGTCGGTGTGATGGGCCGTCTCGCCTGTGCACAATTGATTCGCCGCAATACGGCACAGTTGATTCGAGGGCTTGCTTAAAGCGGATGCTGCTCAAGTAGGGGAAGGTAGAGTTGCGACCAAACCTTCCCCGTTTTACTTTGCCGAAAGATATCAAAATGGCCCAAGCGTTCGAGCCCAAATTGCTGGGCGTGGTAGATCATCCGCTGCTGCTTAGCATTCACATAAAAGTCGTGAACTTGCGCAACATTGCGCTCAGTGAGCATCTCATCATCAGCAATATGCACCGACTGTAACGGTTGTTTGACTGCAGCAAAACGTGCGCGAATGTGGTCATCTTCAACCCCTAAGATATAGTCCTGGTGCAAACACCAGCGGCGCCATTGCCACATTGCTGTTTTCGGGATATCTCCGACAATTCCAACGCGTTGACCGGGGAAATAGCCAAACAGCGGGACTAAAACCGGCACCAGGATATTCCATAATACCCATGCTTTGGGTTTTAGCGCCGGGGTGTTCTCGCGCCAGTAGCCACTGCCAGTGGCAATGGTAATTACCTCGGCAATTGCATCGGTACGCGGAATAAAGCCAAACAATTGGCCACTGACGCTATGAGCAAACCAAACTAGCTTGGAGCTTTGACAGTGGCGCTCGGTCCAATCGATCACCGCTTGTGCATCAAGTTCGCCCCATTGCAGCACGCCGGTGTCTTGTCGACGTAAGGAGCCATGGCGAGAGTCACCAATGCCATAATAATCAAAACTGACCACTTGATAGCCGGCGCTGACTAACCAGCCACAGAAGGTTTGATAAAAACGTTGCGGAACTCCAAGGGCAGGGCCCAAAATCAGTGTCTTTTTGGGAGTCTCGCCACGCTCACGGCTGCCATGGTAATGGCGCAGGGTGATAATGCGCTCGGCTGCGCTATGAATCTGGTGTTCAGTATACATGCTCTCGGGATTTACTCGGTCTCAGGTTTGTCATTCTCGGTGTCGGTATGGTACTTGAACATGTACGCACCAGAGCCCACGGAAAAGATAAGCGTCGCCGCTAAAATCCCCCATACTTTGAAGTTAACCCAAATATCTAGGCTTAAATAAAGCGTGATGTAGAGGTTAATTGCGGCCAAGATAAGGCTAAAAACCACCCAGGCATAGGTCAAGCGGAGCCATGCGAAATGCGGCAGTTTGATTTCATCCCCCAGTAAGCTCTGCAGCGGACTGCGCTTACCCCACCAGGTTCCAATCAATAAGAACAGGGCAATCGCTGCATAAATTACTGAGACTTTGATCTTCAAAAACCATTCGTCGCGTAATATTAGAGTCAGTACCCCAAATAGCATCACCATCACAAAGACAATCCAGTGACGGGTGGTGATCGGTTCTTTACTGAGCCTTAGCGCAACAAGCTGCAATAAGGTGCCCGCCATCAGAACTGCAGTGGCAGTGAATATGTCAGCCCAGATATAAGCTAAAAAGAATGCAATAAGTGGTACATATTCGATTAAAAACAGCATGACAAACCCTCATGTTGGTGCTGCGATGGGCTAGAGAAGTGTGCCAGAAAAGCTTAGGCTATACTAGCCACAAGCAGGAGAGAGTGAGGCAGTCATGAAAAAAATTCTGATCACCGGTGGAACCGGTTTGATAGGGCGTGAACTCGTCAAAAAATTTAAACCTGACTATCAGGTGACGGTCGTTACCCGCGACCCACAAGCCGCGCGTAAACTGCTTGGGGCTGATGTTCAATTTATTGAGAACCTTGAGAGCTTAACCGACCTCTGCGAGTTTTATGCTGTCATTAACCTACAGGGTGAGGGGATTGCAGATAAGCGTTGGTCGGATCGGCAGAAATTGCGCCTAGAGCAGAGTCGCTGGAATATCACTCGCCAATTAAGTGAAAAGATTCTTGCCTGCAGTCATCCACCTGCGGTGTTTATTAGTGGTTCAGCGATTGGCATCTATGGTCCGCGCGACCAACAAGCCGTGACTGAAAGTACGCCGATTGAGGCGGATGACTTTGCACATCAGCTTTGTGCTGAGTGGGAACGATTAGCCTTTTTAGCTGAGCCGAAAACCCGTGTTTGCGTGATTCGAACCGGCGTCGTGCTGGCTCCAGAGGGGGGCGCGCTAGCGAAAATGCTGCCTCCATATTTGCTCGGCTTGGGCGGACCACTAGGGGATGGGAAACAAGGTTTTTCTTGGATTCACCTGGACGATATTGTCGGTATCATCTGCTATCTAGTTGAACATGAGGCCTGTCAGGGGGTATTTAATGGCACTGCACCAACCCCGCTGGCGCAAGCTGAATTCAGTGCCTGTTTGGCCAAAGTATTGCGCAAATCGCATTTTATGAAAGTCCCTGCATTTGCCTTGAAACTGATGCTAGGAGAACTCTCAGAGATGTTATTAAAGGGGCAGCTGGTGCTGCCAGAACGCATTCAGCAGGCGGGGTATCAGTTCCGATACCCCGAACTGGAAGAAGCCCTTAAAGATTGCTTGTTGCCGCCTTCATCGACTTAACAAAGGTGCTGAGTTCAGTCAGTAAACGCTCTGGTTCATGTTGATATTGCTCGATCCGTTGAACCACCGCTGAACCACTTATCGCACCCGCAGCGCCTGCGCTCAGTGCGGCGTGTACATGCTCCGGCTGGGCAATGCCGAAACCTAATAACGGTGGTGCGCTATCATAGGCTTTCAATTGCTCAATGGTTTCATGGGTTGGGGTTTGCATTTGCGTTTCAGCCCCAGTAACGCCGGCGCGGCTGAGCAAGTAGACATAGCCCTCACTGGCGGCCGCAATCGTTGCCAGCCGCTCTGCTGAGGCGTCCGGTGGGGCGATATAAATGGGTGCAATTCCGGCTGCTTTTGCCGCCTCACTGAAGGCTTTACCCTCGCGCGCAGGAACGTCTGCGACTAACACGGAGTCAACCCCAGCATCAGCGCACTGTTGATAAAATTCGTGCAGTGGGTGACTTGCGACCAAGTTGGCATAAACCAACAAACCAATTGGTAAGTCCGGATACTCGGCGCGGATTTGGCGGATAATCTCGAAACAGTGCTGGCGTTTAGTGCCACTGGCTAAGGCACGAATATTGGCGCGTTGAATCGTTGGTCCATCGGCTACCGGGTCAGAAAAGGGCAGACCTAGCTCGAGTGCATCGGCACCGGCTGCCACCAGACAGCGAACAATCTCCAGACTGAGTTCAGGGTTTGGATCACCGAGCGTTACGAAGGGTACAAAAGCCCCTTCGTTGCGGGCTTGCAAGCGCGCAAACATGTCAGCATAACGGCTCATGCATCACCTCCGCGGGCAGCGAGGACACGGCGGACATGATCAATATCCTTATCACCGCGACCGGATAGGTTGAGTAATAATATTTCTGGAGCATCGGGTTCAGCTGCACGGCGCAATGCGTAAGCAAGCGCATGGGCAGACTCTAGTGCCGGAATAATACCTTCGTGCTCAGCGAGGATTTGGAATGCCGCCAGCGCTTCTTCATCGTCGACTGATTCATAACGGGCGCGACCGATACTGAGTAAGTGCGCATGTTGTGGGCCAACCCCCGGATAATCGAGTCCGGCGGAAATCGAATAACTCTCTTCGATTTGGCCTTCATCGGTTTGCATCAGGTAACTTTTACAGCCGTGCAAAATGCCCGGCTTGCCTGCCGCTAGCGTGGCACCGTGATGAGCGGTTTTAACACCTTTACCAGCGGGTTCCACGCCAACCAAAGCAACATCAGCCTCATCAATAAATTCGGCGAACATGCCAATCGCATTCGAGCCACCCCCCACACATGCAATCACCTCATCAGGTAAGCGCCCGGCTTGCTCAATAATTTGCGCCTTGGCCTCAGCGCCAATCATACGGTGAAATTCGCGTACTATGGTTGGGAAGGGGTGCGGGCCCGCAGCCGTGCCAAGCAGATAATGGGTATCTTTATAGCTGGCGGTCCAATCGCGCATGGCTTCATTTACTGCGTCTTTAAGGGTACCTGAGCCGGTGTCAACTGCGACCACCTTCGCGCCCATTAACTCCATTCGAAACACGTTGGGCTGCTGCCGCTCGACATCTTTTGCACCCATATAAATGGTGCAGTCCAGCCCCAGCAGAGCACAGGCAAGGGCAGTTGCGGTGCCGTGTTGACCTGCTCCGGTTTCGGCAATAATGCGCTGTTTGCCCATTCGTTTCGCGAGCAGTGCTTGGCCTAGAACTTGATTGGTTTTGTGCGCGCCACCGTGGAGCAGATCTTCTCGTTTGAGGTAGATCTTGGTGCCATTTGGGCTCTGCAATGGCAGATTACGGCACAGGCTCAGTGGCGTTGGGCGACCGAGATAATTTTTCAGCAGATCACTGAATTCAGCTTGGAAGCTTGGATCGGCTTGCGCATCGATAAAGGCCTGTTCCAGCTGGTCGAGTGCCGGTAACAAAATTTCTGGCACAAATTGACCGCCAAAATCGCCAAAATAAGGAGAGAGTTTTTCAGTTTGATTCATGATGAAAGTCGTCCGTAGTTGCGGATGAGTTTAAATGCTTTTGCGATGACTACAGGGTCCTTTTGCCCCCGTATACGTTCGAGTTTTGAATTCATGTCAAGCCCACTAAAACCCATTTCAAGGGCTTTGCTCATCAGTTCTGGCCCGATGCCTCCGGCTAACAAAGCGTGTTGACGTTGGCTTGCCGTGAGTGGGTTAAGATAATCCCAGTTGAAGGGCATGCCACTGCCACCGTGCTGATTGTCTAAGACGTAGCGTGAGATTGCACTATTTGATAGCTCGGATAGGGGCTCTGTAACTGCAACAGCGCGCCAGATGGCGACTGAATCTGGCAAGCTAGCGCGCAATTCGGTGACATAAGCCAGGCTTTCTTCACCATGTAACTGAATCGCTGCAATAGGCACTTGGCGTGCCAGTTCGAGAAGCTCCGTGAGCGCCATATTTTGCACCACGGCAACATAATCAAGGCCCGCTTCAGCGGCACAAATTTCTTGCGCCTGAGCAAGTGTTACTGCCCGTGGAGAGCTTGGCACAAAGATAAGCCCACCATAATAGCCGCCACAGGCGCGCACCAGCTGGGCATCAACAGGCTTGGTTAAACCGCAGACCTTATGCTCGCCGAAAATAAGCTGGCGACAGGCCCGATCGATATCCGCTTGGGCCGTCAGCGCACTGCCGACTAAAAAGCCATTAACATAGGGCGCTGTCGTTCGCACGGCTTGCTGGCTCGAAAATCCAGATTCAGCGACTAAAAGCGCCTCTGGTGGGGCCAGCTGACTGAGTTCAATACTGCGTTGTGGGTCGATACTTAGATCATGGAGATTGCGGTTATTGATGCCGATAATCTTGGCATTAAGTAGCTTCGCGCGCTGCATTTCTTGGGCGGTACTGACTTCAGTGAGGACATCGAGTTGATAATCGGCAGCAAGGCGAGCAAGCGCTCGATACTCATCGTCAGTAAGCACCGATAACATCAGCAGAACTGCGTCGGCACCATAGTAGCGAGCCAGTAAAACTTGCAGTTCAGTGACAATAAAGTCTTTGCACAGGACTGGAATATCGACGGTCGCACTGACTGCGGCTAAATCAGCGAAATCACCTTGAAAGTAATCAGGTTCAGTCAACACTGAAATGGCCGCTGCATATGGGCGGTAGGCCTGGGCAATCTGGGCGGCATTATAGTTGGCGCGAATTAAGCCTTTTGATGGAGAGGCTTTTTTACACTCAAGAATAAAGCCGGCTTGCGGAGTTGATAACGCGGCTGCAAGGCTGCGCTGTGACGGCTCGAGCTGCCGTTCTAGATCGCTGAGGTCAAAATTCTCCGCAAGTCGCTCGATACTATGTCGACGCTTGGCGACAATTTCGTTGAGAATCGTTTCAGCCACGATTGAACTCCTGTAACTGTTGTAAATGCGCGAGTGCCTGACCGCTCTCAAGATGCGCCAGGGTAGCCGCTGTGGCAGTGCGCAGATCACTCTGTTCACCTGCCAAATAAAGGAGTGCTGCCACATTAACCGCTACGGCATGATTGTGCGCTGGATCACCGTTACCGCCAAGGATACGCATTAAAACTTGGGCATTATAGTCGGCATCACCTCCGCGCAAGGCGCTGACATCAGCTTGGGGCACACCAAAATCGGCTGGCGTCAGCTCATATTCATGTAACTCTTGGTCGCGCAGTTCCACCACTTTAGTGCTGCCATGCAGCGCTATTTCATCGAGTCCTGAGCCGTGCACAACCATTGCTCGCTGACACCCCAGCAAAGACAGTGTGGAAGCCATCGGATAACACCAATCAGGGTCATACACACCTAACAGTTGTACGTCGGGACGCGCTGGATTGACCAGCGGTCCGAGTAAATTAAATAGAGTGCGTGTTTTTAAGGTTTGCCGAACGGGTTGAGCGTAGCGAATCCCCGGATGATAGTGGGGCGCAAACAAGAAGCAGAAATTAAACTGGGCGAGCTGCTGCGCAGCAATCGCAGGGTCTTGTGTAACCGACAGGCCTAAGCTCTCAAGCACATCAGCTGAACCTGAACGCGAAGTTACACTGCGGTTGCCATGCTTGGCTAAGGTTAACCCCATACTGGCCGCCACTAACGCGGTCGTGGTTGAAATGTTAATGGTATGACTGCCATCGCCGCCCGTACCGCAGCTATCCACCAGTAGCCGGTTCGGACGTTGAAAGGTTTTCGCTGCTCGTCGCAGCGCTTGTGCAGCACCGGCCATTTCCTCGGGTTGTTCTCCGCGCATGTGCATCGCTACCAAGGCGGCAGTAATCTGAATTTCGGTCAACTCGCCTTTGACTAAGTGTTGAAATAGCTTCTCACTTTGCGCAGTTGAAAGGGCTTGACCAGCGATGAGTTGTTTAATGGTTTCCATAGTTCTATTACAGCTCGTTTATGTTGATGCTACGGGGAGCAAAAATTCGACACACTGACGGAGTAACTGGCTTCCTTCAGTCGTTAAAATGGATTCGGGATGAAACTGCAAACCAAGCGCATGATACTCCTCGAAGTAGGCAGCCATAGGGACTTGCCCAGTGCGCGCCAATACTTTGACCGAAGCGGGCAGTTGGTAGGCACTGAGTGAATGATAACGGGCAATCGTTAATGGTTTGCTCAGCCCATTAAAAATAGGGTGTTCAGACGTGGTTTCAGCCAGATCTTTTTTGCCATGACGGACCTCTGCGCAGCGATCAATGACGCCACCGGCGGCATGAACAAGCGCTTGAAAACCCAAACAGATGCCAAGTATTGGCCATCTCCCTTTGCTCTTAGCAATTAATTGCAGCAGGTTACCTGCCTCTTGCGGATGGCCAGGGCCTGGCGATATACAGAGTAATTGTGGTCCCTGATAGGATTCTAGCGCCGCGATGATGTGCTCAACGGCAACCTGATTTCGAAAAATAGTCAACGGATAGCCTAATTGCCGAAGTTCATCGACTAAGTTATAGGCAAATGAATCGTAATTATCGATCAGAATAATTCGTGCAGCTTGTTGATTCATGTGTTCGTCTCCGCCCAGCGCACGGCCTCGATGACCGCATGTGCTTTATTTTCAGTTTCTTTGACTTCAGCCTCGATGACCGAGTCGTAGACCACCCCGGCGCCCGCCTGTATGGTTGCCATGCCATTTTGGACAAATGCTGAGCGAATCACGATACAGGTATCCATATCACCGTTACCGGAGAGATAGCCGATGGCGCCGCCGTAGCTGCCGCGACGAACGTGTTCAACTTCACGAATAAGTGTTGCTGCGCTAATTTTTGGCGCACCGACCAAGGTTCCCATATTCATACAGGCGCGATAGGCATGCAGTGCGTCTAATTCTGGTTGCAACTGAGCAACCACGCGCGAGACAAGATGCATCACATGGGAGTAGCGGTCGACCTTAAGTAAGTCCGCAACATAACGTGTTCCGGGTATAGCTACGCGAGCGAGGTCATTGCGCGCAAGGTCTACTAACATCATATGTTCAGCCAACTCTTTTTGGTCAAGTCGGAGTTCAAGCTCTAACCGACTATCTAAGTCGGGGTGAATGGCACCTTCGTTATCTTTACCGCGCGGGCGAGTTCCGGCAATCGGGTACAGCTCAACCTGATTAGAGCTTGCGGTGTACTTTAAAGCGGACTCGGGTGAGGCGCCAAAGCAGTCAAAATCAGCCGTGCGGAGCAAAAACATATAGGGTGATGGATTGGTCTGCTTCAGGCGTCGATAGGCTGCAATGGTATCTGAGCAGGGCAACCGAAAGCGTCGCGACGGCACCACTTGGAAGATATCACCGGCGAGAATATGTTCTTGCAGGCTCTGGATGTGCCGAGCAAATTCGGCAGCACTTGGCTGCACCTCAACTTCAGTCGCTGCTGCTTGAGTATGCTGCGGAGCTGGCGCGGTAGGTAATTGGAGCCGCGCTGCGGTGGCCGCGAGTTGACTCACTAACTGTGGATATATGGCTGCACTGTCAGGACCACTAAAAAGACTACCAATAAGTTCGCTTTGCTGTTGTTGATGGTCGACGATGAGCAAGCTTTCGGCGAGATAAAACTGGTAATCGGGGCAACTGTTTTCGCCAAGTTCAACATGAGGGAGTTGCTCAAAACTAGCAACATAGTCGTAGGCAAAGATCCCGCCCAAAAACACTTCAAGAGGATGCTGATGCTGGCGCTTCAGTGCATGCTGAAGAATACGCAACGGCTCAATATTGCTGGCTTGACGTAAGCGACTATCCTCATCGAGGCTCGCATCGGGCTGACTAAACTGCGCTTGCAAGGTGTGCTCATCGGTTTGTTCGAGCTGTGCACAACCTTCTAATTGTTCAATTAACCAAGGCAGTAATTGCTGACCATTTGAGGTCAGTGCTGTAATGGTGACAGTTTGTCCGTTGCAGGTGAGGGACAGTGCGGCTTGGATTAATAAGATACTTTTCAAATTTGCGCGCGAGTCAATTTCTGCTGAGTCGAGCAACAAGGTATCCGTCGTCTTTTCTAAACGTTGATACAGGGCTAAGGTGTCACTGCTGTATGGGAGTGACAAAGTTAGGCTTTGTATCGCGCCAGGGGTGGTGAAGTTTTCCATCGTTAATTCTTGTTTCACTTCTTGGTTTCACTTCTTGTTTCACTGTTATGAATCGGAGCCACAAAAAAGCCCGCTACGGGAGCGGGCTTCGAGAAACTTGCATGCAATTAGATACGCACAGTTACATCGCCCGCGGAGTCGGGAAATGCCACCACCAAGCAGTTGCTAAAACGCTGGTTTGTTGGGTCTGTTGCGCGAAAATTTGCATACTAAAATAATCCGTTTTAATTCGGTCTTACCTAGCTTGTATAGGTAAGTTGTATAAATTTATTCAGGAAACTCCCTATACCATAATGACAAGCGTAATAGCTGTCAACGGCTTAATGGGAATGTTTTAAAATTCGTTCTTTTTGGCGCTGCCAATCCCGCTCTTTGATGGTGTCACGCTTATCATGAGATTTTTTCCCTTTGGCGAGGTAAATCTCAAGCTTGACCAAATGGCGCTTCCAGTACATGGCTGTAGCGACAATTGAATAGCCCTCCCGCTCACTGGCACCTATCAGCTTGTCTAGCTCGCGCCGCTTCAACAGGAGTCGACGGCTGCGCTCGGCATCACAGACGACATGACTGGAAGCGGAGAGGAGCGGCTGAATTTGTGCACCAAGCAAATAGGCTTCACCATTTTTGATAATGACATAGGTATCCGAGATATTGATTTTGCCGGCTCGGATGCTTTTCACTTCCCAGCCCTGTAGTTCAATACCGGCTTCAAATTTGTCTTCCAGAAAGTATTCGTGGCGCGCTTTTTTATTCAGCGCGATAGTTCCTGGATTAGTTGATTTCTTTGCTTTGCTCATGGCGCGTATTATACGCAAAGAGCGGATGATTCACAGTCTGTTTTGGGGTATGATGCGAACAAATTTAACTGCAATGTGCAAACAACAGCGAAGTGAATCGAGGGGATAATGCCGAGTATCGAACGAAGCGCATTAGTACCATACAGCAGTGAGCAAATGTACGCTCTGGTGAATCAGGTTGAGGCGTACCCAGAATTTGTCCCAGGTTGTCGTTCTACCACAGTGATTGAACGTGATGCTGATGCGGTGGTCGCCAAAGTCGACATTGCCAAAGCTGGGATCAGTAAATCCTTTACGACCCGCAATACTTTGCGCCCATTCGTAGCGATTGACATGGAACTCGTTGATGGCCCGTTTGAATATTTGCGGGGCGGTTGGGAATTTCATGCGCTTGCCGATGATGCCTGTAAGATTGTACTTAAACTTGAGTTTGAGTTCTCTAATCGGTTGCTCGGCATGGCCTTTGCGAAAGTATTCCATGAGCTCCAAAGCCGAATGGTTGATGCTTTTGTACAACGGGCCCAACAAGTCTATGGAAGTGGCTCGCGATGAGTCAGGAACTGATTCATATTGAAGTCGCCTATGCGACACCAGAGCGCCAACAAATTATTCCGTTACGGGTAGCAAGCACCACGACAGTTGCTGAAGCGATTGATGCATCCGGAATTATCCGCAGTTTTCCGGAAATTGATCTGACTGAGCAGAAGGTGGGGATCTGGAGTAAAGCGGTCAAACTTGAGCAAACCGTGCGCGATGGTGATCGCATTGAAATCTATCGCCCCTTGATTGCAGATCCGAAAGCGGTGCGGCGCAAACGCGCTGAAGAGGCGAAACATGAAGGGCGTGCAGACCCGGTTACCGGCGGTCGCAAGCGCAGTAAAGTTGATGCGGATGAAGACTAAATGCTGAGCTTATACATTATGCGCCATGGTGACGCTCAGCCGGCACGGTTAGGACAAGATGATGCAGAGCGTTGTTTGAGCCCACTTGGTCATACCGAAATCGCTCAAGTAGTCGAGCAACTTGCCACCGAGCTAAGCCATTTTGATGTCCTGATTCACAGTCCATATCAGCGTGCGCGAGAGACCGCACAAGCCGTTTTAGCTAAAATCCCAGCTACCGATGTTATTGAATCACACGAATGTACTCCGGCCGGGGATGCGAGCCAATTTGGCGATGGTTTGCTCGCGCTGTTGGAGCTCAAATATCCAGCGGCTGAGCGGATCTTAATCGTCAGCCATATGCCTCTTGTCAGTTACTTGGTTGAGCATTTCAGCCTTGACCAGCAGTGTCCGTTATTCGCAACTGCTGCAGTGGTGCGGGTCGATATCGAGCAACGCCAGTCGCGTGGCATCGTCAGCGCGGTCATACAACCGAGCTGAGCTGTTACAGAGCGAGCGACTCTGAACTTTTAGTGCGCACTAACACCAGCAGGGCCGCATCCCCACCAAACTCCCGTGGTGCTTGATGAAATGCACGCACCAATGGGTGTTGCACCAGCCAGTGCGGAACCTGTTGTTTAAGGACTCCGCTACCATATCCATGCATCACACTACAGCAACTCACATCTTGCCGATAACAGCTATCAATGAGTGCCTGCAGTTCGAGCGCGGCTTGGGCGCGAGTGAGCCCGTGTAAATCGAGGATAAGATCCGGTACATGCTGGCCTCGGCGTAATTGCCGCGCCAGTGAGGGGTCATCACCCTCGGCAACATAGCGCACCGGTCCCTCAGCAAAGTGAGCACGATAATCATCAGAGAACTGCACGCTGGCGCTTTGTTGGCGTTGCTGATGACGCTGGCGCACTGGCGCAGAGGCCGGTTTGGCGCGGACCGGTTCGACGGTATCAGCTTGCACCCGTTTATCGACCTTCACCGCTTGGCGGAATAATTCAAGCTCGTCAGATTCATCGTTCATGGTGATTTCAACCGTGCCAAATGATGGCTTTTAAGGTATTCTAGGTCATTGCAGTTTAACATAGAAATAGCCCGCTAAAAGTGTCGCGGGGAAACGGAGAAACGCATGACAGTCAGCGCCCAAATCGATGCTTTCGAGCAGTTATCGCAACTTTCTACTATTCGCGATTGGTTGCGTTGGTCGGTCTCAAGCCTGCAGCGCTGTGAGGTCTATTTTGGGCATGGCACAGATAATGCTGTGAGCGAGAGCCAAGCACTGCTGAGTGCGGCGTTGCACCTGGATTTCGCGCAACTGGAGCAATTTGCCGATGCGCAACTCAGTGAACCCGAACGTCAACAAATATACACTTGGGTGGTCGAGCGCATTGAAACGCGCCGCCCAGCCGCCTATATCACCGGCGAAGCTTGGTTCGCAGAGCTACCATTTGTGGTTGATGAGCGCGTGCTGGTGCCGCGTTCACCCATTGCCGAACTCATCGAGCAAGAATTTTCTCCTTGGCTGCAGCATCAACCGATGCGCATCCTAGATTTGTGCACCGGCAGCGGCTGTATTGCAATTGCCTGTGCTTACGCGTTTCCTGAGGCTGAAGTTGATGCCCTCGACTTGTCAGCTGATGCCCTTGCGGTCGCCGAGATAAATATCGCGAATCACGGGCTAGAACAGCGCGTCATTCCGATCCAATCTGATTTATTTCAAGCGATTCCGGGGCAGGTTTACGATCTGATTGTAACCAATCCACCCTATGTAGACGCTGCTGACATGGCAAGTTTGCCGGAAGAGTTCCAGCACGAGCCTGAGCTCGGTCTAGCGGCAGGGGAAGATGGCTTAGATTTGGTGCGGACGATTTTACGTGAGGCGCCACAGCATTTAAGTGAGAACGGGATCCTTATTTGTGAAGTGGGGAATTCGATGTTGGCGTTAGCCGCAACCTATCCACACGTTCCATTTGTTTGGCTTGAGTTTGAGCGCGGTGGTGATGGGGTCTTCTTACTGACCCGCGAGCAATTAATGGCGCATCATGCTGACTTTAGCGCGACTGAATAAAGATTGAGAGGCCCGTTATGAGTGCAAACACTTGGGGAACATTATTTCGCGTGACCACCTGTGGCGAGAGTCACGGTGCTGGCTTACTGGCGATTATTGATGGTTGCCCACCGGGGCTTGCAGTAACCGAAGCGGATATCCAGGTTGAGCTGGATCGGCGGCGACCGGGTCAAAGTCGTTACACCACGGCGCGTCGTGAGGCAGACCAAGTAAAAATTATCGCCGGAGTATTCGAGGGCAAAACTACCGGTGCACCGATTGGCTTGTTGATTGAAAATACTGATCAACGTAGCAAAGATTATAGTGCTATCAAGGACTTATTCCGTCCCGGTCACGCCGATTACACATACTGGCATAAATATGGCACTCGCGATTATCGCGGCGGCGGGCGCTCATCGGCTCGAGAAACGGCTATGCGGGTGGCGGCAGGAGCCATTGCCAAACTCTTCTTGCGTCAGCAAGGTATCGAGATTCGCGCTGGAGTGGTACAAATTGGCCCGCATCAAAGCAACTGTGATGCGCAGTCGCTGAATTGGGCGGCAACGGCGGAAAACGACTTCTTCTGCCCCGATCCGAGCTTAGTTGCAAAATTTGATGCCCTTATCCGCGACTTGAAAAAAGCCGGCGATTCAGTTGGTGCGCGGGTTCGGGTCGAGGCAACAGGGGTTCCGGTGGGGTTAGGGGAGCCTATATTTGATCGACTTGAGGCTGACGCGGCCAAAGCTTTGATGAGTATTAATGCCGTGAAAGCTGTTTCCTGCGGTGATGGCTTTGCCGTAGCGGCGCAACGCGGCAGTGAGCATCGTGATGAATTAACCCCAAGTGGTTTTCGCAGCAACCGCAGTGGAGGTGTTTTAGGGGGAATCAGCACAGGTCAAGATTTGGTATTTGAAATCGCCTTTAAACCGACCTCGAGTATTACCATCGCGGGCGACAGTATCGATGTCGACGGACAACCCGTCTCGGTGGTCACGCGGGGTCGGCATGACCCATGTGTCGGGATCCGTGGTGTTCCTGTCGCGGAGGCCATGTTGGCATTAGTGCTGATGGATCATTTTTTACGTCATCGCGGCCAAAATGCTGACGTGTCTGTGAGCACACCTAAGCTGGCGGCTAAGTCAGCTGAATAGCGCGGGAAGCTCATGCCGTCTTATCATTATCACGAGTTGCAAGTGCTATTTGCGCAAGAATTTGAGTGTGAATTCAACACCATTCTCGTGGCGGGCACTGATGAGCCCTATTATCAACCGGCGCGCGGCGATGATCCGGCTGAAATTGTCTTTGCCCATGGGTTCTATGCGTCTGCACTGCACGAAATTGCCCACTGGTGTATTGCCGGTGCGCAGCGCCGCCAAATGTTTGACTACGGCTATTGGTATCATCCCGATGGCCGCGATGCCGATCAGCAACGCGCGTTCGAACAAGTTGAAATCAAACCGCAAGCGCTTGAGTGGTTATTTAGTTTAGCTGCCGGAGTGCGCTTTCAAGTGAGTGTTGATAACCTCAGCGGCGTGGAGGTTGATCGACAAGGCTTCCAAGCGCGGGTGTGGCAGCAAGTTGAAGGGTATTTAGAGCACGGCATGCCGGCGCGGGCAGAACGATTTTGCAAGGCTCTTGCCAAATTCTACCAACGCCCTTGGCCACCGCAAAGAGAGCCAGCAATGCCAGTATCTGTGGAGTATTCTTAAATGTCTTATCGCTATCAATTAGGACTGATTGTTAACCCTTTAGCAGGCCTTGGTGGCAGTGTTGCTTTGAAGGGCAGCGATGGGCTTGAAACCGCATTGGCAGCGCTTGCCCGAGGTGCCCAGCCACGCGCCCCCGAGCGCGTTGCACAGACGTTAAAGATACTGCAGCCGTATGCTGATCGGTTGCAATTTAAAACCGGCAGTGGTGCGCTTGGTGCTGATTTATTGGAGCAGCTCGGGTTCGCCTACGAGGTCGTTTATCAGGGACCACAACAAGGCTATACCAGCGCAGAGGATACGCGTCAGCTTGCGGCCGTTTTGGCGCAGCAACAACGACTCGATTTACTCCTTTTCGCCGGGGGAGATGGGACGGCGCGAGATATCTGTAGCGTCTACAGCCAGGACTTTGAGCAGGAACGTCCAGTACTTGGTATCCCCGCTGGAGTTAAGATTCACTCAGGCGTTTATGCGGTGAGCCCAACCGCAGCTGGGCGTGTGATTGAGCAAATTATTCAGGGTAAATTAACCACGGTGACGGCCGCTGATGTCATGGATATTGATGAAGCCGCGTTTCGCCAAGGAACAGTGCGGGCAAAGCGCTACGGTGAGATGTTGGTTCCGGCTGAATTACGTTACGTGCAAGCGGTCAAAATGGGCGGCAAAGAGAGTGATGAGTTAGTGCTTGCCGATATTGCTGCCGACGTGATTGAGCGCATGGAAGATGACCACCTATACATTATGGGATCTGGTTCAACAGTCGATTTTATTATGACTGAACTCGACTTGCCGAATACCTTGCTTGGGGTCGATGTGGTCAAAAATCAGCAGGTTATTGCAACCGATGCCACCGCCCAAGAATTGCTTGATTTGGTCGAGGCACACGCAGGTCCAGTGACGATTGTGGTCACTGTGATTGGTGGTCAAGGGCATATTTTTGGGCGCGGAAATCAGCAACTGAGCGCACAACTACTGCGTCGCGTTGGGCGCGACAATATTTGGATTGTGGCGAGCAAGAACAAACTGCAAGGTTTAGGTGAGCGACCGCTGCGAATGGATAGTGGTGACCCAGAGCTAAACCATGCATGGAGCGGGATGATCCGGGTCATTTGCGGCTATCATGACGAGGTATTTGTGACTCTCGCCGGGGATTAAGCCTTAAAATTGTCGGGCTGGCAGGTGAATGACAATACCATCGAGTGCTTCGGTCATTTCGATTTGACAGCTTAAACGGCTATTTTCTTGCGGGTCAATCGCCATATCGAGCATATCTTCCTCGAACTCAGCTGCTGCAGGGAGCTTATCGACCCACGCAGGATCGACATAGCAATGGCAGGTAGCGCAGGACATCACGCCACCGCACTCACCTAGAATTCCGTCAATCATATTGTCGACCGCGGCTTGCATAAGGTTTTCGCCCACCGGCACATCAACTTCGTATTCACCGCCATGGGTGTCTTTATAGATTACTTTAGGCATTTATAGGGTCTCAGTGGCTTTGATAATGCTCTTATTTTACGCCAATTTACGCTATGATTTAACCATGAATTATAAGCGGGATTAGCTCTCTGAAGGATAGTTATGAGTTGGAATGAAAAACAGGATTACTTTGTCAGTTGGGATGAACTGCAGCGTGCGGCTCGAGAGCTTGCGCGGCTGCAACTGCCAGCAACCCAGTGGCGTGGTATTATCGCCGTCTCACGCGGCGGGCTAGTGCCTGCTGCAATTCTTGCGCGTGAGTTAAATTTAAAGCAAGTAGAGACGATTTGTGTCAGTTCTTATGATCATCAAGATCAGCGCGAGCAGGTTGAGTTGATCAAAGATGCTGCTGTTAGTGAAGACGGTGAAGGGTTTCTGGTCGTTGACGATTTAGTGGATAGTGGCAATACCTTTCGTTATTTACGTACGCGCTTTCCCAAAGCAAAATTTGTCACTATCTATGCCAAACCCAAAGGCGCGGCATTGGTTGATAACTATGTTATTGATGTGGCCCAAGAGCGTTGGATTCATTTCCCGTGGGATATGATTGCGCAGTATGAAACGCCGATGGCGGGCGAATAAAAAAGCCGAGCAGTTGCTCGGCTTTTTCAATTTAAGGTATTTACTGACGGCTTTTAGCTTGCCCGTCGTTGTTGGATAAATTGAGCGAGATCAGTAATTTTTACCAGTTCTTTTTCACCGGTGCGGCGATTTTTATATTCGACCGAATCACTATCAAGATTCCGTTCACCAATAATGATTTGATGTGGAACACCAATCAATTCCGCATCAGCAAACATCGCACCTGGGCGTTCTTTGCGGTCGTCGAATAACACATCAACGCCGAGTTCACACAGTTCAGCGTAGAGCTGTTCAGCAGTCGCTTGGACACGCACTGATTTGTGCATATTCATTGGAATAATAATCGCCTCAAATGGTGCCAGTGCGGTCGGCCATTTGATTCCGTATTGATCGTGATTTTGTTCGATGGCGGCGGCGACAATTCGGCTGACACCGATCCCATAGCAACCCATGGTTAAGTTTTCATGTTTGCCACTTTCGGTGAGAACACCAACTTTCATGGCATCAGAATATTTTGTGCCAAGTTGGAAAATGTGACCCACTTCGATACCCCGCTTAATTTCAAGCTGACCTTTACCGCATGGGCTTGGGTCACCTGCAACAACATTGCGAATATCTGCTTGTGCGGCGATGGTAATATCGCGCTCCCAGTTCAAACAGGTCATGAATGCGCCGTTGGCATTCGCCGCAGCAACAAAATCTGCCAATACTGCAGCACTGTAATCGACTATGACAGGGAACTGCAGCTGATAAGGTCCAACTGCTTCAGCGTCGCAGCCACAGAGTTCTTTTATTTGAGCCGCTGTTGCAAATTCAACTGGGCTTGCCACAGTTGGCAATTTCCCGAGTTTAATCTCATTGAGCTGATGATCGCCACGAACAACCACCGCGATCCACGGCTGTGCTTGGTCCTCAGCCGCTTTGACGAGATAAGTGCGAACCGCTTGCTGCAGGGATAGACCGACTTGTTCGCAAGCGCTTTCCAGCGAAGTCGCAGTGATGCTAGTAGCCGCTTGCGTTGGTGCAGGGCGCTCAGTCGTTGGTGCGAGCGCAACAGCTAATTCAACATTGGCAGCATAATCCGAGCTATCAGAGAAAGCGATATCATCTTCACCTGAGTCAGCAAGGACATGGAACTCATGGGAAACACTGCCACCGATCGAGCCGGTATCGGCGATAACTGGGCGATAATCCAGCCCCAGTCGCTCGAAAATCCGACAATAAGCAGCGTACATTGTGTCGTAGGTTTGTTGGAGACACTCAGCGTCGAGGTGGAAGCTATAGGCGTCTTTCATTAAAAATTCACGCGCACGCATGACCCCGAAGCGTGGTCGAATTTCATCGCGGAATTTGGTTTGGATCTGGAATAAATTAAGCGGCAGTTGTTTATAACTACTAATCTCTTTGCGGGCCAACTCAGCGATAACTTCTTCATGGGTAGGGCCGAGCACGAAATCACGTTGGTTGCGATCGTGTAGACGTAATAATTCTGGGCCATAGTCTTCCCAGCGTCCTGACTCTTGCCACAGATCGGCTGGTTGTACCATCGGCATCAGTACTTCTAAGGCACCGGCACGGACCATTTCTTCGCGGACCACAGCTTCGACTTTACGCAACACGCGAATGCCGGTTGGGGTCCAAGTGTAGAGGCCAGCAGCAACTTTACGAATAAGTCCAGCGCGAAGCATCAATTGATGACTGATCACTTCGGCATCAGCAGGTGTTTCTTTTAGTGTAGCTAGTAGGTAGTGGCGACTGCGCATAGTTCCCTCGGGGCCAGATATAATATTCGCTATTCTATCAGCAGCGTCGCTTGCTCAAAAGTCCTTCGTGATACTAATCACATGATTTTCAGTGCCGATTACCTGCCATTTAATATTCAGATCGAACAAATTCATGCCGTAGGTTTTATTCTTTAAGTCTGAACGTTTGTAAGCCGGGCGCGGGTCTTGGCGCAGAACTTGGTCGATAAGTTCTGCCAGTTGTGGATACGCAGGCGCAAATTGCGCCAATTGAGCTTGGGCAACATCGCTAAACCGAGTGGTGAGTTCGGTTTGCGGGCGACTGTCCGCATAACCACCCGTTGCCATTGGTAAGGCGTCAGAATAGGGCAGGTAAGGTTTGATATCGATAATCGGAGTACCGTCCACCAGATCGGCACCTTGGACAATAATACGGGTGCCATCACTGTCGCTTTCAATCTGTTTAAGTTGCAGCACTGACATGCCAATGCCGTTTGGGCGATAGGTGGCGCGACTGGCAAACACCCCTTTCTTTACATCCCCACCTAAGCGCGGTGGGCGGACTAAGGGCTTCCAGCCACCGGCAATGGTTTGATGAAATAAAAACAGCACCCAGATATGCGAGAACTCTGCTAGGCCGCGGACACAGTCTGGATGAGCATAAGCTCCGTGCAGCTCAATGGTTGCAGTTGCCGCTGTGACGAGGCCGGGTTGGCGAGGAATCGCAAACTTTTGCCGGTAAGGTGAATGAATGGTGCCGATCACCTCGAGAGTGTGGTGTGCGATTGTCATCTATACTGAGTCAAGAATGCCGCGAATGAATAGGTGAATTTCACCATATTCTGAGCAAAAGCGCTATTTCGATAAAGCGCGAATACCAGAAATATTCGCAAAACCACTATAAATCAATTGGTTATAAATTGGCACGAAGATTGCTTATCTCTTGGTAGAAGATAAAACGATTCGTCATTAATACGTACTGGAGTGAACAATGAAAATGTCAGCAAAAGTTTGGGGTTTCGCCTTTGCCATTATTGCCGGAACAACCCTTGTATCCATGCCCGTTAGTGCTAAAGAAGGTGAAAAAGAGCTCACCGGGAGCTATAACGTCTCCGCAAAAACAGAGTTACAAATTGATTTTGGAGTGGGAAGTATTCGCTTCGAACCGACTTCAGCAGAGCAAGTTGAAGTGACTGTGTTGGCGACTGCCGATGATGATTTTAATTGGCGAAAAAATGACCTGGACGCAGTCGAATTAGTGACGAAACAGCGCGCTGACCGGCTGCAACTGAGCGTCAGTGAGGAAGATGATATCGCCTATGAATGGGTCGTTAAATTGCCGCAAATGGCTGCCCTAGACCTTGACCTTGGCGTCGGCGAAGTGAAAGGTCAGTTACAAGCCATGGACATCAATATAGATGTTGGCGTTGGAGAGGTTGAACTCTTAGTCAATGGTGCAGTTGGGCGGATCAATGCTGATGTGGGAGTTGGCGATAGTGTGATTCGCGGCTTGAGTGAAGTGGAATCAAACCGTTATATGGTGGCGGCATCGAGCAACGCTCGCGGTAGCGGTAAAGCGAAAGTGAATGTTGATGTTGGAGTGGGCGAAATCACTCTGACGATAAAAGAATAAACGATTATCCCTGAGAGTGGTTGTTGGCCCGGCAAGTCTGCCGGGCCTTTTTTTTAAATCAGAAAGTCGTCGAGTTTGGCACCCGCATCGAGCCTATTTTTCAAGACTTTTGGCATCCGCCCTTGGCCCGTCCAAGTCAATCGCTCACCGCTACTTGGATCAGTAAAGGCATATTTAGCCGGCTTAGGTGCACGCTTGCGTTTCGGTTTTGCTGTTTTGACCGAACCGTCGGCTAAATCATCCAGCGCAATTCCTGCGGCGGCCATCGCTTCGCGAAGTTCCTGAATTTTAGCTTGGCGTTGTGCTTCTGCAGCACGCGCTTCCGCTTCTTCAACTTTGCGATCTTCGATAACTTTTTCGAGTTTTTCTTTTACTGCAATAATTTCTTCAATTGATAATTCCTTTACCGCTGCTTTTAACCGTCGTCCATGGGTTAAGATTTTTAAAATATCAGTCATTAGAATGAACCATCTATTAATAAATATATTTTGAACATGGGTTATTAAATATAACCAAGTTAAAGACAGCAATATTATTATCGTGTCAGAAATATCTTACATCGAAATGAATCGGCAATAAATAAAGCGATTACATATTCGGATAGTTCGGACCTCCAGCACCCTCTGGTGTCACCCAAGTAATATTTTGAGATGGATCTTTAATGTCACAAGTTTTGCAATGAATGCAGTTCTGCGCATTAATTTTAAATACCTTTTGCCCATCTTCTTCAACCACTTCATAAACTCCTGCAGGGCAATAACGCTGCGCGGGCTCATCAAATTTAGGCAGATGAACCGTCAATGGAATAGCGGCATCTTTTAATTTTAAATGACAAGGCTGATCTTCTTCGTGGTTGGTATTTGATAAATAAACCGACGATAAACGATCAAAGGTTAAGGTATTATCCGGCTTTGGATAGTCGATAGGTTGAGCTTGTTCTAGGGTTTTCATTTCTTCATGATCTGGGCGCTCATCTTTCATTGTGAAAGGTAATTTACCGCCAAAGAAATTTTGGTCGAGGGTATTATATGCGCCGCCCCAGAAGGTCCCGAGTTTATGAATCGCTGGGCCAAAGTTACGTGACCGGTAGAGTTCATCATAAACCCAAGATTGTTCAAACGCTTTGGCAAAATCAGCCAGCTCAGTAGGAACTTCAGCTTGTTGAAGCGCTTTAAAGATCTCCTCAGCGGCCAACATTCCTGATTTCATTGCGGTATGGTTGCCTTTAATTTTGGCAAAATTAAGCGTTCCGGCATTACACCCCACTAAAACTCCACCTGGGAAGGTCATTTTCGCCAGCGAATAAAGACCTCCTTTGGCGATGGCGCGAGCGCCATAAGTGACCCGTTTACCGCCAGCTAACGTTTTTGCAATCGCTGGATGCGTTTTGTAGCGTTGAAATTCAGCGAATGGATTCAAGTATGGATTGGTGTAGTTCAAATCGACAATCAAGCCGACATACACTTGGCCGTCTTCGGCGTGGTATAGATAGCCACCACCGGTGCCATTTTGATCCAGAGGCCAGCCCGCAGTGTGAACGACCAAGCCCGGTTGATGTTGCTCAGCAGGGATATCCCAGATTTCTTTGAAGCCAATGGCGTAATGTTGCGGTGAGCGACCTTCATTGAGCTTAAATTGCTGCTGCAAACGTTTACCGAGATGGCCGCGACACCCTTCTGCGAAAATGGTGTAGCGAGCTCGCAGTTCCATCCCTGGCTCGAAGCTATCTTTCGCCGCTCCGTCGTGGCCAACACCCATATCACCGGTAATAACGCCAGCGACTCGACCGTCTTCAATTATAATATCAGCGGCTGGGAAGCCAGGAAAAATCTCGACGCCAAGTGCTTCAGCTTGCTCAGCCAGCCAACGACAGACATTGCCCATACTTACGATGTAATTCCCCTCATTATGGAAGGTCTTCGGCACCATAAAGTTAGGCAGCTTACGATGTTTTTCAGCATCTTTAAGGAGTAAAATATGATCATCGGTTACTGCTGTTTTAAGTGGCGCACCGAGCTCTTCCCAGTTCGGGATCAGTTCGTTTAATGCGCGCGGCTCGAATACAGCACCAGAGAGAATATGGGCACCGACTTCAGAACCTTTTTCAACCACACAAATCATTAAGTCTTGTTGATGTTCTTGGCTTAATTGGGCCAAGCGGATTGCACTCGCAAGTCCAGCAGGACCGGCCCCAACGATGACGACATCAAACTCCATACTTTCCCGTTGAATAGCTTCAGTTTGCATTAGTTTCTCCTTATTCAGAGCCGGATTGCCATTGCCGAATTCGAAGCAATAATTGCTCTTTACTAAGTGGCGCAGAAATAAGTCCTCCAGCCGCATATTGGCATTGGCGCTGCAACAAAAAATCGAGTTGCTGTTGATTTTGAACTCCCTCAGCCAAGCAATCGACTTGTTGCGTATGAGCGAGTTCTAGTATTTGGTTAACGAGCGTTGCGGCAACGCTATCAGCCGGCAATTTGGCAATGATATCGGCATCTATTGTAACCATCTGGAGCCAATTTTCATCCAAAAGCTGAGCTAAATCGAAATTCATGCCGTTCACCAACAGCCCAATTTCAACGCCTAAAGACTCGAGTTCTTTGGTGCGCAGAAGAGACGCCTCACTCACTGTTTGGGCCGCGCGGCAATCAATTATCAGGGTTAAGTTTCGCGCTTCGACTTCGGTTCGCAGTAGTTGGCTTTTCAGCAGTGGCACGAGTTCTGACCAATGTAATTGCTCCAAGCTAAGGCGAATCTGCAAGTTTAACGACGGCTGCAGCGAAGTCGCAGCTTGCCAGAGTGCGAAGCTCTGGCGAACAAGCTCCCGAGTAAATGGCTCGATTAAGCCCAGCGCATTGATATTCTGTTCGAGCTCACGCGGTTGCATAAGGCGATATTCATCCAAGCGCCAAAATGCTTTGGTTGCAATCGCCACCACATTTTGCGAGCGAATGTTACGAATCGGCTCTGCCATGATCAGTAATTGCTCGTTATTTACGCTACGACAGAGGGCGCGGGCACAATCGTGATCAGTGACGCTGGCAAGGGCAGTTGGCGTATCGCTGAGCGCATTGGCTGCGGTTTGTTGAGCCAAGCTGGTGAGAATAAACTCGGCCGATAGGTTATCGCTTTCAATTGTCATGCTGCTATGGCGTAAATAAGGGCAGAGTTCGAACTCGTCGATAAATGCTTTGCTATTGAGTTGCTGCCATAACTCTTCACTCTCAAACAGCGCAGCTTGCTGTGCTGGACTCATCACCACCCACTCAGCATAGCCGATTCGCGCAATTTGCTGACCATCGGTGCAATTCCGCAGGAGCCGGCGCGAGATCTTTTGCACCAGCTTATCAGTGATGGATAAGCCTAAACTTGCGGTCAAATTCATGCTGTGTGGCAGGGTAAGGTACAACAATGACAAGGGTTGCGAATTCACCTCTTTAAGGCGCTCACGTAATTCGCGGATGAACTGAGTGTGATGCGGTAACTGGGTAAGTGGGTCAAGTTCAAGACTGCTCCGAAGCTGATACTCGCGCCGTTTAAATTGATCTTCAGTTGCATGAATGCGTTCTGCTAATTGCTGCTGGCGGCGTTGCCCTTGTTGCTTAAGGTATTGAAGCCAGAGCGCATAACCGAGTAACCCCACCAAGATCAGATTGATCGTAAGCCGCTGTGGCGGTGATAAAAAGGTCATTTGGGCAAGACGTTGAGGGCTTGGCCACAGCTCAATGGTATACACTTGATTGGCGAGACGGAGTTGCGAACTGACCCGCCAATCGTAATACAAGTCTCGACTATCAATATTTAAATAAAGCTCTTCTTGCGGATTAAAGATAAGTAATTGGTCGCCTTCTTGAATCGCTACACGCATGACCTCTTGCAGTAACTGTTCAAGATCGATCAGCAATACGATTTTGCCCAGATTAAAGTCGTTATCAATTCGACTTGCGATCAGCACATGGCGCAAAGGGTCTTGACTGATCACGGCACTGCCCGGCGGCACCTCATTTAGCAGGGGAGTTAATTTAGCATTGAGTGCCAAGCGTCGGTCAGTGCTTTTGGTCCAATTGGTTTCTGGTAACACCGCTTGGCCATTAATCGCCTCGTTAGCGCTATCATTGATCCAAAATATTTGCTCAATTAAAGGATAGAAACGCTGGATAATGACCCCAGTTTCACTCAATTCGGCAACAATATCTGGATGTGAACTGAGGTCTGCTGCGAGCCATTCGGTTAAAAATAATTGCTGCAGGAGCGCGCGACTTAAATTGATTTCCAGTAAATTCAAACGCTCGATTTGCTGTGTTTCGATTTGCTTGCGGTCGGCCTCAGCAAGCAGCAAATTGAGCCCTAGGATAAAGCTCACGCCTAATCCTAGGGTTATCAAGTATGCTCTAAGCTGACGCCAATAGCGCATCATTAGCTTTGCTCAAGCTCGGGTCGTTGACGAAATTGCTCGAGCGCTTCGGGGTTGGCAAGGGCATCGGTATTTTTCACCTGCTCGCCATGTACCACTTGCCGAACGGCTAGTTCGACAATTTTACCACTGCGTGTGCGTGGGATATCTGTGACTTGAGCAATCACTGCCGGGACATGACGCGGTGTCGCATTGGCGCGGATGGTCGAGCGAATTTCTTGTTGTAAGCTTGGGTCAAGGGTCAAGCCATCGCGCAGCTTAACAAACAAGACAAGACGCTCATCGCCTTGCCATTGCTGGCCAATGACGATGCTTTCGAGCACAGCTTCGACCTTTTCAACTTGACGATAAATCTCCGCAGTACCGATCCGTACGCCACCTGGATTCAGAACAGCATCAGAACGACCATAGATGATCATTCCGTCATGTGCGGTTAACTCGGCGAAATCACCATGCGCCCAGATGTTTTCAAAGCGTGCAAAGTAGGCATTGAAATAGCGTGAACCGTCGACATCGTTCCAAAACCCAAGCGGCATACATGGAAAGCTATTGCGACAGACTAATTCACCTTTTTGCTGGCGAACGGGCTGACCATCGTCATTAAATACTTGGACATCGAGACCTAGCCCACGACACTGGAGTTCACCACGGTATACCGGCAACACTGGGTTGCCCAAAGCAAAGCAAGAAATAATATCTGTACCACCGGATATCGAGGACAAACAGAGATCTTGTTTGATGTCACGGTAGACATAATCAAAGCTTTCGGGCGGTAATACCGATCCTGTGGTTAAGATGGTGCGCAGAGCGCTCAAGTCATGGTGTTGAGCCGGCGCATATTGTTCTTTTTCTAGCGCTGAAAGGTATTTTGCGCTGGTACCAAATACAGTTATCCGTTCTTGCTCGGCAATGTCCCAGAGAATGCTTGGTTGCGGCGCGAACGGTGAACCATCAAACAGCACCAAGGTGGCCCCTTGGGTCAAGCCTGAGACTAACCAATTCCACATCATCCAGCCGCAGGTGGTGAAGTAAAACAGCACATCTTCAGAGCCCAAGTTAGTGTGCAGAGCATGCTCTTTTAGATGCTGCAGCAGAGTGCCACCCACACCATGGACGATACATTTGGGCACACCCGTGGTACCTGAGCTAAACATAATGTAGAGCGGGTCGTTAAACTGCACTGAGGTGAAGGTTAGGGGTTCAGCTGCTGTCGCGAGCACCTGACTCCAACTGCTCATGGCTGCGCTTAGGCTATGTCCAAGCTGGGCAAAGTCGACCCGAATGGTGTGCTCAACAGTGGGTAATTGAGCCCTGATAGCATCGACCTTTTCGGCAATGTCGAGGGTCTTGCCATTGTAAAAATAACCGTCTACGCACAAGAATAACTTGGGTTCGATTTGACTAAACCGATCCACCACTCCGGCCACGCCAAAATCAGGCGAACAGGACGCCCAAATAGCGCCCAAACTGGTCGTTGCTAACATCGCCACTATGGTTTCGATGGTATTGGGGAGCATGGCTGCGACTCGGTCACCTTTGCCAATACCCTGTTGGCGCATAAAGCTGCGACAGGCCGCCACTTGTTCCCGTAACTGCCGATAACTTAGTTCTGAGCGGGTGCCATTTTCTCCGCGAAAGACGAGTGCAGGGTGGTCGTCGTTACGGCGCAGTAAGTTTTCAGCAAAATTCAATTGGGCGTCAGGAAACCATTGGGCTCCTGGTAATTTATTTTGGTCGACTACGACGCGCTCGCCGGGCGTCCCGATGACTCCGCAAAATTCCCAGATATGTTGCCAAAAACGTTGACTTTCGCGCACTGACCAATCGTAGAGTTCATGGTAATGGGTAAGTTCAAGTTGTTCAGTGCGATTAATATGGTGCATGAAAGCAGTCATTTTAGCGCTTTCAATTTGCTCAGCCGAGGGCTGCCAGAGCGGTTGGTCGTTCATTATCATTCCTCGCATTGACTGGCTTTAGCTAGGGCAACATTGGATCGACTGGTTTGCCCTAACTGACGACAAATAGTAAGTCCCGCGGCAATCACAGCATCAAGGTCAATACCGGTTTCGATGCCCATTCCTGCAAGCATGTAAAGCACATCCTCAGTGGCGACATTGCCGCTAGCGCCGCGCGCATAAGGGCATCCACCCAAACCGGCAACCGCACTGTCAATCGTACTTACACCGAGTGGCAAGCAACTGGCGATATTCGCGAGTGCTTGTCCGTAAGTATTGTGAAAGTGGAGTGCGAGCTGTTGCATGGGAACGCGTTCTGCTACGGCGCTTAACATCTGCTGCGCTTGCAGCGGCGTGCCAACTCCGATGGTATCGCCAAGGGAAATCTCGTAACAGCCGAGCTCGGCTAATTGTGCCGCAACCTCGGCAACTTTACTGGGTTCAATCGCGCCCTCGTAGGGGCAGCCCAGCACGCAACTGACGTAACCACGAACCGGCAGGTTATGCGCTTGCGCAGCTTTCAGTACGGGTTCGAAGCGCGCTAAACTCTCTGCGATTGAGCAATTAATATTCTTCTGGCTAAAGCTTTCTGAAGCTGCACCAAAAATCGCAACTTCAGTTGCGCCTGCCTCAAGCGCAGCCTCAAAACCTTTCAAGTTCGGAGTCAATGCCGCATAAGTCGTGCCCGGCGCGCGCTGAATAGTTTTCATTACTGCAGCCGAATCGGCCATCTGCGGGACCCATTTGGGGCTGACAAAGGAGCCTGCTTCGATATAAGACATGCCCGCCGCGGTTAAGCGGTTGATAAGCTCAACCTTTGCTGCGGTACTGACTTGTTGCTCATTTTGCAAGCCGTCGCGGGGGCCGACTTCGACGATTTTTACGCGCTTCGGTAGACTCATTCGGCGTCCTCTTCGAGACTCAATAATTCGGCACCATCAGCGACTAAGTCACCGGCTTGATAGTAGACTTCGGTGACGGTTCCTGCGACTGGCGCACGAATGGTATATTCCATTTTCATTGCTTCCATAATCACCAGCGCTTGCTCAGCTTCAACGCTGTCGCCTGGCTTCACTAAAACCTGCACTATAGTGCCATTCATCGGGGCTGCAAGTGAACCTGCTGCCGCACTCGGAGTTAAGGTATCAGCGACTAAATGGCGGGTAAAGGTGACACTCGCTTGCTCGGTGAAAACCGTTACATCATGGCCGCTATGAAAAACGTAAACCGTTTGCTGTTGGCCGTTACAGCGAACTTGCAAGCCATCATCTTGGCGCGTCACCTGATAATGTTGCTGCGGCTGACGACGATTCACCCAGCCGTCTCCCGAGCGTTCTAGTTCGACTTGTACGAGCTGCTCGTTATGGAGTAGGTCGAGTTGATAGACTGCGGCTTGGTTCAAGCGAAATCCTTGCAGCTGCGACCAGACCTGATTGCGATCACTGTGTTGTTGCTCGTAACTGGCCTCGGCCAGAGTTGCCAGCGTTGCGTAGTAGTCCAGATCAAGTTCAGCACTCGCTGCAAATAATTGCTGCTGGTGATACTCGATAAACCGGGTTGAAAGTTCAACGGCTTGAAACTGCGGTTGCCGAGCAATCGCGCGGAGAAAATCGATATTGGTTTTGACGCCACCAATCCGGTACTGGTTGAGTCCAGCAATAAGGCGGCCAAGCGCAATTTCGCGGGTTTCCCCCCAGACGATTAGCTTGGCAATCATGGGGTCGTAATAGGCACTAACTTCATCCCCTTCAACCACTCCTGAATCAATTCTCAGGTATGCTGATTCAGCTGGTGTCCGCAAATGATTGAGCACGCCCGTGCTGGGTAAAAATTCATGGGCGGGGTCTTCGGCATAAATTCTTGCCTCGAAAGCGTGGCCAGATACTTGAATTTGCTCTTGTTGCAGCGGTAACGGAGCACCACTGGCGACCAAAATTTGCCATTCGACTAAATCTTGCCCTGTCACCATCTCGGTCACTGGGTGTTCA
This sequence comes from Pseudidiomarina taiwanensis, assembly GCF_003987435.1. Classification (GTDB taxonomy): domain Bacteria; phylum Pseudomonadota; class Gammaproteobacteria; order Enterobacterales; family Alteromonadaceae; genus Pseudidiomarina; species Pseudidiomarina taiwanensis. Next base: position 664,650 of record NZ_PIQG01000001.1, on the reverse strand, counting down.
ACTTGCAGACGAGTGTTCATCTCCATGAAGTAGAACGAGCCGTCTTCATCTAATAAGAATTCGACAGTTCCCGCACCAACATAGTCAATTGCTTGGGCAGCGCGGATTGCAGCTTCACCCATGGCTTTGCGGGTGGCGTCTGCGATACCTGGGGCGGGGGCTTCTTCGATCACTTTTTGATGACGGCGTTGCACTGAGCAATCTCGCTCAGCCAGATAAACTGCATGACCGTGCTGATCACAAAAGACTTGAATCTCAACATGGCGCGGATTGCCAATATACTTCTCGACTAGAATTTTATCGTTCCCAAAGGCCGCTCGAGCTTCGCGCTGTGCCCCCTCAAGTGCCTCCTGAAACTCAGCTTTATTGGCGACGATACGCATGCCTTTGCCGCCACCGCCATAAGCCGCTTTCAATAACACTGGAAAGCCAATTTTCTCTGCCTCTGCTAACAGAAAGTCGGCTGCTTGTTGCTCACCATGATAGCCAGGGACCAAGGGTACCTGCGCTTCGCTCATGATAGCCTTGGCCGCACTTTTTGAGCCCATCGCAGCGATCGCGCTCGTTGGTGGGCCGATAAAAATTAAATTCTCTGCTGCACAGCGCTCTGCAAACGCTTCATTCTCAGAGAGAAAACCATATCCTGGATGAATGGCATCCGCTCCGGTTTGTTGTGCTGCGGCGATGATCTTATCGATCACCAGATAGCTTTCATTGCTTGGCGCCGGGCCAATAAAAACTGCTTCATCAGCCAGTTTGACGTGCTGTGCAAACTGGTCTGCGGCCGAATAAACAGCGACGGTTTGGATGCCCATGCGCTGGGCCGTACGGATGACGCGCACGGCAATTTCGCCACGGTTGGCGATAAGTAACTTGTTAATCATTCAGATTCCTCGCTCGGAGTGTGTTGCCAGGCGGGCGAGCGTTTTTCGAGAAACGCATTCAGACCTTCTTGCCCTTCAGCCGAAACGCGAATCGCTGCAATTCGCTCGATGGTAATTTGGCGGCATTCAGGATCAAGTGGTCTCTGCTCGAGGTCGAGCACCAAACGTTTCGCTGCGGTTACTGCCGCAGGACTATTATTGAGCAGCTGTTGAACGAGTTCCGCGAGCCGCTGTTCGAGCGCATCGGTGACTTCGTGGACCAAGCCGAATTGCAGTGCTTGCTCGGCGCTGATGACTTCTGCCGTTAACATAAAGCGACGCGATTGGCGCACCCCAAGCGCACGCATGACATAAGGACTAATCACCGCGGGGATGAGACCGATTTTCACTTCACTTAAGCAAAACTTGCTGGTTGGAGCGGCCAATACGATATCACAACAGGCTGCAAGTCCAACCGCACCACCGAACGCCGCACCTTGAACGACCGCAATGGTCGGCTTACTCAGCTGGTCTAAGCGTTCCATCAAGGCCGATAGTTGCCCGGCATCTTCGATATTTTCATCGAAGTTCTTGCTCGCCATGGAGCGCATCCAATTAAGGTCTGCACCCGCTGAAAAGTTGCGCCCCTCAGCGCGGAGCACCAGTACCCGCAGCGACGGGTTGTTATCGACGGTCTCCAGCGCATCAATGAGTTCAGCGATCATCTGATCATCAAAGGCGTTGTGAACCTCAGGCCGCTGCATGGTGAGGTATGCAGTCGCTGCTTTAATGTCCAGATCAATATGTTGATAGTTCATAACCCGCTCCTTACATCCGGAACACGCCGAAGCGAGTTGCTTCAATCGGCGCATTATTGGCGGCGGCGAGACTTAAGCCGAGCACGTCGCGAGTCTGCGCTGGGTCTATAATACCGTCATCCCACAACCGCGCTGAGGCATAGTAGGGGTGCCCCTGGCGCTCGTATTGATCAATAATCGGTTGTTTCAGGGCTTGCTCTTGCTCAGCGCTGAACTCTTTCCCTTGGCGACGAAGATTATCACCTGTTACTTGCGCCATAACACCCGCGGCTTGCTCACCGCCCATCACTGAAATTCGTGCATTCGGCCACATAAACATTAAGGTTGGATCGTAAGCACGGCCACACATGCCGTAGTTACCGGCCCCATAACTGCCACCAATTAACACGGTAAACTTAGGTACTTGGGCGCAACTGACGGCGGTCACCATTTTGGCTCCGTGTTTGGCAATGCCCTCGGCCTCGTATTTTTTCCCAACCATGAAGCCAGTGATGTTTTGCAGGAATACCAACGGAATTTTTCGTTGCGCGCAGAGCTCGATAAAGTGAGCGCCTTTTTGCGCAGACTCTGAGAACAAAATGCCATTGTTGGCGACGATTCCGACCGGGTAGCCGTGAATCCGCGCAAAGCCGGTAACCAAGGTCGTGCCATAGTTTTGTTTGAATTCGTCAAAATCTGAGTCATCAACAATGCGAGCGATGACTTCGTGAACGTCGTACGGCTTGCGTAAATCGGTGCCAACGATCCCATAAAGTTCATCGGCAGGGTAGCGCGGTGGCTTTACAGCGCTGGGTTGCAAAGGTTGCGCGGGCTGAAAGTTAAGGCGAGCAATAGAGCGTCGAGCCAGTGCGAGCGCATGTTCATCGTTACTGGCATAATGATCGGCAACGCCAGAAATACGAGTATGCACATCGGCTCCACCGAGCTCTTCGGCGCTGACTTCTTCACCGGTCGCTGCTTTGACCAGAGGTGGCCCAGCAAGAAAAATAGTGCCTTGCTCTTTAACGATAATTGATTCATCAGCCATAGCCGGGACATACGCACCACCGGCAGTACAAAGGCCCATGACCACCGCAATCTGCGGAATTCCTTGCGCTGACATATTGGCCTGATTAAAGAAAATCCGGCCAAAATGGTCGCGATCTGGGAACACCTCATCTTGGCGGGGGAGGTTGGCACCGCCCGAATCAACCAGATAAATACACGGCAAACGGCAACGTGCCGCTATGTCTTGAGCGCGCAGGTGCTTTTTAACAGTCAGCGGGTAGTAAGTTCCACCTTTTACCGTGGCATCGTTAGCGATGATCATGCACTGCACACCTTCGACGGTTCCGATACCAGCCACAACGCCTGCCGCAGGGACATCTTCCTCATAACATTCGAAACCAGCGAACTGACCGATTTCAAGAAACGCTGAGCCGCTATCTAAAAGCTTATCGATACGCTGCCGAGGGAGCAGTTTACCGCGGGCGAGATGACGCTCTTGATATTTCGGACCACCACCTTGTTGGATCACTGCGAGCTTAGCGCGCAGGTCATCCACGACCGCAGTCATCGCCTCATGGTTGGCAATGAAGGTCGCATCATTGGGGTTGACTGTTGATTTAAGCACTGTCACGAGATTTTACTCCTACAGTTAAGCTGATTCGGTGAAAAGTTCACGTCCGATAAGCATTCGGCGGATTTCTGAGGTGCCCGCGCCAATCTCATAGAGTTTCGCATCACGTAATAAGCGCCCGGTTGGGTATTCGTTAATATAGCCGTTACCGCCGAGCAATTGAATCGCATCGAGGGCTAACTGGGTAGCCAGCTCTGCTGCATATAAAATTGCGCCGGCCGCGTCTTTACGGGTTGTTTCACCGCGATCACATGCTTGTGCCACCGCATAAACGTAAGCCCGTGCAGCGTTGGTGCGGGTATACATATCGGCAATCTTGCCTTGTACTAACTGGAATTCACCGATGGCCTTACCGAATTGCTGGCGTTCGTGGACGTAAGGAACACACACATCAAGGCACGCCTGCATAATACCGGTTGGGCCTGCCGCTAATACTGCGCGCTCGTAATCTAAGCCGCTCATGAGTACTTCAACGCCGTGGTCGACTTTACCTAAGACATTTTCGACAGGCACCTTACAATCTTGGAACACTAACTCACAGGTATTTGAACCACGCATACCGAGCTTGTCGAGTTTCTGAGCCGTGCTAAAACCAGGGAAATCTTTTTCGATAATAAATGCAGTAATCCCGCGCGAATTTTTCTCTGGTGAAGTTTTCGCATAGACCACCAACACATCAGCATTTGGACCATTGGTGATCCACATTTTATTGCCATTCAAAACGTAATGATCACCTTGTAGCTCTGCGCGTAACTTCATGCTCACTACATCGGAGCCAGCATTCGGTTCACTCATAGCAAGTGCGCCAACATGCTCACCCGAGCAGAGTTTCGGGAGATACTTTGATTTTTGTTCATGGTTACCGTTACGCGCGATTTGGTTCACGCAAAGGTTTGAGTGTGCACCGTAACTGAGACCAACTGATGCAGAGGCTCGGCTAATCTCTTCCATCGCCACCACGTGTTCGAGGTAACCCAAACCAGAACCGCCATACTCTTCGTCAACGGTAATACCCAGTAGACCAAGGTCACCGAATTTGCGCCATAGATCGGCGGGAAAGTCATTTTTTTCATCGATTTCGGCAGCACGAGGAGCGATTTCTTCGCGTGCAAACGCGTTGACGGTTTCCCGAATCATGTCGGCAGTTTCGCCAAGGCCAAAGTTAAACGTGGTGTATTGACTGATCATAAAAGACTCCTATTTGGACACTGCGGGATCTGACGTGTCTGGGTGATTAAGCTCACGCAATTCAGCACGACATCTCTCCTCCAAGTTGCCGAGTTCGACTAATAACACTTTAATATCTTCGAGTTGTTGTTTGAGTGACATACGTTTGTCATCAATCAACTCCAAGACTGTATGTAATTGGCGTACGCTACTGTTTTCCATATCGTACAAATCAAACAGACGCTTGGTTTCAGCGAGTGAAAAGCCAAGTCGTTTGCCGCGCAAAATCAATTTCAAGCGAACCCGATCTTTGTTGCTGTACAAGCGATGCTGCCCCTGTCTAGCAGGTGCGAGTAAACCCTGATCCTCATAAAAGCGGATACTGCGAGTGGTAATGTCAAATTCACGGGCGAGTTCGCCGATACTAAAGGTTGTTTGCGTCATGTTTTACTTGCATCTCAGTAGCTTTGAGCGGTAAGCTTAATGCAAGTTTACGTTAACGTAAAGGTAAGAGTTCATTTGGCTATCGAACATTGCCTGAAATTGAGGAGTTTTTATGTCTGAAGCAATCGTCATTGTTGCCGCAAAGCGCACCCCAATGGGTGGATTTCAGGGCGCGTTGAGCCCACTTGCGGCAACTGAACTCGGCGCAGAAGCGATTAAGGCTGCGGTGGCCGAGAGTGGCCTAGCCGCCGAGCAAGTGACTGAAGTGATTATGGGGAATGTACTTCCAGCAGGGCTCCGTCAAGCCCCGGCTCGACAAGCCACTTTGCATGCAGGGCTGCCGTTAAGCGCAGGTGCAACCACGATTAACAAAGTCTGTGGCTCTGGCTTAAAAGCGGTCATGCTAGGGCACGATTTGCTCAAAGTCGGCTCAACTGATGTGGTGGTTGCCGGTGGTATGGAGAGTATGTCGAATGCTCCATATTTGCTGGATAAAGCGCGTGCAGGTCATCGCATGGGGCATGGCCAAGTTTACGACCATATGATGCTGGATGGGTTGGAAGATGCCTATGAAGGTAAAGCCATGGGAACTTACGCACAAGCGACGGCCGACCAGTATAAGTTAAGCCGAGAAGCGATGGATGAGTTTGCCTTGGCAAGCTTGTCACGGGCGAATCAAGCGATTGCAAGCGGTGCCTTTAGTGCTGAAATCAGCCCCGTAACCATCGCCACTCGTAAGGGCGATGTTACGGTCGCAACGGATGAGCAACCCGGTAAGGCAATGCCAGAAAAGATTCCATCATTACGTCCCGCGTTTGCGAAAGACGGTACCATTACTGCAGCGAACTCGAGCTCGATTTCAGATGGAGCCGCAGCGCTTGTGTTGATGCGAGAGAGCGATGCTAAAGCGCAAGGCGCAACGATTCTGGCGCGTATTGTTGGGCATGCGACGCATTCACGCGCACCGGCAGAATTCACCATTGCTCCAGTTGGTGCAATGCAAAGCCTGTTAGAAAAATGCCAGTGGCAGGTCGCGGACGTTGATTTGTGGGAAATCAACGAGGCATTTGCGATGGTGACCATGTTAGCGATGCAAGAAATGCACATCGATCACGCCAAGGTCAACGTTAATGGTGGTGCTTGTGCGTTGGGTCATCCAATTGGCGCAAGTGGCGCGCGCTTGCTGGTTACCTTAGTACATGCACTGAAACAGCGTGGTTTAAAGCGCGGTGTAACATCACTTTGTATCGGTGGCGGTGAAGCCGTTGCTTTGGCAATCGAAACGGTTTAGGCGCGACTTCGGTGCGCAAGTTGGAGTGCGCCGAGTAATAACAAAGCACCGATAATCAGGCGCAGCCAATCGGTGCTTTGTTGCCAAATCAAGACGTTGACCAATAATCCGGCTGGAATCAGCATATTATTCATGGTCGCGAGTTGGGCTGTATTGACGCGTTTGGTGGCGCTGTTCCAGGCGATATAGCCGAGCCCAGAAGCGACCAGACCAAGCCAGCCTAACACCGCCCATTGGCCGTTCGTTTGGGGTAGCTTGCTGAGGTTACCGAACAGTAGAAATGCCGCGGCAGCGACAATGCTGGCGCCAATAAAAAATAGCGCAAAAGCATGCAGTTGATTACGTTGGCTGCCCAGTGGAAGATGCTTGTAGGCCACTTGCCCAAGGGCAAAACATATATTCGCGGCTTGGATTAAGAGAAAACCAAGCCAGAAGTCCTGACTTAAATTGTCATAGCGGATCACCAAGGCGCCAACGACCGCTAACAAGGTCGCCCACCACCAGCCAGGCGGTAACCCGGAACGGCGATAAATAAAGCGCTCACATAGGGTGATATAGAGCGGCGTAAAGACGGTAAAGAGGAGAACTTCTGGCACACTCAAGTACAAGAATGAGTGATAAAAGAATAAATACATAAAACCGATTTGGACCGCGCCAATAATGGCGAGCTTGAGTTGAATTCGGGCTGGAAATCGGTTGGGTCGGTAGAAAGGTAAGAGCAGTAATAGCGCCAGTAGCATGCGTGTTAAAACGGCAAAATAGCCATCAACCTGGCCGGCCAAGAATTCGCCAATAAGTGAGAAGCTAAAGGCCCATAAGAGAGTGACGGCCCATAAGGTTGCCATAAGGTTTTGCCTGTATCTTAATGCGCTGATGAATAAGCGCTAGTGTAGCGGTTTTTAACCTTGAATAAAGGACTAAATACTGCTGTGAACCAATTGTGACAGCGGTGTTGTCGTTGATACGGCTGGTCTAATGTATTCTGCGCCATAAATCTGCTTAAATGTGCGCACTTAATTTGTTAGGCGTCACGCGCGCTAAACTAAACATTTACCAATTCGCTGGAATTGGCAAACGAGGAAGTAAGCATGAGTAAAAATGTCCCACTCTTTATTGATGGTGAATTCGTTCAATCACAAGCAACGCAATGGATTGATGTGACGAATCCAGCGACGCAAGAAGTGATTGCGCGCACTCCATGTGCAACCCAAGCCGAAATGGAAGCTGCAGTTGCGAGCGCGAAAGCCGCCTTTTTGAAGTGGAAAGAAGTTCCAGTTTCTGAGCGGGCGCGGGTAATGATGCGCTATCAGGCATTGTTGAAAGAGCATCATGATGAGATCGCTGAAATCCTTGCCAGTGAAACCGGTAAAACGTTTGAAGATGCCAAGGGTGATGTGTGGCGTGGGATTGAAGTGGTTGAGCATGCGGCCAACATCCCTTCATTGCTGATGGGCGAGACAGTTGAGAATGTCGCGCGCGGCATTGACAGTTACAGCTACACCCAGCCTTTGGGCGTTTGCGCAGGAATCACCCCGTTTAACTTCCCAGCGATGATTCCACTATGGATGTTCCCTCTTGCAATTGCGTGCGGTAACACCTTTATTTTGAAGCCTTCAGAGCAAGATCCACTGACCCCGACACGGTTAGTTGAACTGTTCGAGCAAGCAGGCGCTCCAAAAGGTGTCTTGCAAGTGATTCATGGCGCTAAAGACCAAGTCGATTTTATTCTTGACGATCCAGCAATCAAGGCCATTTCGTTTGTCGGTTCAGTACCGGTTGGTCAATACATTTACCGCCGCGGCACTGAAAACATGAAGCGCGTGCAAGCCTTCGCTGGGGCGAAGAACCATTGTGTCATCATGCCTGATGCGAATAAGAGCCAAGTCATCAGTAACTTGGTTGGCGCCTCAGTAGGTGCGGCAGGCCAGCGTTGTATGGCGATTTCAGTAGCCGTGTTCGTCGGCAGTGCGAAAGAGTGGATTCCTGAGGTTGCTGCAGAGCTGGCCAAAGTGAAGCCAGGCGCTTGGAACGATGCCAACGCCGCTTACGGCCCACTTATCAGCCCGCAAGCCAAGCAGCGAGTTGAAAACTTTATCACTCAAGGTGAGAAAGAGGGCGCTGAGCTGTTGGTCGATGGCCGTAATTGCCAGGTTGAAGGTTACCCTGATGGTAACTGGGTTGGCCCAACTATGTTCGGCAAGGTCACCACGGATATGGAAATCTATAAGAATGAGATTTTCGGTCCAGTGCTCTGTACTACCGAAGTTGAGTCACTCGAGCAAGCGATTGCGCTGGTTAATGCCAACCCATACGGCAATGGGACCTCAATCTTTACCGCAAGCGGGGCTGCCGCGCGTAAATATCAGCACGAAATTGAAGTGGGTCAAGTGGGAATCAATATCCCGATTCCGGTACCACTGCCATTCTTCTCATTCACTGGCTGGAAGGGTTCATTCTTCGGTGATTTGCATGCCTACGGTAAGCAAGCTGTGCGGTTCTACTCAGAAACTAAAACCATCACAGCGCGTTGGTTTGAGAGCGATATTGCCGACGCAAATGGTCCGAACATGACCATCCACCTGAAATAAGTTGTACGGAGCGAAGGTAACGCTATGGATTTCAATTTATCAGATGATCAACAAGCCTTTGTCGATACGGCCAAGGCGTTTGCGGAAAACGAATTAGCACCTTATGCCGCGAAGTGGGATGAAGAGTCACACTTCCCAATCGAGGTGTTCCGTAAAGCCGGTGAGATGGGTTTTATGGGCATGTATACCCCAGAAGAGGCAGGTGGCTTTGGGATGAGTCGACTCGACTCAGCTTTGATTTTTGAGCAACTTGCGATGGGCTGTACGGCGACGACCGCAATGATGACCATTCACAACATGGTCACCTGGATGATCGGTTCTTTTGCGCAAGCAGAAGTGATCGAGGAGTGGGTTCCGGAGCTGGTGAGCGGTGAAAAACTTGGCTCATATTGCTTAACCGAGCCGGGCTCAGGTTCTGATGCTGCAAGTATGCGCAGTACCGCTCGCAAAGAGGGCGATGAGTACGTCATCAACGGCTCAAAAATGTTCATTTCAGGTGCCGGTAGCACTGATGTCTTAGTGGTGATGGCGCGCACTGGAGAAGCAGGGCCAAAGGGTGTTTCGGCCTTTGTGGTTCCAGCGGATAGTGCGGGTATTCATTACGGTAAAAAAGAAGAGAAAATGGGCTGGAATGCTCAACCAACTCGTTTGGTGACCTTCGAGGATGTGCGCATCCCAGCGAAAAATCTACTTGGCCAAGAAGGCGAAGGCTTTAAATTCGCTATGATGGGGCTCGATGGCGGCCGTATTAATATTGCGGTGTGCTCAGTTGGAACCGCGCAAGCTGCACTCAATACTGCCAAAGCTTACATGCAAGAGCGGACCCAATTTGGTAAGCCACTGGCAGCGTTTCAAGCGCTTCAATTCAAATTGGCTGATATGGCCACTGAACTTGTTGCCGCCCGCCAGATGGTGCGCTTGGCTGCATTTAAAGTGGATAGCAATGATGCGGATAAAACCACATATTGCGCTATGGCAAAACGCTTTGCCACAGATGTGGGCTTTCAAGTCTGTAACGAAGCACTGCAAATTCATGGTGGCTATGGCTATATCAAAGAGTATCCATTAGAGCGCCATGTTCGCGACGTTCGGGTTCACCAGATTTTAGAGGGGACCAACGAAATCATGCGAGTGATTATCGGGCGGCGGTTATTAGCGGACCTCGATCGCGACATCCTCTAAGGAGCAGCATCATGGAAGCAGTTGTTTTATTTGAAGAGATAAAGACCCAATCGGGCCATAAAATTGGCCTGGCAACGCTGAACTCAGAGAAGTCATTAAACGCTTTAAGCTTAGCCATGATTCAGCGTTTACAACCGCAACTAGATGCATGGGCTGATGATGCAGAAATCGTCGCAGTCATGCTGCGTGGCGCGGGTGAAAAAGCGTTCTGTGCCGGTGGTGATATCGTCGCCATGTACAATGCTATGGTCGATAAGCCAGGTATTTTGGTCGATGAGGTCGCGGACTTTTTTGGCCAAGAATATCGCCTTGATTACACCATTCATCGTTATCCGAAGCCGTTTATCCTGTGGGGGCATGGGATTGTGATGGGCGGCGGCATGGGGCTGATGAATGGCGCTTCTCACCGCGTGGTCACTGAGCGTTCATTGTTAGCTATGCCCGAAATTTCGATTGGTCTCTATCCGGATGTCGGAGCAACCCACTTTTTAAACAAAATGCCGCAAGGCTGTGGGCTGTTCTTAGGGCTGACCGGTGCACATATTAATGCAACGGATGCGTTATACCTGGATTTGGCCGATCACTTTATTACAGCGGATCAATTTCAGCCGTTGCTAGAGCGTCTCACAACTGCTGATTGGAAAGCTGAAGAACAAGCGAATCGAGCCTTAGTGACTGCGGTCATGGCTGAATTTGAGTTGACCTGTAGCGCACAGAAGCCCGCGCCGCAGATTGAGCCTTTACAACCAACCTTAGCGCAGTTAACCCAAGCTGAAGACGTGACGGATGCGGTTGAACAGATTATCCACTATGAAACGGATAACCCATGGTTACAGCGCGCGCAAGCAACCTTGCGAGCCGGCTGCCCAATGACGGCTCACATCGTTTGGAATCAGCTGGCGCACGGCGCAGACTTAAGTTTAGCGGATTGTTTCCGTTTGGAACTCACCTTATCCGTGCAATGTTGTGTGCGAGGTGACTTTGCTGAAGGTATTCGTGCGCTGCTGATTGATAAGGATAAAAATCCTAACTGGCAACATGCGAGTATTGCTGAGGTTGATGCAGCGGATGTCGACGCATTTTTTACTTCCCCGTGGCAGGCGAGTGAACATCCGCTTGCTGACCTAGCCTAACAAGCGAGAAACCTATGGCGAACGTAGCATTTATTGGACTTGGAAATATGGGTGGGCCGATGGCCGCAAACCTAGCTAAGGCGGGCCACCAAGTACGCGTTTTTGATTTGAGTGAAAGCGCTTTAGCGCAAGCTGAAGCGCAGGGCTGTATTGCCTGTGCGAGTGCAGCTGATACCGTGGTAGATGTTGATTATGTCATCAGTATGTTGCCGGCAGATCATCATGTACTTGGGGTTTATCTGGGTGATCAGGGCCTTGCCGCGCAACTGCAAGCGGGTACTTTAGTGATCGATTGTAGTACGATCAGTGCGGAAACAGCACGCAATCTCGGTGCACAGTTGCAACAACATGGCTTGCGTTTTATCGATGCACCGGTATCAGGTGGCGTAGCCGGAGCGCAAGCGGGCACACTGACCTTTATTTGCGGTGGGGCAGCAGACGCTGTCGAAGAAGCCAAAGTTGTGCTTGAAGCCATGGGTAAAAATATCTTCCATGCGGGTGATACTGGAGCCGGACAAGTTGCGAAAATATGCAACAATATGCTGTTGTCGGTATTAATGGTGGGTACCTCGGAAGCATTGCAGCTTGGCCGTGCACATGGCTTAGATGAGCGGGTATTAAGCGAAATTATGTTGCAAAGTTCTGGTCGCAACTGGACCTTAGAAGTTTACAATCCGTGTCCTGGGGTGATGGAAAATGCACCTGCAAGTAAAGGCTATCAGGGGGGCTTCCTCGTTGACCTGATGGCAAAAGACTTAGGTCTTGCGCAACAAGCCGCCTTGGCAAGTGGTGCGATGACGCCGATGGGTTCACTCACTTTGAACCTTTATCGTAGTTGGTCGCAATTAGGTCACGGCCAGGAAGATTTTTCGAGTATCTTTAACTACGTTACGCCAAAAACCAAAGCATAAGGTAAGTAGTCAATTATGGAAATTAACAATAGCACGATAGTGATTACTGGTGGCGGGCAGGGGCTCGGTCGTTCGATGGCGGAAGACTTTGCTCGCTCAAATGCGCGCTTAGCACTCATTGATATGAATGCTGAGAGCCTTACTGAGGCAGGCAATGCTTGTCGCGAGTTAGGTGCGGCACAGGTGCAAACCTATGTGGCGAATGTCACCGACGAAAGCGCTGTGGAGCAAACTTTCGAGCAAATCGTGGCGGATTTTGGGGCGATTAATGTCTTGATTAACAACGCCGGTATTTTACGCGATGGCTTGTTGATTAAATTCAAAGATGGCGAGCTGACTCAGAAAATGCCACTGCAACAATTTCAGTCGGTGCTTGATGTGAACCTAACGGGAAGCTTTTTATGTGGACGTGAAGCCGCTGCACACATGGCCAAAGCGGGTAACGGTGGGGTTATCATCAATATTTCAAGTGTTGCCCGAGCAGGTAATATTGGCCAAACAAACTATGCCGCAACCAAAGCGGGTGTGGTTGCTATGACAGTGACTTGGGCGCGTGAATTGGGCCGCTATGGAATTCGTTGTGGGGCCATCGCTCCAGGATTCATCGAGACGCCTATGACCGCACAGATGAAGCCAGAAGCCATCGAACGTGCACTGAGTATGGTGCCGCTGCGGCGCTGGGGTCAGCCGAACGAGATCGCACACAGTGCGCGCTATATCATTGAAAATGACTTCTTTAGCGGGCGCGTGGTCGAAATCGACGGCGGCGTTCGGTTATAAGATCCATTGATGCGCAAACTGCCGCCGCTTAATGCATTGAAATCATTCGAAGCCGCTGCTCGGCATTTGAGTTTTACCCGAGCAGCGGATGAGTTGTTTGTCACCCAAGCAGCGGTCAGCCATCAGGTTAAAGGGCTGGAAGAATTCCTCGGAGTGAAATTGTTTTTGCGGCGTAACCGCAACTTACTTCTTACTCCCGAAGGGCAGAGTTACTACCTTGAATTAAAAGAAATTTTTGACCATATTGGGCAAGCCACCGAACGCTTGAAAAATGCGAGCGAGCGGGGTGATCTCACCATTTCATTACCGCCAAGCTTTGCTATCCTTTGGTTTGTACCGCGTTTGAGTCGGTTTCGTGAAGCCTATCCAGATATCGACGTACGGATCCGTGCAGTGGATGAGGTGGATGGCTCGCTGACGGATGATGTCGATGTCGCTATATACTACGGCGCAGGGAAATGGCCTGGTTTGCGTGCCTATAAGCTGCATAAAGAGTATCTGCTTCCGGTTTGTTCGCCACTGTTATTAAACGGTACCAAACCACTGCGTGAGCCCGCTGACTTATTGAACCATACCTTATTGCATGATGAGACGCGTAACGCTTGGAAGGATTGGTTTCGCTTAGTTGGTATCGATAAAGATAAAGGTGATAACGGGCCGATTTTTAGTCATTCAAATCTTGCCTTAAAAGCAGCTGTGCATGGACAAGGGATTGCTCTTGCGAACAATATTTTGGTCAAGCCTGAAATTGAGGCGGGTCATTTGATTCAAGTCTTTCCTGAAGTCCTCCCACGGACCAAAGCGTTTTATCTTGTCTGTCGTGAATCACAAGCTGACATTGGTAAAATTGCGACCTTCCGACGTTGGCTACTCGACGTTGTTGAAGAGGAAGAAGACGCCTATGAGTGAGTCGCTAGCGCGCAAGGAAAGCGCCAATCGAGTGGCGATCCAGCGAGATAATGAGGCAGGCAAGGTCCGTGTCGTGTTTGCCCATGGGGCTGGGGCCGGCTTACAGAGCGATTTTATGCAATATATTGCGCTCGGCTTGGCGATGCGTGATATCGAAGTGGTGCGTTTTAACTTCCCTTACTGGCAACAATTCATGGATTCAGGACGCCGCCGCCCGCCCAATCCAATGGCCCAGCTTGAACATGCGATGAGCAGTGTGGTTGAGCATTTTAAAGATGACAAACCACTGTTTTTGATGGGTAAATCACTCGGCGCGCGGGTCGCCTTTCGGATCGCCGACCAAGTTGGCGCGCACGGGGCAATTGCGCTTGGCTTTCCGTTTCACCCGATCGGTAAGCCGGACAAACTTCGGCTTACGGATTTACACAATCAATGCCCGCAAAACTGGATCATCCAAGGCGATCGTGATGCTTTTGGGCGACCTCATGAAGTGCGTGGCTATGCACTTCCCGAAAATGTGAAACTGGCGTGGTTACAAACGGGTGACCACAGCTTGATTCCTACAAAGCGCAGTGGCTTCGAAAAAACTCAATTGTGGCAAGCTGCGATCGATCATGTCGCTCAGTTCGTGCATAATAGCGCATTGTGATTGATTGTCTGAGTGAGAACCTGCGCCATGAGCGGAATAATTGCCTATTGTCGGGCTGGATTTGAGAATGATTGTGCCGCCGAATGGCAAGAAAAAAGTGCTGCGCTTGGGGTATATGGGTACTGTCAGGCGACTGCTCAACAAGGCTACGTCGTATTTCGCTGCCAAGTGGAAGAGGCCGACCATCTTGCCAAAAAGCTAGCCCTTACTGATTTGGTTTTCACACGCCAGTTTATCGTGATCTTAGCTGAACTTGATCAACTGCCAGTTGCTGATCGGGTGAGTCAAGTGCAGGTTGCTTTGCTTGATGAAGATTTACTTGCTGCTTTTGATACGGTTAAGCCAGCAGGTGAATTACGCGTCGAAGTCGCCGATACCAACAGTGGCAAAGAACTCTCAAAATTTGCGAAAAAATTCACGGTTCCACTCCGCCGTGGCTTGCGCCAAATCGAGTGGCTGACTGAGCGTGAATCAAGCCGTCGCCCCAGTTTACATGTATTTATTCTAGGTACTGATCACTTGGTTCTTGGCTATTCCTACAGCTTTAATCAATCGCCATGGCCGATGGGAATTTTACGGTTGCGGATGCCAAACGATGCACCAAGCCGCTCAACTCTCAAGTTAGACGAAGCGTTTCAAGTGTTTATCCCTGCTGGTGAACGCGAGCAGCGGGTGACATCTGGGATGAATGCAGTTGACCTCGGTGCCTCACCGGGCGGCTGGACCTATCAACTCGTGCGCCGTGGGATGATGGTGCAAGCTGTTGACAATGGCCCAATGGACGAAGCACTGATGGAATCAGGGCAGGTTCGTCATTTCCGCGAAGACGGTTTCAAATTCAAACCCAAAAAACGGAATATTACTTGGCTTGTATGCGATATGGTGGAAAAGCCGGACCGTGTGGCAATGCTGATGTGTGAATGGCTAGTTGAAGAGTATTGTAAGGAAGCAATTTTCAACTTGAAGTTGCCAATGAAGAAACGTTACCAAACAGTCTCTGAAAGTTTAGCGCTGATTAAGGAGACATTGGCTGAGTATGGTCATGGACGTTACCGAGTGAGCGCTAAACAGCTCTATCACGATCGCGAAGAGGTGACGGTTCACATTTACCGTGAACCGTCCTGACAAGCAAATTATCAAAGACGCTCAATCACTGCAGCCGTAAAGTCGGTGGTTGAGCCATTGCCGCCCAAATCGCGGGTGGTCCGATCGCCGCTTGCGATAACATCCGTCAATGCCGCCAGAATTCGTGCTGCGGGCTCTGGCATCTCTAGATACTCAAGCATTTGAATCGCCGCTAAAATGACCGAAGTAGGGTTGGCAATATTTTGCCCTGCGATATCAGGAGCAGAGCCGTGCACCGCCTCAAAAATGGCCGAGTTTTCTCCAATATTAGCGCCAGGAGCCATTCCTAGGCCACCGACTAAGCCGGCGCAGAGATCGGAAAGAATATCCCCAAACAAGTTGGTGGTAACGATCACATCGAACTGCTCAGGATTCATCACGAGTTTCATACAGACCGCGTCGACAATCATCTCGTCAGACTGAATGTCTGGGTATTCCGCAGCCACTTCACGTGCGACTTTGAGGAATAAGCCCGAAGTTGATTTGAGAATATTGGCTTTGTGCACTGTGGTTACTTTTTGACGACCTTCTCGACGTGCGAGTTCGTAGGCAAAGCGCACGATCCGCTCAGCACCGGTACGAGTGATTTTACTTAAGGCTTGCGCCTCGCTGCCATCATCACTGACGACTTGGCCAAGCCCTGAATACATGCCTTCGGTATTCTCTCGCACGGTAATAATATCGATATTTTCGTAACGCGCTTGGGTGCCTTTGAATGATTTCACTGGACGAACATTGGCATATAGCTCGAATTGTTTGCGCAGGCTCACATTAATCGAGGTAAAGCCCTCACCAACTGGAGTGGTGAGAGGTCCTTTTAGCGTGGCTCGGTTGCGGGCAATGGCATCGAGAGTTGATTGGGGCAAGAGCTCGCCAGTTTTCTCTAACGCAGTGAGACCTGCATCGGCATACTCATAGGCAAAGTCACAGCCTGCCGCGTTCAGAATGTCGACGGTTGCAGCGATAATGTCAGGGCCAATACCATCGCCGGGAATGACGGTGATTGTTGTAGTCATGGGGACGTCCTATTTACAAAGTGGGAGCGAAGACGACAAGCCCCCACGCACTAAACCAAAAGTGCGCGGAGTATAGCAAAGAGAAGCTTGGCGCTGATATTAAAACGATTGATATTCGCTATAAGCGTCCGCACCCCATGCGATCAGACGATCGTTTTGAAACAGCAGTGGGGTGCATTCATCACGAGTGGTAATCCCATCCGATTTGACATGGTGTGTGCGGTAAAATAACACCAATACATTGTCGCCATCGGCGGTTGATTTAGCTTCACTAAAGTCGGGTGAACCAAGCAATTGGATCACCTCGCTTTTGCTGGTGCCGAGATCAAACCGACCGATTTGTTTTAGGTTGAAGGTTTCTCGCTCTTGCCAGCTTAAACTCTCAGGGTCTGCTTCAAAGTAATACATCGCAATAGCGACCGCAGCATAGTAGAGACCAAAGCCAATAAGAACGATTTTCAACATTTTTGACACTGGTTTACTCCGTCACAACCCGATAACAAGGATGATAGACCGAACCTGGCAGTTTCATCCGTCCTTGTTCGACGAATGCCCGTAATAATACGTCGAGTTTCTTCATTAATTCGGGTTCGCCATGAATTTCAAACACGCCGTTTTCGCGAATTGCGCGGATCCCTTCATCTTTTACGTTCCCTGCCACAATCGCTGAGAAGGCACGGCGCAAATCGGCCGCTAAAGCAGGGCTTGGTTGATCACGATGCAAAGCAAGATTAGCAACATTGTGATGAGTCGGGTTAAACGGTCGTTGGAATGCTTCCTCGATATGCAAGGTCCAATTAAAGCTGTAGGAATCACCCACCTCACGACGATATTCTTTTACTTCTGCAACCCCTTGGCGCATTGCCACAGCAACTGCGCGCGGGTCATTGACGATAATTTGATACAGCTTGGTTGCTTCAGATCCTAAGGTGTCTTGGATGAAGGCATCAAGCGCGGCAAAGTAATCGGCACTCTCAGCTGGTCCAGTGAGCACCAGTGGGAATTTTTGCTCGGCGTTTTCAGGATGCATTAAGATCCCAAGAATATAGAGCAGTTCCTCTGCAGTACCGGCGCCACCTGGGAAAATCACGATACCATGAGCACAGCGAACGAAAGCTTCAAGGCGCTTTTCGATATCCGGCAAAATAACCAATTCGTTGACAATCGGGTTTGGTGGCTCTGCCGCGATGATGCCAGGCTCGGTAAAACCGAGATAGCGACCATCGTTGATGCGTTGCTTGGCGTGACCTATGGTTGCTCCTTTCATCGGACCTTTCATTGCGCCTGGGCCACAACCGGTACAAATATTTAAGTCGCGCAAGCCCAAGTGGTAACCAACTTCCTTGGTATATTTGTACTCAACCTCGTTAATTGAGTGCCCCCCCCAACAAACCACTACGTTAGGGTCCATGTTGGGTTGAACGACGTGGGCGTTACGGAGAATATCGAAGACCACGTGGGTGAGGGTATTGGTATCCGCGCTATCAAGGGTTTGCGCGTTGTAGCGCTCGCCGGTAAAAAGAATATCCCGTAACACGGATTCAACGAGCTCTTGCATCCCGATGATCAATTTGCCATCCACAAACGCTTCTGCAGGCGGGTTGATGAGCTCGAGTTGAACGCCACGCTCTGACTTAATCAGTTTGACGTCAAAGTCATGATATTTATTAAAAATTTCTTCACTGCTGTCAGTATTACTGCCGGCATTTAAGACCGCGAGGCAACAATTACGGAATAAGCGATAGAGTTGTTTGTCACTGCTTTCTTGCAATCTTGAAATTTCGAGTTGTGAGAGCAGACTCATGCTCCCACGTGGACTAATCGTTATATTCATTTATCTTCCTTTTACTGCCTAACCAAGCGTTCTTGTTCACTTGGTGGTTCCTCAAAATCTGAGCGGAACGGGTTTATATCAAGCCCTCCGCGTCGGGTGTAACGGGCATAAACACTGAGTTTTTCAGGTTTTAGCCGAGTTTTAATATCACTAAAAATACGCTCGACGCACTGTTCATGGAATTCATTGTGGCGTCGAAATGAAATCAAGTAGCGCAGCAATGCCGCATGGTCGATCGCTGGTCCTTGGTAACGAATTAACACACTGCCCCAATCGGGCTGATTGGTGATCAGACAATTTGATTTCAGCAGATCACTATACAGAGTTTCTGTGACTGTTTGAGGATTATCCTGGAGCGCCAAAAGCTCCGGGTTGTAGTCATACTCGTTAATGCTAAGTTGCTGTTCATCAAGGCAAATGCCACTGAATTGCTGGATATGCTGCTGTGGTGCTTGTTGCAGCGAGTGGAGTTTCACCTCAACTTGACCCTCAGCGCAGTTGCTCAAGTCTGTTTGTAATTGCTTAGCAACAGCGCTCCAGCTTGACCAGCGACTTTCATTGAAGCTGTTGAGATATAGTTTGAAGCTTTTCGATTCGATTAAGTTAATAGAGTCCACTGCGACCGCTATTTCGGCGATTGCGACCTGTGGTAGGCCAGCTTCGTTCAACCATGACAGTTCATAGGCATTCCAATAATCGATGCCATGAAAAGGTAGGTTTTGACCATCAATACCAAGCGGTTGACGGTTCAATTGGCGTGGCACAGGGGCTAATAGACCTGGATCGAATGCGGTTGGGTACGCAGTTGCTTGACCGAGAGCAAGGTGCTCTAGCGGGTTTTCCATAAACTCAAAGTTCCTCTTAATCACCTTCTAATGATGAACTGTGTTAATATCGTAACCCTGCATTGTAACCGCGCTTGCATAGCGATGCTAGTCTCTTCCACCGATTGAGAGGTTTTCATGGAGTCAATAATTGCCGAGCTCGAACATGCTCTGGACCAATTAATGGATGCTTACCAACAGCATTATCAGGCCTTACAACAACCCTTGTTATTGGAAGGGGATGAGCGTTGGCAAGCGCCAATTTACAAAGAGCAAACCGACACGGGGGAAATTCGTTGGGAGCCGCTGCGGCAAGCTCAGCCTCTGAGTTTTGATTCTGTCGCAACCGCACTTGAGATGGATTTACACCCAAGTTTACAAAGCTTCTATGGGCGTTGGTATAGTGGTGATTTACAGGTGACTTGGCGGCAACACCCACTGCAATTATTACAAATTCACGGGGACGATGATGGCGAGCGTTTGCAAGCCAATCTGATCGGTCATGTGTTGATGAAACAGCGTTTGAAACAACCGATTACACTCTTTATTGGGTTAGCGGATGAGAGTGAAGATCTGTTGGTAACCCTCGACAATGCGAGTGGGGCAGTGGGACTTGAATTTGTTGGCAAACCGCAACACGAAATCTTAGCCGATGACCTGGCGAAATTCGTTGCTGAATTGCAACCAAGATAATTGGTATTTTTTAAAACTTTCGGGTAACGTCATGATCATGAGTGAATTATTTCAATTTCACCGACGCTAAGGAAGTGAGCATGAGCCAAGCAATTGATGAACGTCTGCAAGTTGGGAAGTTACGGTATTTAGTCGCAGAGGATTTGAAACTCGCGGCATCGTTATTATTTCAAGCCTACAAAGATGACCCCTTGTTGATGTCCCTGTTCAATGCTGACAAAGCAGATTATGAACAGCGTCTGCGGGCTGCTATACGCGAAGATTTATTTGCTTTTTGGGAAGCGGAACAGCCGATGATCGGCTTATTTGACGGTGACTCACTACTCGGGGTGGCCTGCTTAACGCGACCAGGTAAAACGTTTGGTCCCGGACGTTACTGGTCATGGCGTTTGAAAATGTTGCTAACGGCTGGATATGTTTCGACCAAGCAACTGATCGAAAAAGAAACAACAATTCTTGAAGCCTTACCTCATGATGATTATCACATGCTTGCGTTTATCGCGGTCAATCCGTCTTATCAGCAACGTGGCTGGGGTGATATGTTAGTCCGCGCAGCCCGGCAAGTACTTGCTGATGATAACGACTCACGTGGTATTGCCGTGTTTGTGTCACAATCACATCATCTTGGCTTATTTGAGCAACATGGATACGAACCAGTGCGTGAACTGACGATTGGCAACATCACGGGACAACTTTTGTTTGTGCACAGAGACACTGCGGTAAGCTGAATTTTGTTGAAGGGTAGGAAACATGGAATTTGATAATTTTAAAAGCTTTTATCCATACTATCTAAAAGAACATGCGGATCGACGTAGCCGCGCCATGCATTATGTTGGCAGTAGCTTGGTGCTCGCCCTGATCGCTTATGCAGCCAGCACTCAGCAATGGATCTGGTTGTGGTTAATTCCATTGGTCGGGTATGGGTTTGCGTGGGTCGGTCACTTTGCTTTTGAGCACAATAAGCCGGCCACCTTTAAATACCCGTTGTACTCTCTCGCTGGTGATTGGGTGATGTACAAAGATTTTTGGTTGGGCTTATTCACCGGGCGTAACCGAATTGAGGCGATTATTGCTCAGCAGGGAGGCGATAAGGCGGCGTCTTAATGGTGATCAAGCGCAGATTGAGCATTTCTAATTCACCTTCATAGCGATGTTCAGTATCGCTAGAAAAACCAAATCGATAACAACTCCAGAGCCCGAACAGTCGCCCGTGCGTCCGCAGGCGGCTGCTTTCTCGAGCAATATCAAGGTATTGCAATTGGTGTTTGCGGCAGTATTGTTGGATGAGAAGCAAGGCCCGCTCTTGCTGCTTTTTAAATTGCCACAATAAGGCGGTTAAGCCGACTAACCCCAGAATCAGCCATAGTTCAGTTAGCACCTTTGCGTTGCTCCTCTAGTTGCAGCAGCAATTGTTGCCAGATAGTCATAACCTCCGGATGATCAGAGCTGCGCATAAAGGCTAGTACAAAGGCTTTTAGGTCAGGCAAACGGAGTAGATCGAGGACAATTGCGTTACTTAGATTGAAATCCTGGTTTGCACACGCATGCTTCGCTAATTGCGAAAGATAGCGGTGTAACTGCTCGGCTGAAAAGTTATCCGTCGGCTGTGGCGTCAGGATGTGCCACAAGCGCGCTGCGCAGAGTAACAACTCGTCACCACTCGGTTGTTGCAGCACTTGCTCGAAGCACTCGGCAAATTGTTCAGCGGTCGCGGAGCTCATAAGTTCAAGCGCAGCCAGGCGTTGCGCTGATGGTTTTTGCCATAGTTGTTGCTGAGCACAAAAGGCCGCCAGCATAGTTTTCGGCAGTTGTTGATGGCTGGCAGCTTGCGCTAGGAGCTGGCAAAACTCAGGCGGGTAATGGCTAAAGTTCTGCACAATTGCAGCGGCCGTTTTAGGCTCATCAATGAGCCGTGCTAGAACATCGTGGATACCCTGCAAGCCGAGTTGTTGCCATGCACTTGCGCCATCACAGAGCGCGCTCTGTGCCATTTCATAATAGACCGATGGAGGCTGCTGCCAGAGTCGCGTCAAGCGCGCATGAAGCGCGGCTAAACGCTGTTGGTCTGGGGTGAAGATATACGGTGACTGTTGCAGCTGTTGTTGCTGTTCTTCGGTTAACTCAGCCCCGAGTTGATGCCCGAGCAAAGCGACAACTTGTTGGATGAAATGTTGCTGAGCCTCGAGATCGAGTAAGCCTCGTTCGTCGATGGGCATCTCGATAAACCAAATAAATGGATATTGTACCTGTACGAGTTGCGGCCAAAACTCGATTGCGAAACGAGCCTTAGCCTGAGTTGGGCAGGGGTAGGCTTGTTGTTGCGCGCTAATCGCCTCGAATTGTTCACGCGCTATCGTTTGCACTCGGCGTCCCATCTCATAGACGCGATAATCTGACTGGCTTGCTTGTAATAGCTCGGCGAGGTTTGAAACGGTCATAGGGCTTGCATCATGGTCCATTTTCTTCGAAGATGTGGCGCATTATAACGATAATAGCGTCGTGGAGGTAGTAATGGACCAACGACAACGAGCCGCTCGCTTACTTGAGCGCATTGAAGCAGAACTCAACTGTCTGGGGTTGTGGCAAAGTCATTTCCCGCCACCGCAGGCACTTGAGAGTACTCAACCGTTTGCGCTTGATACCTTGGATTTTCATCAATGGCTACAATTTATTATGTTGCCAAGGATGTGGAGTCTGGTCGATGGTGAGCATCCATTACCGCAAAATATTGCGGTAAGTCCGATGGCCACTCATGTTTATAAAGAAGAGTTAGAACATCATGAGGGGCTGATCGATTGCCTCCGAGAATTTGATATTCTCTTGAGCGGTACCGACCCATTGGCGGAAGATGTCTGAGTTAACCATCGTTTACGATGATGATGCGCTCATCGTTGTTGATAAGCCGGCCGGACTGCTGGTTCACCGCAGTTGGTTGGCGCGTGAAGCGCAAGAATTTGCCCTGCAAAAAGTACGCGATCAAATTGGTCAGTGGGTGTACCCGGTACATCGTCTCGATCGACCCACCTCTGGTTTATTACTGTTCGCGAAAAGTGCTGAGCTTGCTGAAAAATTGGCCGTGCAATTCCGCGAGCGTCACGTTCAAAAAACCTACCATGCGGTGGTCCGAGGCTATCTAGGTGACGGTGAGTTGGATTATCCGCTGCGCGAAGAGCTTGATAAGATTGCCGACCGTGATGTCAGTGTTGAGCGAGAGGCGCAGGCCGCGGTGACCCGTTATACGTGCCTGCAACAAGTCGAGTTACCGGTGCAGGTCGGCAAGCGGCATGCCACCAGCCGTTATAGTTTAATGCAATTACACCCTCTAACGGGGCGCAAACACCAGTTGCGCCGCCATATGTCGCATTTGCGCCATCCAATTGTTGGCGATAGTCGGCATGGTGATGGTCGTCATAATCGATTTTTTCGCGAACATTTAGGGATAGAGCGGCTACTGCTGGCGGCCACAGGGCTGTGCTTTGAACATCCCATAACCCGCCAGCAAATTGAACTTAAGCTTGAAGTTCCAGCAGAATTCACGCGAATTTTCAGTCCCGAATTTAGCTTATTCGACACCACGCAATAGGGCGTTGATCCCCACTTTAGCGCGGGTTGCGGCATCTACCTTCTTGACAATAATGGCTGCGTATAGACTGTGGCTGCCATCAGCCGCCGGCAGTGATCCCGGCACCACAACTGCACCAGCAGGCACGCGACCATAGCTTACGGTTTGGGTTTCGCGGTCGTAAATCTTGGTGCTTTGGCCAATATAGACGCCCATTGAAATAACCGCTCCTTGTTCAACAATCACACCTTCAACAATTTCCGAGCGTGCGCCGATAAAGCAGTCATCTTCAATAATGGTTGGGTTTGCTTGCAAGGGTTCAAGGACACCACCAATGCCGACCCCACCCGACAAATGCACATTTTTGCCAATTTGCGCACAGGAACCAACGGTTGCCCATGTATCCACCATGGTACCGTCGCCGACATAGGCACCAATATTGACATAGGATGGCATTAACACCACGTTGCGACCGATAAATGCCCCTTTACGGGCCATAGCTGGCGGTACTACCCGCATTCCCTCGGCGCGGAAGCGGGCTTCATCATAGTCGCTAAATTTACTTGGGACTTTATCGAAAAAGCGCGTTTCGGCGCCATCAAGGACATGGTTGTCGTAGATACGAAACGATAATAATACAGCTTTTTTGAGCCACTGATGGACGATCCACTCACCGTCGACTTTCTCAGCGACACGCAGGTTACCGCGGTCGATTTCTTCAATAACTTGATCAATGTCAGCTTTTAACTCGGCGCTGACGGTTGCGGGTGAAAGTGTATCACGCTGCTCAAACGCGGCATTAATGCGTGTTTCGAGAGAACTCATACAGTCTACTCCTGTCCTTTAATAGCTTGTTTAAGACGCGCGGCAAGCTGTTCTTGCAAGTCTGCATCAAGGGCTTGTTGTTGTGGCGTCGTCAATACGAAAAAGTCTTCCGCTTGCTCACCGACCGTGGTGATTTTAGCGGCCAAAATATTTAGTTCGAATTCTTGCAGAACGCGCGCAACTTGAGCAACTAAGCCAGGTCGGTCCAAAGCAATCAGTTCAAGTGTTGTACGTCCGCGCTGTGCATGCGCCACAAAGTTTACTTTGGTCCGTACCGTAAAGTTGCGTAATTGGCGTGGTAGCCGTCGACGCGTGATTGGGGCTTGGCTACGACCGCGTAAAACATCATGAAGCCGC
Organism: Pseudidiomarina taiwanensis; assembly: GCF_003987435.1. Classification (GTDB taxonomy): domain Bacteria; phylum Pseudomonadota; class Gammaproteobacteria; order Enterobacterales; family Alteromonadaceae; genus Pseudidiomarina; species Pseudidiomarina taiwanensis. The sequence goes on along the minus strand of NZ_PIQG01000001.1, from coordinate 640,061 downwards.
TGTTTGAGTGCTTCAATTTGGGTCGCCTCAGTGAGGGGCTTACTATCCGCTTGCAAAATCACGAAGGTATCCATGACAAAGCCATCTCGGGTCGCCAAGATTTGGGCATCATGAATACTGAGGTTTTGGCTATCGATTACTGCACACACTGCCGCAAACAAATGGGTCTGTTCTTGATCATACAAAAACAACTCGGTGGCGCCTTGGTTTTTCTCATCACCTACTAATATCAGTGGTAATTCGGCGTCGTTTTCAACATCGAGGATATGCTGACTGTGCCAGGCAATTTGTTCGGCTTGATGGCGAAAGAAATAGTCAGCGGTGAACCGTGACCACAGTTGTTCAATACTCGAGACGTGATAGCCCGCACTGAGTAATAACGCCATAGCGTGGTTTTTGTTGGCTTGGATTTGCTCGCGAAGGTGTTGCGTTGTTGACACCTCTTTATCCAGATATTGCGCGGTCAGCTGATATAGGTTTTCCAGCAAACTAGCTTTCCAATTATTCCAAAGACGACTATTCGTCGCGCGAATGTCAGCTACGGTCAGGCAGTATAAATAAGCCAGTTGGCGCTGATTGTTGACCTTTTCGGCGAACATTTTAATGACCTCAGGGTCATGAATATCTTGCTTTTGTGCAGTTACAGACATCAGTAAGTGATGCCGGACCAGAAAAGCGACGAGGTCGATGTCGTCTTGTGCAAGTTCATGAGCCAGACCAAAATTGCGGACATCCTGCTCGCCGAGCTCAGAATGGTCGCCACCACGACCTTTAGCAATGTCATGGAAGATACCGGCTAAGAAGAGCAGCTCGGGTTTATCCATTTGCTGAAAAAGTTCAGCACAAAGTGGAAACTCTTCAATCGTCGCGGGTTCCGCGTAAGCGGCTAAATTTTTCACTAACCTAAAGGTGTGCTCATCAACCGTGTAAGCATGAAATAAATCAAACTGCATTTGCCCAACAATCTGTTGCCAAGCGGGCAAATAGTGAGCCAAAATTCTATGCGTATGCATTACCTCGAAGGCAAACCCCATGGCATTGGGGTGGCGGAGCCAGGTTAAAAACCAACGGCGGCAGTTCGGATCGTGGCTGAGGGGGTGCAGTAAACCACGGCGCGCATTACGCAGCAGCCGAATCGTGTCGGCCTGAATCGTGGTGATTTGCGAATTTTCGGCGATAAGTACGACGAATTTGAGCAGTTGTACGGGTTGTTCAAAGACGTGGTCATGGCTTGCCCCTATGGTTTGCTCACGCAACCAAAAATCCTCACTCAATGGTGTGACAGGCTGACTGTTTACTGGGGTGAGAATTTCTTGCTCGAAATACTGTAACAGCATCGAGTTGAGTTCACGAACGGCGGCGACGGCATTGAAGTAATCTTTCATCATGGCTTCAACCGCAGCTTTGCCTTGCCCATATCCGAGGCGCTCCGCAACGCCCATTTGAAAGTCGAATAATAAGCGGTCCTCGGCTTTGCCCGCTTCGATGTGAAGGGCATAGCGCAGGCGCCATAAAAACAGCTGTTGTTCGCGTAATTCGAGCAGTTCTTCAGCGCTGATAAAACCATAGAGTACGAGGCTCTCGTCGCTTTGAGTCGCGAAGTGGCGTTTGGCAATCCAACTGATAGTTTGGATATCTCGCAATCCCCCGGGGCTACTTTTAATATTGGGCTCGAGATTATATGAAGTACCGTGAAAGCGGTGATGGCGCGCTAGTTGTTCCGCAGATTTTGCTTGATAGTAGGCCCGGCTACTCCAAGGAAACTCATTACGCAGGGTCTGAGAAAGTTGTTCCGCAATGTTGTGATCACCACAAATGAGGCGATGTTCAAGCAGGCTGGTGGCAACCGTGACATCTGCTTGGGCTTGGTTTAGGCAATCGCGGACACTGCGGACACTGTGGCCAACTTCGAATTTGAGATCCCACAACACTTGCATAAATTGCTCAAGCAAGCGGCCAAGCTCTGGCGTAGGCGGCGTGCGCGGCACTAAAAAGAGTAAATCGATATCGGAGTGGGGATGCAAGGTACCACGACCGTAGCCGCCGACCGCAATTAGGGCAACCTGCTGCTGAGCTAGCCCGTACTCGCTAAACAAATGCTGTAGCAGCTGGTCAATAAAGTCACTGCGATGAGTCAGCAGTGACTCAATATCGGCTGTTACAAAAGCACCCGCTGACCAATCTTGGTAGTCTTTGAGTTGTTCCCTTAATTGCGCGATAGACGCGGGGAACTGCCAATTGGGTGCTGCTGTTTGAGTCATTGAGTTCAATCGTGATTTATCACCCGCGGGAGTTCTTCATCCGAGCGTAAGGTCAGCACCTCAACGCCGCTCTCGGTTACCAGTAAGGTATGTTCCCACTGGGCACTTAAACTACGATCCTTGGTGAGTACAGTCCAACCGTCCCGCAACAGTTTAGTGTGACGCTTGCCGGCGTTGACCATAGGTTCGATGGTAAAGCACATGCCTGCCTCGAGCACATCACCGGTCCCTGCAGTACCGTAATGGAGAATCTGTGGCTCTTCATGGAAAACCGCGCCGATACCATGCCCGCAATATTCTCTGACGATACTGTAACCGTGGCTCTCAGCATGCTTTTGAATGGCTGCGGCAAAATCTCCGGTACGAATCCCAGGTTTGACCATTTTAATCGCAAGGTAGAGGCACTCTTGAGTTACTCGAATGAGTCGTTCCGCCAAGATGCTGGGTTGCCCAACCACAAACATTTTGGAGGTGTCGCCGTGATAGCCATCGAGTTTAACAGTGACATCAATATTAACGATATCCCCATCTTTCAGTGGTTTATCGTTGGGAATGCCATGACACACGACGTGATTGACCGACGTGCAAATTGATTTTGGAAAACCGTGATAATTCAAAGGCGCCGGATAGGCGTTGCGGGCGACGATATAGTCGTGACAAATTTGGTCTAATTCACCTGTTGTAACGCCGGCTTTAACATGCGGACCTATCATTTCTAGAACTTCGGCAGCAAGTGCTCCAGCCGCGCGCATTTTTTCAATTTCATCAGGTGTTTTTAGGGTAATACTCATAACCGCTCTCTGTGAGGCTTTGCTTGCGAAAAATAGTAGCCAAAGTTTACCAGTTTGCGGGCCTGCATAAAAGCGCAACAATTCCCCCAAAAAGTTGCCAAGATTGGCTTTTTTATGGTATAAAGCGCCCGCAAATTATCGTAGTCCAGCCTAAGTTGGTCCGTAATTTGTAATAACACACATATACCGACACATCGCTCGGGGTGCTCTTAAATGGGTCGAACGGTGGGGTATATGGAGGCATAACCCCTTAAAAAGGAAAATTATTATGGCAAACGTGTCAATGCGTGACATGCTCAAAGCTGGTGTCCATTTCGGTCACCAAACCCGTTTCTGGAACCCGAAAATGAAGCCGTTCATCTTCGGTGCCCGCAACAAGATTCATATCATCAACCTCGAAAAAACTGTGCCAATGTTCAATGACTCATTGAACTTCTTGCAGCACGTTGCAGCAAACAAAGGCAAAGTCTTGTTTGTTGGAACGAAGCGTGCCGCTGCTGATGCGGTGCAAGAGGCAGCGACCAATTGTAAGCAGTTCTACGTTAACCATCGTTGGTTGGGTGGAATGTTGACCAACTGGAAAACTGTGCGTCAGTCAATCAAGCGTCTGAAAGACCTCGAAACTCAAAGCCAAGACGGTACATTCGAGAAGCTCACTAAAAAAGAAGCTTTGATGAATACCCGTGAAATGGAAAAACTTGAGAAGAGCTTAGGCGGGATCAAGGACATGGCTGGCTTGCCAGACGTATTGTTCGTGATCGATGCTGACCACGAGCACATTGCAATCAAAGAAGCGAATAACTTAGGTATTCCAGTTATTGCCGTGGTTGATACCAACTCAAACCCTGACGGCGTAGATTACGTTATTCCAGGTAACGACGATGCGATTCGTGCGGTTCAGCTTTACTTAAATGCAGCTGCAACAGCAATCAACGAAGCACGTGTGAACGTTGCAGAAAGCAAAGACGATTTCGTAGCCGCTGACGAAGCAGCTGAATAAATCATCGGATTCAGAGGATTAGAGAAATGGCAATTACAGCAGCTCTAGTAAAAGAACTGCGCGAGCGCACTGGCGCTGGCATGATGGATTGTAAAAAAGCACTTGAAGAAGTAGGCGGCGATATCGAAGCAGCGATCGAATTGATGCGTAAAAGCGGTCAAGCGAAAGCAGCTAAGAAAGCTGGCCGTGTTGCTGCTGAAGGTGTCATCCTGACCAAAACCGAAGGCAACAAAGGTACTTTGGTTGAACTGAACTGTGAAACCGACTTCGTTGCTCGTGATGACAACTTCTTAGCCTTTGGCGACAAAGTTATCGACGTTGCATTTGCTAACTTGGAAACAGATGTTGAGAAGCTAAAAGCAACTGACATCGGTGGCGCGACAGTTGAAGAAACTCGCGAAACCTTAGTGGCTAAGATCGGTGAGAACATGAACGTGCGTCGCGTTATGAGCATCTCTGGTGGCGACATCGTTGAGAGCTATGTACACGGCGGTCGTATCGGCGTCCTCGTTGCTTTAACGGGTGGTGATGCTGATTTGGCCAAAGACGTTGCAATGCATGTTGCAGCGAGCGCGCCACAGTTTGTGAAGCCAGAAGACGTATCAGCAGAAGTTGTTGAGAAAGAGCGCAATATCCAAATCGACATCGCGATGGAAAGTGGCAAGCCAAAAGAAATCGCTGAGAAGATGGTCGAAGGTCGGATGCGTAAGTTCACTGGTGAAATCAGCTTGACTGGTCAGCCTTTCGTCAAAGACCCAAGCATGACCGTTGGTGATTTGTTGAAGTCTAAAGGCGCTGACGTGATTACTTTCGTTCGTTTTGAAGTAGGCGAAGGAATCGAGAAAAAAGCTGAAGACTTCGCTGCTGAAGTTGAAGCGCAAATGGCTGCAGCGAAAAAGGCTTAATGCCGGTGACTTTGCAGTCAATAGTGTAAATAAAACCGCAGCTTGCTCGCGCAAGGTGCGGTTTTTTTTATATAATGAGTAAACTGTACACAAGGGAGAGTTCGATGAACGCGACGAAAAAACCAGCGTATCGCCGCATTTTGTTGAAGTTAAGTGGTGAAGCTTTGATGGGCGATGAAGCCTTTGGTATCGATGCGAAAGTGCTCGATCGCATGGCTCAAGAAATCAAAGAGCTCGTTGAACTGGGTGTACAAGTTGGCCTCGTCATCGGCGGTGGAAACTTATTCCGCGGTGAGGGGCTTGCTAAAGCTGGGATGAATCGCGTGGTGGGAGACCACATGGGGATGTTGGCTACGGTCATGAATGGCTTGGCCATGCGTGATGCACTACACCGCGCTTTCGTGAATGCTAGATTGATGTCAGCGATTGAGTTAAATGGCGTCTGTGATAGCTACAACTGGGCTGATGCGATTAGCTTACTCAAATCAGGGCGGGTTGTAATCTTTTGTGCAGGCACCGGGAATCCATTTTTCACGACCGATTCTGCGGCGTGCTTACGAGGCATTGAGATAGAGGCTGAATTAGTGTTGAAAGGCACCAAAGTTGATGGTGTATTCAGTGCTGATCCGGTCAAAGATCCAAGCGCTCAGCTCTATCAGCGGGTTGGTTATAACGAAGTGTTAGACCAACAGCTTAAAGTTATGGATTTGGCTGCCTTTACCTTGGCGCGAGACCATGAACTCCCCATTCGAGTGTTTAATATGAATAAGCCTGGAGCTCTGCGGGCAGTTATTTTAGGTGAACCCGAAGGGACCCTAATTAATTCTGAACCAGGCTTTGAAATCGCTGAATAACGAGAAGGTATAAATTGTGATTAATGAAATCAAACAAGACGCTAAAGAGCGCATGGCAAAAAGTGTTGAAGCGCTAAAAGCACAAATTTCAAAGGTACGTACCGGACGTGCCCATCCAAGTATCCTTGATAGCGTGATGGTGAGTTATTACGGTGTTGATACACCGCTAAAGCAGGTCGCAAATATTACGGTTGAAGACTCACGGACATTGGCTTTGACTGTGTTTGATAAGTCTGCAAGTCAAGCCGTAGAAAAGGCCATCATGACTTCTGATCTTGGCTTGAATCCAGCCTCTGCCGGTAATGTTATTCGCGTGCCATTGCCACCGTTAACTGAAGAGCGGCGTCGTGATTTGGTTAAAATTGTTCGCAATGAGGCAGAGCATGGACGGGTCGCGGTGCGTAATATTCGTCGTGATGCCAACAGTGACCTTAAAGAACTGTTAAAAGAAAAAGAAATTACTGAAGATGAAGAGCGTAAAGCGGCAGACGAGATCCAAAAATTAACGGATACGTTTGTGGCTCAAATTGATCAAGCTCTGGCAGAGAAAGAAAAAGACCTTATGGAAGTTTAATTTCTCCTGAGTTTCTTTGGTTAACCGCGCCGTGTCAGGTATACTCGCACGGCGTTTTTATTATTCGGCGGAGACAATGAGCGAATTGCACGTAGCACAAGTGCGCATGCCGAAGCATGTCGCAATTATCATGGATGGTAACGGTCGTTGGGCTGAGTCACGCGGTAAGCCGCGGACGTTTGGGCATAAGGCAGGCGCTGAGGCAGTTCGCGCAGCGATTACTTTTGCGCGTAAAAAAGGTATCGAAAGTTTAACTTTATTTGCGTTTAGCAGCGAAAACTGGAACCGCCCGGAACAAGAAGTCAGTGTGCTGATGGAATTGTTCATGAGCGTGCTTAAACGTGAGGTGAGTAAACTCAACAAGCATGAAGTGCGACTCAAAGTGATCGGTGATCGAGCGGGTTTTTCCGAGCGCTTACAAAAGCAGATTGCGAAAGCTGAACAGCTGACGGCGGCGAACCGTGCCTTAACCCTAAATATCGCCGCTAATTACGGTGGTCGTTGGGATATCTGTCAAGCGGCCCAGCGACTTGCAGAGCGCGTCGCGCAGCAACAAATTGCGGTCACTGAGATAACTGAGGCAACCCTCGCGAGTGAACTTGAGTTGGCGGACCAAGCACCGCCAGACTTATTGATTCGAACGGGTGGGGAACAGCGAATCAGTAATTTTTTATTATGGCAATTAGCTTATGCAGAACTCTATTTTTGCGATATTCTGTGGCCAGACTTTAATGAAAATGCGTTCGCAGCCGCGATTGCCGACTATAGCTGCCGCGAACGCCGCTTTGGTTTAACCAGCGCACAATTACAACAAGCTATCTTAGAAACAGATCAAAAAGCTGGGGAATAATTTGCTAAAACAACGACTACTTACAGCACTTGTGCTTATCCCAATCGCGCTTTATGCCGTGTTTGGGTTGTCACCTTTATGGTTTGCGGTTGTATTAATTGCGCTGATGACGGCGGGGGCCTGGGAGTGGTCGCCGCTGATGGGGCTTAAGCGGACTGCGAGTAAAATGTTGTATACCGCGTCAGTTGCTTTGATTCTCGGATTGCTCCTTTGGTGGTTGCCGCTTGATCAAGTTTGGCGTGATGGCCAATTAGCAACAGAGTATTTTGCGGTACTCATTGCCGGTGGAATCTGGTGGGTTGTCGCGCTGTTGTTAATCGTTAATTATCCCAATAGTCGTCGACTGTGGTCACGCACACGTTCAATTGTGGGTCTATTTGGTTATCTGACCTTGATCCCCGCATGGGTTGGTTTAGTTGCAGTGCGAACCCTACATTACGAGAGCTCACCGCTATTTGGTGGTTTCGCCTTATTATTTATCTTGCTGTTGGTGTGGGCTGCTGATGTGGGTGCTTTCTTTGCAGGAGTCCGCTACGGACGCAACAAGTTAATGCCTGCAGTAAGTCCGGGCAAGACGATGGAAGGTTTATGTGGCGGCGTTACGCTCGCTTTCGTGGTGATGATCGTGGTCGCACATTGGGTGAAGATCCCAGCCGATCAGTTTACCGGTTACTATCTCACTGGTTTAGTGACTGTGGTTGCATCGGTATTTGGTGACCTCAACGAAAGTATGTTCAAACGCTGTGCTGGGGTGAAAGATAGTGGTTCACTATTGCCAGGTCATGGTGGAATTTTGGACCGTATTGATTCGCTTACTGCAGCCTTACCTGTGTTTACTCTCAGTTATATCTGGTTACTCGCCTAATGATGAAAGCTGTCACGATTTTAGGTGCCACCGGCTCGATTGGGCAGAGCACATTAAACGTACTTGCCGCGCATCCCGAGCAGTTTGAAGTATTCGCCCTCACCGCCGCGACCAATGTTGACGCTATGGGCAAGCTCTGCGAGCAATTTCGGCCGCGCTACGCGGTGATGGCAGACCCGACTGCTGCACAAGCTTTGACGGCGCAATTAACGGGCCGCACAACCAAGGTTTTAGCCGGTAGCGAGGGTTTGTGTGAAGTTGCCAGTGCTGGCGATGTCGACATTGTGATGGCGGCGATTGTTGGCGCAGCCGGACTGCTACCGACGCTCGCGGCAGTTGAAGCGGGTAAGAAAGTATTGCTTGCCAATAAAGAAGCCTTAGTTATGAGTGGTCAGTTGTTTATGGATGCGGTGACCCGCCATCAGGCCCAACTGCTTCCAGTCGATAGCGAGCACAACGCGATCTTCCAATGTCTGCCTGAATCAGCGCAGCAGTTAGGGCTAGTCGACTTGGCCGCGGCAGGGGTCCACAAAATATTGCTGACAGGTTCAGGTGGCCCTTTTCGTGAATTACCGGTCGCGGCACTTGCGGAGCAAACTCCGGCCGCTGCCTGCGCCCATCCAAATTGGGACATGGGTCGAAAAATATCCGTTGATTCGGCAACTATGTTGAATAAAGGCTTAGAGTATATCGAGGCGCGTTGGCTGTTTAACTGTCAACCGCAGCAACTCGAAGTGTTGTTACACCCGCAAAGCGTGATTCATTCAATGGTGAGTTATGCCGATGGCTCGGTCATCGCTCAAATGGGTCAAGCAGATATGCGCACGCCAATTGCGCACTGTTTGAGTTATCCGCAGCGGCTTGAGAGCGGCGTAGCAGCATTGGATTTCTCTCAGGTGGCACAATTGACCTTTGCGCAAGCAGAACCGGCGCGCTATCCGTGCTTATTTCTCGCCCAACAAGCGTGTTGGGAAGGGCAGTGGGCCACCACAAGTTTAAATGCAGCCAATGAAGTGGCGGTTGCGGCGTTTTTAGCCGGTAAGATTAAATTTACTCAGATCAGCCAAATTTGTGAGCGGGTGCTGGAACAATCAAGTGCAGCGCATGTCACAGCTTTGGAAGACGTGCTTGCAATTGATCAACAGGCGCGGCGTTACGCGCAAGAAGTCATGGAACAAAGAGCGAATGTTTGAAGTCATTTGGTCACTATTAGCACTTGTCGTTACCCTCGGAATTCTGGTCACTTTTCATGAATTCGGTCATTTTTGGGTCGCGCGTAAAAACGGTGTGAAAGTCCTTAAATTTTCGGTAGGTTTTGGCAAACCGATCTGGAGCCGCATGGGCCAAGACGGAACCTTGTATCAGGTCGCTCGGATTCCGCTCGGCGGTTATGTGCAAATGCTCGATGAACGCGTCGATGAAGTCGCAGAAGCTGACCGTCCGCTGAGTTTTAATAGTAAATCCATTGGGCAACGCGCGGCGATTATCGCAGCCGGGCCATTGGCTAATTTTTTACTCGCTATAGTGGTGCTGTGGGGCATGTATTTGATTGGCGTGCCAACGGTTAAACCTGTGATCGGCAGTGTCCAAAGTAATTCTATTGCTGCAGCTGCAGAGCTCCCTGTTAATGCTGAAATTATTGGTATTGATGGCGTACCAACCCGTGATTGGCAAGAGGTGAATCTCGCCTTTGCTGGAGCAATTGGGCAGGACACAGCTGAGCTCGAATTACGACTCCCTAGTGGGCGAACCAGTCGCTATCAGCTTGACCTTGAAGGTTGGCGATTAAGTGATGAACAAGTCGCAACGTTTCGTCAATTAGGGATAGAGCCTTTCCGCCCACAACCGACTCAAGTTCTAGCTCAAATTGCTGAAAATTCGCCAGCCGCAGCCGCTGGATTGGAAGTTGGCGATAAAATTATTCGCATCGATGGAACTCTTATGAGCGACTGGTCTCAAACTCAGGAGTTTATCGGGCAAAACCCGGGTAGAACGCTTGTGTTTGAGGTCGAGCGAGATTCTCAACGGCAAACTCTCGAGGTAAGCCTGGGGCGTCGGCAACCGACTACGGATGCACAAGAACTGGGTTACTTGGGGGTGGTTCCGAGTCTTGAGCCGTATCCTGAAGCTTATCAGTTTGTCCATCGCTATGGCCCTTTAGATGGACTTGTGGAGGGAGCGCAGCACACTTGGCGGTTGATGACCCTAAGTGTTGAGATGCTTGGTAAATTGGTTACCGGAACGGTTTCAATTAAGCACCTGAGCGGGCCAGTGGCGATTGCAGAGGGTGCAGGTGTCTCAGCAAGCTATGGTTTGGTATATTTTTTAGGGTTTCTCGCCCTTATCAGTGTTAATCTCGGTATCATTAATCTGTTACCATTACCGGTATTAGACGGTGGACATCTGGTTTTTTTGGGACTGGAAAAATTAAAAGGGCGCCCAGTATCCGAACGGACGCAAGAAATTGCTTATCGTATCGGTGGCGCATTAATCTTTGCTTTGATGGCAATTGCGATTAGTAACGATATTTTACGTCTTGTTTCATGAAGCGACATTTACAACATAAAAAATTAAGTAGCACAGAATGACCTTGAAAAAGCTGTTCTTGGCCGCCCTTATGGCGGGGGCCGCAATGCCTGCGTATAGCGCAGAACCGTTTGTTGTCGAAGATATCCGTGTGCGCGGGCTACAACGTGTAGCACTTGGCGCAGCGCTTACTTATATCCCAGTGCGGGTTGGTGATACGGTAAACGACAGTACGATTCGTAACAGTATTCGTTCGCTCTACTCATCAACACATTTTGATAATGTGGTGGTGAAGCGTGATGGCAATACCATTATATTCGAAGTCAGTGAGCGACCTACAATCAGCTCAATTACCTTCGATGGCAATAAAGACATCAAAGACGAGCAACTCGAAGAAAGTCTTACTGAACAAGGGCTAGTCGAAGGCGAGCCACTTGATCTAACCACCATTTCTAGCATCGAGACGGGGCTTGCTGAGTTCTATCACAGTATCGGTAAGTACGATGCTGATATCAGCGTCAACGTGGTCAATCTGCCGCGTAATCGAGTCCGTGTTGAAATCGATTTTGAAGAAGGTGAGTCGGCTGAAATTCAACAAATTAACATTGTCGGTAACCGCAAATTTAGCGATGAAGAGTTACTTTCTACGTTAGAACTGAAAGACTCGCTGCCGTGGTGGAATATCATTGGTGAGCGGCGCTATCAAAAACAACAGTTGAGCGGCGATCTTGAAACGCTCGAGTCTTTTTACAAGGATCGTGGTTATTTACAATTCACAATTGAGTCGGTACAAGTCACGCTAACCCCTGACCGAAAAGGGATTTACGTGACCATTAACGTGGATGAAGGCGAGATCTACACGATTCGTGAAACGCGCGTGATTGGTGACCTCAGAGGTCACGATGAAGCACTGGAGCGGCTCACTAAGATTGAAGCTGGAACCCAGTACAATGCTGCCAGTATCACCTATTTGGAAGAACTGATTGCGAAATTCTATGGTCGTTATGGCTATGCATATCCCGAGGTTCGGGTGATTCCAGAGCTCACTGAAACTGAAGGCGAAGTTGACCTGATTTTCTCAGTGAACCCAGGCAAGCGAGTGTATGTCAACCGGATTAATTTTAGCGGTAACATCACCACCATGGATGAAGTTCTCCGTCGTGAAATGCGCCAACTCGAAGGTGCACCGTTGAATGAGGCAGCGATTGAGCAGAGTAAAGTTCGACTCGAACGGCTTGGGTTTTTCGAAACGGTCGAGTCCGATACCCAGCGTGTCGATGGTCGCGATGACCTAGTGGATGTTAATTTCACCGTCAAAGAGCAACCTTCAGGTTCATTTGACTTTATGTTTGGTTACGGTGACTACTCAGGCTTGCAACTTGGGCTTGGCGTGGCACAGGATAACTTCTTGGGTACCGGTAACCGCGCAGCGATTAATCTTAATACGAACCGTTTTAGTCGCTCGCTGAGTCTGTCATACACTGACCGATACTTCACCAAAGACGGCATCAACTTATCCGGTCAAATTTATCTCAATGAGTTTGACGCGGGTAACCAAGCGAACTTAATTCGTTACAACAAGACTCAATATGGCTTGGGCGGTAGTATTGGCTTCCCGATTAATGAAGTCAGTAGTATTAATATTGGTGCCATGTATCGTAATGAAGAAGTCACCAATGTGGAAGGCTACGAGCAGGTTAGTCAGTTCTATCAACCCTACTTAGATACCCAAGATCCTAATTCTGGGGTTGCTTTTGATATTTATGAACTATCTCTCGGTTATGGTCGAGTTACCTTAAACCGCAGGGTATTCCCAACTGCGGGAACTTCAAATCGCGTCAGTTTAGACGTTGTGGCTCCTTTTAGTGATGTGAATTACTTCCGGGTTAGCTATGACTTTAAGCATTACTGGCCATTAACAGATTCACACAACTTTGTGCTCGTGAGTCGCCTTAACCTAGGCTATGGTAATGGTTATGGAGAAGACGATAAGGGGAATGAATATCTCTTCCCATTCTATGAAAACTTCCGCCTTGGTGGGAATGATACGCTGCGTGGTTTTGAGGCCAATACAGTTGGTCCGCGTGCAATTTATCGTTATCCGCAGGCAATTGATGGCTATGGCGGCTTTGGTGGGATTCCATCGGACTTGCCGGTAGGTCCAGGCGCTGATACTTTGGCGGTAAGCCAATTCTCAGTGGGGGGTAATGCCATGTTCTCGGGCGGATTTGAACTTATTTTCCCAACCCCATTGATCAAGGAAGAATCGCGTAATAGTGTGCGTACTAGCCTGTATGTTGACGTGGGTAGTGTTTGGGATACAGAATTCGACTATGACACTTACAAAGATTTGCAGTTGGTTAACAGCTCTTATGCTTTGCGAGATTATAGTTCACCGAGTGACTATCGGGTCTCGGCCGGGCTTGCGGTACAATGGATATCGCCGATGGGACCGATTACCTTATCGTTCGGTAGTGCACTGAAAAAACAAGAAGATGATCGCACTCAGATGTTCACCTTCAACTTTGGTTCAACATTCTAAATTTGACACAGTACGACAAGCTTTAAGGAGTATACGAGTGAAAGTTTTAATGAAGACAACAATCGCCGCATTACTGTTATCAACGGCAATGTTCGCAAATGCCGCGGAAGCACAGCAGAAAATTGGTGTGGTGAATTTCCAAGGGGTATTCCAAAACTTGCCACAAGCGCGAGCCCTTGAAACCACTATTCAAGAAGAGTTCAAAGCACGCATTGAAGAAGTGCAGGGAATTGAAGATAAGCTGAACGAGATGCGTGAGAAGCAGCAGCGTGACGCGTCAATCATGTCGAACAATGAGAAGGTCCAGCTCGGCCGTGATTTTGAATTGCAAGAGTCTGCATATCAGTTGAAAGTTCGTGCTTTGCGGGAAGACATGAATCGTCGTCTTGGTGAAGAGCGTGATAAATTGATGATGGAAATTGCGCGTGCGGCACAGTCATTGGCTCAAGAAATGCAGTATGACTTAGTAGTCCAGGCAACAGCGGTCGCTTATGTCAGCGAAGCACACGAATTAACGCAAGAAGTTATCGATAAAATGACAGGTAACTAAGTTATGCAGGCGTTCACTTTACAGCAATTGGCTGAGGCCATTGGAGCTGAAGTGCAAGGTGATGGTGCGATTACCATCACCGGCGTCGCAACACTTGCCTCGGCTCAGCCGGGGCAAATTGCATTTTTAGCCAACGAAAAATATCGCAGTCAAGTTGAGCAAACGGCGGCTTCTGCCATTATCGTTGCGCCTGACGTTAATGTCCCAGAGCACTTATCGGCACTGCGAATGCGCAATCCGTATGCTGGCTTTGCGCGGGTTGCACAGTTGCTCGATACCACACCCGCTGCAGCGGCCGTTGGAATCCATCCAAGTGCTCAAATAGCAGCTGACGTGGTGCTTGGCAATAATGTCGCGATTGCTGCGAATGTAGTGATTGAAGCAGGTGCAGTTGTTGGTGATAACGTGCAAATCGGTGCTGGCTGTTATATCGGTGCTGAAACCAAGATCGGCGCAGGAACCAAGTTGTGGTCAAATGTGACGGTTTATCATCGTTGTATTATCGGCGCAGATTGTTTGCTCCATAGTGGTGCGGTGATTGGTGCGGATGGCTTTGGCTGGGCGAACGATAGCGGTAAGTGGGTTAAAATTCCACAATTAGGGCGGGTGATTATTGGTGACCGAGTTGAAATTGGTGCCAGTACCACAGTGGACCGCGGTGCACTTGATGATACCGTGATCAGTAACGGCTGTATTATCGATAACCAATGTCAGATCGCTCATAATGTCTTTATCGATGAAGATACTGCGCTCGCGGGCTGTACCGTTCTCGCCGGCAGTTGTCGAATTGGTAAGCGCTGTATGATTGGTGGTGCAAGCGCCATCAATGGTCATATTGAAATTTGTGATGACGTCCAAATTATGGGCTTTGCAATGGTGATTAAGGGGATTACTGAACCGGGCGTTTATGCCTCAGGTATACCCGCTGCCCCACATCGTGAATGGTTGAAAAACGGGGCGCGGTACCGGCAGTTAGACCAACTTTTTCAGCGTGTTAAAACACTCGAAAAACTAAACGAAAAATAATAATTAGAAATAAATTTTGGAGATGACTTTGGATACTGCAATGGGTGCCTTTGAGATAAAAGAGATCATGCGGTTGCTGCCGCATCGTTATCCTTTTTTATTGGTTGATAAAGTCGTTTCATGCGACGGTCAGTCAATGATTCATGCGGTAAAAAATGTGACCGTTAATGAACCAATTTTTACCGGGCATTTTCCAGAAAACCCAATTTTCCCTGGTGTGTTATTACTTGAAGCAATGGCGCAAGCAGCGGGGTTACTCGGTTTCAAAATTACGGAAAGTAGTCCGGGTAAGAACGATTTATATTTGTTCGCTGGGGTCGATAACGCTCGTTTCAAACGCCAGGTATTACCCGGTGACACACTTGATTTAAAAGTGACCTTCGAAAAAGAACGGCGCGGAATTTGGGTCTTTAAAGGCCGTGCTGAAGTCGCCGGTGAGTTGGCTTGTAGTGCTGACATTATTTGTGCAAGAAGAGAGACTTAAGTGATCCATTCAACCGCAATTATTGATCCTAAAGCAAAACTCGGACGGGATGTTCGAGTCGGTCCATATTCGATTATTGGAGCAGATGTCGAAATTGGTGACGAATGCGATATTGGCCCGCATGTGGTGCTGCGTGGTCCCACTCGCCTTGGTAAACGCAATAAAATTTTCCAATTTGCCTCGGTTGGCGAGGATTGTCAGGACAAAAAATACGCGGGTGAACCAACTCGACTCGAAATTGGTGACGATAATATTATTCGAGAGTGTGTGACGATTCATCGTGGCACCGTCCAGGATCAAGGTTTAACGGCGATTGGCTCGAATAATTTATTGATGGCCTATGTCCACGTTGCCCATGATTGTATGGTCGGGGACAACGTCATATTAGCCAACAATACCACTCTTGCGGGCCATGTGCATGTGGGCGATTGGGCGATTCTAGGTGGTTTTACTGGCGTTCATCAATTTTGCCACATTGGCGCACATGCCTTTACTGCGGTGAACTCAGTGGTGGTGCAAGATGTGCCGCCATATATCATGGCGCAAGGACACAATGCCGTGCCACGCACCATCAATAGTGAAGGATTAAAGCGTCGAGGGTTTAGCTCAGCGCAAATCATGACTATCAAGCGCGCGTTTAAAACCCTCTATCGGAGTGGGTTAACGGTCACAGAGGCGGTTGCGCAACTCGAACAGGTACAAGCGGCTGAACTTGAACCGCTGATTGAGTTCGTTCAAAACAGTCGCCGTGGCATTATTCGCTGAAGTCATGTCTTCCTCAACTGAGCCAGTTATTGCGATTATTGCCGGCGAACATTCGGGTGACCTGCTCGGCGCTGGTTTGATGGAACAGTTGCAACAATTATATCCGCACTGTCGTTTTATTGGGGTGGGTGGTCCTAAGATGGCTGCTATGGGGTTATCGAGCCTCGTCCCGATGGAGGATTTGGCGGTAATGGGCTTGGCCGAAGTGTTGCGAAGCTTACCTAAACTGCTCAAACATCGCTCCCATATCGTGGCTGAGATATTGGCAGCGCAACCCGATGTATTTGTCGGTATCGATGCGCCAGATTTTAACCTGCCGATTGCTAAGAAGCTTAAGCGCCAAGGGATCAAGACGGTTCACTATGTTAGCCCATCGGTCTGGGCATGGCGGCAAGGTCGAATCAAAGGAATCAAGCAAGCCGTTGATCATGTCTTATGTTTGTTACCTTTCGAAAAACAGTTTTATGACCAGCACCAACTTGCGGCAACTTTTGTGGGGCATCCCCTCGCTGATGAGATCCCATTATTACCACATCGTGACCAGGCGCGAGCTGCGCTCCAACTGGATCCGCAACAGACAGTACTCGGTCTTCTGCCTGGCTCTCGAGCCGGTGAGATAGCGCGGTTAGGGCCGATTTTTTTAGCAACCGCGATGCGCTTGCATCAGCGCGACCCGCAACTGCAGTTTTTAGTGCCCATGGTCAGTTCGAGTCGACGCCAGCAGTTTGAGCAATTATGGCAACAACACGCCCCTGAACTCCCGTTACATATTGTTGAGGGGGGAGCGCGACAAGTACTCGAAGCGGCTGACGCGGTGTTGCTCACATCCGGAACCGTTACACTCGAAGCGTTACTCTATAAGCGGCCGATGGTGGTCGCGTACAAATTTAATTGGCTGTCATATCAGATTATCAAGCGGATGTTCAAAGCGAGGTTTTTCAGCCTGCCCAACTTACTGGCGGATAGCAAGTTAGTGCCAGAGGTGGTGCAGCAGCAGGCCACACCAGAGCATTTGGCCGAGCTATTGTGGCAACAATTAGCGACGGATCAAAGTCAACTGCAGCAGAAGTTCTTAAATTTACATAAACAACTGAAGGTTGATGCCAGTAAACGCAGTGCCGCAGTGGTTGCACAACTTATCGCAAAGTGATCAAGTTTCGCTGCAAATTGCGTAATCCTAAGCAATTCTGGTTGTAGCGAAGGAGGATAATATATGGGACTGCTGATCGAAGGGAAGTGGCACGATCAATGGTATGACACTGATGCAACAGGCGGACGCTTCGAACGCAGTGCTGCACAATTCCGGAATTGGGTGGAGGCGGACGCTGATGCTGACTTCCCAGCGCAATCCAAACGCTACCACCTTTATGTCTCATACGCTTGTCCTTGGGCGCATCGAACGCTTATTTTCCGCAAGTTAAAAGGTCTTGAAAAGCATATTGATGTCAGCGTGGTCCATCCTCTGATGCTGGAAAATGGCTGGGAATTTGCGCCACAACAAGGCTATGGCGATCAGTTACATCAGCATGCGTACTTACACCAGTTATATTGCCAAGCGAACCCAGAATACAGCGGTCGTGTGACGGTTCCGGTATTGTGGGATAGTCAACAACATACGGTCGTGAGCAATGAGTCGGCGGATATTATCCGTATGTTCAATTCTGAATTTGATGCGATTACCGGGAATACTCTCGATTTTTATCCCGAATCGAAGCGGACAGAAATTGATGACATCAACGCATTTGTTTATGAACACATCAATAATGGTGTCTATAAATGTGGTTTTGCAACCGAGCAATCTGTCTATGAAGAAGAGTATGACCGCCTGTTTTCGGCACTTGATGAATTAGAACAAAAATTAGCCCAGCAACGCTTTTTAGTTGGCGATCAACTGACAGAGGCCGACTGGCGTTTGTTTACTACGTTAGTTCGCTTTGATGCAGTCTATTACAGTCATTTTAAAACCAATCGCAAGCGGATTATTGATTATCCTAATTTATGGGATTACGTGCGGGCGCTGTATCAGGTGCCGGGGATTGCGGAAACCACAGTCATGGCTGATATTAAACAACATTATTATGGTAGCCATCCGATGATTAATGCCAATCAGTTGGTACCAAAGGGGCCCGACCTCGATTTTTCGCAGCCTCATAACAGAGGGCAAATTTTATGAGTGAACTTATTCTCGGACGTTATCGAGGTATCCCAGCTCAAGATGGTGCTGGAGTAAAGTTGACGCGGATCATTAATCAACCGCAATTGCGTTATCAGGACCCATTTTTAATGCTTGATGAGTTTCGTTCGGATGACCCGAATGATTACATCGCGGGCTTTCCACCACACCCACACCGGGGGTTTGTGACCTTAACTTATATGCTTGCAGGTCGCATGGAGCATCAAGACTCGAAAGGCAATAAAGGCGTGGTTGAAAGTGGTGGAGCGCAATGGATGAAAGCTGCGCGCGGCATTATTCACGCGGAAATGCCCAAGCAAGAGAGTGGGTTAATGTGGGGCTTCCAACTCTGGATTAACTTGCCCGCCGCGGAAAAAATGACCGCCCCAGATTGGGCTGATTATCCTGCCCACGCGCTCCCTGTCTGGCATCAAGGCGAGCATCAAGTGATCGTTGTTGGCGGTGAGTATGAAGGCTTAAAAGCGCCTATCCAGCAGCCTGAGCAGCGATTTTTAATGCTCGATATTCGACCGGCTGCAACAACTGAACTGAAACTAGCCAGCCAACAGCATCGTTGTCGTTTGCTGTATGTGTATCAAGGTGAGCTGGAATTAAACGGAACCACGCTCAGCCAAGGCGAACTGGTGCGTTTAAATGAGACGGATGCATTAGCGTTGCAAAGTATCAATGAGGGACGAGCCATCTTATTGGCAGCGGAGCCGATTGGTGAGCCCATCGCCCAATATGGTCCGTTTGTAATGAATACTGAGGCTGAAATTCATCAAGCGATAGCCGATTACCGCGCGAACCGGTTGCATTTGTAATGACTGTAGAGCTCTCGCAAACCATGTGGGCGTTGCGCGCGGAGGCCAAGCAAGTGATTTGGCAGCGCGTCCCTCGACCCACACCGAAGCCGAACCAAGTCTTAATTAAAACGGCTTATGCAGGGCTCAATCGCGCTGATTTAATGCAAGCACAGGGGCTGTATCCGCCACCAGCTGGAGTTACCGATGTGTTGGGACTTGAGGTCAGTGGTGAAGTTGTTGCATGCGGAGCCGCTGTCGACACATTGACTCCCGGAACCGAAGTTTGCGCGTTGCTCAGTGGCGGTGGTTTGGCTGAATATGTTTGTGTTAGCGCAGATCAGGTGTTAGCGCGTCCAGCAGAGGTAACGCTTGCCACTGCTGCTGGACTTTGCGAAGTGTATGCGACGGTTTGGTTTAACCTTTTTATGCTGGCGCAATTAAAACCATCAGAACGGGTTCTTATTCATGCAGGTGCGAGCGGAGTCGGCAGTGCAGCGCTGCAATTACTCACCTGTTTAGGTTATGAATGTGCGACAACTGTGGGCTCAGAGAATAAAGCGCAATGGGTCCGCGAGCTTGGCGCAGATTTAGTTTGGAACCGTCAGCAGGGTAGCTTTGTCCAAGCAGTCAAAGACTGGGGTGGGGTGGATGTCATTCTCGACCCTGTTGCTGGGGACTATTTGCAATGGGATCAGCACGTCCTACACCAGGACGGTCGCATTGTGGTGATTGGTTTATTGGGCGGGCGCTCGGCAAGTATTGATACCGGTCGCTTGTTGATCAAGCGACAGTCGATCATTGGCAGTACTTTGCGTTCACAATCCGCTGCCCGTAAAGCGGAAATTGTAAGGCAACTGCGGCAGCAGGTGTGGCCATTGATCGCGCATCGACTGCAACCGAGAACGCCTGAAGTATTTGCCGCGAATGAGGTCGCAACAGCGTTTGCGCAGCTCGAACAGCAACTCAATTGTGGTAAATTAGTGATAGACATGAGCCAATTAGCAGAGGTTCAGGAGTGAGCAAAGCAACTCCAATTGCCGCCGAGGTGGATCAACAAATCGAACAATTTCTTGATCGACTTTGGCTTAATCAAGGTGTGAGTCAAAACACTTTGAGCGCTTATCAGAGTGATCTGCGCCATGTAGAGCGGTTTTTAGCCGGGCAGCGGAGACAGCATTTGCTTGCTGCAGCCGTCGCTGATATTGAAGCGTTTATGCTCTGGCGTCGACAACAAGGCTTTTCGCCGCGCAGTACCTCACGCGCTATGAGTGCACTGAAAAAGTTTTATCAGTTCGCGCGCAAAAGTGGCTGGATCGATTACGACCCGACTCAGAATTTACAGCGCCCCAAACAGCCTCAACAGATTCCAAAAACCTTAACGGAAGCAGAAGTTGAAGCGTTGCTCGACAGTCCAAATTTGGCGGACCCGGTTCAACACCGTGATCGCGCTATGCTCGAGGTGCTTTATGCCACCGGCCTGCGGGTGACTGAGCTGGTTCAGTTGCAATTTAATCAAGTAAACTTCAGTCAAGAGTTGCTCAAAGTCGTCGGTAAAGGCAACAAAGAGCGGCTTGTGCCTCTCGGTGAAGAAGCACTGAATAGCTTACAAAGTTATCTCAAGGAGGCGCGGCCTGAGTTGTTCTCGGGGTCGAGCGATTTTATATTTATTACCCGGCGGGGTGGTCCTTTAACGCGTCAAGCATTTTGGCATAGGATCAAGTATTATGCGCAACAAGCTGATATTCGTTCAGCATTGTCGCCGCATACTTTGCGGCATGCGTTTGCGACCCACTTATTAAACCATGGGGCGGATTTACGGGTATTGCAGATGTTGCTTGGTCATAGTGATGTTTCGACCACCCAAATCTATACACACGTGGCACGAGAAAGGTTGCAGCAGTTACATGCTAGCCACCATCCACGAGGTTAATTCTAAAACAAGAAGGTTGTTATGAAAAAAGTTGTTATTTTATCTTGTTTAATTGGCTTGCTGGCCTGTTCCCCGCAGCCTTCTTCGGGCGCTGAAGAGGTTGATTTTGATGCCCGTTATGTTGAACAACTTGGGTTTACGGTCACCAGTGTTGCAGACAGTCCGGTTGCTGGATTACTCGAAGTGATGACCGACCGTGGCTTGATTTATGTCAGCGCCGATGGTGAACGTTTGATCAGTGGTCGTATTTTTGACATCACCCAAGGCGAGCCGGTGAACCTAAGCGATCTTGCCCTGAATCAAATGCGGCAACAGGATTTAGCTACGGTGAAGGACCAAACCATCGACTTTAATGCGGCAGATGAGCGCTTTGTGGTGACGGTATTTACTGATCCTAGTTGCGGCTATTGCCGGCAATTGCATCAGCGTGTTGACGAGTATAATGAGCTAGGAATTAGCATTCGCTACTTGGCGTACCCGCGTAACGGGATGCAAAGCAGTGCGGCGAACCAATTACGCTCGGTCTGGTGTGCAGATGATCCTCAGCAAGCGCTGACTGCGGCCAAGCAAGATGATCGGTTACTTGCCGCGAGCTGTGATGATCCAGTCGCTGAGCATTATGCGTTAGGCCGCAAGTTTGGAGTAAGTGGTACTCCAGCAATTATTCTACCGAATGGTCAATTGATTCCTGGCTATGCTCAGCCGCAGGCGTTAATCCAAGAGCTTGAGAAGCTCAATCAGTAACAATGATTGAGTTTGAGGTAAAACGACGCGCTGATGACGTCGATATTTCCCAGTTGCCGAATGAGCTGCCGACCCCACTGCGGTTGATTTTGGCGCGGCGGGGGATCACCCAAGCGCAACAGCTCCAATTAACCAGCGATCGTTTACCTGCCGTTCAGCACCTCAAGGACGTTGACAAAGCTGCACGTCGGCTCGCCGATGCGATTGCTGAGGGCAGTGCGATTTGTATCTGTGGTGACTTTGATGCCGATGGCGCAACGGCCACCGCCTTGATGGTGTCGGCATTACGGGCATTTGGCGCTGCTCAAGTTGATTATTTGGTGCCTAACCGCTTCAGTGATGGTTATGGTTTATCAGAGCCAGTGGTCGCGCAGGCGCTTAAATTAGGGAGCAAGGTCATCGTTACTGTGGATAACGGGATCTCAGCCCATAGTGCGATTGATTACGCCCAACAACAAGGCATCGACGTCATCGTGACCGATCACCACTTGCCGAGCGCGAGTTTGCCGAAAGCGCTAGCGATTGTAAATCCTAATCGGGATGATTGTCAGTTTCCGAGTAAATCGATTGCTGGTGTGGGGGTGGCGTTCTATCTATTGTTGGCACTGCGGCAGTTGCGACGCAGTGAAGGACATGAGGTGCCGAACCTAGCCAATTGGCTTGATTTGGTCGCTTTAGGTACGGTTGCCGATGTCGTCAAACTTGATGCGGTGAACCGAATTTTGGTCGAACAAGGGTTGCGCCGGATCCGCGCGGGCCATTGTCGACTCGGCATCAAAGCTTTATTGGCGGCAGCAGGGCGCGAACCGAGCCAGTTACAAGCGAGTGATCTTGGTTTTGTGCTGGGCCCGCGAATTAATGCTGCGGGACGTTTAGATGACATCAGTGTTGGCATTGAGTGCTTACTGGCTGAGAATCCAGAACGTGCGCAGCAACTTGCCTTGCAGCTTGATCAGCTTAATCGCGAACGCCGTGAAATAGAGCGTGAAATGCGCGAACAGGCGGAACAATATGTTGCAACCTATAGCACAAAGGATATCGCGACTCCCAATTTACTGGTGTTATTCGAGGAAAATTGGCATCAAGGTGTGATTGGTATTGTTGCAGGACGTTTGAAAGAGCAATTACAGCGGCCCGTTATTGCTTTTGCAAAAGGCGAGCAAGGTGAATTGAAAGGTTCTGCCCGTTCAGTCGCAGGGCTGCATATCCGTGACTTTATTGAACGCATCGATAGTCAAAGGCCGGGTTTGATAGATAAATTTGGTGGCCATGCGATGGCCGCAGGACTTACGCTGCCAACCGAGCACTACGCAGAATTCAAGCAATTGGCGTCAGCCTTAGCAGAGCAAGAGCTCGATGCTGAACAACTGCAGCGAGTGGTTTGGTCAGATGGGCGCCTTGATGCAAGTTGTTTTAGTGTTCCCTTTGTTCAGCAGCTATACAGTCTGGGCCCGTTCGGACAGGGATTCGCCGAGCCATTATTTGACGATGAATTTGTGATTATTCAACAACGCATTGTTGGTGAGAAACACCTTAAATTAGTGCTGCAAACGCAGGAGCGAGTCAATATTGATGCCATTGCTTTTAATGTCGATCTGCAAATATGGCCTGATCCAACAATTAACCGCTTATATGGCGTTTATAAAGTGCAATTAAATCACTTTCGCGGGCAAACATCTGTGCAGCTACAGCTAGAGCATTTGCGTCCAGTACGGTAGAATAGCCGCCCTTAAGAGTGAGCGAGACTCATGACCAGTTTGGATAGAGAGACGACAAAGCATGTTTGAAACTAACGCAACCTATGTCGCGATAAAAGAAATGCGCAATCGTAGTGAAGCGCTTCGGGGGTATCTTTGACTTTGCTGGCAAGCAAGAACGGCTAGAAGAGGTCACTCGCGAACTTGAAGACCCGCAAGTATGGGATGATCCTGAGCGGGCCCAAAATTTAGGTAAAGAGCGTTCAAGTCTGGCCCAGGTGGTCGAAACGCTGGAATCCCTAGGTCAAGGTTTAGATGATGTCGAGGGGTTGGTGGAACTGGCAGTCGAGGCCGATGATGAGGAGACTTATCAAGAAGCTGTAGCTGAACTTGAGGAACTTGAACAACAGTTAGCGAGCTTAGAATTCCGCCGTATGTTTGCGGGGGAAAATGATACCGCGGACTGTTATCTGGATATCCAGGCGGGCTCAGGTGGCACCGAAGCTCAAGATTGGGCCAACATGCTGTTGCGGATGTATCTGCGCTGGGCTGAGAGCCATCAGTTTAAAACTGAAATCACTGAACTCTCTGAAGGCGAGGTGGCTGGGATTAAATCAGCGACGGTGCATATTAGCGGAGAATATGCATTTGGTTGGTTGCGCACCGAGACCGGGGTGCATCGGTTAGTGCGAAAATCGCCGTTCGATTCGGGCAATCGCCGCCATACTTCGTTTGCATCGGTGTTTGTATATCCCGAAGTAGATGACAACATTGAAATTGAAATTAATCCGGCGGACTTACGTATTGATACTTACCGGGCTTCCGGTGCCGGTGGTCAGCACGTTAACCGAACGGACTCTGCGGTGCGGATTACCCATGAACCTACTGGGATTGTGGTGCAGTGTCAAAGCGACCGCTCACAGCATAAAAACCGTGATGCGGCGATGAAGCAATTACGAGCTAAGCTCTATGAATTTGAGTTACAAAAGCAACTCGCTGACAAGCAAGCTTTGGAAGATTCGAAATCGGATATCGGTTGGGGAAGTCAAATTCGCTCATATGTTCTTGATGATGCGCGGATTAAAGACCTTCGCACGGGTATAGAAAATCGTAATACGCAGGCTGTTTTGGATGGTGATTTAGACCCATTCATTGAAGCGAGCCTGAAGTCTGGACTGTAATAGGACGAAAGAATGACTGATAAAGCGCAAACTCCTGAAGTCGATGTAAACGAACAAATCGCCCAACGCAAAGCCAAACTCGCGGCGTTGCGCGGAAAGGGCGTGGCGTTTCCGAATGATTTTCGCCGTGACAGTCTCGCTGCTGATCTGCAGCGTGATTATGGCAAGGTCGAGCGCGAGGAGTTAGCCGCTAAGGGTGTTCGTGTCGCTGTTGCGGGACGAATGATGACCCGTCGTATCATGGGCAAAGCGAGTTTTGCGACGATCCAAGATATGAGTGGCAAAATTCAACTCTATGTTGCCCGCGATAATCTGCAAGAAGGCTTCTACAACGAAGAATTCAAAAAGTGGGACCTTGGCGATATCGTTGGCGCGACGGGCACGTTATTTATCACGGGTACCGGCGAGCTAAGTGTGCAAGTGGATGATATTCGCCTGTTGACCAAAGCGCTACGGCCATTACCCGATAAGTTCCACGGTTTAGCAGACCAAGAAATGCGCTATCGTCAGCGCTACTTGGATCTGATTACCAACGAAACCTCGCGGCAAACTTTTGTCGTGCGCTCGAAAGTTGTCGATTATATTCGCCGGTTCTTGACCCAACAACAGTTCCTCGAAGTTGAAACGCCGATGATGCAGACCATCCCTGGTGGTGCGACAGCACGGCCGTTTGTCACGCATCATAATGCTTTGGATATGGAACTCTACTTGCGCATCGCGCCTGAACTTTATCTGAAACGTTTGGTTGTCGGCGGTTTTGAAAAAGTATTTGAAATCAATCGTAACTTCCGCAATGAAGGGCTTTCGACTCGGCATAACCCAGAATTTACGATGCTTGAGTTCTACTGGGCGTATGCTGACTACAATGACCTGATGGATTTAACCGAGCAGATGTTGCGCGGTATGACCGAGGAAATTCTCGGGTCAGCACAATTTACCAGTGAAGGGCATGATTACGACTTCAGTCAACCGTTTGCACGTATGACAGTAATTGAAGCGATTCTGGCTCATTTGCCAGAAACCTCTGCAGCGGAATTAAACGAGATGGAGAGTGCTGTCGCTTTAGCCGAAAAGCTTGGGATTCAAGTCAAACCAAGCTGGGGCTTAGGCAAAGTACAAATCGAAATTTTCGAAGAAGTGGCCGAGCACAAGCTGATTCAGCCGACCTTTATCACTGCATATCCTGCTGAGGTATCGCCGTTAGCTCGCCGTAATGACGAGAATCCGTTTATTACTGACCGCTTTGAGTTCTTTGTCGGTGGACGTGAACTCGCCAATGGCTTCTCGGAGCTTAATGATGCGGAAGATCAAGCGGATCGCTTTAAGCAGCAGGTGGAGCAAAAAGAAGCCGGTGATGATGAAGCGATGTTTTATGACGAAGACTACATCACTGCGCTTGAGCACGGTTTACCGCCAACTGCAGGCGAGGGGATTGGCATTGATCGGTTGGTGATGTTGTTAACCAACTCTCCGTCCATTCGAGATGTCTTGCTCTTCCCACACATGCGCCCGCGGGCCTAAAATGACGACAAAAGAGCCGCTATTGCGGCTCTTTTGTTATGTTTTGTACGGCAAGCTCGAGGGCTTGTTCAAAATCCTCGAGTAACTCTTGTGCAGTCTCAATTCCGGCTGACAGGCGTAATAAGTCAGCTGGCACAGGGGTTCCTTCTCCTTCGATGCTGGCGCGATGTTCGATAAGACTCTCAACCCCGCCAAGTGAGGTTGCGCGTTTCCATAATTTAGTCCGCGCGGCGACACCAATGGCGGCCTCAGCACCATGCTTCAGTCGTACCGACAACATGCCACCGAAGCCACCTTGCATCTGGCGTTGTGCCAACGCATGATCAGGATGCTCAGGCAAGCCTGGGTATAATACTTCTGCAACGAGTGGATTCGCCTGTAACGCGGTCGCAAGATACAGCGCGTTTTGACAGCTCTCGCGGACCCGTAGATGCAGAGTGCGCATACCGCGGAGGAGTTCGTGGGCGTCACGGGGACTGAGCACGGCTCCTTGTTGGGCGCGTATCGACCGAATCGTTTGCCAAAATGGGCTATCGACTTTGCTGATTAACGCGCCTGCGATCACGTCCGAGTGCCCATTGAGATATTTGGTGGCGGAGTGCATGACGATATCAGCGCCCAAGTTCAAAGGTTGGGTAAGGAGTGGCGTCGCACAAGTTGAGTCGACTGCGGTGAGGCAGCCATGGGCTTTGGCTAGGCTGGCGATGGCTTCGATATCACTTACTTGCCAGAGCGGGTTATCGGGCGTTTCAATCCAAATCAGCCGAGTTTTCCTTGGTTGAATCGCCTGTTCAAGCTGCTGCAAGTCACGCATATCAACAAAATCGAGCGTCAGTTGCCAGCGCGCTGTGAATTGCTGTAGCCAGTTGCGTAAGGCCCAATACATGACCTTTGGCGCAATAATATGATCACCCGGCTGAAGGGCTTGGAATACGGCTGTGGCGGCAGCCATGCCTGAACCGAATACGAGGGCATCGGCGCCATTTTCGAGCTGACACAAAAGTGCTTCGACGGGCTCATAGGTTGGATTGTCAGCGCGTGAATAGATACGTCCAGTTGAATATTGATTATCCGGGTCACGCAGATAGGTGGTGGCTGGATGCATCGGCAATACGACCGCACGGGTATCCGGATCAGTCCGACCGAGCGCTTGCGCCAAAAGGGTTGCGGCAGAAAACTTTTTATCCGTTGTTGAACTCATAAAGGATGCTTTGCTGAGATTGGAACAGGATTTCACAATAGCATAAAAAAACCGCGGATGAACCGCGGTTTTATCGTTCAAAGTCGACGCTTAGTCGTGGTCTTGACCGTTCGGGTGAACGTGACCATGATCGAGCTCGCTTGCGGTTGCATCGCGCACTTCAACGACTTCAACGTCGAACTGTAAAGCGGTCCCTGCGAGTGGGTGGTTGCCATCAACGGTCACTTCATCGTCATTCACATCGACGATAATAACCGATTGCTCACCATTATCAGTGCTGGCACGGAATTGCATGCCAGGAGCGACTTCATTATCGCCGAATAAGCTGCGTGGAACCGTTTGAATAAGACCATCGTGACGCTCGCCGTAAGCATCAGCTGGGGCAATTTCAGTTTCGAATTTATCGCCAGTTGCTTTACCCGCTAGCGCGTTCTCTAGACCTTTAATTAGCATACCGCGGCCAAAGATAAATTGTAGAGGTTGACCTTCTTTTGACTGGTCAAGTAATTGTCCTTCGGTTGTTTTCACAACGTAGTGGATACCGACGACTTTATCTTGGCTAATAGTTTGACTCATGATTCATCCAAATTATAGGGCAGTGGGTGTATTTCCAAGAAACTGACATCATCATCTTTAATGCGAAAACGAGCATCCGCCGAGCTATCACTCGGTAATACTGCTAACACATCAAGTTGCTGATCAGCACGGCTCACTGCATTTATTACCGTACCGGCGCGCCGCCAGTTATCGCCAAGTTGTTGTTCGATGGTTGCACCTGGGGCAACCTCTGAACCTTGACCTTGGAGGCGGAATAGTGCGCGTTTTTGTTTGCCTAAATATTTCATTCGGGCAATTGTTTCTTGGCCGATGTAACAGCCTTTGCTGAAACTGATTCCGTGCAATAAATGCACGTTAAGCATTTGCGGAACAAACTCCGCAATGGTTTGTTGTTGCAGGGTAGCACGACCACGTTCAATTTCCAGTGCTTGCCACTGTTGCTCCGGTGCATTGGTCGGAAAATCAACTTGCTTGGTCAACACGAGATACTGCTGTGGGTGTTCGCCGAGATGGAAGATCCAAGCGTCATCCAGGCTAAAAAGCGAGTTGGCATCGGCGCTGACCAGCGGTTGATCGAACTGCTCTGCTAATTGCTGAGGTGCCGCTGCCCCAAATACTCCAAAACACGGATATTGTTCACTTAGATCGCTGATTTCGAGCTGACTAAACACTGAGAACTTATCCAGCTGAGCCTTACTCGCAGCCAACGCTGCGCGACTACTAACGAGTAAGATACGATCCTGGCTACGCCCAACAAAAAGAGTGCTCAGGGTCTTACCTTTTTGGTCACAGTGGGCCGCGTAGCTCCAGCAGTCTTCCCCGAGTTGGTTGAGGTCGCAACTTAATTGACCTTGTAAAAACTTTTCAGTATCGGGCCCTTGCACAGATAAAAGACCATAATCAGGCAAGGAAACCGTTACGAATTCTGGTTCAGCTTTGGTAAACTCTATCGCAGTCACAGGTGACCTCTTGCTGTTTGCAACGTTAAACAGAATATGAGGACGCAATTTTATAATACAAGGGTGAAAAGGAAAGACTGATGGAAAAGCTGCAACAATCAGCCGATGCATTGCGCAATAAAAATCGTCTCAAATGGGCTTGTCGGCGCGGTATGTTAGAACTTGATGTTCTATTCGCACCCTTTGTAGATGAGGCTTATGACGACTTAAGCGAACAGCAGCAAGATGTCTTTCGTCGTTTACTAACCTGTGATGACCCAGATTTGTTTGCTTGGTTTATGGGCCATCAGCGCTGTGAAGATGATGAGTTGCGCGGCATGGTCGAATATATTTTGAGTCGTGTGAAAGTTTAAGGTGCGTGGGCGCCGCTGGCGAATTTATCAGCCCCGAAGTTGGTGGCAAGTGCAGCCCTGCTGTTGGGCTATTGATACCGAGCAGGGGGCGCTATGCGAGTTAACAACCGGGCAGGAATGGCAACTCACCGCAGATATTTTCTGCACCCCAGTGGGGAGTTGCTTTCGAATTATTGGTCAACATGGTAGCCGCTGGTTGTGGTTTTCCGAGCGCCGCAGCGGCGCCCGTGCTTACCGGCGCCTAGTTCGTTGGCTGCAGTATTGTCGGGCCCAGCGCTTGCGCTGAGGGTTCTGGATAATCAAGGTTATAGTGCAGCCCGCGACTCTCATGCCGAGCTATGGCTGACCGGACAATCAGCTCAGCTACCAAAACTAGATTACGCAGTTCCAGCAAATTATTGCTCACCCTGAAGTGGCTATAAAATTCATCGATCTCTTGTTGTAATAAAGCGATGCGGTTAAGCGCTCGTTGCAGGCGCTTATTGGTTCGCACGATGCCAACGTAATCCCACATGAACAAGCGCAATTCGTGCCAGTTATGTTGAATGATGACTTCTTCATCAGCTTCACTTACTTTGCTCTCATCCCAACTGGGTAAACTGTCCAAGCGTTCGATTTGACCAAGCCGCGCGATGATATCTTGGGCGGCACTGCGCGCGAACACTAGACACTCAAGGAGGGAGTTGCTGGCCATGCGGTTGGCGCCATGAAGCCCAGTGTAGGCGACTTCACCGATGGCATATAAGTTGGCTAAATCGGTGCGAGCGTGTAAATCGGTCATCACGCCACCACAGGTATAATGCGCGGCAGGAACCACCGGCATCGGCTGGCGCGTGATATCTATACCTAAGCTCAAACACTTCTCGTAAATCGTCGGAAAGTGCTGTTGAATAAATTCAGGCGGTTGATGAGAAATATCCAAAAACATCGAATCCGCACCGAGCCGCTTCATTTCATAATCGATCGCTCTTGCCACCACATCGCGAGGAGCCAGTTCAGCAGCCGGGTGGAAATCAGGCATAAAGCGAGTGCCATCGGGGCGTTTAAGAAGAGCTCCTTCGCCGCGTAAGGCCTCGGTCAGGAGAAAAGATTGAGCATTCGGATGGAACAAGCAGGTCGGGTGAAATTGATTAAATTCCATGTTGGCGACCCGACAACCAGCGCGCCATGCCATTGCGATACCATCACCCGAAGCAACATCTGGGTTACTGGTATATTGATATACTTTACTCGCACCACCTGTTGCTAAGGCAACCACTTTGGCGGCGACTGTTTCAACTTTCTCAGCGACTCGGTTCCAAATATAGGCACCATAGCAAGCACGCGCTTGACCTGTTTGTTTACCGGTAATGAGATCAACCGCATTAAAGCGCTCGAGCAGTTGAATATTTGGATGGGCTCGGACTTTGCTGGTTAAGGTGGTTTGCACTTCACGCCCAGTTGCATCCGCAGCGTGCAGGATCCGGCGGTGGCTGTGGCCACCTTCTTGGTTCAGGTGGAAACCTGATTCGCCCCGATCAAAACCAACCCCTAAATCAATTAGCCACTGTAAGCTCGCTTTAGCATTGCGGGTCGTAAATTCGACTGCTTCGCGTTCGCAAAGACCAGCCCCTGCAATGAGGGTATCTTCAACATGGCTCTCAATGCTATCATTCTCATCGAAGACGGCCGCGATACCCCCTTGCGCGTAATAGGTTGAGCCTTCGGTAAGAGGGCCTTTTGACAAGACCAAGACGCGGGCATGGTCAGCCACTTGCAAGGCAAGGGTTAAACCAGCAGCGCCGCTGCCGATAATCAGAACATCACATTGATAATCAGGGATCATTTCCATAAAGTGGCTGTTAATGTGAACAAATGAGGGTAACTCAGCTCGTTAATGTTGGCTGATTTTACTCTTTTGCAAAAAATTTGCGAACTTTTTACCTGAAGCTTTGTCAGAACAGGCAAATACGCTGCTTTGCCTTGTCATCGCGAGTTGTCAGGAGTTGGGGAGATAAGGCTCGAATGAGCGAACAGGAAACCGATAAAGTATTGGTTCAGCGAGCACAACAAGGCGATTCAAGGGCATTTGACTTGCTGGTAAAGAAATATCAGCACAAGGTCATGAGTTTGATTTCGCGTTATGTGAAACAGGCGGCTGACGTCCCCGATGTGGCACAAGAGACCTTTGTTAAGGCCTATCGTGCGCTCGACAATTTTAGGGGAGATAGCGCGTTTTACACGTGGCTGTACCGAATTGCCGTGAATACGGCCAAAAATTATCTCGTTGCCCGCGGTCGGAAACCGCCTGCGAATGACGTAGATGCCGATGAAGCTGAATTTTATGATGGTGCAGATGCACTGCGTGATACGGCTTCACCAGAAAGTATGTTGTTAACTGATGAGATTCGTGACGTGGTAATGCGAACCATCGATAATCTACCTGAAGATTTGCGCCGCGCGATCACCTTGCGGGAAATTGATGGGTTAGGTTATGAGGAAATAGCAGCTGAGATGGATTGTCCGATTGGCACAGTGCGCTCGAGAATATTTCGAGCACGCGAGGCCATCGACCAACAACTTCGCCCGTTGCTTGAGCGATAAAGCCCGTTGAGGATTGAGGAAACTATATGTCAGACCGCAGCTTAGAAAGCACATCAGCATTGTTTGATGACCATTGTGATGACCATACTGGTGATTATCAGAGTGCTGTAGCCGAACTGCTAGAAGACCCGCAACGTTGCCAAAGTTGGCATCGTTATGCACTCATTGGCCAAGTAATGCGCAAGCAAGCGGTGACAACTGAACAGCTTGATATTAGCGCGCAAGTATTCGCTGAAATTTCTAAGCCTGTTAGTGGTGAACCCGTGCAACAAGAAGCTGCACGGCAGGGCTTGGGGCAGTGGTTGGCGGCGCAGTTGGATCGCTTTTTACAACCGGTGGCAAGTGTTGGGATTGCAGCCGCAGTGGCGGTGGTAACGGTTATCTCGGTGCAACAACCAGGCGAGCTAGAAGGTGCAGCGGATGAGTTTGTGCAACCCGCGTTTGCGACCCAACCGTTTGCCGGTAACCTCAATCCAGTTAGCCTTAACACCGTGGTGCAAGAACAAGCTCCATCGGCAGCGGAAGTGGCCCGTCAGCGCCAGTTGTTGCAAGCTTACATGCTCGACCATCAGCGCCAATTACAGTTGAGCTTACAGGCACAGCAAAACAAGCCTGAAACCGAATCAGAACAGAGCCAAGAGGCAACTGCTAAACCTAATGAGAATTAAGTCTTATCGTCAAACTAGCGTGGTCGCGACAAGTTTTATCTTGGCGACTGCGCTATTTTCTTTTAGTCCCGCAAGTCTTGCTCAAAACACTTCTGAACCAAATGCCCAAATTGTTGCTGAACAAGCCGGTGAGCGTTGGTTCAATCGAATGGCTACAGCGCTGCGAGAGTTAAACTTCGAAGCAAATATTGTTAAAGCCCAAGGCGACCGCTTACAGCCTTTGTTATGGATGCATGGTCGTCACGATGATGGGCTAGAGGTGGAGTTGTTAATGCAACTAAACGGTCCCGATGTGCGGATTTTGCGCTTGGGTGATAGCACCTCATATTACTTTCAACCAAACAATAATGCCTATAGCCTAAATAGTGATGTGACCTTTGGCTTACTGCCGGCGGCGTTTTATCAAACCTTCGCGCAACTCAACGAGGATTATCAAGTATTGTTGGGAAGTGGCGCGCGCGTCAGTGGTCGTGATGCACAGTTTTTACGTTTAGTGAGCCGCGATAACAGTCGTTACCATTATGGCTTATGGCTTGATCGCGACACCGGAATGTTGTTGAAAATGCAAATGTTGACCCCCCAAGGCGATGTGATCGAGCAATTGCAAATGACATCCTTTACGCTCCGTAATGAGTTGCCTGTTTCGCTCAATGACTTACGCGGAGTTCAACGCCCACCCCGACTTTATGATCAAGCGACCGCGGCGCCACAGTTTGCAGTAAAGGCCAATTGGATACCCAGTGGTTTTGAACTGCAGCGGCAAAATAGTCGCAGCTTGTATGAGACCAATTTGGCGACAGACTATTATCTGTACAGTGATGGCTTGACTGAATTTTCGATTTATATCACGCCGACGTCGGAGCAAACCTTGCCTGAGCTTGCTTGGCAAGGGCCGGAATCAATCGTAAATGTCCGCTATGACCGTTATGCGGTCACTGTTGTTGGGAAATTGCCAGCGGCAACGCTAACGCGAATTGCTGAAAGCGTTGGGAGTAAGCCTTAATGGTTCGCGAGCAGGCGCAAGTTATTGCATTAAGTGACGCGGAGCTTACCCTGACCACCCAGTTAAAGATGGGCTGCAGCGGTTGTCAGCAACAGAGCAGCTGTGGCGCCGGAATTATATCGAAAGCTTTTAGCGACCGCCGAGCTGTTTTTACCGTGCCACGACCACTTGGTTTCAACGCTGCAATTGGTGAGACGGTGACGTTAGAATTGCCTGAGCAAGCGCTGACTCGGTACAGCCTGCTGCTTTATGGTGCGCCCTTAGCTGCGCTTTTGGGGATGTCCTTGCTGAGCCAAGCTTTAGGCACGTCAGAGGGGGCCAGTATCGTGTTGGCGTTTATGGCGATGGGGTTGAGCTTCATAGGCTTACGCAAATGGTTGAGACATCGCGATGTGCAAGTGCAACAACTACTTAAAGTCACCGAAATAAGCTAGAATTCCCCCGAAATTTCTTGTTCCTGGGCGCAGAATCATTATGATCTGCGCTAGAACTCTTTTTATCGTATGATAAGCCAATATATCGGCATCTTTTTTGAGGTGTAGTAATGCCCGAGCAGGCGTTTAAGCAAGCAAATATTCGTAACTTTTCAATTATTGCGCACATTGACCATGGTAAATCGACGCTATCTGATCGTTTGATCCAACATTGTGGTGGTTTGACTGATCGTGAGATGGCAGAACAAGTCCTCGACTCTATGGATCTTGAGCGCGAACGCGGCATTACCATTAAGGCTCAAAGCGTTACCTTGCACTACACCGCAGAGGATGGCGAAGTGTATCAATTGAACTTTATCGATACGCCTGGTCACGTTGACTTTTCTTATGAAGTTTCGCGGAGTTTGGCGGGCTGTGAGGGCGCTTTATTGGTGGTTGATGCGGCGCAAGGTGTTGAGGCGCAGACATTGGCGAATTGCTACACCGCAATTGAAATGGATCTCGAAGTCGTGCCGGTTTTGAATAAGATCGACTTGCCGCAAGCAGAGCCGATGCGGGTCGCTGAAGAAATCGAAGATATTGTCGGTATCGAGGCGATTGATGCGGTGCAGTGTTCGGCGAAAACGGGGATTGGTATTGGCGATGTGCTTGAGCGTATCGTGCGCCAAATCCCGCCACCAAACGGTGATGCTGATGCCCCAGTGCAAGCACTTATTATTGACTCTTGGTTTGATAATTACCAAGGGGTTGTCAGTTTAGTTCGAGTCAAAAACGGTACCTTGCGTGCCGGCGACAAAATGAAAGTGATGTCGACCGGACAAAGTTACCAAATCGATAAAGTCGGTTACTTTTCACCGAAGCAAACTGAAACCGGCATTTTGCGCTGTGGTGAAGTGGGTTTTGTGATTGCCGGGATCAAAGAAATCACCGGAGCGCCAGTTGGGGATACCCTAACTCTCGCCAAGACGCCTGCTGAAGCACCACTGCCAGGATTTAAAAAGGTTAAACCGCAAGTTTATGCTGGGATGTTCCCAATCTCTTCCGATGACTACGAAAGTTTTCGTGATGCGCTCGGTAAACTCTCGTTAAATGATGCGTCATTGTTTTACGAACCTGAAAACAGTGCGGCGCTGGGTTTTGGTTTCCGTTGTGGCTTCCTTGGGATGCTGCATATGGAAATCATTCAAGAGCGTTTAGAGCGTGAATATGATATCGACTTAATCACCACTGCGCCGACCGTGGTGTACAAGGTTTTGCGTAAAGATGGCCGTGAAGTAAACGTTGATAATCCATCCAATCTGCCGGCAGTAAATGATATCGAAACGATTTATGAGCCGATTGTCGAAGCCAATATTTTGGTGCCACAAGAATATTTGGGGAACGTGATTACCTTGTGTGTCGATAAGCGTGGGGTGCAAACCAAGATGGCTTATCACGGTAAGCAGGTTGCGGTCACTTATGAGCTACCGATGGCTGAAGTCGTGATGGACTTCTTTGATCGGTTGAAGTCGACCAGTCGCGGCTATGCCAGCTTGGATTACCATTTTAAGCGCTTCCAAGAAGCCGATATGGTGCGCGTAGATATACTTATCAACGGCGATCGTGTTGATGCCTTAGCCATGATTACTCACCGCGATAACTCACAAGGGCGTGGCCGTGAGTTGGTCGAGAAAATGCGTGAACTGATCCCTCGACAAATGTTTGATATCGCGATTCAGGCGGTCATTGGCACCCATGTTATTGCTCGTTCTACGGTAAAACAATTGCGTAAGAACGTAACTGCGAAGTGTTATGGCGGCGACGTGAGCCGTAAGAAAAAGCTGCTGCAAAAGCAAAAAGAAGGGAAAAAGCGAATGAAGCAGCTTGGTAATGTGGAAGTTCCACAAGAAGCCTTTTTAGCCGTTCTAAAAGTAGGGAAGTAAGCCGCCATGGCAAATTTTTACTCGGTCCTTTTGACGCTCGTATGTATCGCCGCAGGATTAATCTGGTGGTATGACGCGAAGGTGAACAAACCTAAGCGTGAAGCGCGGATTGCGGCAGAAGAGCAGCGCTTGCAACAACAGCTCGATGCTGAAGCGCGGGAGCGACTCGCCCCGCAAGGTGGGTTAGCAGAATTTGCCCAGTCGGTATTTCCAATCTTGCTGATTATTTTATTGTTGCGCAGCTTTGTGTACGAACCATTTCGGATTCCATCGGCATCGATGATGCCGACCATGCTTGCTGGTGACTTTATTTTGGTCGAAAAGTATAGCTACAGCTTACGCGATCCGATTTGGCGAACTGAATTGGTCAACCTTGGCAAGCCAGAGCGGGGCGATATCGCGGTATTCAAATATCCACCTGATGAGAGCTTTGACTATATCAAACGGGTTGTCGGTTTACCCGGTGATCGCATCATTTATCAGAACAAGACCTTGTATATTCAGCCAGCCTGCGCAGATACTGCTGCTCAGTGTCCGCCGTTGGAGATGATTCGAAAAACGGCGCAACAACAGAATGAGGTCTATTTCTCGGGCTCAACTCCCTTGCTTCGTTTTACTGAACAGCTTGGCGAGAGTTCGCATGAAATTCTCGTCAATCCTGCCAGCGCCAATTTATCAGGTGAGTGGGTTGTCCCAGCTGGTCACTATTTCATGATGGGTGATAACCGTGATAATTCAGAAGATAGCCGTTTTTGGGGTTTTGTACCGGAGCAAAATCTCGTCGGACGCGCTTCGTTTATTTGGATGAGCTTTGAGATGGATCGCAGCGCTGATAGTTGGCTCCCACAATGGTTCCCAACAGGTGTGCGTTGGCAGCGACTCGGCACGGTGGAGTAAGATTTGAGTTTACCAAAACCACCGATTGCGAAGCTAGAAAAAGCATTTGGCTATCAGTTTAATAACGTCGAGCGACGACAGCGGGCGCTGACCCACAGAAGTGCCGCAGCAAAGCATAATGAGCGGCTCGAGTTCCTCGGTGATGCGGTGTTAGGGCTGGTTATCGCTGAAGCGCTATTTGAGCGATTTCCAACTGCTGATGAGGGTAATTTAAGCCGGATGCGGGCAATGATTGTCTGTGGCCGATCACTGGCAAAATTGGCGCAAAAATTTGAATTAGGACGTTTTATCGAGCTAGGACCGGGTGAACGCAAGAGCGGTGGACAGCGTCGCGAGTCAATTTTGGCGGATACCGTTGAAGCTCTGCTCGGCGCGGTTTACCTCGAGAGTGACCTTGAAACCTGTAAAAATCTGGTGCTGCAATGGTTTGCGCCGGAGCTGGATAAACTGCAACCGGGCAAGGTTCATAAAGACCCGAAAACCCGATTGCAAGAATTTTTACAAGGTCGACAATTAGCCTTGCCTGAATATCAGGTGGTTGAAACGACCGGACAAGCGCATAATCAACAGTTTGTCGTAAGCTGCCTAGTCGAGTTACTGGGAGATCCGGTCATAGGCCGGGGAACGAGCCGCCGCAAAGCCGAGCAACAGGCTGCGGAACTGGTGTTAGCGGCTATCGAGGAGCAGCCAAAGAAATGACCGAACAAAATTCTAAAGCCGCTTTTGTGGCTATCGTTGGACGCCCCAATGTCGGTAAATCGACTTTGCTTAATCGCTTGCTGGGACAAAAAGTCAGTATTACCTCGAGTAAGCCACAAACAACGCGACATCGTATTTTGGGTATCGAAACTGACTCAAACACTCAGACCCAGATTGTTTATGTGGATACCCCAGGTTTGCACCAAGATGAAAAGCGCGCCATAAACCGCTTGATGAACCGGGCGGCTCATTCTTCGCTGAGCGGTGTTGAGTTGGTTTTGTTCGTGGTCGAGGCAGGGCGCTGGACTAGTGATGATGAGCTGGTTTTGAGCAAGCTAAAGCAAGCGCAACGGCCTGTGGTGTTAGTCGTGAATAAAATCGATTTACACAAAGATAAGAGTAGCTTGCTACCGTTTTTACAGGAAGTGAGCCAAGTTTATCCATTTGCACACGTGATTCCGCTGTCCGCACGTTCAGGTGACCAGCTCGAATTATTACGCGAAGTCGTTCATGGCTATGCCGCGACTGGGATCCATCACTTTCCAGAAGATTACGTCACCGACCGCTCATTGCGATTTATGACGGCAGAAATTATTCGCGAAAAGTTGATGCGCTTCACCGGCGATGAATTACCCTACAGCACCACTGTTGAAATTGAGCAGTTCAAGTACTCTGAAGCCGGAACAGCGCATATTCACGCGCTCATCTTGGTCGAACGAGATGGGCAAAAACGCATGGTAATTGGCGCCGGTGGCAGCAAATTAAAAACCATTGGGACAGAAGCTCGTCGTGATATTGAACGGCTGATTGACGGTAAGGTGCATTTGCAACTGTGGGTGAAAGTGAAATCCGGCTGGGCTGATGACGAGCGCGCGTTGCGCAGTCTTGGCTATGGCGAGGACTAAAGATGGAACTCGGCTACGTTTTACATCGGTGGCCGTTCCAAGAGACGAGTCTGATTGTTGAGCTATTTACCGCAGAAAATGGCCGCATAAGAACCGTCGCTAAAGGTGCGAAGCGTGCGAAGAGCCCTTGGCGAGGGATACTGCAACCTTTTACCTTACTTGAACTCGAGTATCGTGGTCGCGGCGAACTGCAGACACTGACGCGTGCTGAGGTCAGCGCGCCACTGCTGCCCCTGAGCGGCAAAATGTTGTTCAGTGGCTTTTATTTAAATGAATTAATCCAACGCTGTACAGGACCAATGCAACCAGCCGATGAGCTTTTCAGCGCTTATCAGGCGGCACTCGCTGAGTTAAGCCAGTTATCTCAAAGCGCGCCATCAGCAGCGCTAGAAGTTGCATTACGGCGCTTTGAGTGGGCGCTATTAGAGCACCTAGGGCATGGTTTTGATTGGCAAGCCTGTGCTCACACGGCTGAACCAATCCAAGCGCAACAACGTTATGGTTTTATTGCTGAGAGCGGGTTTGTGCAGCAAGCAGATGGCCCGTATCTTGGCGCGGATATTATTCGCTGTGGCGATGGTTATTGGGATATTGAGGTACCGCTGAGTCTGCTTAAGGCGGTGATGCGACAAGCACTGCGTCCGCATTTGGGCGCGACTCCGTTAAAGAGTCGAAGCTTGTTTAGTACGGGAACAGGTAGCATAGGAACAGGACAATGAGTGAAGTTATTATGCCAGGGCAGATTTTATTGGGTGTGAATATCGATCATATTGCCACCATTCGCAATGCGCGCGGGGTCAATTATCCCGATCCAGTCACTGCCGCAGCGTTAGCAGAGCAGGCCGGAGCGGATGGAATCACTGTGCACTTACGCGAAGATCGCCGGCATATCCGTGACCGTGACGTTGAGATTTTGGCTGAAACCATTCAAACCCGAATGAATCTTGAAATGGCCGT
This sequence comes from Pseudidiomarina taiwanensis, assembly GCF_003987435.1. Classification (GTDB taxonomy): domain Bacteria; phylum Pseudomonadota; class Gammaproteobacteria; order Enterobacterales; family Alteromonadaceae; genus Pseudidiomarina; species Pseudidiomarina taiwanensis. Next base: position 600,877 of record NZ_PIQG01000001.1, on the reverse strand, counting down.
CACTGACGAAATGTTAGCGATTGCGACCCGAATTAAGCCAACTTACTGTTGTTTGGTTCCCGAAAAACGCGAGGAGTTGACTACTGAGGGCGGTTTGGATGTTGTTGGCCAACAGCAACGCATTAGCGCTGCGGTCACTGAACTTGCCGAAGCAGGCATCGAAACCTCGCTGTTTATCGATGCCGACAAAGCCCAGATCGATGCGGCCAAAGCCACGGGCGCGCCGATTATTGAACTTCACACCGGTCATTATGCCGAACAATCCAATGCAACCGCTGCGCAGGCTGCACTTGCACAGCTTGTGACAGCTGCCGAGTATGCGCACGATCTTGGCTTGCAAGTGAATGCTGGACACGGTTTGCATTATTTCAATACTGCGCCGATTGCCGCGATACCGCAATTGGTCGAATTAAATATTGGCCATGCCATCATCGCACGGGCGAGTTTAGTTGGTTTGGATACCGCAGTGCGTGATATGAAGCAACTTATGTTGCAAGCACGGGCAGGCATTTAACGCATTGAGCGAGTGACTTCATGGCGCAATTTTATCGGCCCAAGAAAACCACGGTTAAGCGCCAACGGATCAATGCCCAGCCCGTAGTGGGATTAGATCATCAAGGGCGCGGGATTGTTCGTCACCAAGGCCAAAGTTATTTTGTCGCTGGGGTGGTACCAGGTGATGAGATTGATTACACCATTACCGGTAAACATCAGGCCACCTGTGAACGAATCCGGCAGTCATCAGAACAGCGTGTGGCGCCGCCTTGCAAGTATTATCAGCAGTGCGGAGGCTGTGATCTGCAACATCTAAGCGTGACCGACCAGCGCGCGCATAAACAACGTGTGGTCGGTGAACTGTTGCAGAAGTACGGCGCGATCAGTGCCACTGAAATGTTGCCGATTATCGCAGCAGAGGGCTGGCACTATCGGCAGCGAGCACGCCTTGCAGTGCATTGGAATCCGCGTCAGCAAAAATTGACGTTAGGATTTCGCGCTAAACAAAGCAAAACGATTATTGCTGTGGAGCAATGTTTAACCCTAAGCGCAGCATTGAGTGAGCTGTTGCGCCCACTACAGCACGCTTTGGCGCAACTCGATTTGGTTAAGCAGCTCGGTCATGTTGAATTGATCGACGCCACAGTTCCGCAAGTGTTGTTGCACTTGCACGGAGCTGTGACTGAGTTATCTGCGGCTGATCAGCAGCGTTTAATGCAGTTGAGTGAGCAACAACAGTTGCAGGTTTGGTGGCGGGTTGGGGAGGCATTACCGAGCCCGCTCAGTCCCGAGCAAGAACTGCCACGGTATCCAAGTGCCAGCGGATCAATTGAATTCTATCCGGGTGACTTTCTGCAGGCCAACGCTGCGCTCAATCTACAACTGGTTGAAACCGCTGTTGCTTGGTTGGACCCAAACACTTCAGATCAGATTCTCGAATGTTTCGCCGGTGCGGGTAATTTTTCCCTAAAGATTGCCGCAAGTGGTGCTCAGCTTACCGCGGTTGAAGGGGTGCCGAGTATGGTTGAGCGCTTGCAAGCACAAGCACAACAGCGCGGACTCAATATCAAAGCAGTGCATGCTGATTTAGACCAGCCCTGGCGTCGACAAAAATGGGCGCAGCCCGCGTTCAATAAAGCATTTCTCGATCCTGCCCGAGCGGGCGCTCGACAAGTATGCGAGGAACTTACCAAAGCACCTGCGGTCGATACTATTGTCTATGTCTCCTGCGCCCCTGACACTTTTGCACGCGACGCTGGCGTGTTGCAGCAAGGTGGGTTCAAACTGCGCAAGGTACAAGTTGTTGACATGTTCCCACAGACCCATCACATTGAGCTCATTGGGTTATTTAGCAAGGAGTAAACCACAGTGTTCATTCGCAGTACTCACGTCGACAAGCCGCACCAACAAGGCGATTGGCTCGCACAAGTGAGTTCGGCAGAGCGCTCAGCTCGGCTTCGCGAACACGCGCAGTGGTTACAACAACGCTGCCAGAAGGTCCCCGCTGCCTTATTGAAAGGGCAGGAAATGGTCGAGATCTTGGCCGAATTAAATCTTGATCAAGAAACCCTTGAGGCGGCCTTGCTAGAGCCAGCATATGAGGCGGGTTGCATCAGCCGCGAAGACGTTGCCGATTGTTGTGGCGAACCTGTTGTAAACTTGCTCGACGCGGTTGAGCATTTGCGCAGTTTAAGCGACTTGCAGCACTTTCAACATGGCCAACCGAACGCGCAACAAATCGATGCGGTACGACGGATGCTGCTCACTATGGTGACCGATGTGCGGGCCGTGTTGCTTAAACTCGCCGAGCGCATTTGTTTTCTGCGCGAAGTGAAAGATGCGGATGAGGAAACGCGGGTGTTAGCTGCAACTGCCTGCCAAGAGATTTATGCGCCGCTCGCAAACCGACTCGGTATCGGTCAGTTAAAGTGGGAGCTCGAAGATCTCTCGTTCCGTTATTTACATCCAACCACCTATAAAGCGATTGCTAAAAACCTGCACGAACGTCGCGTCGATCGGGAGCGTTACATCGATGATTTTGTGCAAACATTGCAGCATCTCCTCGATGAACAGGGAATCGAAGCTGAGGTTTATGGACGACCTAAACATATTTTCTCGATTTGGCGCAAGATGCAGAAAAAGCACCTAGGCTTCGAGCAACTCTACGATATTCGCGCAGTACGGGTGATTACCCACAATCTAAAAGACTGCTATGCCGCCTTAGGTATAGTGCATAGCCAATGGCGTCATATAGCGGCAGAGTTTGACGACTATATTGCGACTCCAAAAGCCAATGGCTATCAATCGATTCATACGGTCGTTAATGGTCCTGACGATAAACATGTCGAAATCCAAATTCGGACTGCACAAATGCATGATGATGCCGAGCTTGGGGTGGCTGCGCATTGGCGTTACAAAGAGGGTGGTCAAGCTGGTAAAGGTTCAAGTTTTGAAGATCGCATTGCTTGGTTACGCAAGCTGTTAGCCTGGCAAGATGAGATGGCCGAAAGTGGCGAATTGGTTGAAGAAATTCGCTCGCAGGTGTTCGAAGATCGGGTGTACGTGTTTACCCCAAAAGGGGAAGTTATGGACTTGCCCGCCGGCGCCACACCGCTCGATTTCGCCTATTATGTCCATTCTCAAGTCGGACATCGCTGTGTTGGAGCGAAAGTCGATGGCCGCATTGTTCCTTTTACCTATCGACTGAAAAATGGTGAACGAGTTGAGATTTTAACTCAGAAAAATGGGCAACCACGGCGCGATTGGTTAAACCCCAACTTAGGATATTTAAACACGGCGCGCGCGCGGAGCAAGGTCCAAACTTATTTCAAGAAGCTCGACCGTGACAAGAATCTGGCCGCCGGGAAAGAGCTTCTCGAAGCTGAATTGAATAAGCTCGACATTCCGTTGAGTGATGCGAATCAAGTCATTGAGCGGTTCAACATGAGCCAGTTGGATGATTTGTTAGCAGCAATTGGTGCCGGTGATGTGCGCCTGCAACAGGTGGTGAACCAACTGAAGCCGGCAGCGCCTGAACCGAGTGTAAAAACCAACCGGAAACTTGAACGTCAAGCGCAGCAGCTGGGGCAGAAGAAAGCTGAAGTTGCGGTCCAAGGCATGGGTAACTTGATGGTGAGTTTTGCCAAGTGTTGCCAACCTATTCCAGGCGACAAGATTATGGGGTTTGTGACCCAAGGACGCGGGGTATCCGTGCATCGTGCGGATTGTGAGCAACTGCATAATTTATTGACGCAACATCCAGAGCGAGCACTGCAAGTGACTTGGGAAAATGCCGAGCAGGGACAATATCGCGTCGATCTGATGCTTGAGGCGGACGATCGCACCGGCTTGCTACACGATATCACCACGGTGCTGACTGCCGAAAAGGCAAGCGTCGTGCGCCTAGATTCAGAATCAGATGACCATACTCACCAGGCGCATTTAAGAGTGGCAGTGATGGTCTCCAGTCAAGCGAGTTTGCAACGGATCTGTAATCGGTTACAGCAATTAAAAGGCGTTCATCAGGTAACGCGGGCACAGGGTTAGGAGTTGAATATGGCTGCCGATTTGGCGGGAGTAAGGGCATTACTTGAGGTGATGGAGCGGCTTCGTGACCCCGACACAGGTTGTCCTTGGGATCAAAAACAAACCATGCAGTCATTATTGCCATACACTCAAGAAGAAGTTTACGAGGTGATGGCGGCAATTGAGCAAGGCAATATGGATGAGATTGCCGACGAGCTGGGTGATTTGCTCTTTCAGGTTGTGTTTTACGCCAAATTAGGGGCCGAGCAAGCCGCATTTGATTTTGACAGCATCGCTGCGGGCACTGCGGCGAAACTGATTCGTCGACATCCCCATGTTTACGCTGAGGATGGGCGGCCGTTGGGGAAGAACGACAAACGCCCATCAGATGCTGAAATTAAAGCGCGCTGGGAACAAATTAAACAACAGGAACGACTTGCGAAAGCGCCCGAAGAGCCAACGGTTTTTCGCGATATTCCACACAATTTACCGGCTATATTAATGGCAAATAAGCTGCAAAAACGGGCAGCGAGTGTGGGGTTTGATTGGACCGAAAAAGCCCCAGTGCTGGATAAAATCGAGGAAGAACTCGATGAGGTCCGAGTCGAGTTAGAACGCGGCAACCAAGAAGCGGTCGCTGCAGAAATAGGGGACTTGTTGTTTGCCGTGGTGAATCTCGCGCGGCATTGTCAGGTAAACCCTGAGGCGGCCTTACAGCAAACCAACCGTAAATTTAAACAACGCTTTCAAGCCATTGAAGCAAGCTTGGCTGCGCAAGGGCTAACCCCAGCCGAGCAGAGTTTGGCGGAACTTGAAGCGCTGTGGGGTAAAGTTAAAGCGAACGAGAAGTAGTGCGAATATATTTGTCGTCCTAGCGGTGCTAGGGTATACTATTTTCCCGTCTTGAAGCATTTCCTTTTTTAACCTGACGACTTAGGTTTCGCATGACAACTAATTATATTTTCGTCACCGGCGGTGTGGTGTCTTCGCTGGGCAAAGGCATTGCTGCAGCTTCATTGGCGGCAATTCTTGAAGCACGTGGCTTAAAGGTCACGATTCTCAAACTCGACCCTTACATCAACGTTGACCCGGGCACTATGAGTCCAACCCAGCATGGTGAAGTCTTCGTGACCGAAGATGGTGCGGAAACGGATCTTGACTTGGGTCATTACGAGCGTTTTATTCGCACCCGGATGTCGAAGAAGAACAACTTCACTGCGGGACGCGTCTATGAAGATATCATTCGACGTGAGCGCAAAGGTGAGTTTTTAGGTGCAACCATTCAGGTTATTCCGCACATCACCAACGAAATTAAGCGCCGCATCGTCGATGGTGGTGACGGTTTCGATGTCGCGATTATCGAGATCGGTGGCACCGTAGGTGACATTGAGTCACAGCCATTTCTTGAGGCTATTCGCCAACTGGCAACCGAAGTGGGCCGTGACCATACCCTGTTTATGCACTTGACGCTGGTCCCTTTCCTAGGTGCTGCGGGTGAGGTGAAAACCAAGCCGACGCAACACTCGGTAAAAGAGCTGCGCTCAATTGGAATTCAACCGGATATCCTAGTCTGTCGCTCTGATCGTGCGCTACCTGCGAATGAGCGCGCCAAAATTGCACTGTTCACCAATGTTGAGGAGCGTGCAGTTATTGGGCTTAAAGATGTCGATAGTATTTATAAAATTCCAGCCTTGTTGAAATCACAGGGACTGGATGAAATCGTCGTCAGTCGATTCCGTCTCGATCGCCCCGAAGCGAACCTAAGTGAATGGGAACAAGTTCTTTATCAAGAATCCAACCCAAGCGGCGAAGTGACCGTTGGTTTCGTCGGTAAATACATCGAGTTACCCGATGCCTACAAATCAGTAAACGAGGCGCTTGCGCACGCTGGTTTAAAGAATCGTTTGACCGTTAATATTCGTTATATTGATGCTCAAGACCTCGAAACCAAAGGGGTGGGTAAATTAGCTGATGTCGATGCCATTATTGTCCCAGGTGGTTTTGGTGAGCGTGGTATCGAAGGCAAAATTATTGCGGCGCAGTACGCGCGTGAAAATAATATCCCATACCTTGGCATCTGCTTAGGGATGCAAGTTGCTCTGATTGAGTTTGCGCGCAATGTCGCAGGGCTTGAGGGGGCTAACAGTTCTGAGTTTAATCCTAAGTCAGCGCATCCAGTGGTGGGGCTGATCACCGAATGGATGGATGCTAAAGGGCAAAAAGAATTGCGTGATCAAAGTTCTGATCTGGGCGGTACCATGCGCTTGGGTGCGCAACCATGTAATTTGGTTGAAGGAACCAAAGCCTTCGAATTGTATGGTCAAGCAGAGATTAAAGAGCGTCACCGCCATCGCTATGAAGTGAATGGCCAATACGTTGAGCAATTACAGCAAGCGGGTTTAGTGATTTCTGGCTGGTCGTTCGATAATCGGTTGGTCGAAATTATTGAAAACCCGAATCATCCTTGGTTTGTTGCTGCTCAGTTCCACCCGGAGTTCACCTCAACTCCGCGTGATGGGCACCCATTATTCCGCGGCTTTATTGAGGCCGCTGCTTTATATCAAAAACAACGCCACAGCTAACGGTAACAGAGGAGCGTAACTAAACATGGCCAGTATTGCGAAAATTGTTGCCCGCGAAATCATGGATTCGCGCGGAAATCCTACTATTGAAGCCGATGTTCATTTGAGTGATGGCAACTGGGGCCGCGCAGCGGCACCAAGTGGTGCTTCGACTGGCTCGCGCGAAGCTTTGGAATTGCGTGATGGAGATAAGTCTCGTTACCTAGGTAAAGGGGTGTTAACTGCAGTTGAAAACGTTGAGAAACGAATTGCTCCTGCTTTGCAAGGGATGGACGCTACCGATCAGCAAGCCGTCGATGCGGCGATGATTCGCTTAGACGGTACTGATAATAAAGAAAATCTTGGCGCTAATGCGATTCTCGCAGTGTCGCTCGCTGTTGCGAAAGCAGCTGCCGCCAGCAAAGGGCTGCCACTTTATGCACATATCGCCGAGTTAAACGGAACTGCAGGCGAATTTAGTATGCCGTTGCCGATGATGAATATTCTCAATGGTGGTGAGCATGCTGACAATAACGTTGATATCCAAGAGTTTATGATTCAACCGGTCGGTGCGAAAAACTTCCACGAAGGCCTGCGCATGGGCGCTGAGGTGTTTCACGCGCTGAAAAAAGTTCTGCAAGAGCGCGGTTTGAGCACGGCGGTCGGTGATGAAGGGGGCTTTGCTCCAAATCTTGAGTCAAACGAAGCTGCTTTAGAAGTGATTAAAGTTGCAGTAGAACAAGCCGGCTATCAGCTGGGTCGCGATATCACCTTGGCACTCGACTGTGCTGCATCAGAGTTTTATCGTGATGGTATGTATCAGCTAAGCGGTGAGGGGAAATCATTCGATGCGGCTGGTTTTGCTGATTACCTTGCTGGTCTCTGTCAGCGCTATCCAATTATCTCGATCGAAGATGGTTTAGATGAGAGCGATTGGGATGGCTGGAAAATTCTGACCGAGCGTTTAGGGGCTCAAGTCCAGTTAGTTGGGGATGACTTGTTTGTGACCAACACTAAAATCTTAGAGCGTGGTATTCGCGAAGGGATTGGTAACTCAATTTTGATTAAATTCAATCAGATTGGTAGTTTATCAGAGACCCTTGCGGCGATTCGGATGGCCCGCGAGGCAGGCTTTACTGCAGTGATTTCACATCGCTCAGGGGAAACCGAAGATGCCACCATTGCTGATTTAGCCGTAGGGACCGCAGCGGGTCAAATTAAAACCGGTTCACTGTGCCGTTCTGACCGTGTTGCTAAGTATAACCAGCTGTTACGAATCGAAGCAGAACTCGGTGAGCAAGCGCCATATCGTGGCCGAGCTGAAGTGAAAGCGAGCGCTTAGATTTGGTTTATGTGACGCAGACAGGGTAATAGATTGTGATACAGCAGGCCGATATCTTTCAGCCGTTAACTCACAACGGAGCTTTCTCCGAGCTCTGTACTGCCCTTTATGAGCGTGAACTGGATCATCTTGCGCATGCGCAGGTGCACTCTGCTCAGGGGTTACAACGTCGCTTACAGAGTGTTCCGCACTACGTTAAACAGGCAGCTCGACGGATGCTCGAGCTGCCCATCCAACTTGGTTTAGATGAGCAAAATGCGAGTTGGCAAGCTCCGCAAAAAGCCAAATTGACCGTTACTGAGGCGATGCAAAAGCGCCTTGAAAAATGGTGTGTTAAACAGGCCAAATTAGGGCTTGCTTTACCTGTTTGCGATTTATCGCCAACCCTACAATGTGTTCGTTTAGATTCGATCGATCGCATTGATAGCGCTCAGCGCAAGTTACACTTAAATCAATTCGGATGGTTCGACTTCAGCGGTGTTTGCCTTGAATCGGAAAGTTCCCAGTTACGCCTAGTGAGCCCTGAGAAAAACATGCTGACCGCAGCTTTTTGTGGGCATCAATGGAATCATCGTGGTCGTACGGAACCGCGCACCTTGAGTCTTCGAGAAATCCTCTTAGCCACCACTATTAAGTGGCCGGGTTAACCTCAAATCTCTGCTAAAACACCCCAGTTAAGGCAACCAAACCGGCAAATATGACGGTAAGCAGCGTCAGCTTGCGAAAGATTTCCTCACTCAAAATCTGGCTGACTGAATGGCCGACAGTTGCGCCTAAGATTGCCCCTAAAAGCAATTTAAAGCTTAACAATAAGGTGGTTGCTTGATATTCGCCTTGACTCGCGAAGGTTGCAACATTGGTCAGTGCAAGCGCTAGAAAAAAGACACTCAAAGCGCCCCGAAAATGGAATTTCGGTAAGTTTAATTGGCTAAAGTAGAGCACCACCGGCGGCCCACCGAGAGTCAGGGCACCATTGCTGAAACCTGCCAATAACCCCACCAGAAACTGCGCTGTCCAATGGGCGCTGAGCGGAAATTTGACCCCAAACCAAAACACGATACCTGTTGCAGTGACCCCGATTGCGAGCAGTAATTGCAATAACTTGGGGTCAAAGTAATGAAGACTAATTGCACCAATGATGCTGGCTAAGCAGCCAGCGATTAATAAGGCGCCGTATTGAAAATGGCGCAGATGAGCGCGTAAGCGCCAACAAAGATAAGCAGTCAGGGCAACGTTCACCAGCGATAATGCCGGAGTCAGCAAGGTGAGCGGGAGCAACAGGCTCAATAAAGGTACGACAATAAGACCGGAACCAAACCCGGTAATACCTTGTAATAATGCGCCAATGAACATGATCAAAGGGATGATAAACCATTCCAGCATGGATGTTTCCTAAATTAGCTTGGCGTAGCGCCGAAATACGCATTGCAAAAGGGCTTTTCAGGCAGGCATAATGACTTCATAATAGATTTTATCAAGGCAACAAGCGAGGACGCTATGCGTCTACTGAAACTAGTGTTTCTGTGTATCCTGATCGCGCTCCAATACCGTTTATGGTTTGGCAAGAACAGTTTGCCTGATTATTGGCGAATGCAGCAAGAAGTATTGCGACAAGCCGAAGCTAACGAGCGGTTGGCGCAGCGTAATCAAGTTTTAATTGCGGATATCGCTGATTTACGTGAGGGTGACACGGCGCTTGAAGAGCGAGCTCGCAATGAGCTCGGGTTAATCAAGCGAGAGGAAACCTTTTTTCGCCTGGTGCCAATCAAACCTGATTCAAAGTAATGCAAACAAAACAGCAAGTCGCCGCCGTTATCGCCGCAGCTGGAGTTGGCCAGAGAATGCAAAGTGCCACTCCCAAGCAGTATCTTGAAATCGCGGGAAAAACCGTCTTAGAGCACAGTATTTTGGCGGTCACTCGTGACCCGCGCATAAGCGCAGTTATCGTAGTCGTCGCGGCAACCGATCCGTATTTTAGTCAGCTTAAATTACCGCAAAGCATTCCCATTCATCGTGTCACGGGAGGCGCCAGTCGGGCCGAATCTGTCGCAGCAGGGGTGCAATTTGCCCAGCAGCAAGGCTATCGCTTTGTCGCTGTGCATGATGCTGCGCGTCCGTGCTTAGCGCGAACAGAGCTTGCTGCAGTTATTGAACAAGGTTTACAGCATCCAGCCGGGGCGATTTTGGCGCTACCTGTTGCGGACACCATCAAGCGGGCGCATGCGGATCAAACCATCGATACGACAATTCCACGCGAGGGTTTGTGGCAAGCATTAACACCGCAAGTGTTTGCCACGTCAATATTACTCGATGCTTGGCGGATTGTTGGAGTAACGGATCCACAGTTAACCGATGAGGCCTCAGCGGTTGAAGCTTTGGGGCTAGCGCCAAAGTTAGTGCTTGGACGGCGAACCAATATCAAGATTACTCAGCCAGGCGATGAGTCGATGGCTGCCGCCTTTATTCAACAGTTGGAAAAAGAATAATGATACGAATCGGACATGGTTTTGATGTACATAAGTTCGGCGGGGATAACCCTCTGATACTAGGGGGCGTATACGTTCCTGAACATCAAGGTTTAGAGGCTCACTCTGATGGCGATGTGGTGCTTCATGCGGTTGCTGATTCTATTCTCGGGGCGTTAGGTCTAGGCGATATAGGTCGCCACTTTCCCGATACCGATCCGCAGTTCGCCGGAGCAGATAGCGCGCTACTGTTACAACAGGTTTTCCAGCATGTCCAAGCCGCTGGGTTTAAGTTAGGCAACCTTGATGTCACCGTGGTTGCCCAAACACCTCGTTTAGCAGGATTTATTCCGCAAATGTGTGACCGTATTGCCGCGCTCCTCAAAGCAGAGATAACCCGTGTAAATGTCAAAGCAACGACCACTGAAAAACTTGGCTATGTCGGCCGTAAAGAGGGGATCGCATGCCATGCAGTGGTGTTATTAGAGGCACTTGATGGACGCGCTTAACAGCTTTGCCAAGTTAAGTTATTTAGCGACCAAGCCAGCTGTCGAGGCGCGCTTTAAACAATTACCAGAACATTTTCAGGTCATTGAAGTGGCTGAGCTGCCGCCATCGACAGGTGAGGGCGAGCATCAGTGGTTGTGGGTCGAGAAGAGTGGTGCCAATACCCAATTTGTCGCAGATAAGCTTGCTGAGTGGGCCGGAGTAAGTTCAAAGTGGGTGAGTTTTTCCGGATTAAAGGACCGCCAAGCATTGACGCAACAGTGGTTTTCGGTGCAATTACCTGGCCGTGAGCTGTTGCCGTGGCAGGATTTGGTGCATCCAGAATTTCGCGTATTACAGGCGCAATTACAGCCCCGCAAATTAAAACGAGGTTTTCATCACGCCAATCACTTCAAAATTTTGTTAACTGATATCAGTCAACCCGATCAGTTTGAAGTGAACTGGCAACGCGTCATTGGGCAAGGCGTACCTAATTATTTTGGCTTGCAACGATTTGGTCGTGATGGACATAATTTAACTGCCGCAAGTGCGTGGTTACGGGGGCAAGGACGACGTCCGAAACGGCCTCAACAGAGTTTGTATCTATCGGCGCTACGGAGTTTTATTTTTAATGAAGTCGTCTCTGCGCGGATCAAAGCGAAACGACTCGCCCCAGAAATCGGAGACCGCATGCAATTAGCAGGTAGTCAGTCTTTTTTTGTGGTTGATGAAGTGGATGACACGATTCTCCAACGCTGGCAAAGTGGTGATGTGCGGGTCACCGCCTCGTTAACGGATGGTGAATTACTGCAAGATTCACCCGAAACTGAATTCGTCGAGCCACTTTATCAGGCTGAACCTGATATTTTTAATGGTTTGCGGAAGCAGCGGGTAAGCCGGCACTGGCGTCCTATGCTATTGACACCCGCGGCGGCGCATTATGAGTGGCGGGGTGATGATGCGGTTGAGGTGCAGTTTCAACTACCAAGTGGTAGCTTTGCGACCGCAGTGTTGCGTGAGTTGGTTAATTTAATAGACTGAGAACACAAGAGAAAGGCGTAGATTATTATGATGAAGTTATTGATCAGTAACGATGATGGGGTGCATGCGCCAGGTATCGCAATGCTCCACCGCGTACTGAAAGAAACAGCGCAATGTCGGGTGATTGCTCCTGATCGCAATTGTAGTGGCGCAAGTAATTCCCTCACGCTACATAATCCACTCCGACTTCAACAGCTCGAAAATGGTTTCTATTCACTCAATGGCACCCCCACGGATTGTGTTCATTTAGGCACTAACTCGCCACTCGCTGACGACGTTGATTTAGTGGTCAGTGGCATTAATGACGGCCCTAACATGGGTGATGACGTGTTGTATTCGGGAACTGTCGCAGCGGCGATGGAAGGGCGTTTTATGGGCTTCCCAGCTATCGCTGTGTCCATGGGTTCGCATAGCCATGATTACTATGAAACCGCCGCTCGAGTCGTGGCTGATATTGTCAATGGCATGGCTGAAGTGCCATTACGGCTAGATACGATTCTTAATATCAATGTTCCAGCGCGCCCTTATGATGAGCTAAAAGGCATTAAAGTCACCCGACTTGGACGTCGACACCGTGCTGAAACTATGGTGCGTGATCGTGATCCGTTCGGCCGCGAGATTTTTTGGTATGGTCCAATTGGTGGTCAACTCGATGATGCGGAGGGAACTGACTTTCACGCCGTGCGTGAAGGGTATGTTTCGATTACGCCATTGAGCTTAGATATGACCGCACAAAGTCATCAAGACACCTTGCAAGCTTGGTTAGGTACAACACAGAAATGATCCAGAACTTTCAAGGCATGGCGCGTCGGTTAGGGCAACTTCTGCGCAAGGAGGGCATCACTAACGAGCGTGTTTTAGCGGTTATTGAGAGCTTGCCTCGGCATTTGTTTATGCCCGAATCACTTGCTCATAAAGCCTATGAGAATACCGCCTTACCGATCGGTAACGGGCAGACGATTTCGCAACCCTTAATGGTCGCGACCATGACTCAATTACTTATGCAGCATGACTGCAGCAAAGTATTGGAAATTGGAACAGGTTCGGGCTATCAGACGGCCGTGTTGGCGCGCTTAATTCCTGAAGTCTACTCAGTAGAGAGGATCGCCGAGTTACAATATCAGGCGAAGCGACGTTTAAAACAACTGGATCTGCACAATGTTAAAATGCGCCATGGTGACGGCTGGCAGGGCTGGGCAAGTCGGGCGCCTTTTGACGGTATTATTGTGACTGCCGCCGCGCGCGAAATACCCGAGCAACTATTGCAGCAACTTAGTGATGGTGGGGTGATGATTATCCCGGTTGGCGAACAGCGGCAACAGTTGTATGTGGTGCGTCGATTTGGTGATCATTTTGAGCAAAAGCAATTAGGGGATGTACGCTTTGTTCCACTGGTACCGGGGGCTTTGGCATAATCATGGATGGTCATTGGCGGCAGCAAAAAGCGTTACTTGCGATAATCATCGCACCGCTGCTGCTGGTGGCTTGTAGCCAATCGGATGGTGAAAGAGCGCCAGTGAAACGGATTTACACTGGCAAAACGATTCATGATTTCGAACCTGCGAGCCTGAAGCAAGCGCGCTATACAGTTGAGCGTGGCGATACGCTTTACTCTATTGCGTTTCGCGCAAATATTGATATTCGTACTATTGCAACGTTAAATCAACTCCAAGAACCCTACACGATTTATCCCGGCCAAGAGCTTATTTTGCACCGTTCTGGTGCAGTAAGTACTGGTAAGACTTCACAAAATTCCTCTCAAGCAGTAATTGCGTCCGAGTCAAATAACGAGTATGTTGAGACTCAGAGTACACAAAAAATTAAAAACCCTAGACCAATTGTGTTACCGCGTGCTGTCGAAAATTATCCAGCAAGTAAAGATATCGCTTGGCAATGGCCGGCACAGACCGCGGTTATCAGTGAATTCTCGCCCACTGAAGTGGGGAGCAAAGGTCTAGCATTTGCAGGCACCGAGCAAACATCGGTTTATGCCGCCGCAGCCGGTAAAGTGGTGTATGCGGGCAATGCGTTAAAAGGGTATGGCAATTTAATCATAGTGAAACATAACGATGATTATATCACCGCTTATGCTCATAACAGTGCACTGCTGGTCGGTGAGCAGGATTGGGTGCAAGCGGGTGAGGAAATTGCAAAAATGGGGAATACCGATGCAGAACGTATCAAGCTGCACTTTGAAGTTCGCTTTAAAGGTAAATCGGTAAACCCAAGGCATTATCTGCCTAAGGGGAAGTGATGACGGGAAAATCAGAAACTGACCATGAGTTCGAAGAGTCAGATGTAGCCACCGCCGATGAGCAGTCGCTAAAAGATGATGAGTTATTTGACGATATCATTGCGAACCGCGCGAATCAGCAGAAAAAGCTCGATGCTACGCAGATTTATCTCAACGAGATTGGTTTTTCACCGCTACTGAGTGCGGAAGAAGAAGTACATTTTGCGCGACTCGCTTTAAAAGGAGATGAGAAGGCGCGCGCTCGGATGATCGAGAGCAACCTCCGCTTAGTTGTCAAAATTGCACGCCGTTATACCAACCGTGGCTTGGCATTACTCGATTTAGTCGAAGAGGGAAATCTTGGCTTGATTCGGGCAGTGGAGAAATTCGATCCGGAGCGAGGCTTCCGTTTCTCAACCTATGCAACCTGGTGGATTCGCCAGACCATAGAGCGGGCGATTATGAATCAAACGCGTACGATTCGATTACCCATCCATGTGGTTAAAGAACTCAATACCTACCTAAGAGCAGCGCGTGAGCTCGCGCAAACTCTTGATCATGAGCCAACGGCTGAAGAAATTGCGAAAAAAATGAATGTTACGGTCGCAGACGTGAGCCGCATGCTCCGCCTTAACGAGCGCGTCTCATCGGTTGATACCCCGATGGGCGGCGACGATAATGATAAAGCCTTAGTTGATTTGCTCTCTGACGAAAACGACTCGGGCCCCGAAGGCTTGTTGCAAGATGACGATTTACAAAAACATATTTTGCAATGGTTAACTAGTTTGACCGATAAGCAACAAGAAGTTTTGGCGCGGCGCTTCGGGCTGCTTGGGCACGAGCCTGCAACCCTTGAAGATGTCGGTCGCGAAATAGGCCTAACCCGCGAGCGAGTGCGCCAGATTCAAGTCGAAGCATTACGCCGGCTGCGCGATATGTTGCAGCAACAGGGTTTAAGCCTCGAATTTCTGTTTGAACGAAACTAATCGTCCTGCTGCGATAGTTGTTGCAGACGTTGTAGCTCTTGCAACGCCTGTAACGGCGTCATTTCATTAATATTTAACTGCTTAATTGCTTCAGCTAACGCACTTTTTGGAGCCACCTGCGGCATAGGTGTGGATGCTTTAACGGGGGCGGCACTGTGCTGCTGCTCATAATCAGCAAGATAAGTTCGGGCTAAATTGACCACTGCATTCGGTAAACCGGCGAGTTGTGCCACATGAATCCCAAAACTACGGCTGGCGGCGCCACTCTCGAGTTTGTGCTGAAAGGCAATTTGGTCGCCTTGCTCAACTGCGGAAACATGCACATTATGTGCTCCCGGTTGCGTTCCGATGCGCTCGGTCAACTCAAAATAATGGGTCGCAAAAAGGGTTAGAGCTTGATTGTGATTCAACAGCGCATCGGCACAGGCGCTGGCAAGCGCTAACCCATCATAGGTCGAGGTGCCCCGACCGATTTCATCCATCAGTACTAAACTTGAAGCGGTCGCGTTGTGCAAAATATTGGCCGCTTCGGTCATTTCAACCATAAAGGTAGAGCGACCCGAGGCGAGATCATCAGAGGCACCGATGCGGGTGAAAATTTGATCGATAGGACCAATCGTTGCGTGATCGGCTGGCACAAAACAACCACAGTAGGCCATGATGATAATCAGTGCCGTCTGGCGCATGTAGGTTGATTTGCCGCCCATATTAGGACCGGTAATAAGCAACAGTCGTTGGCTTGGGCTTAAGCTGACATCATTGGCAATAAATGCATTTGTTTGGATTTGCTCAATCACTGGGTGACGACTCTCCAACAGTTTTATGCCAAGTTCTGAACTCAGTTGTGGGCGAGTGTAGCGGTATTGCTCTGCGACGCGGGCAAAATTTAACAAGACATCGAGTTCGGCTAGGCTCTGAGCACGCTGCTTTAATGCGGCTAAGTGCTCGAGTAATTGCTCAAGCAACTGGTCATAAAGGTATTTTTCGCGAGCCAGCGCGCGACTTTGACTTTGAAGGACTTTGTCTTCATAGGTTTTGAGCTCAGGAATAATATAACGTTCGGCATTTTTAAGGGTTTGCCGACGTTGATAGTCGTCCGGTACTTGGCCACTGGCACTGCGACTTGTTTCAATGTAGTAACCGTGAACTTTGTTGTAGCCCACTTTGAGGGTGCTGATACCGGTCCGCTGCCGCTCTCGTACTTCGATTTGCTGCAAAAAGTCGCTGGCACCTTGCGCCAATGCGCGATATTCATCGAGTTCACTATCATAGCCACTGGCAATGACGCCACCATCTCGGATCAGCAAGGGGGGGTCAGCAATAATCGCGCGCTCAAGTAACGCGGTTAGCTCTGGTATGGGCTCAAGAGCGGTTAGATAATCTTGTAAGGCGGCGCCTGTGAGTTGCTGTTGTAAATTGGGCAAGGTTGCTAAGGCGGTGCGCAAGCGTGATAAATCGCGAGGGCGGGCCGACTTGAGGGCGACCCGTGCCAAAATGCGCTCAAGATCGCCAATTTGGCGCAAATTCAGCCGAATATCTTCCATCGCAGTAAGTTGCAAAGCTGCGACCGTGTCATAGCGTTTATTGGTCGCGCTATGATCGGTCAGTGGTCGAGTCAGCCAGCGCTTGAGTAAGCGAGCTCCCATCGCGGTGGAGGTTTGATTGAGAATGTCATAGAGACTGTTTTTGCGACCCGAGAGGGATTGGGTCAATTCAAGATTACGCCGACTCACAGGGTCGATCAGGAGCGCCTCATCACGGCGTTCAGCTTGGATCGAGAGAATATGTGGGAGGGCAGTGCGTTGGGTTACTTTAAGATAGTTTAAAATCGCTCCCGCGGCGCCTAATGCAACCTGCAGATGACCCACTCCAAATCCGTCAAGATGATCAACCTGAAATTGTCGCAACAACATCCGCTCGCCACTCTCGCAATCAAACTCCCACTCCGGGCGGGCTCGAGTGCAAGCACAATACTGCTCGGGCTGGTTTAATTGCAGTGTTTCCGGAACTAATAATTCAGCTGCGTCGAGGCGGGCTAATTCAACTTGCGCCTGTTGCCAATCGGCAACTTCGAGGACACTAAAGCGCCCACTGGCAAGATCGAGAGTGGCTATCCCAATAGCTGATTTATGTGGGCAAAGCGCAACCAACAGCTGTTCTTTGTCGGCACTCAGGAGCGCCTCGTCGGTAAGTGTTCCCGGGGTTAGCACGCGCACTACCTCACGTGCGACTGGGCCTTTACTGGTGGCAGGGTCACCGACCTGTTCGCAAATTGCGACGGACTCACCGAGCTCAAGTAAGCGTGCGAGATAGTTTTCTGCCGCATGATAAGGTACGCCAGCCATCGGAATCGGCTGGCCGTTGCTTTGTCCGCGCGCAGTTAGGGAAATATCGAGTAGGGTAGCAGCGCGCTTGGCATCGTCGTAGAAAAGCTCGTAAAAATCACCCATCCGATAGAATAAAAGTAAGTCGCTATAGTCTGCTTTGATACGCAGATATTGCTGCATCATGGGGGTATGCGAAGAAAGATCGAGCGTACTATTTTTTGCTTCCGACATGCCTGTTATTATCCCTTTAGGGCCGCTAACTAGAGGATTTTATGGTGACCATGTTATCACAATCCATTTTGCACGCAGCAGCTGATTTAGGGCAATTTTTGCAAGCAAAAAATTATCACATAGCGACTGCTGAGAGCTGCACCGGTGGTGGAATCGGTTATGCTATGAGTGCAATCGCTGGAAGTTCAGCTTGGTTTGCAGGTGGTTACATCACCTATAGTAATGCATTGAAACAGCAAGAATTAGGTGTGTCGTCGCAATGCCTAGCTGAACATGGTGCGGTTTCTGCAGAAACGGCTGCAGCAATGGCATCTGGAGCACGAGCAAGAGCACAAGTTGAGATTGCCGTGGCGGTCACGGGAATTGCGGGACCGGATGGCGGGATACCGGAGAAGCCGGTTGGCTTAGTTTGGTTTGGACTCGCTACACCCACAAATGTAATGACTTGGGCTGAGCATTTTTCGGGTGACCGGGATGCGGTGCGGAGCGCGACGATCTTGACAGCATTGCAGAGTTTTAAAAAAATTACTTGATACTGTATAAATTTACAGTATACTGAAAATCATCTCATACAGAGTAATAGGCGGACGATAGCATGAGCAACACGAAACAAAAAGCGTTAGAAGCAGCATTAGGCCAAATTGAACGGCAGTTCGGGAAAGGGTCAATTATGCGCCTTGGTGATAACCAAACCATGGATATTGAATCTGTTTCAACGGGTTCATTGAGTTTGGATATCGCCCTAGGTATCGGCGGCTTACCCTTTGGTCGTGTGGTTGAAATCTACGGTCCTGAGTCGAGTGGTAAAACAACACTCACCTTACAAGTTATTGCCGAAGCGCAAAAGCAAGGAAAAACCTGTGCGTTCGTCGATGCTGAACACGCTCTTGATCCTGTCTATGCTGAGAAGCTTGGTGTTAACGTTGATGATCTGCTGGTCTCGCAACCGGATACCGGGGAGCAAGCACTGGAAATTTGCGATATGTTGGTGCGCTCTGGTGCGGTCGATGTCGTCATTGTCGACTCGGTGGCAGCACTTACGCCAAAAGCTGAAATTGAAGGTGAAATGGGCGATAGCCACGTTGGTTTACAAGCTCGCTTAATGTCGCAAGCATTGCGTAAGCTTACTGCGAACATTAAGAAGTCGAATAGTATGTGTATCTTTATCAACCAGATCCGGATGAAAATTGGGGTCATGTTCGGTAATCCAGAAACGACGACTGGCGGAAATGCGCTCAAGTTCTATTCTTCTGTTCGTCTTGATATTCGTCGTACCGGTGCAGTCAAAGAAGGCGACGAAGTGGTGGGTAACGAGACGCGTGTTAAAGTCGTCAAAAACAAAGTCGCGCCGCCATTTAAACAAGCAGAGTTCCAGATTATGTATGGTGCCGGCATCTCGAAAGAAGGTGAACTCATCGACCTGGGTGTGAAACAGAAAATCGTCGATAAAGCCGGTGCTTGGTATAGTTATAAAGGCGATAAAATTGGTCAAGGTAAAGCAAATGCAATGAAATTCTTGGCCGAAAATAAAGCGATTGCTGAAGAAATCGAAGCACAACTGCGGGCTGAGCTGCTGCAGCCGAAGAAGTCTAAAGACTCTGCGGTAGAGGCAAACGCAGCGGAAGATTCAATCGATACAGATGAACTCATTTAATAATGGAATAGTATGAAATATGCAAAAGTTGCTTTAGCACTTGGCTCGGGTGCTGCCCGAGGCTGGTCTCATATTGGAGTTATTAAAGCTCTGACTGAGATGGGTATTGAAGTCAACATGGTTGCAGGAACATCAATCGGCTCCCTCGTGGGAGCCGGTTTTGCTTCTGGTGCATTAGAAGATCTAGAACAGTGGGTCACTGATATGGGCCGTTGGGAGGTGTTTAACCTGCTCGATATGGGCCTTAGTCATGGTGGGCTGATTCAAGGTGAGAAGGTATTTGAGCATGCGCGCGAACGCTTCGGTGCGGTAAACATTGAAGATCTTCCAATTACCTATGGTGCGGTTGCGACGGACCTCTATACAGGACGAGAAGTTTGGATCCGTGAAGGGGATGTTTATCATGCTGCACGTGCGTCATGTGCTATGCCTGGCTTACTCGCACCGCATGCTTATAACAAGCGCTGGATGGTCGATGGTGGCCTAGTAAATCCCGTTCCCGTGTCACTTTGTCGTGCATTGGGCGCCGATTTTGTGATAGCTGTGCACCTTAATTCCCAATTGACTGCATTTGCCCAAGAAATGCGTGAACGTTCGAGCTTGGTTACGCCAGATCCTGATGCGGACGTAATTGGTCAGCAGGGAAGTTCAGTAGACGAAGAATCTTTTGCTGCAGAACGGGCTGAACAATTTGAGCCCGAGGCGCAGAATGATGAGAACTTTTTTAAGAGTTTTCTGGGCGCTGGACAGCAATATTGGGATTCAGTGAAAGGCTGGTTCAATGGCTCTGACGTTAAAGCTCCGGGAATGTTTGGCGTGATGGCGGGGTCGATCGACATCATGCAGCAGCGCATCACAAAGGCACGAATCGCGGGCGATCCGCCTGATATTTTGATTCAACCTAAACTCGGCCATATCGGCTTATTGGAGTTCGATCGCGGACAAGAGGCGATTAAGCTTGGTTACGAAACAACGATGCGACGTAAGGACTATATCTTGAGTGAACTTGAGTTATACGTTAAACGTCGAGGATAAAAAAACCGCAGCTTAAGCTGCGGTTTTTTGTTATTGGCAGAAGCTTTTACTTAGATATGATCGAAGGTCCGTTCCATTTCTTCAAACTTATCCGTAAGCTCCGAAGCCGGTGGAGCAGTCATTAAGCTAAACACCCAAACTGCAATGCTTGATGCAATAAAGCCCGGAATAATCTCGTAAATAACACTACTGATCGTCGCACCATCGGCAAGAATAGGAGCGTAAATACATATTAACACTGTTGCCGCACCGGCAATCATTCCGGCAAGCGCGCCGTAGCGATTCATGCGTTTCCAGAACAGCGCGAAAATGATGACCGGTCCAAATGCTGCACCAAAGCCTGCCCAAGCATTAGCAACTAAGCTTAGAATCGTATTTTGTGGATCCCATGCTAGCGCGATGGCTACCAAAGAAACCAGTAGCACCGAAATACGACCAACCAAGACTAATTCCTTGTCACTCGCATCACGACGCAAGAATGCTTTATAAAAGTCTTCTGTCAGAGAACTTGATGTCACCAACAGCTGCGACGAGATGGTACTCATGATGGCAGCGAGAATAGCCGCAAGCAGGAAACCACCGATAAGTGGGTGGAATAAGTATTGCGAGAAAATGATAAAGATGGTTTCTGCATCACCCAGGGTCATTTTGGTCTCGCTGACATAGGCGATCCCGACAAAACCTGTGACCAAGGCACCGATAATTGCCACAATCATCCAGGTCATACCGATACGGCGTGCGGCCGGAATGTCGGCAAGCGAACGGATTGCCATAAAGCGGACGATGATATGCGGTTGCCCAAAGTAACCTAACCCCCAAGCGAGTAGGGAGATGATTCCGAGCCACGACAGCTGGTTTGTTAAGCTATCGGGATTGCTCGCGTCACGGAAGAAATCGAGAAAATCTGGATTGATCGCGCTCACTGTTGCATTTACTGTGCTCATCCCACCTAAGTCAAAAATGGCAACGACCGGCACTAGAACGAGGGCTACGAACATAATACAACCCTGCACAAAGTCGGTCATACTGACAGCGAGGAAGCCGCCGAACAGGGTGTAGGCGCAGACCACTCCTGCGGTGACCCAGAGTCCAGTTGAGTAGTCCATCCCGAATGAACTGTCAAAGAGCTTTCCTCCAGCGACCAAGCTTGCTGAGGTGTATAAAGTAAAGAAGATGATGATGACGAGTGATGAGAAAATTCTCAGTAACCGAGCACGGTCATCAAAACGCTTGGCAAAGAAATCAGGAATGGTAATCGCGTCATGGGCGACTTCGGTGTAGCTGCGTAAGCGTGGGGCAACAACGATATAGTTTAAGTAGGCGCCAATCACCAGCCCTACCGCAATCCAAACCTGCGATACCCCTGAAACATAGATGGCTCCGGGTAAACCCATCAGCATCCAGCCACTCATATCTGATGCGCCAGCCGAGAGGGCGGTTACTGCCGGCCCAAGTTGTCGGCCACCGAGCATATAGCCCGAGACATCATCAGTCGATTTACGATAAGCATACAAACCTATGCCCAACATCACGATGAAATAGAGCGCTAATGAAATAAGCGTACCTGTTTCCAAAGCGTTACTCCTTAATTGTGAGAAAATTTGCCGAATTTGGCATGGTCTAGAGCGTGCCTGTTTGCAATAAATGGCGCGTATATGTCTCTTTAGGATGATTGACCAATACCTGCGTCGGTCCGAATTCAATCATTTTACCACGATGCATTATTAATATCTTGTCAGCAACGTGTTTCACGATCTCCGTCGAATGTGAGACGAAAATGAACGAAATACCCATATCTTGCTGCAGATCTAGAATTAAGTTAATAATTTGAGCTCTAATCGATGGATCCAATGAGACGAATGCCTCATCAGCAACGATGATTTGCGGCGCGAGCACTATGGCACGAGCAATACACACCCGTTGCTGTTGTCCACTTGAGAGCATATGCGGATAAAAGTGATAGTGGTCAGGTAATAAGCCGACCTTGCGTAGAGTTTCAACCACATGCTGTTGTTGGGTTGCTGCATCCCAATTGGTATTGAAGCGCACGGCCTCTTTTAATTGCTTACCTACGGTAATCTGCGGGTTCAAGGAACGCAGACTATCTTGAAAAATCATTCGAATATTGCGACAGCGCTCGGCGTAATCCGTCGCTTGCAAGGGTTTGCCGTTTAACCGAATTTCACCACCGCTAGGTTTTTCGGCACCCGCGATAAGTCGGGCGATAGTTGATTTACCTGAGCCTGTCTCACCCATAATGGCAAGCGTCTCGCCGCGTTCAAGCGAAAAACTTAAAGGCTCCAGGGCGACAATTTTGGTCCCGCTAAAGAGCCCCGTTTTGTGCCGGTAAGACTTACTAAGTTGTTCAACTTCAAGTAACTTTGTCATCTTACTCATCCTCACTTAGGGGAAAATGACAAGCAAAGCTATGTTGCTTTTTGCGGGTTGTTGGCGGGGTTTGGATGCAAGCGCGGCGCGCGCGCGGACAACGGGGTCCTAAACGACAACCTATAGGTAAGTTTTGTAATGTTGGAATCGCGCCGGACAGGGTGGGTAGGCGCGATTTAGGTGCCACGGATTGATCCAACAGGCTCATTTCCAACATCGCTTGGGTATAGGGATGGCTTGGTTTGTTTAAGATCTGCTCAGTCGTGCCACTTTCCATTAATTGCCCACAGTACACTAGTGAAGTGCGCTGACTGTTAGGGATCATAGTGGTTAAATCTTGGGTAATCATCAGGATCGACATCCCTTGGCTGGCACTAAGCTTGCCAAGCAAGCGATAAATCTGCGCTCGAGTTGAGGGTTCCATCGCGGTGGTTGGCTCATCTGCAATTAATAATTTAGGGCTATGAGCAATCGCCATGGCAATACTGATTTTTTGCGCTAAACCTTCGGATATTTCATAGGGATAGCGCTGCATAATTTCTTTTGCTTGTTTAATCCCAACGCGGTGCAATAAGCGTTCTGCTCGGACTTTTCTATCCGTCCGGCGGCGTAGATAAAACCCTTTTAATTCGCCACTTGGAATGGCTTCAGAGAGTTGTTCTCCAATGGTGTGATTGGGGTCTAAATAGCTGCCTGGATTTTGAAAGATCATCGCCATATCGCGACCGGTTACAATCCGCCGTTGGGCTGGATTCAATCCGAGTAAGTCGTAGTGGCGCCACCAGAGTCGGTCTGCGGTAATTTTCCAGCGTGGGTTGATAAAGCCGAGGATAGCTTTGGCAAGCAGACTTTTCCCTGAACCAGATTCACCCACGAGCGTATGAATTTCACCTTCAGCGAGTTGTAAACTTAGTTTATCAATCACTTTCACTGGACCTGCAGAGGTATCGAGTTCAATCGTGAGATTGCGAATATCGAGTATATTCATTATTGCTCAACCCGCTTCTGGATAGACAAACGCAAATTATCACCTAAGACATTAATCGCTAAAATCGTGATGAAAAGAGCTAATCCGGGCAATACCATAGTCCAAGGGTACAAATAAACTTGGTCTAAGCTGCGCGCCAACATAGTGCCCCATTCAGGTGCCGGTGCTTGAACTCCTAAGCCAAGGAATCCAAGTGCAGCAATATCCAAAATAGCCGTGGATAGGGCGAAGGTGAGTTGCATCACCACAGTCGCAGTAATATTGGGGAAAATAACCCGAGTAAGCAAATACCAGGTTGAACAGCCATTGAGTTTGGATGCGGTAACATAGTCTTTGTGAATTTCATCTCGAATCGCATTGCGTACACTGTGGATAAACTGCGGAATTAACACCAGCGTAATGGCGAGCATGACATTAAATAGGGATGGTCCCAGAATCGCGATGATCACCAATGCCAGCAGTAAGGACGGAATCGAAAGAATCACATCAAGCATATGATTTAAGCCTGATGAGCGCATGCCAGAGCTGAGCCCTGCCCAAGCGCCGATGGCAATCCCTATCAGGGCAGCGAAGGCAACGGCAACAAGAGGATAACCTAAGCTGTAAACCGAGCCTGCGATAATTCGTGAGAGCAGATCACGACCAAGATCATCGGTTCCGAAGAGAAAACGAATCTCTCCTTCGTTATGCCACGAAGGGGGTTGCAAGATAGCATCAGCAAACTGCTGGTTGGCATCATATGGGGTGATCAGCGGGGACAGCAGCATCAGTACGAAAATGATACTTAATGCCCAAAATGCAACGACTACAAAAGGGTTGCTACTCATCAAAAGCCAAATGGAGCGCAGTGGTGAGGGCTCGCGTTGTTGATAATAGATACTGTTATTCGGCATAAAGCTCTTTCCTTACTTGCGGATAGCGCCATGCGTGGAATAACTCAACGGCAACATTGACCAATAGGATGAGGGTTGCGAATACCAGCACACCTGCCTGTAAGATGGGGTAGTCGCGCTCATAAATGCTCTTCACCAGCCAGCTACCAATACCAGGCCAGTTGAAAATAACTTCAACAATAATAATATTGCTCATCAATAAACTAAATAGCAGTCCTAACTGTCCCACCACTTGCTGCATGGCGTTAGGCAGAACATGCCGAGTAAGAATCGTCGATCCTTTCAAACCACGTGCACGCGCGGCGCGAATATAGTTTTGCCGCAGTACATCGAGGACGGCGCCACGGGTAATCCTTATCAGCATGGTCATGGGCATAATCGAGAGCACAATAATCGGCAGCCATAAATGATTTAGGGCATCGAGGAGCGCTGCATAAGGATACGGATAATCATTGAGCCAAATATCAATAAGCACCGCACCGCTTGTGACTGGAACATCATAAAGAGGGTTAATTTGCCCTGAAATAGGTGCGATGCCTAACTTTACTGCGAAGAACAAGATCAGCATTTGTGCCAACCAAAATACCGGAATCGAGTAGCTACTTAACCCTAATCCGGTAATGATGCGGTCAAAGCTACCGCCCTCAGTTAAGGCTGCGTAGATTCCCAATGGAGCCCCTAAAAGCATAGAGAGCAACATCGTTAATACGATGAGTTCCAGTGATGCACCAAGGAGTGGTGTCATGGTCTGAAATACATCTTCTTGCGTGATCAGAGATTGCCCCCATTGTCCGCTCAAGATATGACCGAGATAGGTTATATATTGTTGCGGGAAAGAGGCGTTTATGTCGCGTTCAAGTGCAACGCTTGCGTACTGGTTGGCATCGATTGCACGAATACCTGTCATATTGGTAAGGACATCACCAGGAAAAAAATAATTCAGCGAGAAAGTAAAAAGGCTTAACAGTACCAAAGTAATCAGCAGTAATAGCAGGCGCTGCAGGGTATATCTCATTGCTGCGGCTCCTGTTCTAGACGACGTGCTTGGCGAAAGTCGAGACCACCATAGGAGGGTGGGGTAAGGCCTTCGACGTCGGTTCGTTGGGCTTGGAAGCGTAACGAGTTAGCGATTGGAATTAATGGTGCTTGGGTAAACACATATTGTTCAATTTGGCGATAGAGCTCGGTGCGTTGCGAGCGCTTATCCTCACTAATCGCCCGCAGCAGTAATTGGTCGAACGTAGGGTCGCACCAGCGCGCACGATTATTACCACTTTGTTTTGCGGCGCAACTCAAGACTGGCCGAAAAAAGTTATCTGGATCTGCGTTATCCGCCACCCAGCCAATCAGCACACTATCATGTTCCCCTTGTGCTAAGCGTTGCCGAAAGACATTCCATTCATAGCTGACGATATTAGCTTGCACGCCAATGCGGGCAAGGTCGGCTTGGATAAGCTCCGCCATCCGTTGGGCATTGGGGTTGTAAGCGCGTTGTACCGGCATGGCCCAGATGTCCATGCTAAAGCCCTGTGGGAACCCAGCCTGTTGGAGGAGTTCCTGAGCAAGCTCAGGGTCATACACATAGCCGCTTTCTTGAGCTGCATAGGCCCAGGATGTCTCCGGTAGCATCCCGGTTGCGGTGCGGGCATTACCTTGATAAATCGCATCAATTATCGCGCTACGGTTAATGGCATGGGCTAGTGCTCGGCGGACCAAGGGCTGATTAAAAGGAGGACGTTCAGTGTTAAAGGCCCAAAACGCGACACTTGGATTAATCGCACTGGTGACCTTGATTTCACTGGTATCCGCCAACTGCTGTAATTCATCAACCAGGGGG
This sequence comes from Pseudidiomarina taiwanensis, assembly GCF_003987435.1. GTDB lineage: Bacteria > Pseudomonadota > Gammaproteobacteria > Enterobacterales > Alteromonadaceae > Pseudidiomarina > Pseudidiomarina taiwanensis. The sequence goes on along the minus strand of NZ_PIQG01000001.1, from coordinate 574,390 downwards.
TAGGGGATCACATCACATTCACCGGTGAGTAATTTTAACATCCGTTTATTGGCATTGGGTGTGATCGAGAAAACCAGTTGCTCAATGGCGGCTGCTTGGCGCCAGTAATCCTGATTACGGCGATAACGAACTACCGCATCTTTGCGGAACTCCTCAAAAATGAACGGCCCCGTGCCTACGGGTTGGCGGTCGATTTGTTCGGGCTGTTGTTGCTGTAATAATTGCGCACCATACTCAGCCGAGAGAATAATCGCAAAATCAGTGGCTAGGTTGGCTAGAAACGAACTATCTGCGCGGCGCAAGTGGATATCAACAGTATAATCATCGACTTGTTCGATCTTGCTGATTAACGAGCGTAAACCGCTGGAACTAAAAAAGGGATAGCGCCCCCCACCGATTGCATGATACGGATGCGTTGGATCGAGCCACCGTTCGAAGCTGAAGATCACATCTTTAGCGTTAAAGTTACGCGTTGGGGTAAACCAATTCGTCTGATGAAAGCCGACATTGGGGCGCAGTTCAAAGCGATAACGGGTCCCTTGATCGAGTGCATGCCAAGTTTTCGCTAACCCTGGGAGAAACTCTTGGCGTTCGGGATCATAATCAAGCAAACGGTCATAAAGCTGCGCCGAAGTCGCGTCGACGGTGGTCCCTGAAGTGACGAGTTGCGGATTAAAACTTTCAGGGTTTCCCTCCGAGCAATAAATCAGGCCTTGTTGCAACGGCTCCGGACGTTGGCTCGCTGGGCTGCATCCTTGCACGAATGCGGTCATCATGAGCATTAGTCCTAGCGGGAGACGGCTCACGAGTTAGGCCCCTCAAGTAAAGCATACTTTTTCAGGTAGCCCCGCAGTTGATGGTAGCTTAGACCAAGTAACTCAGCGGTTTTCTTCTGATTAAATTGTGCATGCTTTAGCGCATCTTGTAACAAGCGGGTTTCAAACTCAGCAATGACTTCTTTGAAGTCACACGGACCATCGTTAAATCTTACCGTCGTCACTGGTTGTTCAGTTGGTTCAGTTGGCGCTGCTGTCGAGCTGCTGGTGTGGTCATTTTCAGTGGGTTGCTGGCGATGCGCGGCAGGCTTTGGACGGTATGGGCTAGCAAATGGATCAAGGATAATCTCATGAACAGGGTTGTGGCTTTCACCCAAGCGATACACAGAACGCTCTATTACATTTTTTAACTCCCGCACATTACCCGGCCAATGATAATCAAGTAAGGTTCGTTTCGCTTGTTCAGTAAAACCACTAAATAACTCAAATTCGAGTTCGCGTGCCATTTGGATGGCGAAATGTTCCGCCAGGATCAAAATATCATCACGTCGTTCACGCAAAGGGGGTAGGGTGATTACGTCAAAGGCGAGGCGATCGAGTAAGTCGGCACGAAACTTACCTTGCTCAGCAAGACTCGGCAGATCCTCATTGGTCGCCGCAATGAGACGGGTATCTACTTTGACGGTGCGGCTGCCACCAACCCGTTCAAACTCACCGTACTCAATCACGCGTAAGATTTTTTCTTGCACCAAAGCTGACGTGTTCGCCAGTTCATCGAGAAACAAAGTGCCATTGTCGGCTCGTTCAAAGCGCCCTTCATGGCGTTTCGAGGCGCCGGTGAACGCTCCGGCTTCGTGTCCGAATAACTCGCTTTCAAGCAGGGATTCGCTTAATGCAGCACAATTTAATTTAACGTAAGCTTGTTCCCAGCGTTTCGAAAGGTAGTGTAAGCGCGCGGCAATCAGCTCTTTGCCCGTGCCACGTTCACCTATAATCAGAACGGGTTTATCGAGTGGTGCGATTTGCGAGACTTGCTCGAGCACGCTCAGGAAACTATTGGCTTGGCCAATTAAATTATCGGCGTCGCGAAAACGACTCATGCGCTGACCACTCTTTGTAATTGTTGTATTTAGTGAAAACGACTAAATATTAGTGTAATTGCTAACGACAGGGCGTCAATGTTTTTTCCAATAAAAGCACTAAATCACCGATTTTACTGGATTATCCGCTTTAAAAGAAAAGTTGGCATGGTATGTGCATCTATTACTAGCGACAGTGTAAATTGACAAAATTTTAATGAGTTGAGGAAAAAATTATGGGTATTTTTACACGCTTTACCGATATCGTGAATGCCAACTTAAACGCTTTACTAGATAAAGCTGAAGACCCTGAAAAAATGGTTCGCCTGATCATTCAAGAAATGGAAGACACTCTAGTTGAGGTGCGTTCTACTTCGGCCCGTTTGATCGCGGAAAAGAAAGATGCCGAACGTCAGGCAGCGCGTTTTCAACAGGCTGCGCAAGACTGGGAAAGCAAAGCTGAATTAGCTTTAAGTAAGGACCGCGAAGATTTGGCTCGCTTAGCCATTGCTGAGCGTCATCAAGTGCTTGAGCAAGAACAAGCTGTGCAAGACGAGATGACTAAAATTGCCGAACATTTGGAGCGGCTTAATGACGAAGTCGCGCAGTTGCAAGAGAAGCTTGCTGATGCCAAGGCGCGTCAGAAAACGATCATCATGCGCCAACGCGCGGCCAGCACTCGGCTTGAAGTGAAAAAAAGCATCGATAGTTCTAAAATTGATGATGCGATGATCAAGTTTGCGCGTTATGAGTCAAAAATTGATGATATTGAATCTCAAGTTGAAGCTTATGACATGGGTAAGAAGACCCTGCGTGACGAGTTTGCTGAGCTCGAATCAGAAGATAAAGTGAACGACGAGCTTGAAGCATTGCGGGCGCGGATGAAGAAAAACAAAGCTGAATAATTCGGCTCGGTAAGATTTTGAAAGAGATGACAGACAAGTAAGGAATTGAGCTATGGACTTTGAAACAATTATTGTAGCGCCGTTAATCTTGTTCATGATTTTTGTGGCGCCAATCTGGGTCATCATGCATTACAAAGCAAAGCGTAAAATGAGTGAGGGCTTGTCTGCTGAGGATCTCGCTACTTTGCAAAGCTTGGCGCGCCAAGGCGAAAAAATGCGTGAACGAATCAAGACGCTCGAAGCGATCCTTGATGCTGAATCACCTGAGTGGAGGGAGCGTTCATGAGTAAAGAGAAACGTGAATTACTGCGTGATAAGAAGAAAGGTAAAATTGCCGGAGTTTGCGCAGGGATCGCTGATTACTTTGGCATCGAAACCTGGTTAGTACGCATTATCTGTGTAACCGCTGCGGTATTTGGCCAAGGTTTTGTCATCGTGCTTTATATCGCTGGCTGGTTTATTTTGGATGAAAAGCCAGAGCAAGAACAGCTTAAAGAAGAAGAGCATATCGCCATTAAGAAGCGTATTTGGCAAGCCGGAGAGCCACCTGCTGGCGCATTCCGTGAAGTCAGTGGCGAGTATCAAGACTTAGAAGTGCGCTTGCAAAAAATGGAGCGTTACGTCACCTCCAATGCGTATCGTTTGGATCGAGAGCTCAAGCAGCTGTAATGACAATCGAGTCGTTTCTTCTAAAAGCCCAACAGCAAGGCCGTGATCTAATCGATCGCGGCCTTGATCATCATATTCGGATTGCGGTCACCGGTCTTAGCGGTGCGGGCAAAACAGCCTTTATCACTAGCCTCATTGACCACTTTAAGCATGCTGGTGAATTGCCGGTGAGTTTTTGGGAGGCAGCGAGTCGTGGGGCTATTACTGCTGTTGAATTCACGCCGCAGCCCGATTGGACGATTGCCCGGTTTGACTATGAGCAGGCAGTGCAGGCGTTAACCCAAGTACAACCGTGTTGGCCTGAGTCAACCACACAAATGAGCGAAATCCGCTTAACGGTTCATCTAAAAAGACAATCGGGATTGCTGAAAAATATCATTTCAAGCAAACGCTTGGTTATTGATATCCTCGATTATCCGGGTGAGTGGTTGCTTGATTTGCCGTTGCTCAACCTAAGTTACGAGCAATGGTCTAAACAGCAGTTTGAATTATCCCAACAAGCGTCGCGACAGGCTGAATTTAAAGCCTGGCAGAGTGATTGTCTGCCACTCCCGACTGCACCCAATAACGAGCTTATTGAACACTATATTCGTACCCAGGCGGCAAGGTATCGAGAGATGTTACAAAGCCTTCGTAATCAACATGGTTTGTATTGGTTACAGCCTGGACGGGCGCTTTTACCTGGCGCTTATGCGCAGGCCCCGATTCTTGATTTCTTCCCTTGGCCGGAGGCGCAGCAGCAGCCCCAATCTCCAGTTTATCAGGCGTTATCGGAGCGTTTTGAGCGCTACAAAAAAGAGCTTGTAGCGCCTATGTATGAACGTCACTTTCGTAGTTTTAATCGGCAAGTCATGATGGTCGATATCCTGGGTGCAATGGCCCGCGGACCTGCGGCTTTCGCTGACCTGCAACAAGCCTTGCAGCAACTCATGCCGATTTTCCAGTATGGCAAAAACCATTGGTTGCGGCGGCTGTTTAAGCCGCACATTGACCGGGTTGCATTCGTCGCAAGTAAGGCCGATTACTTGTTACCTGAGCAGCAGCAGCTGGTCCAGCAATGGTTACAGCAATTGGTAGAGCAGGCTACAGTAGAGCAATTTGAGCAGGAGCCCTTTGTCAGAGAATATTTTGCGATGGCGTCGTTGCGGGTAACTGAGCTTGGCCAAAATCAGCAGCAGCAATTGCTACTGCGCGGCTTTGATGGTGAGAATTGGGTGCAGTTTTATTTAGCCGACTTGCCGGATTCAATCGCACAGTTTGAACAGGCGCTTGCGTTGCCGCAGTTAACGCCACTGCCGGATGTCTCGAAACGCCCATTTGCGGCGATTCGGATGGACCAAATTATTGAATTTCTCACCCGAGACGAAGTATGAAGAAAGCACATATCGTATTTCAAAAGGACGATGACTTTACGCCACTGGCAACTGCTCAGCAGCAAGAGCTCGAGATCCTGCAAGCAAGCCTCGGCGAGCGAAAAACAAAGTCAAAGGGGCGTCCCGTACTGTTGTTGATGCTCGCCGTAGCAGCGGTTTTGGCCGTATTTGAGTTAGCTTGGACGCTGTATCAAAGCTGGCAAAACAATACGCTACTTGGTATGGCGTGGGCCGTTTTTGCACTGCTGTTAATGGCGCTCGGGTTAACCTGGGCTGGCCGCGAGTTGCGGAGCCTGCAGCGACTTAAACAACAGCAACAGCGGCGCGAGCAGTGGCAGCGTGACCCTAGCTCATTTAATGCCTCGCTAAGCCTCAAACTATTGCGACGTCCAGATTTATGGGTGGTTTGGCATCGTGTTGAGCATCAGCAGCTGAGTGCGGCCGAGCAACAGCAGCTATTTGAGCGCGAGATTTTGCGGCGGGTCGACCAAGATGTTCAGGAGCTCATCGCGCGCGCTGCGGTCGAGAGTGCGGTATTTGTTGCGTTAAGCCCCGTTGCATTGCTCGATGCGGCCGGCATGGCATGGCGTAATCAAAAGTTGGTGACAGCAATTGCGCAAGCTTATGGTATCGAGCTGGGCTATTGGAGTCGAATCCGCTTATGGCGCCAGGTGCTCAGTAACTTGGCCTTAGTCGCCATGTCCGAAGTGGCAATTGATATGGGCACCAGCTTGCTTGGGACCGAGTTGATGGGGCGTCTGTCATTACGTGCTGGGCAAGGGTTCGGCGCAGGTATTTTGACAGCACGACTCGGGATTCAGGCGCAGGCATTGTGTCGACCGCTGCATTTTAACACGCAGCAGCCAGCGCGCCTTAGTGATATCCAACCACGTATCCTGAGTCGACTTGGACGGGTGCTGCCCAAATTTGAACGCCAAGGCAAAGTTAAGGTGGAAAATTAGCGTTACAGTTGTTGCCATGTTGGCGGACAGTTAGGACTTGCGTGGGCACGGCTCGCAATGCAATCTTGCTGCAACTGAACAACATGGAACTGACTATGGCAAGCCACAAACATAACAATAATTGGCAGCCTGCGACCGTTGCAATTCACGGTGCGAAGCAAGCGAATGAACACGGAGCGCTGGTCTCTCCACTCTATCAAACCGCAACCTTTGCGTTTGAGAATACCGCACAAGGTGGGCGTCGGTTTGCGGGCGAGGAGGAGGGTTACATTTATTCTCGCCTGGGCAACCCAACGACCTGTGAGCTTGAGCAGCGGGTTGCTTTGCTCGAAGGTTACGAGGCGGGTGCAGCATGCGCCACAGGCATGGGCGCTGTCTCTGCAGCGACGCTCGCTTTCGTCTCGCAAGGTGACCATATTATCATTGCCGATGCCTTATATGGCTGCAGTTTCGCGCTGTTTTCGCACTTATTTACCCGGTTTGGGATCACTGTTGATTTTGTCGACTTCTCTGATTTAGCCGCAGTGCAAGCGAAAGTGACCGATAAAACCAAGCTGTTTTATCTGGAGTCTCCGGTTAATCCACATTTGAAAGTCATCGATATTGCCGCTGTTGCCAAGCTCGCAAAGGCGGCCGGAGCAAGATTAGTCGTTGATAATACCTTTATGACACCACTGCTGCAGCGCCCACGCGAACAGGGTGCTGATATTGTGATCCATAGCGCAACCAAATACCTCAATGGTCATGGTGATGTTGTTGCAGGCATCATTTGCGGCAACGCCGATGATATCGGCTTGATTAAAATGACGACCCTTAAGGATATGGGGGCAACAATGAGTCCGCACGATGCGTGGCTTATTTTACGCGGTTTGAAAACCCTTGATATCCGCATGGAACGGCACCAAAGCAATGCCCAGCAAGTGGCGGCTTATCTTGCTCAGCATCCAGCGGTAGCCAAGGTGTATTATCCGGGCTTTAAAGAACACCCGGCGCAAGCGTTAATGGGAACCCAAATGCATGGTCCAGGCGCGGTGATTGCATTTGAGCTTGCTGGCGATATGGCTGCCGCGCAGCGCTTTATCGATGCGCTGCAGATGATAACCATTGCCGTGAGCTTAGGTGATGCCGAAACCCTGATTCAGCATCCGGCGTCGATGACGCATTCCCCATACACGCCAGAAGCGCGAGCCGCTGCGGGCATAAGTGATACCCTAATTCGAATCGCGGTCGGTTTAGAAGCAGTCGATGACATCATCGCTGATCTTGAATTTGGTCTACAACGTTTAACAGAATCAACAGCACAACAAGAGGAAACTGTATCTCATGGCTAAACAGAGCAAGTACGTTTCGCGACAGCCAGATGAACAGGGCGTTATTCATTGGAGCGCTGAAGAAAATCAAATTTGGCACGATCTCGTTGCTCGGCAACTGCAGCACATTCCAGGTAAAGCCTGTGATGAATATATGCATGGCCTTGAGCTCCTTGATTTACCCAAGGATAGAATTCCGCAATTAGCAGAAATTAACCAAGTGTTAGAGCGAGAGACGGGCTGGCAAGTTGCACAAGTGCCGGCTTTAATCCCATTTGATGAGTTCTTTCGGTTATTAGCCAATAAACAGTTCCCAGTGGCGACTTTTATTCGTACGCGGGAAGAATTCGATTACCTGCAAGAGCCAGATATCTTCCACGAAATATTTGGTCACTGTCCGCTGTTAACCAACCCAGCCTTTGCTCATTTCACCCACAAATACGGGCAACTTGGCTTGAACGCAAGCCCCAAGGAACGGGTCTATTTAGCTCGTTTATATTGGTTCACCGTTGAATTTGGATTGCTGCAAACAGCGGATGGGATCCGCATTTATGGCGGCGGGATTTTGTCTTCACCTGGCGAGACAGAATATGCGGTCAATAGCGACAAAGCTGAACGTAAACCCTTGGTCCCACTTGATGCACTGCGCACGCCGTATCGGATTGATATCATGCAGCCGATCTATTACACCCTTGAGAGCACAGAACAACTTTTTGAAATCGCCGACTTGGATATCATGAGCTTAGTTCATGAAGCGATGGAACTGGGCTTATTTGAACCTAAGTTTCCACCGAAACCTGCGGCTTAATATTGTAACGGAGCGTAGTAAATGTCTGATCTAAAACAGCAAACTTGTGAAGCCTGTAACGCTGATGCACCCCAGGTGACGGATGCTGAACTCGCTGAATTGATTCGTGAAATTCCAGACTGGACCCCAGTGGTGCGAGATGGTGTGATGCAACTTGAGCGTGTGTTCAAATTTAAAAACTTTAAGCTGGCACTCGCATTCACCAACCGCGTTGGCGAAGTTGCCGAAGAAGCGTTTCATCATCCAACCTTGGTGACAGAGTGGGGCAAAGTAACGGTCACTTGGTGGACCCACGCGATTAATGGTCTACACAAGAATGACTTCATCATGGCCGCGAAAACTGACGCAGTGCTCGATAGCGAATAAAAGTTTGCGACCAAATCCGTTAAATAAACGCTTATTTGGAGTGATCTGAATAAGCGTTTTTTGTATACTCAACTTTACAGTCTAACGAAGAGTAAAGCTGAGTATGCGTCTAGAAATTAGCTGCGATGATCGCCTTGGTTTATGTCAGGATGTCCTGCAAATTTTGCGGGATCACGAAATCGATCTGCGTGGTATCGAAGTCGATCCGAAAGGTAAAATATTTCTCAACTTTCCAGAATTAGAATTCTCTGACTTTCAACATTTGATGCCGGAAATCCGTCGCATCCCCAATGTAAAAGACGTCAAAACCGTCGCCTTCATGCCATCTGAGCGTGAGCACTATGAGTACGGTTTGCTCCTTTCAAAACTGCCTGATCCGGTCTTATCGATTGATAACAAAGGAATCATTGATATTGCCAATGATGCGGCTGAACTTATTTTGGCTGAGCATCGGCATAAGCTCAAAGGACAACCGCTCTCGCATTACTTGAGTGGCTTTAACATTCAGCGCTGGCTCGATAAGAGTCCAAAAGACGCGACCGTTGAACAAGTGTCGATTCACGGCAGTAAATATTTTGCCGATATGCTACCGGTATGGATCGCTGATGACTCTGGCCAAACAAGCTTTGCCGGCGCGGTTATTACCTGTAAGCCACAACCCTTAGCAAGCCAGTGGCAACGGACTCAACAGCAGGACGCTTTTGCGCAAATTTTAGGTGAACATAGCCAGCTCAAGCGGCTAGTGAAAGAAGCGTCGCGGATGGCCGAGCTGAACGTGCCTTTACTGATTCAAGGAGAAACCGGAGTCGGTAAAGAGCTCCTGGCGCGGGCCTGTCATCAAGCGTCTGCACGAGCAGAGAAGCCGTTCCTCGCGATCAATTGTGCAGCATTGCCGGATAACGTTGCCGAAAGTGAATTATTCGGCCATGGCAAGGGCAGTATTGCGCCGCACACCGAAGCAAAAAAGGGCATTTTTGAGCAAGCCAATGGCGGCACCGTCCTGCTCGATTCAGTTTCAGAAATGTCGAACGGTTTGCAAGCTAAATTACTGCGTTTTATTCAAGATGGTCGGTTTCGCCGTATTGGCGAGGAAGCCGAAGTGACGGTTGATGTGCGGATCATCTGTACGGCACAAAATGATTTGATCGAGCATGTTGAAGCAGGGCGCTTTCGCGAGGATCTCTATTATCGGTTGAATGTATTGACGTTATCCGTTCCGCCTTTGCGGGAACGTAAAACGGATATTCCGATCCTTGCTGAACACTTTACCCTGCAGGCATGCCAGCGACTGGGCCGCAGTTTGGTGTTATTGACCCGGGAAACACGCGAGCAATTGCAACGTTATCAGTGGCCTGGCAACGTTCGTCAGCTCGAAAATGTGCTATTTCGCTCGATTTCAATGCTCGAAGGTGACCGCTTAGATAGCCAAGATCTGCACTTACCAGAGTTACAAACAGCGCAAGAAAGTCTCGCTGTTGATTTGGAAGAAAGTAGCCTTGATGAGGCAGTCAAGAAGTTCGAAGCCACCATTTTACGGCGGCTCTATCCGAGTTATCCAAGTACTCGGCAGCTCGCTCGCAAGTTGGGCTTGTCCCACACAGCCGTCGCCAACAAGCTGCGTGAATACGGGATCGGTAAGCAGCGCAAACGTACCGCTGCGAGTGAAACTGTAAAGTAAACGTACCAAGTTTTTCGCCTTAGTGGAGCGATTTCAGTACGAAAAACTCCCTGTCATATACCTGCTATCGGCCTCTGTAATTCTTTCTTTACGAAAGTTGGAGGTCGTGCGTTGCTCAAAAGTCCGCGTCTTTTCGGCCATTGAGATCGGAATTTTCGATTTTTGCACTATGATTAGGGCCATAGCAAACAACCCTAATGACTCTACAACGAGGAACAAAGATGACTGATATTTCATATAACCCGCTCCAAACTGACGGTTTTGAGTTTGTTGAGTACACAGCTCCCGATGCGGACGGAATTGCAGCCCTTAAAGATTTGTTCGATAAGCTAGGATTTACCGAGGTTGCGAAACATAAACGCAAGCAAGCGTGGTTATTCAAGCAAAATGATATCAACTTCATCATCAATGCAGAGCCAGGTGGGCAAGCTGAAGAGTTCGCGCGTGAGCACGGACCGAGCGTCTGTGGTATGGCATGGCGGGTTGCTGATGCAAAACATGCTTTTGAGCATGCCCTTGCCAACGGTGCAAAAGCATTTGAACGTGACGTCGCGGCTGGTGAAGCTGATTACCCAGCGGTTTATGGTATCGGCGCGAGTGTTTTGAACTTTATCGATAACTATCAAGATCTTGAAGTATACAAGCAAGATTTTGATTTTTATGACGGCTGGGAACAGAAGATGAAAGACCATGCAGCAGGTCTTTATGAAGTGGATCACCTCACTCATAACGTGTTCCGCGGCAACATGGATACCTGGGCTGGATTCTATGAGCGCATTGGTAACTTCCGTGAGATTCGTTATTTCGACATAGAAGGCAAGTTGACTGGCCTGTTAAGCCGCGCCATGACCGCGCCATGTGGCAAGATTCGGATTCCGATTAACGAATCTCATGATGACAAATCACAGATCGAAGAATACCTGCGTGAGTACAATGGTGAAGGGATTCAGCATATCGCTATGACCAGTGATGACATCTACAAAACAGTGCGCGATTTGCGTGCGATCGGTATGGATTTCATGCCAACTCCGGATACCTATTACGAGAAGGTTGACGAGCGTGTCGAAGGCCACGAAGAAGACGTTGAGCAATTACGTGAGCTACAAATTCTGATTGATGGCGCGCCGATGAAAGATGGTATTTTATTGCAAATCTTCACCCAAACTGTGATTGGTCCGGTGTTCTTTGAAATTATTCAACGCAAGGGCAACGAAGGTTTCGGCGAAGGTAACTTTAAGGCCTTGTTCGAATCGATCGAAGAAGACCAAATTCGCCGTGGAGTACTAACTGATGCGTAAATGGATTAGCTTTCCGAAGCAGTCTGGCGTGAGCTCAAAGCAGGCTCACGCGGACTTCCCGGAGCAAGCGGTCTATGAACGTGAAGCCGGTCGCAGTGGCTTTTTTGGTCCTGCGACGCACTTTCATCATCGTCATGCTCCAACGGGTTGGAGTGAGTGGGAAGGGGACTTACGTCCGCGTTGCTTCGACTTCAATAAACTCACGCATCCGCAAACCATTTCACCATGGCGTGCGCCGAACTTGTTGCATAACGCGCACTGTAAATTCCGTATTTGGCATTGCCAAGAAAAAATGGAGTTTTTAGTTCGAAACGCAGATGGTGATGAGTTGCTATTCGTCCACGAAGGGCGCGGCGAACTTTACTGTGATTATGGTCATATCACCCTTGAAAAAGGCGACTATTTCAGTATTCCACGTTCTACAACATGGCGTTTAGAGCCGATCGAGCCGATGCAATTGGTGATGATTGAAGCGACCAATGGCAGCTATCAGCTCCCTGAAAAAGGACTGGTTGGCAATCACGCCATTTTTGATCCAGCGTGTTTGGATGTGCCAGAAATCGATGCTGCATTTCAAGCGCAATACAGTGAAGAGAGTTGGAAAGTCGAGGTAAAACGACACGGTCAAGTATCGGTCATTACCTATCCGTACAACCCTCTTGATGCAGTAGGCTGGCACGGCGATTTAGCCCCTGTGCGGATTAATTGGCGTGATATTCGTCCATTGATGAGTCATCGCTATCATTTACCGCCATCAGCGCACACCACCTTTGTGGCGGAGCGTTTTGTGGTCTGTACCTTCGTACCACGCCCTATTGAGTCTGACCCAGGCGCTTTGAAAGTGCCGTTTTATCATAATAACGATGATTATGATGAGGTGCTGTTCTATCACGAAGGGGACTTCTTCAGCCGCGATAATATCGACCGTGGCATGGTAACCTTCCATCCAGCTGGTTTTACCCATGGTCCGCATCCAAAAGCGTTTAAAGCGGGCATGGAGTACAAGAAGAAGTTTACCGATGAAATCGCAGTGATGTTAGACACACGTGACGCACTGGAAATGGGCGAAATTTGTGCGAGCGTTGAAAACAAAGACTATGTCTACAGTTGGCAAGAGCAAAAAGACTAACCAAGGATATTTATGAAATTAGCAAGCTACAGAAATGGCACACGTGACGGACAATTAATGGTGGTAAGCCGCGACCTTAGTCGGGCTGTCGCTGTTCCAGCATTGGCCGCAACTATGCAAGAGGTGCTTGATGACTGGGATGGTATTGCTCCTGAACTAGAAAAAGTATACGCAGCGCTCAACGCTGGTGAATTGGACGATGCCGAGGACTTTTCCGAAGCATTATGTGAATCCCCATTACCGCGTGCCTATCAATGGGCGGATGGCAGTGCTTATGTAAATCACGTGGAGCTTGTGCGAAAGGCGCGCAATGCAGAAATGCCGCCAAGCTTTTGGACTGACCCATTGATGTACCAGGGTGGTTCGGATGATTTTCTTGGTCCAAAAGATGATATCGAAATGGCTGACACCAGCTGGGGAATCGACTTTGAAGGTGAAATTGCCGTGATCACTGACGATGTCCCTATGGGTGCTACTGCGGAACAAGCAGGTGCTGCGATTCGCTTATTAATGTTGGTGAATGACGTTTCTCTGCGCGGTTTAATTCCAAATGAATTAGGCAAAGGGTTTGGTTTCTTCCAATCGAAACCATCCTCAGCATTTTCACCCGTCGCGGTCACCCCAGATGAGCTCGGCTCGCATTGGCATGATTTTAAAGTTCACTTGCCACTGTTAAGTGAATACAACGGACAACCTTTTGGTAAGCCTGATGCAGGCCAAGATATGACCTTTAATTTTGGTCAATTGGTTGCTCATGCAGCGAAAACTCGTCACCTCGGCGCGGGCGCGATCATTGGTTCAGGAACCGTGTCGAATAAGCAAGGCACCGACCATGGTAGTGCGATCGCAGAAGGCGGGGTGGGGTATAGCTGTATTGCCGAAGTGCGGATGATCGAAACGATTCGTGATGGCAAGCCAACGACCGGATTCATGCAGTTTGGTGACACCATTCGCATTGAAATGAAAGATCCAGAAGGGCGCAGTATCTTCGGTTCGATCGATCAAAAAGTTGTGCAATATACCGGCCCAGAGCACGACGAATAAAGCACGGGAGGTCCTATGGAACTGTATGGTTACTGGCGCTCAAGCGCCAGTTATCGGGTGCGTATTGGGTTGAATTATAAAGGCCTAGACTACCACTCGATTCCTGTACATTTATTGCGTGATGGGGGCGAGCAACATCAAACGGCGTATCGTCAATTAAACCCGAATGGGTTAGTGCCAACCCTAGTGGATGGCTCCCATGTGGTGCATCAATCACTTGCAATTCTCGAGTATCTTGATGAGACCTGTGCAGGACCAAAACTGTTACCAGGTGATGCGGCACAACGCGCGACGATTCGTGCACTGAGTTTAGACTTGGCTGCTGAATTACAACCGCTGATTAATTTACGCGTACAGCAATACTTAACCCAGCAGTTACAGGTGTCTGAGCAAGCGAAACAAGCCTGGTTGCAAGAATGGTTTGGCCGCGCTTTTCAGGCGTTTGAAACCAGCCTGCACGAGACCGCAGGTGATTATGCCGTCGGCGATAGTTTTAGCATGGCTGATGCCTGCTTGGTGCCACAGGTCTATAGTGCTTTGCGGTTCGGCATTGAGCTTGCTGATTATCCGCAACTGGAGCGTCTCTATCAGAAGCTTTTGAGCTTAGATTTCGTCCAAGCAGCGGCTCCTGAACAGCAGCCGGATGCACAAGTCTAACCGCAAATTCGCGGATATCTATCGCAACTTGATGAAGCCCGACTCGCAGTTTGTCGGGCTTTTTGTTTTAATGCTTGCGAAAGGAACATCACAATAACTTCAAAATGAGGATATCCAGCGCATGAAAACACGTTTAGCGCTTACCTTTGCTGCGGCTCTAGTGGCAAGTGCTTGTAGCACAACCACAACGCAAGTCACAGCTGTTGATACGACTGTTGTTGAAACCGTGCAAGTAGCTAGCAACCCGAGCGCCACTCAGCGCGGTGAATTGACTCTTGAACAGATTATGGCGGACCAAGATTGGGTCGCCCGCTCACCTGAATCAGCCTACTGGTTGGCCGATGGTAGCGGTGTGATTTATGCCCAGAAACGCGAGGGCAGTAACCTCCGTGATTGGTATCATCTGCCATTTGAAGGCGGCAAACTGCACCAGATCCCGCTTGAGCGAATGCATGCTTACGCCTACCAAGATGCTGTCTACAATGCTGATCGAAGTATGATGGCGTATCTATTTGAAGGCGATATTTTTATCAAAGATATGAGCTCTGGTGAGTTACGCCAACTCACTCGCGATAGCGCGCGCCAGGCACAGTTGCAGTTTTTAACAAATGGTCAGTTGGCTTTTGCCGAGGGCAATACTTTTTTTACCCTGGATCCGCGCACAGGGCTTATTTCTCAGTTAGCTGAGTTACGCCTTAGCCAAGCACCTGAAGCGAATCAAGCGCCGAAAGATTTTATTGCGCGCGAACAACTCGATTTAATCGAGTTTGTGCAGACTGAGCGTCGTGATCGAGAAGAGCGTTTTGAAGCGCGCCAAGCATTGCAACAAGCCAATGCAAGTTTAGCGCCTGAACCATTCTATTTAGGCGGCAATAAGCAAATCGTTGCGACCAGCTTATCACCGGCAGGCGATAAACTCATTGTGGTCACTTCAGCGCCTACAAGCTGGCGTGATGATGGCGATATCATGCCGAACTATATTGGTGAAGACGGCCGGGTGAAAGCTGAGAATGTGCGCCGTCGGGTGGCAGACGCTGAACCGGTTGAGCATCAAGTTCATGTACTCGATCTGACTGAGCAGTCGGTGAGTACTTTGACCTACAACACTTTACCAGGTTGGGATGAAGATGTGTTGGCAGAGGTTAAAGCTGAAAACTATGCGGCTCAGGGTAAAACTTATGAATCGGCAAAAGCACCACGTCCGATCACTTTGATGAACGATTGGGGCTGGCGCAACGGTGCGATTCGTTGGAATGACCAGGGCTCTGAGGTTGCTTTGATGCTTGAGGCTTGGGATAACAAAGATCGCTGGATCGCAACCGTTGATTTCGCCGGGCAACAATTGGTATCACAACATCGCCTTCACGATGAAGCCTGGATCAACTATACCCACAATGAGTTTGGTTTCGTGCCGGGTAGTGATGATGTTTTGTGGTTCCAGTCTGAACAAGACGGTTATGCGCATCTTTATAAACATCAGTTGAACGGTAACACAACGCAACTGACTCAAGGTAAATATGTCACCGAAGGGCCGCAAGTGAGCCATGACGGCCGGCATATCTATTTTAGCGCCAATAAACCGCACCCAGGCCAGTATGAAATCTATCGCGTCGAGTTAGCTAGCGCCAACATGGAGCAACTAACCGATTTAGGCGGTATCAATAATTTCCGTTTAAGTCCTGCCGAAGATGCGTTGTTGGTGACCAACTCACAGGCGTTGCGTCCACCTGAGTTATTTGTGCAAAAGCTCGATGCAACTGAGTCAGCGCAACAATTAACCGATACTGCGACCGAAACATTCACAAGTTTCGATTGGGTTGCACCAGAAATTGTGCCGATTGCGTCGAGCCATGTAGAGGATCCAATCTATACGCGGGTTTATTATCCTCATGATTATGATCCCAATCGGGCTGAGAAATATCCTGCAGTGGTATTTATCCACGGCGCCGGATATTTGCAGAATGCGCACAGTGGATGGTCAAACTATCAACGCGAATTCATGTTCCATAGCTTCTTAACCGAACAAGGTTATGTCGTTTTGGATCTCGATTACCGCGGCTCTAAGGGCTACGGCCGCGATTGGCGTACTGCAATTTATCGCCAAATGGGTACTCCGGAAGTGGAAGATTTAGTCGATGTAGTCGCGTGGGCGGGTGCAAACGCCAATGTTGATACGGACCGCGTTGGAACTTACGGTGGCTCATACGGTGGCTTCTTAACCTTTATGGCCTTGTTCACCGAGCCCGGTCTATTCAAAGCCGGTGCTGCGCTGCGTCCAGTGACCGATTGGGCGCACTACAACACTGGGTATACATCGAATATATTGAATTTACCTGATGATGATCCGATCGCTTATCGTCGCAGCTCGCCGATTTACTTCACCGAGGGCTTAGAGGATGCACTTCTTATCAACGCACCTATGGTTGATGATAATGTCTTTTTCCAAGATACCGTGCGACTCGTTCAGCGTTTAATCGAACAGGAAAAAGAAGATTTTGAAACGGCAATTTATCCGGTCGAGCCGCATGGCTTCCGCCAGCCATCAAGTTGGCTTGATGAATATCGTCGAATCTTTAAATTGTTCGAAGAAAATCTTAAGCCATAATTACAGCGTAGTAGGCGAACAAAAAAGGCAGCCAAGTTGGCTGCCTTTTTATTTGGTGCACTCAGTCACGACTGTTGCCCATCGCATTTTGCCATTTCAGCAAAGACGATTGATTTCGCTTCGGTAAAGCTTGCCACACGAGCATCCTTACTGAACGGCAGGCGTTGGTCATCAGCCAGCACACCAAGAGCTGTGAAAGCATCGGTGCGTGGCACAGCTGTAGCTTTAGCCATTGCCGCTGACACGACTTTACCGCGGACTGGTTCGGGTTTGGCAGCGACTGGAGCTGGCTCAGCTACCGCAGTTTGCGACGCGGCAGCGGCTGGCGCAACCTCGGCCTCAACAGTAGCTTGGTCGTCAGAGGACCCCTCAGGCGCAGCGGCTACTTCAGCTTTTGTTTCTTCAGGTTCAGCTTCTACTTCTACCTCTACCTCTGGCTTAGCTTCTGGCTCAGCTTTTGGTTCTGCTTTTGCCTTACTCGCGCTTTTCGCTTTCGCTTTCGGTTTCGTCTCAACGGTAGTTGTGTCTTCAACAACAGGTGTGGTTTCAGCGCTGGCTGGCGCCTCTGTTACTGGCGTTTCTGTAGTTTCAACAGTGTCTACAGTTTCTGAAGCTTCTGCGGCGGCTTGCTCTTGTGCTTTACGGCGTTGGCCTGCAGCACGCTGATGTCGTGGTGAACGACGATCGCGACTGCGCTCGCCAGCAGCCGTGTCAACCTTGGTCTCGGTGCTGGTTTCAGCTGTGGCTTCGACTTTCGCTTCGACTTTCGTTTCAGCTTCAACAGGCGCGGTAGCTTCAGTATTGAGTACTTCTTGTTCTACTGCGGCTTGGTTTTGTCCATTACGGACCGAACCTTTTAGCTCACGACGTTTACGACGTGTCTTAGGCACTTGCGTTTTGGGTTCTTGATTCGCATCAGTCGACTTTTGCTTTTGCTCAAGGTTGCTCTGCTCAGTTGCAGTCGTTTCATTACTGCGCTGGCGATTACGACCACCACGGCGGTTGTTACTGCGTTCCTTCCGTGTTTTCTGATCTTTGTCAGCGCTGCCGTTGCTGCGGTCGCTATCGCTCGCTTTGTCTCTTTGCGCTTGATTGCGTTGGCGCGGATTACGACGACGGTTATTGCGATTCGCTTGATTACGGCGATTATTGCTGCGTCCATTGCGCTGGTTTTGTTTCGATTTTTTGTTGTCATCTTCGCTTTCAGTGAAGAGTGAACCGAGCCATTTCACCAGGCGGGTGAGCAAACTTGGGCCGCTCGCTTGCTTCGCTGCTTGCGGAGCTGCACTTGGTGCAGGTGCGGCTGGCGCTTGCAGGCCTTTGAGTGCAGGCTCTTCGAAGCTTGCTTTTTCTTTATTGAGAACGATTTGAGCTGCGTTGGCATCTTCTGGTTTCTCGATTAGCGCGAAACTATTTGCCGATTCGACCTCATCTGCACGCAGTCTACGTACATCAAAATGCGGTGTTTCAAGATGCGGGTTTGGAATGACCAAAATGGATACTTTATGACGCTTCTCCATTTTAATCACAGCATTGCGCTTCTCATTCAGTAAGTAGGTAGCGACAGTTACAGGAACCTGCGCTTGTACCTGAATGGTATTATCTTTAAGTGCTTCTTCTTCAATCAGGCGTAGAATGGATAAGGCGAGCGACTCCGCTGAGCGAATCGTGCCATGCCCACTACAACGCGGACAAACGTGATTGGCCGATTCACCGAGTGACGGGCGTAAACGCTGGCGTGACATTTCAAGCAAGCCAAACCGTGAGATCCGAGTCACTTGCACGCGGGCGCGATCTTGCTTCAAGCTATCACGCAGACGATTTTCAACTTCGCGCTGATGGCGCGTTGGCGACATATCGATAAAATCGATGACCACTAGGCCACCGACATCGCGTAAACGCAATTGCCGCGCAATTTCTTCAGCGGCCTCGAGGTTCGTTTGCAAGGCGGTTTCTTCGATATCACCGCCTTTGGTTGCCCGCGCTGAGTTAATATCGATTGAAGTTAACGCCTCAGTTGGGTCAATTACGATCGAGCCACCTGATGGTAACCGCACTTCTCGTTGGAACGCCGATTCGATTTGGCTTTCAACTTGGTAGTGATTAAAGAGCGGGATATCACCTTCGTATAATTTAACCCGATTCACGAAATCAGGACGAATCAGAGTGACGTGCTCACGAACTTGGTCATAGACCGAACGTTTATCGATCAACACCTCACCGATGTCACGGCGTAAGTAGTCACGAATGGCTCGGAAAACGACATTGCTTTCTTGGTGAATAAGAAACGGAGCAGGGCGTTCAGCTGCTGCTTTTTCGATTGCAGCCCAATGGTGCTTGAGAACATTTAAATCCCACTCTAGCTCTTCGCGAGATTTACCGACCCCAGCAGTGCGCACGATTAACCCCATAGATTTAGGTAAATCGAGGCTATCAAGGGTTTCTTTCAATTCGGTTCTTTCGTCACCTTCGATGCGACGAGAGATGCCACCGGCGCGTGGATTATTCGGCATCAACACCAAATAACTCCCCGCGAGTGAAATAAAGGTGGTAAGGGCAGCGCCTTTTTGGCCACGTTCTTCTTTATCGATTTGGACAATGACCTCTTGTCCCTCGCGGACGACTTCTTTGATGTTTGGCCGTCCAGAGAAACTGTAATCGTCTGGGAAATAGGTCTTGGCGATTTCTTTTAGCGGGAGGAAACCATGGCGTTCAGCACCATAGTCAACAAAAGCGGCCTCAAGGCTCGGCTCAACGCGGGTAATTTTACCTTTGTAGATGTTGGCCTTTTTTTGTTCGTGGCCTGGACTTTCGATGTCGAGGTCATATAGACGTTGACCATCGACCAGTGCAACCCGTAATTCTTCTTGCTGGGTTGCATTAATAAGCATTCTTTTCATATCTGTGACTCAATCTGCTAAGCCACAACATAGCACGAGAAGCAGTTACGCTATCGCGATTTCGTTTTCTAATTGTGGGGTGTCATGACGCTTCCGCAGCGAGTACTGACGCCTCCCGCTTCGTTAAGCGTGAGGTTTGCAATTGGTTACCAGCCGAAATGCGCTTGGTTCTTCCACGTGTGCCATGCTATGGCAACTTTGTTTTTCGCTCGAGTGACTGAACTGAAGGGGTAACTCACTTAGGCGTCGGAATAATCAGCTGGAACAATTGATGTCACAGCGATAACGTCGACTTACTGCCTCTTATAATGAGCAAATGACCCGGGTTAGAGTTCACTCAAGCGACCATAAAAATAGTGTTATCTTGCTACCGCTTAACTTCGGTCGGTGCGGAATTTTTCCGACAGGTTATTATGTCATGATTTCGTGACAGTTGGCAATAAAACATACATCTTTGAATAAAGGTTGCGGCTTAAGCGTGATAGCACTACAATTTTCTTACAACCACAACAATTACTACAAACACACTACAATCCAACAGGGGAAGCCTCGTGCGTAAAACTCTTATTGCCGCAGCGGTAATCGCCGCCGGTGCTTATGGTGCATACTACTACAGCCAGCAAACTCAATCAGATACTGCCGAGTTGTTAGCTCAAGTTCCAGCCGATACAGTCTTTTTTAGCGGGCAATTTAACCCGATCAATATGGTCGACTATTTTAAAGCGACGTCAATGATGACTGAAGCGCAACTCAAACAGGTTCGAGATGATCTGCAAAGCCAACTTGAAAATGAGTTTGATGTGAATGGCGAAGACAGTCCAGGCTTGCGGTTTGTGGTGCAATTGGTCGACGAATTTCTCGCCGCCATGCTTGAACAAGAACGTTTTAGCGAACTGACTGGACTCTCTGAAAACGCTCGTACGTTAATGTACCATGTCGGGGCAATGCCTGTGTTACGTTGGCAACTTGATGACGCAGCAGGCTTCGCGGCGATGCTTGACCGCGCGGAACAAAAGTCCGGCTACAGTCATACCATGCGAGATGTTGATGGTGTTGCTGTGCGTGCGTATCGGATTGGTGACAGCGAAGAATATGCAGAGGTTTTAGTCCGCGCCGAGCAGCAGTGGGCAACTATTGTGATCAATAGCCATATTGCTGATGCAACGCATCTGCCAGAAGCCTTGGCACTGGTTAAGCCAGCGTTATCTTTAGCCGACACAGGTTATGTTGAAGCGGTCAGCAAGCGTTATGACTTGCGCCCTGACGGGGTTGCATTTGTTGACTCAAAGCGTCTTGTTGAACTGTTCACTCAGCCGCAATCAAGTCGTCTCGGGCAAGCCATTCAGGCCCAGTTGGATGCTGAGGAATTGGCTGCGATGGCGACTTGGCAAACACCTGAATGCGCCGCCGATTTAGACCGTGTTGCCACCGCTTTCCCGGGACTGTACTCGGATATGGAATATCAACTTGATGGCACCGACAGCTTTGAATTGAGCACTCGCAGCGTAATTGCGATTGCTGATCCAAAGGCATTGGAACTGGCGACTGGGTTGCAAGGTTTCATTCCAGCCTTGGCGCGTGTTGGTGATGATGATCGAGTGATGATGAGTTTTGGCTTGGGGAGTGATATTGGTCGCTTGGGTGTCAGTGTGAGCAATATTTGGTCGAGCATTGCTAATGTCGATTTTAGTTGTGCTGATCTTCAACAACTGCAGGCCGAAATGAAAACCACCAACCCAGCCGCAATGCTTGGTGCGCTCGCTTTAGGCAATGGCGTGCAGGGGGCTGCTGTCGCGGTCAATGAGATTGACGCGGAACGTCTCAGTAAAGGTGATTTTAGTAATTTTGATGCCTTGATGAGTATCAGTAGTGACGATGTCGAAGCACTCTATAGTGTGTTACAAGCATCGTTCCCACCGCTTGCGAATCAACCATTACCAGCAGTCGGTGACGCTGTCTCGTTGCGTGATGTTGTAGCGGCTACCTTAGGCGAGCCGCTTGATCTGTTCTTACAACGCGGTGAGTCCACCTTGGCACTCTATTTTGGTGCGATTGCTGCAGAGCAAGCGAACCAAGTGGTTGCAGAGCCAATGGCAAATAATGGCTTGTTCGCAGTAAACGTGCATTACGCCAAACTCTTTGAGTTTATGCTGGCAGAGGCCATGCTCAGAGGAGAGCCAATTGATCCAGCGATGGAAGGCTTCGCGGAGATGAATATGCGGGCTCGTATTGGTATGGCATTTTCACAATATGGTATGGAAATTGATTATACCATCGAGAGTGCAGCACCCGTTGCCCAAAGTACTGCTTCTCAGTAATAACCACTAGCTGTAGCGCGCTAGTTTGAGTACACTAGCGCGCTATGACAAAACCCACTGCAAACGTTTCATCCCAGCAGGTACGCTGGCACACAGTCGAGGCTGATCATGTTGGACAGCGGCTCGACAATTTCCTATTGGCAGCTCTAAAAGGCGTGCCTAAGTCGTTAGTCTATCGAATTATCCGCAAGGGTGAGGTCCGAGTGAATAAAGGCCGAACCAAGCCAGATTACAAATTATGTCTCGCCGATGTTATCCGTATTCCACCCGTGCGAGTTGCCGCAGCGGCACCGCTCCCATCGGCAAAGCTGGATCGAATTCAAGCGCTACAAGATTATATTTTATATGAAGATGACGTCTTGATGGTGATGAATAAACCAGCAGGACTTGCCGTACATGGTGGTTCAGGTCTGCAATTTGGGCTCATCGAGGGACTTCGTGCCTTGCGCCCGCAAGCGAAACAACTCGAGTTAGTCCATCGTCTAGACCGCGAGACCAGCGGCTGTATTTTGATCTCAAAACGCCGTTCAGCGCTGCGCCATTTGCATGAACAACTTCGTAATAAAACCATGGACAAGCGTTATCTAGCCTTAGTGCGAGGGCAATGGCAGGCGCATGTGAAGGTGGTCAATGCGCCGCTGCAAAAAAATACCCTAAAGTCAGGTGAACGCGTGGTGCGGGTTGATGCAGAGGGTAAACCCTCTGAAACACGATTTCGGATTATTGAAAAGTTTGCCCAAGCGACTCTGGTTGAGGCTTCGCCGATCACCGGTCGCACCCACCAAATTCGCGTCCATGCTTTGCATGCGGGCCACCCGATCGCCGGTGATCCTAAGTATGGGGAACAAGGGTTTGATCAGAGTATGCGAGCGCTGGGTTTGAATCGTCTGTTTCTGCACGCCCGCGAGCTGTTCTTTAGTCATCCTAAGAGTGGAGAGCGGGTGCATTGCATCGCGCCACTCGATGAGGTGCTTGAACAGACGTTGCATAAGTTACGGAACGCCTAATATGAGATTGAAGTATGCGCTGGTCGTGTTTGACTGGGATGGCACCTTAATGGACTCAATCGGGCGGATTATCAGTTCAATGCAAGCCTGCGCCCGACAACTCAAGCTGCCAGTTCCGTCGGAGCAGGCAGTCAAAGATGTCATTGGCTTAAGCCTTGAGCCAGCCATAGCAGGGTTATTCGGACGCCTAACAGAACAGCAGCATGCAGCCTTTTTGCAAGCCTATAAACATGAATACGTGGTTGCCAACCAAACTCCGACACCGTTATTTAATGAAACCCTGCCACTTTTGCATGAACTCAGACAAGCAGGGGCTACCTTAGCTGTCGCTACGGGCAAAGCGCGACCAGGATTAGATCGGGTCTTAACAGAGCATTGTCTAGAGGATTATTTTGCAGTGACGCGCTGTGCCGGGGAAACGCGTTCTAAGCCCGATCCACAAATGTTGCAGGAAATTATGGCGCATAGCGGTATGACCAGTGCACAGACTGTGCTGGTAGGTGACTCGGTGCACGATTTGGCGATGGCTGCAAATGCTGGTGTTGCCAGTATCGGCGTGACGCATGGGGTGCACGACCGCACCCGTCTAGCGCGGCATAACCCGATCGCGATAGTTGATCAACTCAGTGAATTGAAATCACATATTTTTGCGGGGGAATCATGAGACGACCTATTGTTTTGGCGTCTACGTCGCCGTATCGACGTGAATTGCTAGAAAAGCTCGGTTTACCTTTCAGCACGGCAGCGCCTGATTGCGACGAAACCCCTTTAGTCGGGGAGCAAGCAGCTGATTTGGTCCAGCGCTTGGCCTACCAAAAGGCTGCCTCGTTGCAAGCAGAGTATCCGCAGCATTTGATCATTGGGAGCGACCAGGTCGCTTATTGTAATGGCCAGATCATGGGCAAACCGCACACGATTGAACGAGCGCAACAGCAATTGCGTGAACTCAGTGGACAAACGGTGACGTTTTTAACTGGGTTAGCGGTCGTTGATTCGAGTCAGTCACAACACAAAGTATGTGTGGATCGGTTTGAGGTGAAATTTAGGTCATTAACTGAGGCTGAAATCGTTCGCTATATTGAATTAGAGCAACCGCTCAATTGCGCCGGAAGTTTTAAGAGTGAAGGACTCGGAATTTGCTTATTCGAGGCATTACACGGTGACGATCCGAATAGTTTAATCGGACTGCCTTTAATCCGCTTATTAGAAATGTTGAGAGGGTTTGGAGTAAACCCGCTGGAAAGCGCTTAAAAATCGCTAAAACGCTTGTTTTCAGGTGCTGAATCCTTTAACATTCGCGCCCTATGCAAAAGGTTCGTATCCCGATTATGGTCGACCCGGTCAAAGCGGCGGGGAAGCAACTCAGTTACGATGGGCTAGTGCCCAGTGCGGCACTTGAGCGTTTCCGTGATCTTTTGCTCGAATCATGCAATGACGTTGAGGTTACTCTGAATTTTGCGGTCGATGCGCAAGGGGTAAAATACTTCAATGGGGTTGCAGCGGTTGCGGTAACGGTCGCTTGTGAACGTTGTCAACAACCGATGGACCTAGCGGTTCATGCGGAATTTGCTTATGCGCCGATCACCAAACGGCAACAAGCAGATGATATTCCAGCTCAGTATGAGCCTATTGAGCTGAACGAACTAGGTGAGGTAAACTTACACCAAGTCGTTGAAGATGAACTTATTTTGGCAATGCCAGTGGTGGTGAAACACGCTCCTGAAGATTGCCAGATTAAAGCAGATGATATGCAATGGGGCGAAATTGATGAAACAGCTGAAGCTGAGTCCAATCCTTTCGCGGTCTTGCAAGAATTAAAGAAAAAGTAACTTAGGAGATAGCGTAATGGCTGTACAACAAAATCGGAAAAGTCGTTCTAAGCGCGACATGCGTCGTTCACACGATGCACTCAGCGGCCCTACACTGTCGGTTGATTCTACCTCTGGTGAAACGCACCGTCGTCACCACGTAACAGCTGATGGTTATTACAAAGGCCGTAAGGTCATCAACAAGTAATCCAGCTTTTGCGGTGAGGCATTATGGCCACACTCACACTGGCACTTGATGCAATGGGGGGCGATCATGGCCCCTCTATTGTTATTGGCGCACTTAAACGTGCCCTTAAAACCTTTCCAGAAGTTCACTTTATCGTCGTTGGCGATCAAGCTGAGCTCAAACCACTATTAGCTCAAGCTAAGCTTACCGACCATCCGCAAGTCAGTCTGCAACACGCTAGCCAAGTTGTCACCATGACGGATAAACCGGGCTATTCGCTGCGCGCTAAACCTGATTCATCGATGCGTGTCGCGCTCGATTTGGTCGCCTCGGAGCAGGCTGCTGCGTGCGTGAGTGCAGGGAATACCGGCGCCCTCATGACCAAGGCTTACTTTACCTTGAAGACTCTACCTGGAGTTGCGCGACCGGCATTAATGTCATCTTTGCCGCAGCGTGATGGCGGAACGGCCTTTATTCTCGACCTGGGTGCGAACCCGGTATGCGATTCAGATAGTCTGTTCCAATTCGGGGTGATGGGCTCAGTTGCTGCGCAACAAGTGCTGGCTGTCGATAAGCCTCGCATAGCTTTGCTCAATATGGGCGAAGAAGATATTAAAGGAAATGACGTCGTCAAAGCTGCTGCGAATTTATTTCAGCAGGCAGCAGAGCTGAATTACATTGGTTTTATCGAAGGCAATGACATCTTCCTTAACAAAGCCGACGTGATTGTCTGCGATGGCTTTGTTGGTAATGTCGCGTTGAAAAGTTGCGAAGGCTTAGCTGAGCTGTTGGTCGGTAATATTAAAGCGAACATTGAACAGCATTGGCTGACGCGCTTTTTAGTGAAATTGTTTTATCGAAGATTGCAACGTTCTTGGGATTGGCTGAAGCCCGACCACTATAATGGAGCGAGTCTGATAGGATTGCGTGGTGTCGTGATTAAAAGCCATGGTAATGCAACAGAGCGCGGATTTTTTAGCGCCATCGAGCAAGCCGTAGCGGAGACACAGCAGGATCTGCCAGCGCAAGTGCGCGAGCAGATTGAACAAATCCTACTGGCCCAGGAATAACCATTTACAATGCCTTCATACATTGCCGGAACGGGACATTATCTGCCTGAGCAGATTTTGACGAATGCGGATCTTGAACAACGTGTCGAAACCAGCCATGAATGGATCGTTGAACGGACTGGGATCCATGCGCGCCATATTGCCGGTGCGGGTGAAACTGTGGCGAGTATGGCAACAGTCGCGGCACGACGAGCACTTCATGCTGCACATCTTGACGCCGATCAACTAGACCTGATTATTGTCGCCACAACCTCAGGCGAAAAAGCCTTTCCAAGTGTTGCTTGTGAAGTGCAGGCTGCGCTAACAGAACGCGATATTCCTGCGTTTGACGTGGCTGCCGCCTGTTCTGGATTCGTTTTTGCATTGAGTGTCGCGGATCAATATATCCGCGCCAACACCTATAAAAATGTCTTGGTGATTGGCAGTGATACCTTATCCCGCTTGTGTCATCCTGATGATCGCAACACAGTGATTTTATTTGGTGATGGGGCGGGTGCCGCAGTGCTGCGTAAAAGCGATAACCCGGGTATTATTTCAACGCACTTATACAGCGCGGGTGAATTTGCTGACTTGCTTGGTGTTAATCACGCACCACGACAGCAGACGATTGAAGCTTCGCTCGGTGAAGCTTGGATGTATATGCGCGGTAATGAAGTGTTCAAAGTGGCAGTGAGTAAACTCAGTGAGCTGGTCATCGAGACACTGGCAAAGAATAACTTGGAACCGACTGATCTTGATTGGTTGGTACCGCATCAGGCGAATATGAGAATTATTCGTGCGACCGCAAAAAAACTTAATTTAGCGATGGCGCAGGTTGTTACCACTTTGGCCGAGACCGGTAATACCTCGGCTGCGTCGGTGCCGATTGCATTGGATGTCGCAATCCGTGATGGACGAATCAAACGTGGACAAAAGATTCTACTTGAAGCGTTTGGAGGCGGTTTTGCGTGGGGTTCTGCCCTAATCGAATACTAACAGAAAGGTTAATTATGCGAGCTTATATATTTCCAGGACAAGGTTCA
The DNA here is from genome assembly GCF_003987435.1 of Pseudidiomarina taiwanensis. Classification (GTDB taxonomy): domain Bacteria; phylum Pseudomonadota; class Gammaproteobacteria; order Enterobacterales; family Alteromonadaceae; genus Pseudidiomarina; species Pseudidiomarina taiwanensis. Next base: position 547,419 of record NZ_PIQG01000001.1, on the reverse strand, counting down.
CAAACCGTCGGTATGCTAGCTGACGTTGCTTCTCAGTATCCACAAATCGAAGCAACTTTTGCTGAGGCCAGCACGGTACTTGGTTACGACCTTTGGCAATTAGTACAAGCTGGACCTGTCGAGCAATTAAATGAAACTCAGCGGACGCAGCCGGCACTGCTGACTGCAAGTGTTGCTTTGTACCGTGTTCTTGCTGAACATCAAGTGCATGCGCCAGCTTTTATGGCAGGGCATAGCCTCGGTGAGTACTCAGCATTGGTGTGTGCCGGGGTATTAGATTTTGCAGATGCGGTCCGACTCGTGGCCTTGCGTGGCGAATTAATGCAAGCTGCGGTACCCGCAGGGACTGGCGCCATGGCCGCTATTATTGGTTTAGATGATGAAGCCGTGCGCGCAGCCTGTGCGCAAGCTGCGGATACCGAGGTTGTCAGTGCGGTCAATTTTAATTCGCCGGGCCAGGTTGTGATTGCTGGGCACGCAGCAGCAGTTGAACGCGCGATTGCCTTGTGTAAAGAAGCCGGTGCAAAGCGTGCACTACCGCTTCCGGTCAGTGTGCCATCGCATTGTGCCTTGATGCGTCCAGCTGCGGAGCAACTTGCCGAGGCGCTACAGCAGGTCCAGTTTAATGAGCCAAGTATCCCAGTTGTGAATAATGTCGATGTGGTCGTTAACCATCAAGCTGACGCCATTAAAGATGCGTTAGTTCGCCAACTTTATTCACCCGTGCGTTGGACTGAGACGATGGCATTTCTGGCCCAGCAAGGGGTGACTGAATTTTATGAAGTAGGCCCAGGCAAAGTGCTGACAGGGTTAGTGAAACGAATCGACAAATCACTCGTAGGGCAAGCTTTGAATAGCGTCGAAAGCCTTTCTGAGTTTGCTGGATAACGGAGGAATGAGGATGTCTATGAAAGGGCAAGTTGCGCTGGTAACCGGCGCTAGTCGTGGCATTGGTAAAGCAATTGCACAAGCTTTGGTCGCAGAGGGTGCGACCGTTATCGGAACCGCAACGACAGCCAATGGCGCTGAGGCGATCAGCACCTATCTTGCTGAAAATGGCAAAGGTATGGTTTTGAACGTCGCTGAGAGCGAGAGCATCAATAGTGTGATCGAAGCGATTACTGCAGAGTATGGACAACTCGATATTCTGGTAAATAACGCCGGAATTACCCGCGATAACTTACTGATGCGGATGAAAGAAGATGAGTGGGATGATGTGTTAAACACTAATCTGAAGTCTGTTTTTCGACTCTCAAAAGCGGTGATGCGCGGGATGATGAAACGTCGCAATGGTCGCATTATCAATATTTCCTCTGTGGTTGGGACGACCGGGAACCCTGGGCAAGCGAACTATTGCGCTGCAAAAGCCGGTTTGGTGGGTTTTACCAAATCGCTGGCGAAAGAAATTGCTGCACGCGGAATCACGGTGAACTGTGTGGCTCCGGGCTTTATTGATACGGATATGACGCAAAGTTTAACGGAAGAGCAGAAACAGGCTATCTTTACCAATATCCCAGCTGCGCGCTTGGGACAACCGGAAGAGATTGCCGCAGCAGTGGTGTTTCTTGCCTCTGCTGGTGCCGCGTATATTACCGGCGAAACAATCCATGTAAATGGTGGAATGGCTATGGTTTAGTGGCGTGCTAACAGGTAGTACCATTTTTTGCTTTATTATTGGTGCTGCTTTCACTACACTAAGCCGAAGTTTGAGATCGTGACCTAAAGTTAAGGGAACTTAATACAATGAGTACTATTGAAGAACGCGTTAAAAAAATCATCGTTGAGCAACTTGGTGTTAAAGAAGAAGAAGTTAAACCTGAAGCTTCTTTTGAAAACGACCTAGGTGCTGACTCGCTTGACACTGTTGAGCTTGTTATGGCGTTAGAAGAAGAGTTTGAAACTGAGATTCCAGACGAAGAAGCGGAAAAAATCAAAACAGTTCAAGCTGCGATCGATTACGTAACGAATCACGCTGACGACTAATTCAGAGTGATGACGGATCGGAGGCGGAATGGTGCAAATCATTCCGCCTTTTTTCTATGTGGATGAACGGCGAAAAGCAACCTCAAAGTGAATTAGACCGTGGCCTACAATTTGGTGACGGGCACTTTACTACGCTGCGGGTTGAACAGGGGCAGATGATTTGGTGGCCGAGCCATTGGCAGCGGCTACAAGAGGCGAGTGAACGCCTTGCTATCCCGCTACCTGCGCAAAATGAAATTCAAGCTTGTGTTAAGCGAGCGAGCGCCGGGCTCGGTAGTGCTGCAGTCAAAATTATCCTGACCCGTGGCGATTCTGCTCGAGGTTACGGTATCGGCGCCGGGCTGAGTTCGAATTTTTATATCACCGCAACTGAAATTACTCCGCGTCATCTCACTAAAACCGAACTCAAAGCTGATTTCGCGCAATTTAAACTAGCCCAACAGCCAGTTTTTGCCGGGCTCAAAACCCTTAATCGACTTGAACAAGTTTGGCTTAGTCGAGAGCGCGATATGCGTGGTCTTGATGAGCTTATTGCCTGCGACTCAGCAGGTCACGTGATTGCCGCAACAAGTAGTAATGTGTTGTATCGCAACAATGGCATTTGGTATACCCCGCAACTCGATAACTGTGGTATCTTTGGGGTGACTTTAAAGCAATTAATACAGCAGCAAGTGCTTGGTCCGGTTGAGTTTTGTGAAACGACGGTGGACGCGATACGAAGCGCGGACGCACTCGTTTTGAGCAACTGTATATTAGGACCACGGGTGGTCTCAGAGTTTGCTGGTAAATTGTTCGATAATGGGAAGCTAGAAAGGATACTGCAGCAGTGGTGGGATTCAGAACTTTCGCAAAATTAGCCCTGATCTTGCTCGTTGTTTTGGCAACGACCTTTGGTGTGGTGAGCTACCGTAGTTTGTATCTGCCACTTAATCCGGCCCAGCCCCTTGTGATTGAAGTTCCACCGGGACAAAGCGCCCGCCAAATCATCGCCCAAATCGCTCCCCAAGTAGACGGCTTCAATGCGGATATCCAATATTATTTAGCGCGCTTGCTCGGTTTTACTGATCAGCTCCAAGCGGGTGTTTATCGACTGAGTCCCGAGCAGTCGATGACTGATTTATGGCGGCAAATTGCAGCCGGTCAAAGCGAAAGCTTTCAAGTGACCTTAATTGAGGGGCAAACCTGGTTGCAATGGCAACAGGCTTTGCGCCAGGCACCCTACTTAGATGATAATGCATTAACGGAATTGAGTGCGGAACAATTGGCTGCACAAATTGGCGCGGCGGATTACCCAAGTATTGAGGGCGCGTTGTTGCCTGAGACCTACACCTACAAACCTTATACCAAGGTGACGGTTATTTTGCGTGAGGCGCATCAAGCATTGCGACAAACGCTTGAACAGGTGTGGCAAGAGCGCAGCGCAAATGTTCCGTATAGCGATCCTTATGAATTACTGATCCTTGCCTCAATCATCGAAAAAGAGACCGGCCAAGCTGGTGAGCGCGCTTTAGTGGCGTCCGTGTTTGTTAATCGCATCCATAGTGGGATGCGGTTACAATCTGATCCGACAACGATTTATGGCATCGAAGATTTTGACGGTAACCTGACTCGGCAACATTTGCGGACCTGGACACCTTACAATACCTATCGGATTGACCATTTACCCCCCACACCGATTGCCATGGTGAGCCGGGCCAGTTTGATTGCAGCGGCGAAGCCTGCGGTCAGTGATTTTTACTACTTTGTTGCGGATGGCCAGGGGGGGCATGTTTTTTCTCGTAATCTACGTGAACACAACCGAGCGGTCGATCGGTATCAACGTCAGCGGAGCAATTGATGCAGGGCAAGTTTATTGTTATTGAAGGTCTTGAAGGGGCAGGGAAAAGCTCTGCGATTGCAAGTATCCTGATGCACCTACGGGCCAAAGGGGTGAAAGTCACGACCGTTCGTGAACCCGGCGGTACCCCGTTAGCAGAGCAACTCAGAGCGCTGGTAAAACAAGATTGGCAAGAGCAGATTACCCCAGAAACTGAGCTGCTGCTTATGTATGCGAGTCGGGCGCAATTGGTTGCTAACGTGATTAAACCTGCGCTGGCAGCTGGAACTTGGGTTGTTGCCGATCGCCATGATTTGTCGAGTCGGGCCTATCAAGGCGGTGGGCGCCAACTAGGCGATGAAAAACTGACTCAGTTGCGGCAGTTAGTACTGGGTGATTTTCGTCCAGACTGTACCCTTATTTTAGACGTTGATCCTAAACTTGGTCTCGCCAGAGCTAGGGAACGCGGCGAGCTCGACCGGATTGAGCAAGAGCAAGAAGCATTTTTTGTGCGGACCCGAACGCGTTACCTCGAGATCGCTAAAGCGGAGCCTCATATTTATGTGGTTGATGCCAATCAACCAATGCAACAAGTGCATCATCAATTGATTCAAACTATTGAGGAGGCTTTGTTTGCCTAACCCGAAAATGCCTTGGCTGCGAGATAAATGGCGACAGTTGCAACGGGACTGGGAGCAACAGCGCTTTGCCCATGCCCATTGTTTTGTGCAACAGCCAGGGTTGGGTTCAGCTGTGTTGCTCGAACAATTGTGCCAACTGCTCCTTTGTTCAAACAGTCGGCAACGCGCCTGTGGCAGCTGTAAAAGCTGTTTATTATACAAAGCGGGCACCCATCCAGATTATCTGGTGATTCGCAGCGAGGATGGCAAGGCGATAGGGGTGGATAGTATTCGTCGACTGATAGTGGCACAGCAAACTAAAGCCCATCAGTCGGGGAGTAAAGTCGTGCGGGTTGAGGATGCTGACCGAATGACAACTGAAGCAGCCAATGCGCTGTTGAAGACACTTGAGGAACCGCAGCCTGATACCTATATATTGGTCGCTGCAGAGCGCCCCAGCTTGCTTTTACCAACCTTACTGAGCCGCTTACAACGACACCAATTAACTAGTTTAACTGAGGCGCAAATAGGGCAATGGCTGGAACAAGAGTTGGGTCGATCACTGAGCGCCGAGGAAGCTGCACAGATCAGTTTCTATCGTGACCAACCGCTCACTTTACTGAATCGAATCAACCAACCAGAGTCGAATTCAGCAGCGACTATACCGAGCCTTAGTGAGGCCACTGCAACACTTGCTGAAGCATGGCTCGGCCATGGTCCTTGGCCAAGCCCGAGTAAAACTGATGTGGAGCTGTGGCTGCAGGCCTCAGAGTACGTATTGATGGAGTTAATCCGCAGCACTCGAGGTGTGGCTGAGCCAACAACAGCAGTGGCGCAACTGCATGAGCAGCTTAAGCAGGCGAATTGGGATAGTGAAACACTGCAGCGGCAGCTGCAAGCATGTTATGCTTTACGGCGACAACTACTCGAACAGAGTGGTTTGAATCATAGCTTATTACTCGAGAATCTTTGGAGTGCTTGGCGCGCGAGGTAATGTCATGAGTACGAAACGCTTAAAAATCGAGTCTGAAGAGCAGTTACGGCGCCTGTACATGCCTTTTATCAAGGGTGGTGCCTTGTTTATTGCCACCGATGATAACTATCAGCTTGGTGATGAAGTCAAACTGGTGCTGCGGTTACCGGCTGATACCGAGGATACTCTGGTTCGCAGTAAAGTCGTCTGGTTAGCGCCGAAACGCTCTGGTCGAGCCGACGAACGCGGCGTGGGGGTGCAATTTGTCGATGACAAATCACATCTGCGTAACCGTATTGAGACGATGTTAGGGCACCTCGGCGAATCAGCGATGCCAACCGCTACGATGTAAAACACAGAGGAGTCGTTGTGTTTGTAGATTCACATTGTCACTTAGATAAAATTGATTTAGCCGAGTTTGAGAATAACTTTGAGCGGTTATTAGAGCAGGCTGCGGCAGCAAAAGTAGAGCGGATGCTGTGTATTGGGGTTACCCTTGAGGACTTTCCCGGTATGCGCGATTTGGTTGCACAATATCCGCAAGTTAATATCAGTTGCGGCGTACATCCACTCTACGTTGCCAAGCATCCGTATTCAGTTGCTCAATTGAGCGAGTATGCGCGCGCTGAAGAAGTCGTGGCGATTGGCGAAACCGGCCTTGATTATTACTACGACGGTGAGAGCAAAGCGCAACAGCAAGAAAGTTTCCAAACCCACATCCAACTAGCAAATCAACTAGATAAACCGCTTATCATCCACACCCGTGATGCGCGTGAGGATACGTTGGCCATTTTGCGTGAAGGGCGAGCCGAGCGTTGTGGTGGTGTGCTTCATTGTTTTACAGAAAGTCTTGCCATGGCTGAAGCAGCGATTGCTGACTTAGGCTTTTATATCTCGATTTCAGGAATTGTCTCGTTTAATAGTGCCAAAGAGTTACGGCAAGTAGTTGAGGCGGTTCCGCTTGAACACCTGTTGATTGAAACTGATAGTCCATGGCTTGCACCTGTTCCGCATCGCGGCAAGCAGAATCAACCTGCTTACGTTGCGGAAGTGGCGGCTTGGGTGGCAAAAATTAAAGGCGTTTCGGTAGCAGAGGTAGCGGCAGTAACCCGCAATAACTTTTATCAATTATTCAAACGTGCGCAGTAAATTCAGACGCAGCTAAAAAAATTGGCGAAAAATCGCACAAAAAATTAGCAATCGTACAAATCTTGTCTAAACTGAACTTTACCCTCGACATCAATCGAGTTAGCGCACGGCTCTTTACGAGCCATTCCCCTATGCTCGGGACAATTTGGATTGGTCCCGAGCTTTTTTTATCTTAGCCTCGCCAAATGACCAGTAAAATCAGGACTGGACAGATAAATTTCACGTACCAAGGCCAAATCTTCCAGAACAAACTCGAAGCCATTTCGGGCGCACCCTCAGACAGTGCTTTAAGGAGTAGGTGCTGGCGTAATACCCAGGTTAACAAGATCCCAAACACTAACGCCAGTAGCGGTTGCATATAGACAGTGGTGAGGGTGATCACGGCACCGAACAATTGTTCAAAATTATAAATGATGACGGCTGAGACAACGGCGATGACAAATCCTACAATCCATGCGCTTTTGTGGCGTGGCTGATTGGTTTCTTCTCGCAACGCATTAACCGGCGCTTCCAGCATGGAAATAGAAGAAGTAATCGCGGCAATCACCATCAGTGCAAAAAAGGCGAGGGCGACCCAATGACCGACCGCACCCATAGAGTGAAACATTGCCGGGAGCACACTAAAGACCAAAGTATCAGACGAGAGCAGTTGCCCTTGCGCGTCATAAATAACGACCCCCAATTCTTGCGCAGCAAACATGGCAGGGAGGATTAAAAGTCCGGCTAGAAATGCCACTGAACTATCGAGACCGGCGACCCAACCTGCCGTTTTGGGTAAGTTCTCATCGCGTGACAAATAAGCGCCATAGGTCATCATGCAGCAGACCCCGATTGAGAGTGAGAAAAACGCTTGGCCCATCGCTCGAATGATCAAGTTAGGATCGGTAACACGACTGAAATCAGGTTTCAGGTACATCTCTAGCCCTTGGGTGGCGCCGGGCAGTGTAAGGATATAGGCGACCATGACAATCAATAAGACAAACAGCATCGGCATCAAACGTCGCGACCAGCGCTCGATACCATCGGTAACACCCGAGCGCACGACATGAATCGTCAGCAGCATAAACAAAATCATCATCACCATGTTGCGCTGAACACTAAACTCAGTCAGCCATTGCGCAGCAGTGGTAAAACCCATCAATTCAGCAATCGGCGCAAACATAAATGCCAGCAACCAGCCAGAAACGATGGCATAAAAACTTAGGATGAGGGATAGCACCAGCAGTCCAATAACTCCCGATACGGCGCCAAACATCCGCCAAAATGGACGATCGCTTAAGGCTCGTAAGGCTTCAATTGGGTTTTGTTGACGCATCCGCCCTATGGTTAACTCGGCAACCAGCATAGGGTAGGCAAGAATCGCGATCATCGCGAGGTAAACTAATAAAAAGGCGCCGCCGCCATTGCTTGCTGCTTGGGTTGGAAACCCCCAAATGTTTCCGACCCCAACAGCTGATCCAGCTGCCGCTAGAATAAAGCCGATGCGCGACGAAAAAGCCGGCGATTTAAGAGCCATAGTCGAATCCTTGTTGTTATTTAGCGCGGTTTAGTGGCTGAGCTCACCACGCAAATTTTGTTGTAGTAATTGATTAATTTCAGTTTGACTAAGCTGTTGCGATAGCAAAAAGTGTAATTTGGTCAGGGCGGCTTCAACCGTCATATCAAAGCCACTGATCACGCCAATCTCAGCTAGCGCGTTACCTGTTGCATAGCCTTCCATATTCACTTTGCCTTTAAAACATTGAGTCAGATTTAACACCACAACGCCACGTTCAATGCCGCGTTTAATACTTGCCAGTAGGGCCGCATCCTGGGGCGCATTGCCGACCCCATACGAAAGCATAATCAGGGCTTTAGTGGGAGCTTGTAATAAGTTATCAATGAGTGCTGCTGAAATCCCCGGGTATAGGGTCGCGACCACGACGGTCTGTGGCGTAACAGCGTGCAGAGTGAGAGGTTTCGGGCTCGGTGGCGCAAGTTCACCCGCTTGTACTTTAATTTCGATACCCGCCTGCAGCAGCGGTTGAAAATTGGGCGAGGCGAAGGCATTAAAGCCATTGGCATCTGCCTTGGTCGCGCGATTACCACGGAATAATTGATTGTTAAAAAATAAACTCACTTCATGAATCGGATAATTTGCGGCAATGTACAACGCATTCAATAGGTTGGTTTGGCCATCAGAACGCAGCGCAGCGAGCGGTATTTGAGACCCGGTAACAATGACGGGTTTGCCTAGGTTCTCGAACATGAAAGAGAGCGCCGAGGCGGTGTAGGCCATGGTGTCGGTGCCATGCAAAATGACAAATCCATCATAGTCGTGATAGTGACTGGCAATATCTTCGGCAATACGCTGCCAATCGCGCGGACTCATGTCAGAGGAGTCCATCAGAGGAGCATACTCATGAATGGTGAAATCCGGCATTTCAGGACGAAAAAACTCCGGCATGGTGTTCACGCACTCAGTTAAAAAACCCGGCGCAGGGATATAGCCTTGCGCCGATTTTTGCATTCCTATGGTGCCGCCGGTGTAGGCAACGTAAATTCTTTTTTTCTGCATCAGATCGCTATGACAATGGCTGGTTGATGGAATGATTCCAGCCATTGTACATGAGTCTTATTCGATCGGACAGAGCTCGCATAGTGCGTAGGCACCATTTGGATCGTTGAAGTTAGACAAGTCTCCTAAATGCTGCCATACCTGCATCACTTGCTGGCGAATAGGGTCAGCTGTTTGCGGACGTTGTGGTAACCAAGCTTGGGCTTCACCGAATAGATCGGCGATGAACTTATCACGACCCGATAACTCACGCTCGACCACTTCGACGCGATAATCTTCGAGGTTGGCTTTACTCGCTGCCGCCGCAATCGCATCATCGATGTCGCCTAAACGGTCGACTAAGCCGAGCTCTTGCGCTTTGGCACCGGTCCACACGCGGCCTTGGGCAACCGCATGAACTTGCTCATAGGTCATGTTACGACTTGCTGCGACCATGCTGACAAAATCGGTATAAATTTTGTCGATACTAAGCTGGATAATCTGCTTGGCGCCATCAGGAATAGGCCGAGCTAAATCCATCATTGGCATCTCAGTGGTGTGGAATCCGTCACTATACACGCCAACTTCTTTAAGGCTGTTTTCAAGCGTGAAGAACATTCCAAAAACGCCGATTGAACCTGTGATGGTGTGCGGACTTGCCCAAATCTCATCGGCACTTGCTGCAATCCAGTAGCCACCAGATGCTGCCACTGAACTCATTGAGGCAATCACTGGTTTACCGGCTTGTTGTAACTCGAGCAGCTCTTGCCGAATCACCTCTGAGGCGAAGGCACTTCCACCTGGACTGTCGATGCGTAATACCACCGCTTTGACTTGGTCATCTAAACGCGCTTCACGGAGCAACTCAGCAGTGCTATCGCCCCCGATACTACCTGGATTCTGATAACCATCCATAATGACGCCACGGGCAACAACAACAGCAACCTTGGCTTGGTCTTCAGCGCTAGTAACGGGCTCAGCTGACTCACTTTGTTCCAGCGCGACGAGGTAGGCGCTATGGCCAATACGCTTCCAGCTCTCCTCATCTTCGTCCAAGCCGGTTAGGTTGATCATTTCATTACGGAATTGCTCGCGGGTTTTTAATCCATCCACTAGACCCGCATTCACCGTCAGTTGCGCAAGATCGTTTCCTGCTGCTTCAGCAAGAGTCTGGAAATCAGCCAATCGTCCTGACAAGAACAATGGATCGATATCACGCTGTTGGGTCAAATCAGCAAGGAAAGCATCCCACAGGGCAGTGTAGACTTGGCTGTTTGCTTCGCGCGCTTCATCAGACATGCTGGTCCGAGTATAGGGTTCAACCGCTGATTTATACGCACCGACTTTGAATACATGGGTGGTCACTTTAAGTTTTTCCAGCATTTCGCTGAAATACAGGCGATAAGCACCATAGCCTTCAAGCATCATCCCGCCAAGTGGGTTGAGGTAAACTTGGTCAGCATGGGCGGCTAGGTAATATTGATTTTGGCTGAAGTAGTCCGCGTAGGTGTAAATTGGCTTGCCAGAGGTTTTAAACTGTTCGAGTGCAGCCGCGACAGTTTGCATTTTATTTAAACCGCCCCCCAAAAATGACTCAAGACTCAAATAAACCCCACCGATACGGTCGTCGGTCGCGGCTTGCTCAAGTACTTCAAGAACGTCGCTCACCAACACCTCAGGAATGGTGTCGCTTGAGCCAAGGCTGTTGTTGACGAATTTATCAATGGGATCAACCCAAGTATACTCTTCGACTAGAATGCCGTTCAGGTTCAGCACCAGCATACTTTGCTCAGGCACTTCAACCGGCTCTTCGCCGCTCATAAAGACGCCGACTAGGACGGCAAGCAAGACGAAAAAAATGACATTCAAAATGATTTTTCGAATACCGTTTAAAAATCGAAACAACTTGCCAAATACGTTTAGGACACCATTCATAAATTATTCCCAGTTTCTCACTTTTGACCTATCATTGAGGATAAATAAAACCAAACTAATTCACCAGCCTGAGAATGTAACAGAGCATTTCCAGCGCTGCTACAAACTGTTAGGGATTGATTCATGGATGCTTTAGAACTTTTACTTACGCGCTCATCAATGCCTCGTCTTGTCAGTCCAGGCCCAACTCCAGAGCAGCTCGAACTGATGTTGCAAGCCGCCGCACGAGCGCCTGATCATATGAGCTTGCAGCCTTACCATTTTTCCGTTTTTAGCGGCAAAGGGGTTGATAAATTAGCGGAAATTTTCGCCGAGGCAGCGGCCATGCAAGGGATGCCAGAACTGCAACAAGAGCGCGCACAGCAACTGCCAAAGCGTGCGCCTATGGTCATCGCGGTATGCCTTCGCTATCAGGATAACGATAAAGTGCCGCGTGAAGAGCAGGCCGCAAGTGCTGCTTGTGCCACCTTATTATTGCAGCAGGCCGCGTTCGCGCAGGGGCTTGGGGCAATTTGGCGAACCGGTTGGTTGGCGGAAGATGAGTACGTTGCGGAGCAGCTTGGTTGTGGATCTGACGATGCCATTATCGGCTTTCTTTATGTCGGTACGCCAGCGCTACCCACGCCGATAAAGCCAAGTAAAGATTTAAGTACTAAGGTGAGTTATTACACCGATTAAAAAAGGAGCCTTGCGGCTCCTTTTTGAAAACTTAAAAATCAGCGGACTTCGGTGCCCGAGGGAATGGAATCACATCACGGATGTTGGTCATTCCAGTCACGTAACTCACTAAGCGCTCGAAACCAAGGCCAAAGCCAGCGTGTGGAACGGTACCGTAGCGGCGTAAATCACGATACCAACCGTAATCTTCTGGATCCATACCAAGTTCGGCTAAGCGCTGATCAAACTTATCAAGGCGCTCTTCACGGGCGCTGCCGCCGACAATTTCACCGATACCTGGGGCCAAGATATCCATAGCTGCTACGGTTTTACCATCGTCATTTTGACGCATATAAAATGCTTTGATGTCGCGCGGATAGTTTTTCAGCACAACAGGCGCGCCGACATGCTCTTCCGCCAAATAACGTTCGTGCTCAGACTGCAAGTCGGTACCCCAACTTACCGGGTATTCGAACTTCTTGCCGCAGTTTTGCAAAATTTCAACGGCGTCGGTGTAATCCATATGGACGAAGTCATTGCTCACCACGTGCTGTAAACGCTCGATAACGGTTGGGTCGATACGCTGGGCAAAGAAGGCCATGTCGTCGGCACGTTCCGTTAAAACGGCATTAATACAGTATTTCAGCATATCTTCAGCGAGATGGGCGATATCATTTAGATCAGCGAAGGCAACTTCTGGCTCAACCATCCAGAATTCAGCCAAGTGCCGACTGGTGTTTGAGTTTTCGGCGCGGAACGTGGGTCCGAAGGTATAAACCTTGCTCAGCGCACATGCATAGGTTTCCGCATTAAGCTGACCTGAAACCGTTAGAAAGGCTTCTTTACCAAAGAAATCCTGTTTAAAGTCAACCTCACCTTGCTCGGTTTTTGGCACATTCAACAAGTCGAGGGTCGAGACCCGAAAGAGTTCGCCAGCACCTTCTGCATCAGAGGCGGTAATAATTGGCGTCGCAACCCAGAAATAACCGCGCTCATGAAAGAAGCGGTGAATTGCTTGGGCGAGGCAGTTACGAACCCGCATCACTGCACCGGTCACGTTGGTGCGCGCCCGCAGATGCGCATGCTCGCGCAGGTATTCCATAGAATGCCGCTTGGGCGCCATAGGGTAGGTATCAGGATCTTCCACAAACCCGAGCACTTCAACCGTCGTTGCTTGAATCTCAAAGGCTTGCCCTTTACCCGCTGATTCAACCACGGTGCCGGTTACCGCTAGGCTGCAACCTGTTGTGAGGTGGAGCACTTCAGACGAGTAATTAGGGAGTGAATTTTCAACCACGGCTTGGACCGGATCAAAACATGACCCGTCATGGATATTAATAAACGAGATACCCGCTTTTGAGTCGCGTCGGGTACGAACCCAACCGCGAACGGTCACTGTTGTACCTACGCTAACTTTACCCGCTAAAACATCGCTAACCGTAACAAAGGACATGTGCCTGAGAACTCCCTAAAACTGACTCTAGCTCAATGATTGATAGAAGAAGTCGCTATGTTACCTCGGTTTGCTCACAACTCAAGCGAAATTCATAGATCTGGGCATAGATCTGATCAGAGTTCTGATCAGAGTTCTGCGCAGATTGCACACATGGCTTGGGTAAGCTGTGACAGTTGTTCTGCCGAGATAACATAAGGAGGCATCACATAGACCAAACGACCAAAGGGGCGAATCCAAACGCCACGGCGCACGCACTCAGCTTGAAATTTAGCGACATCCACGCCGTGCTTGAGCTCTATGACACCAATCGCACCGAGTACGCGAACCTCAGCAACACACGGGAACGACGCTGCGGGGGCCAGCTCTCGCTCGAGTTGAGCGGCAATCTGCTGGACCCTCTGTTGCCATGGGCTGGCTAACAGCAGGTCGATGCTGGCGCTGGCGATCGCACAGGCGAGGGGATTCCCCATAAAAGTAGGGCCGTGCATAAAGGTGCCGCCAGCGGGTCCCGCACTAATTTGGTCGGCTACTGCAGCGGTCGTGATCACAGCGGCTTGGGTAAGATAGCCCCCAGTCAGGGCTTTACCAAGGCACAAGATATCGGGGCAGACATTGGCCCATTCGACGGCAAATAACTTCCCGGTGCGACCAAATCCCGTCGCTATCTCATCAGCAATTAGCAAAATATCGTATTGTTCACAGAGTTGCTTAGCACCTGCTAGAAATTGCGGATGATAAAAGCGCATACCGCCGGCGCCTTGCACGATCGGTTCGAGGATAAGTGCTGCCAATTGCCCATGGTGTTGGTTCAACAGCTGTTCAAGTTGGTCAAGATCAGCAGGATCCCATGCTTGGTTAAAGGCAGTGCTTGGTTTATCAACAAACAATTGCTCGCGCAAACTGCCTCGAAATAGCGCATGCATGCCATTCACCGGATCACAGACCGACATGGCCGCGAACGTATCGCCATGATAGCCGCCCCGAATCGTAGCCAGGCGATTCTTTTGGGGTTTATCTTGCGCAGCCCAGTATTGCACCGCCATCTTAATGGCAACTTCAATTGCGACTGAGCCTGAGTCTGCTAAAAATACCCGTTGCAGCGGCGCCGGCGTCATCTCTAGCAAGCGCTTCGTCAAACCAAGCGCAGGTTCATGCGTAATTCCGCCAAACATCACGTGACTCACACGTTGCAGCTGTGCTGTTGCGGCTGCGTTTAAAGCGGGGTGATTGTAGCCATGAATAGCCGCCCACCAAGAGGACATGCCATCGATTAAGCGCTTGCCATCGGCGAGCATCAGTTCACAGCCTTCTGCGCCGGTAACCATATAGGTGGGCAAAGGCTCGCGAAAAGACGTGTAGGGGTGCCATACATGTTCCCGATCAAAGGCTAATGCTTGGTCTAAATCATTGAATTCCTGCAAAAGAGCTCCGACATGCTGAAAAGGTGATTAATAAATAGCCAGACGTAAACTAATGCGAGCTATAAAATGTTGACAGTCTAATCAATCGAACTAGCCTAGTCGAGTCACATTTAACCGCGAGCACCTTATGACAACTGAACATTCCGCTAGTATTCGTCACGATTGGTCGATCGAAGAAATAGAAGCCCTCTTTGCACAGCCCTTTTTAGACCTTGTTAGCCATGCGCAACAGGTGCATCGAGAAAACTTTACTGCCAACGAAGTGCAAATAAGCACCTTGTTATCGATTAAAACAGGTGCATGCCCGGAAGATTGCAAATATTGTCCGCAGTCGGCGCACTATCGTACCGATGTTGAGCGCGAACGTCTGCTCGCGGTTGAGCGGGTCCTTGAGGAAGCGCAAGCGGCAGCAGCGCAGGGCGCCAGCCGCTTTTGTATGGGCGCTGCGTGGCGCAATCCCAAAGATCGCGATATGCCGTATTTGATTGAAATGATTCAGGGAGTTAAAGCCTTGGGTTTAGAAACCTGCATGACCCTAGGGATGCTGAGTGCGCCCCAGGCTGCTGCGTTAAAGCAAGCGGGGCTTGATTATTACAATCATAATCTGGATACCTCACCCGAATTTTACGGCGATATTATCACCACCCGCACCTACGAGGACCGATTGGCGACCCTAGAGCATGTGCTTGATGCCGGAATGAAAGTCTGTGCTGGAGGAATTGTCGGTATGGGTGAGGCGCGCCGCGATCGCGCCAGTTTGCTGCAGCAGCTCGCTAACTTACCCAAACATCCTGAGAGTGTTCCGATTAATATGCTGGTTCGAGTAGAGGGCACACCGCTGGCGCAGGGGGAGGATCTTGATCCGTTTGAATTTATCCGCACCATTGCAGTTGCACGAATTGTGATGCCAGCGAGTACTGTACGCTTATCAGCTGGTCGCGAAACCATGGACGATAGCACCCAAGCGCTTTGCTTTATGGCTGGTGCGAACTCGATATTTTACGGTGAGCGGCTGCTTACCACCGATAATCCTGCACTTGAGCGTGATCAAGCGCTGTTTAGACGGCTCGACTTGCAGCCAAGTCAAACCCAAGGGTTTAGTGACGAGACCCATGCGCAAGCGATTGCCGATGCGATCACTGCTGAGCAGCAATCGACGCTGTACTATCCAGCTTAGGACAATCTCGAGTGGCGTCTATCTCGGCGAAATTGCAGCAAGCATTAGCGGCTCGCGAACATAGCGGGCTGCGGCGGTCGTTGCGGCAATCTGAACTATCCCAACGCAGTAGCGACTTTAGCCTCAATGATTACCTGGGTTTAAGTCAGCACCCGATGGTGCGAGCGGCGTTTCGTCAAGCCGCAAATGAATATGGTGTCGGTGGCTGTGCCTCGCCCCTATTAAGTGGTTGGCAAGCGCCGCAGGCTTATTTATCCAAGCAGTTAGCCGAATGGTTAGAGCGCGACCGAGCGTTGTTATTTAGTTCCGGTTTTGCTTGTAATCAGGGCGTATTGAGAGCTCTTGGCGGGCACTACAGCGTGATTCATGCGGATCGTCTAATCCATGCTTCTTGCTACGGTAGCCATAAGCTGAAGCGCTTTCCACATCAAGCGTTCGATAGCTTAACTGAGCGTGTCGCTGCTTCCGATCAAGCACAATTGGTGCTGCTTGAGAGTCGTTATTCAATGGATGGTGATGAACTGGATTGGCGCCAACTGGGAGCGCTTAAGCGCAAGGCGAGTCAGCTCGATGTATGGGTTGATGATGCCCATGGGATTGGTGTGAGCGGTGATGATGGCCGCAGTATTTGTGGCCAGCTGAGTCAAGCCGAAGTCGATTTTTGTACGGTGACCTTCGGTAAAGCACTGGGCAGCAATGGTGCGGCGCTTCTATGCGAAGAAGTGGTTGCGGATTACCTGGTGAATTACTGTCGAGATTTCATCTATTCGACCGCGATAAGTCCGGCCCAAGCGGCAGCGGTAAGCGCGGCTATTGAGCTGGTGCGCAGCGCAGAGGGGCGCGTTTTGCGCCAGCGTTTGCAGGATAATATTGGTTACTATCAGCAGCTCTGCCAACAACATGGCATCGCAACTCCGGCTGCGGCAACTAGTCCGATCCAGTGGGTACCAGTGGGCTGTCCGCAAATCACAGTTAAGATCACCGAACGCTTAGCGCAACAGAACATGCGGGTGCAGGCAATTCGTCCACCAACGGTGCCTGAGCATACCTCACGCCTGCGCATCACCATATCTGCCATACATGACGCTGAGGCAATTCGCGACTTAGTGGAGGCGCTGCGTGCTGTTATCGACTGATCCTCAAGCTGCCGCACTGCGCTATGACAAGCGATTGGTTGCGCATAAGTTCTCGAAGGCTGCAGCCGGCTATTTGAACCATGCAGCGTTACAACAACAAACTGGCGAAGCATTATTGGGGCAGTTGCCAATCCGTTCGTATCAAGCTGGAGTCGATATTGGTTGTGGCCCGGGCCCATTTACTGAGGCTTTAAAACAGCGCTGTGATACCTATATTGGCATCGATTTAGCCCCGCAAATGCTCCTAGAGGCAAAGCGCAGTCACCACAATGGCTTGTTTTGTCGCGGTGATATGGAGCAATTGCCATTTGCTTCTGAGAGCTTTGATCTAATGTTTGCGAATTTATCGCTGCAATGGGCGAATCAACCCGCAAACCTGTTTCATGAGTTAGCCCGGGTTAGCGCTGCCAATGGCGTCTTAGCATTCACAGTGGTACTACCAAATTCGATGCAACCTTTAGCACGCATTGTGCAGGCGCTTGATGGCCAACCAAGGGCGAATCGACAAGCTACGTTAACGCAGTACCACGATTGGCTTAGCGAAGCAGGGTGGCAGATTACATTCAGTGCGCCCCGGCCGCTTACAACTCGACATCGCGATTGTCGAGGCTTACTTGATAGTGTCAAGGGGGTTGGGGCGAGCTTGAGTGAGTATCCAAAGCAAGGTCTGCGTGGTCGCAGCTGGTATCAGAAATTAGAGCAGGCGTTATTGCAGCACCGAGACGTGGATGAAAACTTAGTATTGCATTGGAATATCGGAATTGTGATTGCGGTGAAGGCTAAAATAGGGGTTTTATGAGTTTACATAAGCGCAAGTATGATTGTATTTTTGTAACAGGTACAGATACCGATGCAGGCAAGACGTTTGCGACAGAAAAGCTAATAAAATCATTATCCTATCATGGTCATACATGGCTAGCGACGAAACCTATCGCAAGTGGTTCACGAGCTATAAATGAAGATAAATCAGAGCATCCACAAAAAGTGAATGACGATGCGCTCAAGCTGGCGAATGCAAACCCGCTGCAATGGCCATATGAGTGGCTTAATCCGCTCTGTTTTCAACAACCCATCGCACCTCATATTGCTGCACAACAAGAGGGGCGTGAGTTATCAGCAGCGTTACTGCGAAACATACTGACTGAGCAAAAACAGCGTGCGCAACAACAGCAAGCGGGCTTGCTGATTGAAGGAGCGGGAGGCTGGCTCCTGCCGCTCAATCAACAAGAAACCCTGGCAGATGTGATTGAGCAGTTAAACCTCCCGGTGATTGTTGTGGTGCGGATGCAACTGGGCTGTTTAAATCATGCGCTGTTAACATTAACAGATATTTTGCGCCGAGGCCTGATTGTAGCAGGCTGGATCGCGTCGGAACCGAGCCCACAGCGGATGCTGAATTACACCGAAAACCTTGAGTTCCTCAAAGCAGCATTTCGCCAACGTGCCAACGCAGAACTATTGCTTGAATTGGCGCACGGTTGCACTGACACTGCAGCGATTGAGCAGCGTGGTTATACTAATTTGTTCAAATCCGTGCCTGCCGGCAACGGCGTTTGAGTTCCGGCACGGAATAAAAAGGCAGGATCGCTGCCATTCACACCTGTACAGCAATGTATCACTTGTGCGCTTGCGCTGACTTCTAGCAGGGCACCTTCGCGTAACGCGAGGACTGGGGTGCCGGGGTGTAGGGTCATATATTCGGCTAAACGCTGCGCGCGGGTCTCGCCATGGAATCCAGGCGGATGTACATCAACATAATGTGGATTGAGCTGTAACGGCACCAGCTCAAGGGCACGAAAACTTGGTGGCTCAACGATCGGCATATCGTTGGTGGTGCGGATGGTTAAGCCTGCGATATTTGCGCCAGCACTCCAACCGGCATAGGGGCAGCCCTGTTTCACTTTGGCTTGGATCTCAGCCAGCAGGTCGTAATGATAGAGCTGTTGCAATAAGCGAAAGGTATTCCCACCGCCGACTAAAATGCCCTCAGCAGAGCGAATTTCTGCTTGCGGATCGTTCGCGGTATGCAAGCCTTTGATACGGATGTCATAGGCCGCTAGTGCCTGCTGTACTCGGGCAGTATACGTATCGTAATCCATGGTTACACCCGCATATGGAATAAAGAGCACCTCTTGCGCTGCGTCAAAATGACCTTTAATAAACTCAGCATAAGCTTGCAGATACTCGCTATCGTTGACGCGAGAGCTACTCATTAATAACAGTGAAGGGGCCATCTCTTACTCCGTGTTTAAGCCATCCAATCGTTGCTGTATCAGAATATCAAGGAATCAACTAATTTACAGAGCTAACTTGATCTAAATGTTACCGCACCCCATATCGTAGAAAGTCTATTTGAGTGAGGATCTGGCGGTGTTACGAATCGGTCTGTTTTTAGTGACGAACTTAGCAATCTTGGTGGTTTTTGGGGTGGTCATGAACCTCATTTTACCGGCATTAGGCGTTGCTCCAAATCAATATCAAACCTTATTGGTGTTTGCCGCGCTATTTGGCTTTGGCGGTGCGTTTATCTCTTTGTGGATGTCGAAATGGTTGGCACTACGTTCAGTGCGAGGTGAAGTCATTAAACAGCCACGCAATAGCACTGAACGTTGGTTGCTAGATACCGTTGCTCGACAGGCTCGGTTGGCAGGTATCCCGATGCCAGAAGTGGCGATTTATCATGGAGCCGATGCCAATGCATTCGCCACCGGAGCAAGTAAAAAAAATTCGCTCGTCGCCGTGAGTACGGGGCTATTGCAGCAAATGAACGCCGATGAAGTCGAAGCGGTATTGGCGCACGAAGTGAGCCATATTGCGAATGGTGATATGGTGACGTTAACCTTGATTCAAGGGGTCGTGAACACCTTTGTTATTTTCTTGGCTCGGGTACTCGCGGGGGTGATTAATAATGCGCTGCGGGGTAACAATAGCCAGCAAGGCGGGGGTGGGTTCGCCTATTTTGGAATCGTCATGCTGCTCGAGATCGTCTTTGGTGTGTTGGCGAGCATAATTGTCATGTGGTTCTCACGTCAGCGCGAATTTCGTGCCGATGCCGGCTCTGCGCGGCTGGTAGGTGCGGATAAAATGATCGCTGCGCTGCGTCGTCTGCAAACGAATCAAGACTCTGAACTTGATGGCACTATGATGGCTTTTGGGATTCATGGCAAGCGTCGTGCCAGTCAATTATTTCTCAGTCATCCGCCCCTTGAAGAGCGCATTTCAGCCTTGCAAAAACTGCGTTAATGGATTGTAAAAAAAGCCAAAATTAGGTATATTACGGGCCTAATTTTGGCGTTAGGAAGTGGTATGAAAGAGTGGCAAGTGCGGAGCTGGCGCGAGAAGCCGATACAACAGCAACCGCAATATCAATCAAAGCAGCAGTTAGAGCAGGTTGAACAACAACTTAAGCAGTTTCCGCCACTCGTTTTTGCAGAAGAGATCCGTGCCTTGCGGAAGCAGCTCGCGCAAGTGAGCCAAGGGCGCGGTTTCTTGTTGCAAGGGGGTGATTGTGCCGAATCCTTTAACGACTTCAATGCCCCTAAGATACGCGACACCTTCAAAGTCATTTTGCAAATGGCGATAGTCCTGACCTTCGCCGGCTCTTGTCCAGTCACAAAAGTAGCGCGGATGGCAGGGCAGTACGCTAAGCCCCGCTCGAGTGACTTAGAGCAACAAAATGGCGTGAGTCTGCCGGCATATCGTGGCGATATCATCAACGGCGTGGAGTTTGACGAGTCCGCACGGATTCCCGATCCTGAGCGAATGATTCGTGCTTACCATCATTCAGCGGCTACTCTCAACTTACTTCGAGCCTTTGCCCAAGGTGGCTTAGCTGATTTGCACAAAGTCCATAAATGGAACATGAGCTTTGTTGAAGCGAACCCGCTAAAAGCAAAGTACCAAGAGGTTGCCGAGCAAATTCAGTCGGCTTTGAAGTTTATGGAAGTGCTCGGGATCACCGCTGAAACCAATGCGACCATTCATGAGACCCAGCTATTTACTAGCCACGAAGCGTTATTACTGCCGTATGAAGAGGCTCTGACTCGTATCGATACATTAACGGGCTTACCCTACGATTGTTCGGCGCATATGGTCTGGATTGGTGAACGGACGCGGCAACTCGACCACGCTCACGTGGAGTTTATGCGCGGTATTCATAACCCGATCGGGGTCAAAATTGGCCCAACGACGAGCGCTGATGAATTAATTCACCTCATTGACGCGCTCAATCCAGACAATGATGCTGGACGCTTGACCTTAATTACGCGTATGGGTGCAGATAACCTAGCTGAAAAATTGCCGGCTCTGGTTCGCCGCGTCAAAGCTGAAGGACGCCATGTAGTGTGGTCAAGTGACCCTATGCATGGGAATACCGTCAAGGCCGAAAACGGTTTGAAAACCCGCAATTTCGATGCCATTCATCGTGAATTACGGCAATTCTTTGCGGTCCATCAAGCAGAAGGAACTCACCCTGGTGGTGTGCATTTGGAAATGACTGGGGAAAACGTCACTGAGTGCACAGGGGGGGCTTACCAGATCGCTGAAGCCGACCTGACTCAGCGTTACCTGACTCAATGCGATCCACGCCTAAACGTGGATCAAGTATTAGAACTCGCCTTCTTGGTTGCTGATTCGCTTGCAGAAGCACGTCAGGGCCGAGGTTAATCCGACATTTTCGAGGTTTAGTAGTATATGTCACAGCAAGTACAGCAGTTTTTCGAGAACCTTTGGCATGATTATATTCAGCACACGCCATCGGCGGCTAAAATCCATCAGGTACTCGGTGGTGGTGCCCCAATTATCAATGACCACGTCGCGTTTCGTACGTTTAACATCGCCCCTGTTAATTTAGAGCGCCTCGCTGCGCACTTTGAAACCATGGGTTATGAAGCGAAAGGCGATTATCAATTCGAACAGAAAAAGTTGGTCGCAAAGCATTACGAGCACAGCGATCCAGCGTTACCAAAAATCTTTATCAGTGAGCTGTTGGTCGAAGAATTCTCAGATAAGTTGCAAAAAATTGTGCATCAATTGGTGAGCCAGGTGAGTGCAAGTGCGGTTGAAAAATCAAATATCTTGTACTCAGGAACGCACTGGCAAATCAGTAGTGCCGATTATCAGAGCTTATTAGCCGAAAGCGAATATGCAGCCTGGTTGGCGGCTTTTGGTTTCCGCGCTAATCACTTCACTGTCAGCGTGAATCATTTGCCGGGCTTTGAGCACTTAGAGCAAGTGAACGAAAAGTTGAAGCAAGAAGGCTTCCGCCTAAACACCTCAGGTGGTGAAATCAAAGGCTCGAAAGAGGTTCTTTTAGAGCAGTCTTCGACCCTAGCAGATCAGACCGTGGTGCGCTTCAGTGATACCGAGAAACGCATTCCTAGCTGCTTTTACGAGTTTGCCAAGCGCTATGAAGAAGCGCCAAACAAACTCTATAGTGGTTTTGTTGCCGCTTCTGCAGATAAAATTTTTGAAAGCACTGACGCCAAACACGCGTCTTAGAGCCTAGTAACAATGCCGTTCAAGGTTCGTTTCGTTAAGGATCTTGGCGGCAATTTCCTCTACTGAGAAACGCGTACTATCTAGAAAGGGAATCGCTTCACGTCGATACATGGCTTCTACCGCCTGTAGTTCGAATCGACATTGCTGCATAGATGCGTAGCGACTCCCTTCACGCCGTTTGCTGCGGATTTCATGTAAACGTTGCGGTTCGAGCGTTAAACCGAACAGCTTGTGACGATATGGTTTGAGTATTTTCGGCAGCTGTAACTTCTCAAAATCATCATCATCGGTAATTGGATAATTTGCCGCTTTAATTCCGTATTGCAGCGCTAAATATAAGCTGCTGGGTGTTTTCCCGGTACGAGAAACCCCAATCAAAATAATATCGGCCTCATCGTAGTCGGAAATATTACTGCCATCGTCATTAGCAAGGGTGTAATTGATTGCTTCGATGCGGAAATCATAATTTTCTTGAATACCGTGGGTAAGGTTGGTTTTCGGTTGTGCCGGAATACCAAGCTCTTGGCTAAGTGGGGCGACAAAATAATCGAGAAAATCATAGCAACTGCCAGCACTTTGGGTAATCACGCGCTTAATTTCGACACTTACAAAGGTATGGAAAATAATCGGGCGTTCGCCTGATTTCTCGTAGGCCTCGTTAATTCGCCGAACCGCTGTTTCGGCTTTTTCTTGGCTATCGATGAAGGCAAGGGTCTTATGTTCAACTTTAAGTGGGAACATGGATAGCATGGCTTTACCAAATGCTTCTGCGGTCAAAGCGGTGCCATCTGAAATATAAAATACAGTGCGCATGAAAGTTTCCTTTAAAATCAGGGTTTGATATTAACTTGTTGGGGGCCAATGTGTAAAATGGTCGAGGATTTAACCTAACGAGGATGCGACTGTGGAAAATTCTGTGCAAGATTACGTACTTTGGTATGACGAATTAGGGATGAATGATGTCAACCGAGTGGGCGGTAAGAACGCTTCGCTTGGCGAAATGATCAGTAACTTGTCGGGAGCCGGAGTCGTGGTTCCAAATGGTTTTGCAACGACTGCAGAAGCCTTTAATGAATTTCTCGAACAAAGTGGGATGAATGACAAAATTCATGATTTGCTTGATGCCCTTGATGTTGACGATGTTGATGCGCTTGCCGCGGCAGGGAAAACCATTCGGCAATGGGTTATCGATACGCCTTTCACGCCAAAACTTGATGCCGAAATCCGCAGCGCCTACGAAAAACTTAGCGGCGGCAATACGGAGGTAAGCTTTGCAGTGCGCTCATCGGCCACCGCCGAAGATATGCCTGATGCATCTTTCGCGGGACAACAAGAAACCTTCCTTAATGTGCGCGGTATTGATGCCATTATGGAAGCGATCAAACACGTTTTTGCTTCACTCTTTAACGATCGCGCGATCTCCTATCGTGTGCACCAAGGCTATGACCATCGCGGTGTAGCCTTGTCTGCTGGGGTGCAGCGGATGGTGCGCAGTGATATCGCATCATCAGGGGTCATGTTCAGCATTGATACCGAATCTGGTTTTGAGGATGTGGTGTTTATTACTTCGTCATACGGGCTTGGCGAAATGGTGGTGCAGGGGGCCGTTAACCCTGATGAGTTTTATGTCCACAAGCCAACACTCAAAGCAGGACGTCCAGCGGTATTGCGCCGTAATCTCGGCAGTAAAAAGATCGAAATGGTGTATGCCGATAGCACTGAGCATGGTCAACAAACCAAAATTGTCGATATTGCACCAGAACAGAGTCGCAAGTTCTCGATTACCGATGCTGAAGTTGAGGCACTCGCCAAGCAAGCTGTGATTATTGAGCAGCATTATGGCCGTCCAATGGACATTGAGTGGGCAAAGGACGGTATCGATGGGCAACTCTATATCGTCCAGGCACGTCCTGAAACCGTGCAGTCGAATAAATCTGGCCAAGCGCTCGAGCGCTATGCCTTGAAACAACATTCAGATGTGATTGTAACCGGACGTGCGATTGGGCAACGTATTGGTGCCGGTGTTGCGCGAGTCCTCAATGATATTTCTGAAATGAATCAGGTCCAGCCAGGTGACGTGTTGGTCACTGACATGACTGACCCAGACTGGGAACCGATTATGAAACGAGCGGCGGCGATTGTGACCAATCGCGGCGGTCGCACCTGTCATGCGGCGATTATCGCGCGTGAGCTGGGGATCCCAGCTGTCGTCGGTTGTGGCGATGCAACGGATAAAATCAAAGCGAATGAGGCGGTGACCGTTTCCTGTGCGGAGGGGGATACCGGCCTAATTTATAAAGGTGCGCTCGACTTTGAAGTGACCGAATCTGATGTAGGCGATATGCCAGCATTGCCGCTTAAAATTATGATGAACGTGGGTAACCCTGATCGCGCCTTTGATTTCGCTCAATTACCGCATGCTGGGATTGGTTTGGCGCGGTTGGAGTTTATTATTAACCGGATGATCGGTGTGCACCCGAAGGCGTTGCTGAACTTTGAGCAACAAGCTCCGGCCCTGCAGGAACAAATCGCTGAGTATATCGCTGGATATGAATCACCGCGCGAATACTACATCACCAAACTGACTGAGGGTATTGCAACCCTTGCCGCGGCATTCTCTCCAGAGCGGGTGATTGTGCGTATGTCCGATTTTAAATCGAACGAATATGCAAACTTAGTCGGTGGTCAACAGTATGAGCCACACGAAGAGAACCCAATGCTCGGTTTCCGTGGAGCGTCGCGTTATATCTCGGAGGAGTTCCGAGATTGTTTTGCGCTCGAATGTGAAGCCATTAAGCGTGTTCGTAATGATATGGGACTGACCAATGTCGAAGTCATGATTCCATTTGTACGGACCCTTGAGGAAGGACGTCAGGTCATCGAGCTACTGCGTGAGCAGGGCCTGAAGCAGGGCGAGAACGGTCTGCGCGTTATCATGATGTGTGAACTGCCATCGAACGCAGTGCTAGCGGAACAGTTCCTTGATATTTTTGACGGTTTCTCAATTGGCTCGAACGATTTAACCCAGTTAACTCTTGGCCTTGACCGTGACTCAGGTGTAATCGCGCACCTCTTTGACGAGCGCAATGAGGCGGTTAAGGCGCTGCTGGCTATGGCTATTCAAGCGGCCAAGAAGAAAGGGAAATACGTCGGTATCTGTGGGCAAGGACCTTCTGACCATGCTGATTTTGCGGCTTGGTTGGTTGAACAAGGCATTGATTCGGTCTCATTAAACCCTGATACCGTATTAGAAACTTGGTTGTATCTAGCGGAGCATCATGGCTGAGCAGAGCTTGATTCAGGCTGGCGCGACGGCAGCGCCAGCCGCACTTCATTTGCAGTACCAAAGGTATCTGTCGGCCCTCTCTGAATCCGCTTTTAGCGGGGAGATAGATTGGACTTATGCCGGTCGCCTGATTGCTGCAACGGATAATTCAATCTACCAGCAGTTACCGCAAGCGGTTCTATATCCTCGTCATACTCAAGATGTCGTTACCGCATTGCAACTTGCTCAACAAGATGCCTATCAAGGCGTTCGCTTCAGCCCTCGCGGCGGCGGTACGGGCACCAACGGACAAAGTCTAACCGCAGGTATCGTCATCGACCTGAGTCGGCACATGCGCCAAATTGGCGAATTAAATGCTAAACAAGCATGGGTTGAATGTGAGACCGGCGTGGTTAAAGACCAGCTCAACGACGCCGTGCGTGATGCCGGATTATTTTTCTCACCCGATCTCTCGACCAGTAATCGCGCCACAATTGGTGGCATGATCAATACTGATGCATCAGGACAAGGCTCACTGGTTTATGGCAAAACCAGTGATCATATCCTTGCTTTGACGGCCGTTCTGAGCAATGGCGAACTGCTTGAAGCTTATGAGATGAGTGTTGCTGAGGCTAGCGCAAAAGCTGAACAAGCGAATCTAGAAGGGGCGATTTACCGGCAAGTCATCCAAACATGTATTGGTAAGCGAGACGCGATCGCGGAAAAGTTTCCGCCGTTGAACCGTTTTTTGACCGGTTATGATCTTAAGCATGCTTATGATCCGCAACGGCAAACGATCAATATTGCACGGCTGCTGGCTGGCTCAGAAGGGACACTCGCTGTTATTACTCGGGCGCGTCTAAATTTGACCGCACTGCCCAAGTTCAAAGTACTGGTGAACGTAAAATACTCTGACTTTCAAGCTGCCCTCCGCAATGCACCTTTTCTGGTCAAAGCTGAGGCGACCTCAGTTGAAACGATTGATAGCAATGTCCTTGATTTAGCCCGCAACGATATTATTTGGCATCAGGTTGAACAACACCTCGCCGAAGTACCAGGGCAAACCATGAATGGCATTAACATGGTTGAGTTCACCGCAACTGCCGCCGACGAAATTGAGCAGAAGCTCAGTCGCTTATGCCAGGCGCTTGATGAGTTGATTCAAACTAAGCCAGAGCAGGGCGTCATTGGCTATCAAATTTGTCGCGAGCCGAGCAGTATTCAGACCATTTACGCCATGCGCAAAAAAGCAGTGGGTTTGCTTGGTGCAACGAAAGGTGCCCGTAAACCGATAGCCTTTGCAGAAGATACCGCGGTTCCTCCTGAAAAATTGGCGGATTTCATTACTGAATTTCGGGCAATTCTTGATCAACATCAACTTCACTATGGGATGTTTGGGCACGTTGATGCAGGGGTGCTGCACGTGCGCCCCGCACTCGATATGAAAGCTCCGAGTGATCAGCAATTGCTGCGTCAGATCAGCGACCAAGTGGCCGAATTAACCGCTAAATATGGCGGTTTGATGTGGGGTGAGCACGGCAAAGGGTATCGCTCGGAATATGCGCCAAAATTCTTTGGCCAAGAGCTTTATCCAGAGATCCAAAAGATTAAAGCTGCTTTTGATCCAGAAAATCGTCTTAATCCCGGTAAATTGTGCACGCCATTTGGTTCGCAAGAGCAATTAGTATCGGTCGATGCGGTGAAGCGGGGGGATTTTGATCGCGCCATCGAGGTTGAGCCGAATAGTCCTTACCAACATGCCTTGGATTGCAACGGCAATGGTCTGTGCTTCAACTACGCCGCAGATTCAGCCATGTGTCCATCCTACAAGGCAAGCGGGAACCGAGCTTATTCACCGAAAGGGCGCGCGAGTTTAATTCGCGAATGGTTGCGCTTGCGCAGTGGCGGACAGAACTTAGCCGCGCCATTAACTGAATTTGATCAGCAAGTGAAGCAATCAATGGATGAATGCTTAGCCTGTAAGGCGTGTGCCAACCAATGCCCGGTTAAAGTTGATGTTCCTGCGTTTCGAGCAGAATTCCTCGCCTGGTATGGGCAGCATGAAAAACGCAAGTTGAAAGATTATCTCGTGCGTGATGTCGAGCGACTGGCGCCGAAATTAGCGAAATGGCCACGGCTTGCCAATCTGCTCAGTGATAATCCGCTCAGTCGCTTGCTGTTAAAGCATGTGATTGGTTATCAGGATGCACCTAAATTATCTGTACCGACGCTGCAGCAGCGCTGGCAACAGCATGCATGGCAACAGCTGAGCGTCAACGAGTTACTCCAGACAACCCAGCTTGAGCAGGCGCGCACCGTGGTGATTGTGCAAGACCCGTTTACGAGTTTTTATGAGGCTGAGTTAGTCGAAGCGTTTGCAAAGGTCGCTCAAGTACTCGGGTTTGAGCCAGTGTTATTGGAGTTCTTAGGCAATGGTAAAGCCCAGCATGTGAAGGGCTTCTTAACTGAATTCCGCGCTACCGTGGCACGGGTTGGGCCGCAATTGCAGGCGTTATCTGATGCAGGCTGGAATTTAGTTGGGCTCGATGCCAGCACGAGTTTGTGTTACCAGGACGAGTATCGTCGCTATAGTTCGCAGCCGCTCAGTTTTGAGGTGCGGTTGCCACAACAGTGGTTGTTGCAAGTCTGTGCTGATGAAACCTTCGCTAAAGTGCAGTTGGCACCTACGCCAGCATCACTGCAGTTATTGACGCACTGTACCGAGCAAACCGCGCTCGCAACAGCTGCCAAACAGTGGCACACCGTATTTGCGCAATTTGGTCTGGAGTTGACCACGCGAGCGAACGGATGTTGCGGTATGGCGGGCACTTATGGCCATGAAGCAGAGCATCAAGAGGCGAGTCGAAAGCTGTATGAAATGAGTTGGCAAGAACAGTTGGCGCAACCGGGTTGGCAAACCTTGGCGACTGGCTTTTCATGTCGCTCGCAGGCGAAAAGATTTAAGCAGCGGGCTTTGCACCCGCTACAGTATCTTGCACAGAGCTTAGCGCAAGGAGAGTAAAGCAAAGCAGGCGTTAGGCCTGCTTTGCAGCTTTTGCTTTGGCAATAACTTCGCGCGCCAGCTCATCAGCAATAATCCCAGTTGGGCGTTGCTCGGCAGCTGAGCGAGTAAAGATAGTGTCGAGCGTATTATAGATATTGCGGACACGTTCTTCGGTTTCTTGCAGCGACATATGTGCAGCTTCAGAGCAGACGTGGATCACGCCGCCAGCATTGATCACATAATCCGGCGCATACAAGATACCCATATCCATGAGTTTTTGGTCATGTGCTGGGGTTGCTAACTGGTTGTTGGCACTACCCGCAACAATTTTAGCCTTTAACTGCGGTAGAGTGTCATCATTGATGGTGGCACCCAATGCACACGGCGCATAAATATCTACATCTAAGCCGTAAATTTCATCAAGTCCGACTACGGTCGCATTAAGTTCAGTGGCCGCAC
Source organism: Pseudidiomarina taiwanensis (assembly GCF_003987435.1). Classification (GTDB taxonomy): domain Bacteria; phylum Pseudomonadota; class Gammaproteobacteria; order Enterobacterales; family Alteromonadaceae; genus Pseudidiomarina; species Pseudidiomarina taiwanensis. Next base: position 518,333 of record NZ_PIQG01000001.1, on the reverse strand, counting down.
GTTGACAGGCTTCTTCATTGATATCGGTTACGAAAAGCTGTGCCCCATCTTTGGCACAATAGGCAGCAAAGTCATAACCGACTGCACCGAGTCCTTGCACCGCGATTTTTAAACCAACTAGGTTTTCTTGGCCAAATTTGTGTTTAACCGCTGCTTTAAGGCCTAAATAGGTGCCCAGTGCAGTATGCGGTGATGGGTCACCGGCTTTCTCTGCAGTTCCCGCAACGAATGAGGTTTCTTCGGCAACGATTGCGATATCACTGGTGCGAATATTCACATCTTCAGCAGTGATATAACGTCCACTTAATGAGTTAATAAAGCGCCCGTAAGCACGAAATAGCGCAGGGGTCTTGATGGTTTTCGCGTCGCCAATGATGACAGCTTTGCCGCCACCTAGGGGCAGGCCAGCGAGGGCACTTTTATAGGTCATCCCTTTCGATAACCGCAGCACATCAGTCAAAGCTTCTGCTGATGAGCTGTAGTTCCAGAGGCGAGTACCGCCGAGCGATGGACCAAGAGTGGTATCATGAATCGCAATGATTGCTTTGAGACCGGTCTCTTTGTCATGACAGAAAACGACCTGTTCGTGTTGATCAAATTCATTGTGCTCGAATAGAGACATAGTTGGAACGTCCTCGTTCTTGTCCAAAATTGCGCGCACATTATCACTTTGTTTTGTTGTAGGCTAGTCGAACCAGTGAAATATCGTTTACGTTAACGTAAACTTTTTCATGCACAGTGAAATTGCCTTGCAAACGACTAGGAATAAGGGGTTCTTCAAGGTACTATTAGTTCTTTAAGTCGTGACTAAAAAGTATAGAAAGATGGAAAACACAACCCCAGAACCGAAACAATATTCTGAAGCTGAAGCCAGTGAATGGGTTCGCTCGCAGTTTCAAGCAGCCAATAAATATCTTGCCGAGCAGGGCATTTTGCCTGAGCGGGTGTTAACCAAAGATAGCCGCTATTTAGTGCCTTACCTTGCGGTATGGAAATTTGAGACCAAAGACCGTAAGAATTTGTGGCTCATCAATGGTGACGTGCCAACTGATATCGTTGGTGAAAAAGCGGCGCCTTCAGCACGTGATGCGATGAAGCACTTTGCTTTGCAATGGCAACTCAAAGCAGAAGCGATTATGCGTGATGAGAAAATGGCACAAGACCCTGAGCAAATGCGTTACGCGCGCTATTTAATCGAGCGTGCCGAAGGCATTTACGCAGCCACAGAAGACAAACAGCTTTGGCAAAACGAGGGCTAAGCCCTCGTTTTACGCTTCAAGCTGCTCGAAGAATATCACCCCTAATTGCAATAATTCCTGCAACAATTCCCGATTATCATGGGCCTGCATAAGATCGACGTACTCGGTTGCAGGGGTATCCTCGTCCTGTTCTGCTAATGCGCGCGCAAACGCTTGTTGCTTATGATTCAGTTGAAATACTTCACCGGCAGCATAGAGTTGGTCGCAGCTCGCGTTGATGAGTATTTTGGCTCCTGATGCGCGACACAACAACATACTTGGCTCTTTGAGTGCATGCGTTAACTGATGATCCGTTAACGGTAGGCTAGGCGCAGGTAGCGGGCGTTTAGGAACCGACAGGGCGCGGCCAATCAGCTCAGGTAGCTGGGGACTGGCGATTGATTCGGTTAAAAACTGGCTGACCGCGTTCACCTGTTGTTCAGATAACTGCCAAGCAGGTCCGTAGTCAGCTGCTTGTGGATCACGATAGCGTGGTGAGTCGGTATCGTCCTGCTGCAGCATAATATCTGCTAATTGGCTTAATAGCTCCGCTTGGTTCGGCGCTCTAAATCCGACTGAATAAGACATCGAAGGACTCAAGCCGGTACCTTCATGAGGGCAGCCTGCAGGAATGTACAAGATATCTCCAGCTTCGAGTTTTGCGTCGATAAGTGCAGTGAACTCACCTTCAATAAGCTTTAAGTCTGTCGTTGGACAGTGGGTACGTGCCTTTATCGCGTCTTGACTAAGACGTTCACCAACCCGCCAATGGCGTTCGCCGCTGCCTTGAATAATAAACACATCATATTGATCAACATGAGGGCCAACCCCACCACCTTCGGTGGCAAAGCTCACCATCACATCATCGATCCGCCAATCTGGCAAAAACCGAAATGGCGGCACCAGTTGTTGCACCTCAGGAATCCACTCATTCACCGCTTGTACCAGCAAAGTCCAATCTTCTTCGCCATATTGCTCATACTCGGTAAAGGGGCCATGGCTCACTTGCCATTGCTGTTGACGATGCTCAACAATGCGCGCGTCAACCCCTTCTTCAAGTGCCAGCCCAGCCAGAATCTCTGCTGCAATTGGGTCTTCAAAGTCGGCAAAGCCTGCTTTGATCAAGCAGGGCTTTTGTTGCCAATATTCAGTTAAGAATTGGCGGATATCTAACTGCAGCTGATAACTCATAAACTGGCCAGGAAATCGTCAACAAATGCTTCGGCTCGCCCAATATAGGCGGCTGGAGTTAACTTTTTAAGCTCATCTTTGACCTCATCAGGGAGCTCAAGATTGTCGATAAACACAGCTAAATCCGCCTGGTTAATGCGTTTACCGCGGGTCAGCTCTTTCAGTTTTTCATACGGCTTATCGATGTGATAACGGCGCATAACCGTTTGGATAGGCTCTGCTAACAGCTCCCAGTTTTGGTCGAGTTCATTCAGCAGGACTGCTTCATTAACTTCGAGCTTGCTGATCCCTTTCAAAGTCGCCTGATACGCGATTAAGGCGTAAGCAAAACCAACTCCGAGGTTACGCAGTACCGTAGAATCGGTTAAGTCACGCTGCCAACGACTGACCGGTAATTTGGCCGCAAGATGCGCCATGATGGCATTGGCTAAGCCAAGATTACCTTCGGAGTTTTCGAAATCAATCGGGTTGACCTTGTGCGGCATAGTCGAAGAACCGACTTCGCCAGCAATGGTTTTTTGCTTGAAATGGTTCAATGCAATATAGCCCCAAACGTCGCGATCTAAATCGATGACAGTGGTATTGAAACGCGCGACTGCATCGAATAATTCAGCAATGTAGTCATGTGGCTCGATCTGAGTCGTGAACGCATTCCATTCTAGGCCAAGTGAGCTGACAAACTGTTCAGATACTTGATGCCAGTTGACCTGCGGGTACGCCGCAAGATGGGCATTATAGTTTCCGACTGCGCCATTGATTTTACCGAGCAGCGGAATCGCTTTGATTTGCTCGAGTTGGCGACGTAAACGGACCGCCACGTTAGCCATCTCTTTCCCCATAGTGGTGGGGGTCGCGGGTTGGCCGTGGGTGCGTGCCATCATGGCAACCTGCTTATGTTCTTTTGCTAATCCAGCAACCGCTGCGAACACTTGCTCCATGGCTGGCAACATAACATCAGCTAAGGCTTCTTTGAGCATTAAGCCATGTGACAGGTTATTAATATCTTCTGAGGTACAGGCGAAGTGAATAAACTCACTCACCGCCGCAAGTTCGGGGAGTGCCGCTACCTTTTCTTTCAAAAAGTATTCAACGGCTTTGACATCATGATTGGTGGTGCTTTCAATTTCTTTAACGCGCGCCGCATCTTGCTCAGAAAAATTCTGAATGATCTCTTCGAGAAACGCATTGGCTTCGGTTGATAATGCTGGAACTTCAGTGATTTCAGCAATTTTTGCGAGTTGTTGTAACCAGCGAACTTCAACTGTAACCCGCTTATGGATAAGTCCAAACTCACTAAATAAAGGACGCAGTGCAGCAGCTTTACTGCCGTAGCGGCCATCTACAGGTGATAGTGCGGTAAGAGAAGAAAGATTCATCATGACTTGGACTCCGGGTTATCCACGTAATTCGGCTAATTGAGCGCTTGCACTGCGCACCATTCGTTGCCGTGAAAATAAAAAATGACGTCGTTTGCCACCCAATTGGCGCCATAACACCAGTGCGCGAATTCCAGCTAGGAGGGCGGTTCGAATTTGGTTTTGTACCTGAGTTTGTTGTAAATATTCAGGTTTACCACTGATTTGTAAGGGCCGCAGTAGGGGTGAAATTAAATCGCTATAAACACCTGCTAAATTGGCATTCACAGTTGCTTGATCAAAATTAAAATGCTGTCGTTGCTGTTGGACTTGTTGCAGCCGTTGGCTCAATTTGTCGCCAACCTTTGGGGTGCGCGAAAGTTTGCGCTCAAGCGCCATCATACCGACGACATAGCGGGTGACTTCGATATCCTTCTGGCGACTATTACCGAGCTGGATCAGCAGTTGTTGTAGCCCCCAAACCACTTTATCTGGAGCCCCATAAACCGCATTAAAGTCAGCACTTTGTTGATTTAGAACACTGCTGACTAAGACCTCTGCGACTGCACTATCGGCTAATTTACCGGTACGAGCGAGCTGTTTGACAGCTGCCGCAGCTTGGGCAGCAGCGGCGAGAGCGAGCACGCGTTGCTGCCATATATTCATAGTTTGACCTCATCATCCGCCAGATGAGACGCGAGGCGTTGCTCGATGATGCCTCCACCGAGACACACTTCGGCTTGATAGAAGACCGCAGATTGCCCGGGGGTTACCGCCGCTACAGGCTGAGTAAAGGTGACGATAACAGAGCCATCTGACTGTGGTGTCACTAAGCAGGGGATATCTGCTTGGCGGTAGCGTGTTTTGACCGTGGCTTGGAACGGCTGCGTTGGGGCTTGACGATTGACCCAGTGCATTTGCGCTGCGCGCAGGCCGGTGGAGAATAGTCGCGGATGCTGCTTGCCTTGGGCAACGATCAGGGTGTTACGCTCGATATCTTTATCAACCACATACCAAGGTTCATCTCCCGCATCAGCGAGGCCGCCAATGTGAAGCCCTTTGCGCTGCCCTAAGGTATGATACATCAGCCCTTCGTGTTCACCGACGATCTTACCATCGACGGTTTCGATAGGGCCGGGTTGGGCAGGAAGATATTGCTGTAAAAAGTCTTTGAACTTGCGCTCACCAATAAAGCAAATACCGGTTGAATCTTTTTTACTTGCCGTCACTAAGCCTTGCTGCTCGGCAATTTCACGCACTTTCGGCTTTTCCAACTCACCAACTGGGAAGAGGGTCTGCGCCACGTGTTCATGGGACAAGGTATACAAGAAATAGCTTTGGTCTTTATTATCGTCGAGACCACGCAGTAGCTGCCATTTACCGTCGACTTCGCGGCGGCGGACATAATGTCCGGTGGCAATATAATCGGCCCCAAGTGCCGTTGCGGCAAACTCTAAAAACGCTTTGAATTTGATTTCTTTGTTACACATGATATCGGGATTTGGAGTCCGCCCAGCACGATACTCGGCCAGAAAGTACTCAAACACATTATCCCAGTATTCGGTGGCAAAATTGACCGTATGCAAGGGGATACCGAGCTTATCGCAAACTGCTTGAGCGTCTGCCAAGTCTTCTGCCGCGGCACAGTATTCATCGGTGTCATCCTCTTCCCAGTTCTTCATAAACAGGCCTTCAACTTGATAGCCTTGCTCGATGAGAAGATACGCAGAAACAGAAGAATCAACACCGCCGGACATACCGACGATTACTTTTTTGGCTGAATTCGACATAGGCCCCGATAATATTGTGCAGAATGGAAATAACAACTGGCGGTTATTTTACCATACTGGCGGGACCTCGCGCCACTCGCCTGGCTGCAAAGTCTGCAATTGCCAAGGGCCGATCGCGGCCCGAATCAGGCGCAAGGTGGGTAGACCCACAGCAGCCGTCATACGGCGTACTTGGCGATTACGACCTTCACTGATGCGCACACAAATCCAACTGTCAGGGATGCTTTTACGCTCTCGAATCGGTGGATTACGCGGCCAGAGGTTGGTGGGCTCAGGCATCCGAAAGGCTTCCGCGGGGCGGGTCATACCATCGTTTAGCTCAACGCCTTGCATCAACTGTTGCAATTGCTGCTCGGTCGGCTCGCCTTCAACTTGAACCCAATAGGTTTTAACTAACTTATGTTTTGGATGTGCGATTTTATCTTGCAAGCTGCCGTCATTGGTGAGCAGTAGCAATCCCTCACTGTCCTTGTCCAGACGGCCTGCAGGATAAACGTCTTTAAAAGGGACATAGGCTTTTAAGGTTTGCTCAATGGGGTCACCGGAGAATTGACTCATCACCCCATACGGTTTGTTCAGTAGCACGAGTTTCGGGTTAGCGGGGCGTGGTTTGGTGTGTTTAGCCCGGGTACGACGAAACGGGGGAGTGGTTTTTGGCATACTTACTTTCTCGGTCGGTTGCTAGATTTGGCACTTCAATTGGCTTTAATGATAAACTAATCGACATCATAAACGAAACGGAAGTAAATGGTTCATGAGTGACGATAAAATACCAGTGGAACGCGGGAATTATGCAGCTGCAGCAGCGGGTGCAATTGATTTCAAATTAGGGAATGCATTGCAGCGAAGCTGGGAAATTACCTTACGCTCATTGCCGGTGATGTTACCTATTGCAGTAGTAACCATCATTTTATCTTCGCTTCTATCTGGTGTTCTAGAGCAGTATTTTCCGCCTGGAGGGCCGGAGCCCGAAACTGTTAATGTGACCAACGGCGTGATTAATATGATTGTGCCACAATTCCTGATCGCCCCGGTGTACGCCATTTTGACGTTGATGGGTATTATCAATGCCAATGACCAACAGCTCTCATTTAAATACGTTGGTGATGCCTTGCGACTCGCGCCGCGTGTGGTCCTTGCATCGTTTGCACAATATCTGATCTTGCTGGCAGCAGTGTTTATTCCGGTGTTGGTATTATCTTGGCTAAGCCCCGCATTAGCGATCGTTTTGGCTGTTATGCTGATGGTGTCATCGATGATCTTACTCACTTTAATGATGCCTTTGATCGTCCATCGCCAGTTTAGCGTTGGGCGCGCCATCATGGGGTCGTTCTTGGTGATCAAGAATTACTTTTGGCGCGTACTTATATTACTTGCGTTGATGTATATCATCCTATTTATCAGCGCATTACCCTTACTCATCGGGCTTATCTTTACGGTACCGATGCTGCACAATCTGACCGGTGTCATTTACATTACATTGTTTGGAGATGGCTCGGAGCAACTCAATTCGCCGCCGATAACGGAGGATTAATGCTACGCACGTTACTCTTTTTATTTGCCGCAGCCCTGATTGGCCTCGCTATTTACAGCCCACGCTGGCTGCTACAAACGTCAGCAGTTGGGACCGCAGCACCGGTGCCAGCTGCGGTGACTAAGGTCGCTATGGTTCCTGTTTCAGCGCCACTGGAAACGGATGTCCCCGATTTCTCTGCGTATCAATCAGTGCGTGACCGTAAGCAAGCGTTTTTTGGCTTTTTAGCGCCCTTAGTTGCTGCTGAAAACGACCGAATTGAATGGCAACGCCTGCAATTACTCGCATTAGAAGCGATAATAAATGAACAGGGGTTGACTGCGCTTAATCAAGAGCAACTGCAGTTTTTAGAGCGCTTAGCCGATCGTTATCGGGTCGATTTTGAGCCAGAAGGAGAGCTAAGCGCCAGCTTGAGTGCACTCAAGCGTCGCGTTGATGTCGTACCGGAAACGCTTGTACTGGTGCAAGCGGCAAACGAATCGGGTTGGGGGACATCGCGCTTTGCCCGAGATGCGTTAAACTTTTTTGGTCAGTGGTGTTTTTCGGAAGGCTGTGGATTAGTCCCTAATGCACGCTCAGATGACGCCAATCATGAAGTGCGTCGCTTTGAATCGGTAAATGCATCGGTGCGCAGCTATTTACTCAATATTAATACTCATCCGGCTTATGCGCAGCTGCGCGCGATTCGTGAGAAAAGACGGTTAAACGGTGAGGAGATTCGGGCACTCGATTTGACCCCTGGGTTGCTCAGCTATTCTGAACGCGGTGAAGAGTACATTGCCGAATTAAACGCCATGATCCGGGTTAACCGACCCATTATTCTAACGGTGATGGATGAGCAGGTTAGCGAACCTGCTGCACCACCGGAATAGCGAGTTCAGCCTGCTGTTGCTGGTCATCGGCATCGACAAAAGCGGCGCTTCCGACTAATTCGGGTGGGTCAAAAGCGGTATCGCCATCCGCGCCAGCCACACCCGTGGCTTGAATGCTTTGGAACGGATACAGTTGCGGATCAGCAAGGTGCGACGGTACCACATTTTGCAGTGCGCTAAACATGCTTTCTATCCGACCTGGAAACTGTTTATCCCAACCTTGCAGCATTTGCTTCACGACTTTGCGCTGCAGGTTTTCTTGAGAGCCGCACAAGTTGCACGGAATAATCGGAAAAGCCATCGCCTCAGCGTATTTTGCGATGTCTTTTTCACGGGCATAAGCGAGCGGGCGGATCACCACATGTTCACCATTATCGGTGACCAACTTTGGTGGCATGGCTTTTAATTTGCCGCCATAGAACATATTCAACAGCATGGTTTCGATGAGGTCATCGCGATGGTGACCGAGTGCAATTTTTGTTGCGCCAAGCTCGGTTGCGACCCGATAAAGAATTCCACGACGCAGGCGCGAGCAAAGTGAGCAGGTGGTTTTACCTTCAGGTACTTTTTCTTTCACGATAGAGTAGGTGTCTTCTTCAATAATCTTGAAGTCAACGCCTTCGGCTGTTAAATAGTCGGGCAACACATGCTCGGGAAAGCCGGGCTGCTTTTGGTCTAGATTAACTGCAATTAACTCAAATGAAATAGGTGCGATGCGCTGCAGATAGCGCAGCACATCGAGCAGGGTATACGAATCTTTGCCACCGGAGAGACACACCATAACGCGGTCGCCATCTTCGATCATATTAAAGTCTTCAATGGCGCGCCCTACATCCCGGCGAATACGCTTTTGAAGTTTATTAAATCCGTACTGCTGTTGCCCTGCCATAATGCCCTTCAAGCTCAGTTAAAACGGCGTGGATTATACCTTAACCGGTGATTTAAATCCCACTGGTTTAACTGCTAATAGGTCACAATTTAACCGCTCGATGACGTGTTCAGCAGTGTTACCGAGCAATGCGGCGCTCAAGCCCGTGCGGCCAATGGTGCCGAGCACCACCAGTTCGGCATCGAGCTCTTCGGCAAGCTCAGGAATGACTTGTTCTGGTAATCCCTCGCGGACATGCTGCTGGGCTGCATCAATTTGATGCTTGGCCCCATGCTCTGCAAGTGCTTGGCGATGATTTTCGGCGATGGTATCGCGATAATCGCCAATATCAAATTCAGGGATCTCTGCTGCAATTGCAACGGGAGCGCCAGGATATGCATTCACCAAATGCACGTCACTGTGGAGGCACTGAGCGAAGCGTAATGCTTGTTCAGTGATCCGAGTATTGAGATCGTGATGGTGCTCATGCTCAGCGGTGGTATGGATGGCTGCCAGCACTTTGCCATGTTCAGGCCAATCATGTTCTTTCACCAACAACACCAGACACGGCGCTTTGCGGAGCAGATGCCAGTCGGTTGGAGTGAACAGCAGGGTACTTAGGCCTTCATGATGGTGAGTGGCTTTGACAATAATGTCATGCTTGCCAGCAATCGCGGTTTCGATAATGGCTTCAAAAGGACGATTATGCCAAACAACTTTGACTTCGATTTCAAGCCCTCGTGTATTGTATGCATCGAGCAAATCATGCACCCATACTTTGCGGTCATTGATTAAATTGTCCCGCATCGAGTTACGCTCGTCGGCGGCCAACATAGTGGTCATTTCGTAAGAAAAATCGTAAATGGAGAGCAGCAGCGTCAACTTGGCTGAGGCGATACGAGCCAGATGCAAGGCGCGGTTTAGAGCTTTTTGCTGTTGCTTGTCGGCATCAAGGACAACCAGAATATTGTTGACACACGTCATGGTGAAACTCCCTGTTAACTAGATACTTATCAGCTTAGCTAACAAACTTTCAAAATGACAATTTAAAACAGTTGGGAATATTGACGCAGCGCAATAAACAGCATCCAGCAGCCATAGCCAATCATCACGAGGCCAAATAGTTTACGCATACCTTGCGAACGTAAAATACTCTGTAACCCTGTGCTAAACCAACCAAATGCGAACATCGCAGGCAAGGTGCCAAGCCCGAATACCAGCATGATCAGGCTGCCATTCAGAAGCGAACCGCTCACTGCCGCCCAGCTCAAGGCGCTATAAACCAAGCCACATGGGAGCCAGCCCCAGAGCAGACCGGCGCTATAGATGGGAAGAAAACGTGTCGCGCCACGTTGGCGTTTGGCAAGTGGTTGCAGTCGTTGCCAAAGTGGCATTCCTAGCCGTTCGATATACCGCAGACCCTGCCACCAATTACCGAGATATAAACCAAATACGATCAAAAGTAGGGCCGCAAAAATGCGCAAATAGAGCAGGGCATTTGGGGTGACATATTGCAATGATGCGAAAGCACCACCGAGGAGCGCTCCAGCGAGACAGTAACTGGTGATGCGGCCGAGGTTATAGATTAACAATTGGGCCGCGCTTGGGCGCTGGCTGGCAAAAGCTCCAGCGATACCACCACACATCATTAAACAATGACCAGAACCCGCTAAGCCCATGATCAGGGCGGTTGATAGGGCGATCAGTAATTGCGGGTCATTCATCACTTAGAATCTTGTTTAGACTTTGGCTGCGGCGCTGATGGCTTGGGATCGTCGTCATCAAGTAAGACATCCATTCCTTTACGCTCGAGATCTTCAAATTGCTCGGTTCGCACCGCCCAGAAAAATATCACCACGGCAAGAATGACAAACACGATTGCGATAGGAATGAGAATATAGAGACTTTCCATTTAACGATATAACCTCAATGAATTCAGTAACACCAGTAATGAACTTGCAGACATACCAAGTGCTGCCCAATATGGCGTAATAAAGCCGGCCACCGCAACAGGAATAATAATAATATTGTAGACCAATGCCCAGATGATGTTTTGTCGCATAATAGTGCGGGCGCGCGCAGCAATTTGCCAAAACTGCAGGAGACTACTGCCTTTACCTTGGAGTAGGACCACATCGGCAGCTGTCCGCGCTAAATCAGCGGCTTCACTGAAGGTTACCGCAATATCGGCTTGCGCTAATACTGGCCCGTCGTTGACCCCATCACCGATCATCAGCACTGCGCCTTGTTGCTGCAATTTAGTGACATAGTTAAGTTTATCCGCTGGGCTACATTGTGCCACAACTTGGTCTAACTGGAGTTGATCTGCGAGCTGTTGCGCAGGGGCCCATTGATCGCCAGTAAGCATCACTAACTTAATATTTTGCTGCTTCAGCGCTTGCACGGTAGTGGCCATTTCGGCGCGTACGGAATCGCCTAAGGCAAGCGCGAGATACACTTCTTGCTGGCTTGCAAGAAATACCTGAAACTCGTTACTCGCAGGGACAAAATTGGGGTGCCACTCACAAATATAACTGAGGCTACCGAGTCGAATTGCTTGCCACGTCCCGTCGACTTCGATTTCAGCAGTCATGCCAGAGCCGATGTGCTCTTCAACATTTCGCACTGGAATTGGGCTAGCACTTGATTTTGCATAAGGCGCCAAGGCTTGTGCAAGCGGGTGAGTTGCAGTTAATTCCATTTTGCCCACTAGCTGCAGCAATGACTCGGCTGCAAAAGGTGCATTTGGATCGACCCATGTTTGCTGCAGCGAGAAGGTGCCATTAGTGAGTGTTCCAGTCTTATCGAACACCACTGTCTTGATACTTTGAATTCGGTTAAGCGTATCGGCATTACGCAACAAGATACCGTGTTTATTCAGTTTATGAATCGCGCCAGTGACGGCGGTCGGTGCGGCTAAGGCGAGCGCGCAGGGGCAGGTTGCGACTAATACTGACAAGGTGATCCAGAAGGCTTGCTCTGGATCGTAAAAACTCCAGCCAATGAAGGTAAGCGTTGCCAGTATTAACAAGCGACTGACAAATTTATTGGCTAGGTTCTCAGCCGTTTGGGCTAATTTAGGCTTGCTCGCGAGGGCACTATCTTGCAATCGAATAATACTCGCCAAGACAGTGTGTTGGCTACTTGCTGTCACCCGCGCGCGCAAACTTTTATGTTGGTTAATACTGCCTGCATACACAGGTTGGCCTGAGGTTTTGCGCAGCGGTTTACTCTCGCCTGTTAAAATATGTTCATCAAGGGTGGCAACTTGACTGAGCAACTCGCCATCTGCTGGCACTTTCGCACCTGCCTTAACCTGAATAATGTCTCCAACTTGCAACTTATGTGCGGCAACACTCTCAAGCTCGCCATTTGGCAGTTCACGTTCAGCAAGGGCCGGCAGCAGCTTGATCAAATTTGCTGCGGCAGCAACGGCGCGCTGCTTGGCCAATAGCTCTAAATATCGACCCAACAACAAGAAGAAGGTGAACATACTGACTGACTCGAAATACACCTCACCTTGCTGAATAATCGTGGCATAGGCGCTTGCCCCGTAAGCACCGAGCAGAGCGATACTCACCGGAACATCCATATTGGGACGCTGAGCTTGGATACTCCGCAGTGCACTCAGATAAAAAGGCTGCGCTGAATAGAGCAGGACCGGGGTTGCGAAAATAAGGCTGACCCACCAGAAAAAACCGCGGATCTCTGGATCAATATCGTTATACACCCCAAAATAAAGGCCAAACGCTAACATCATCACTTGCATGGTTGCCAAGCCGGCCACACCAATGCGCTTGGTGAAGTAACGCCGCTTTTGCTTAAAATCAAGTTCTTGCTGGGCCGCTTGAAAAGGCAGTGCCCGATACCCGAGCCCCGCAACCGTTTGCAAAATCTGACTTAACTTCACCTGGTCTGGTTGCCAGCGAACCGTTAAACGTTGCGTGCTGGCATTGACTGTAGCTTTCACAATCCCATTCAGCCGAGCTAATTCACGCTCGATTAACCAAGCACAGGCTGAGCAGGTGATTCCTTCAACACTTAAGGTGGTTTCGCGCGCCGTATTCGAACTATTCGGTTCGACTTGATAACTCATCTCATCCTGCAAGTCAGGATCATCATAGGCTTCGAGCTCAGTGAGTTCTTCTGGCAGTAACGGGATTTGCAGTGGATTACTGGTATCGCGATATTGATAGAAATGCAGTAGGTTATGTTCGGCAATGGTATGTGCTACGGCTTGGCACCCGTAGCAGCAAACGGGGAATTCTTGTTCGGCAATCTTTACCTTGAGCGCACCATCGTCAGGGAGGGGTTGTAAACAATGAAAGCAATGCCCCTCGGGTGGCTCAGGAAGCTGCGCTGTCATTGCTTAGACGCCATAAGTGAGCGGTTCGAGTTTCAGCGTTCGCGCAGTCGGCAAGCGAATCATTTGCGACAACCGCCAAGACTGATCAAACGGCGTAATCGTTAAGGTCCACTTCCCCTCAAGTTGACTCGGGAGTTGACCTCGGAATACCCCGTTTGCATCGGCCGTAACGACAATTTCAGTATCTCGATCAGCGAGTGTGCTGTGGTAAAAGTTAAGCCTTAACGCAGTAAGTTGGTCCGGTTGGCCGCTCGCGTAGCGCAAGCTGAATTGCTCTTGGTCATGGTTGAATTCGAAGCTAATGCCCAATTGTTGTGCTTGCACAACTTTTTCAACTTCAGCGTTGATCCCGCGACCCTTCTTATAATAGTCATCAACGACCATTGGGTTGTCGCCGTATCGGCTAGCGATAGTTAAGGTAATCGCCATCGCGATAACAACTGAAAAGGGGATTGAAATTAATACCCAAGGCCAGACTTGGCGATACCACGGCTTGTCTTGCATGGTCAAAATACTCCTAGAAAAAACCCCGCCGGAGCGGGGTTTCTCAGTTACTCTTGAGAGAGCCCGTAAACATAGGCAGTGATGACATGGATTTTATCCTCACCAAGGATATCTTTCCATGCTGGCATCACACCATAGCGACCATTGTGAAGAGTTTCTTCGATCGCTGCTTGCGAACCACCGTACAACCAAATGTTGTCAGTAAGGTTTGGTGCGCCAAGCATTTGGTTACCTTTACCGTCCATGCCGTGACAGGCCGCGCAGACCGCAAAGTTTTGTTTTCCTGCAGCAGCAAGCTGAGGATCAACCTTACGTCCACTTAGACTAATCACATAGGTGGCGAGTTCAGTGATCTGTTGATCATTAAACTGTTGACTCCAACCAGGCATTTGTCCGCGACGACCGTGAATGAGGGCATACTTAATATCCTCCGGCTCGCCGCCGTACAGCCAATCATCGTCAGTCAGGTTAGGGAAACCTTTTCCACCCATCGCGTTCGAACCGTGACACTGGGCACAGTTTTGTAGGAACAGGCGTTGACCAATTTTGACGGCGTCTTCGTCGTTCACTAACTCTTTGATTGGACGTTGTGCATACGCTTCAAAAATCGGTCCAAATTGTTCATCTGCTTGCGAGATTTCGCGGTCATACTGAACAATCTTACCGGCTTCTTTTGCGTACACGACAGCTTGTTTCGATTCTTCAAGTGAGAGCACTTGTTGATTCGAACTTGTCCAGCCGAGCAAACCCGCAAAGTTACCTAAGCCAGGATACAGCGCGAGGTAAATAAAGCCCCAAACAATGGTGATCCAGAAAAGGATGGTCCACCATTTCGGTAATGGATTATTGATTTCGACAATACCGTCGAACTCATGATCCATTAACTCACCTTCTTTGATATGGGTGTAGTTCTTCATATTCCAGCGTAAGATGGCAATAATCACCACCAAAAACACTAGGGTAAGAACGATAATCCATGCACTCCAGAAGCTACTCATTATTCTTAGACTCCTGTTTAGACTGACGCTCGGTATTGTTTACATCTTCTTCGTCGAAGATTGATTTGGCAGCTTCATCAAAGCTTTTCTTAGATGATTTGCTGTACGCCCAAAACACAATACCGATGAACAGTACAAAAACTAAAACGGTATAAAATGCACGCCAAGTAATGTAATCCATCTTACTCAGCCTGCGTTAAACCTGTTCCTAACACTTGCAAATAGGCAATCAGCGCATCCATTTCAGTTTTACCCGAAACAGCCGCTTTTGCGCCAGCAATTTGCTCGTCAGTGTAAGGGACGCCAAACATCCGGAAGGTCTCCATTTTCTTCGCTGTCAGCTCACCATCTAAGGTGTTTTCAGCAAGCCATGGGAAACCTGGCATGTTCGATTCAGGAACAACATCACGTGGATTCATTAAATGCACATAATGCCATTCATCTGAGTAGCGACCACCAACTCGTGCTAGGTCTGGACCGGTACGTTTTGAACCCCATAGGAATGGGCGCTCCCAGACATGTTCACCGGCAAGGCTGTAGTGGCCGTAGCGTTCTGTTTCTGCCCGGAACGGACGAATCATTTGGCTATGACAGCTGTTACAGCTCTCGCGGATATAAATGTCACGTCCTTCCAGCTCGAGGGCAGTGTAGGGCTTTAACCCAACTACTGGCTCGTTGGTTTGCTTTTGGAATAACAGTGGGGTGATTTCCACTAAGCCACCAATTGAGATGGCGATAATGGTGAACACCGCAAGCCAACCGACGCGTTTCTCGACGAATTCATGGGTAACTTTTTTGCTCATCGTCGTCCCTCCTTAAGCAGCAGTTGAAGTGGCTGGAGCTGGAACATCAAGCACTTCACGAGTTGGAGTGCCTTGGCGAATTGTTTTGTAGCAGTTCACGGCCATCAAAATCATACCGGCGACAATGAACAAGCCCGCAACAAAGCGAATGAACCAGAATGGATAAGAGGCTTCAACACTCTCAACAAAGCTGTAGGTTAGGGTACCATCAGCAGAGTTGACTGCGCGCCACATCAAGCCTTGCATAACTCCTGAAATCCACAGCGCAACGATGTAGAGGACTACCCCGATAGTGTGCAACCAGAAGTGAATGTTGACCCAACGCGTGTTGTAGATTGCGGTTTGGTTCCACAACCGTGGGATCAAATAGTAGAGCGAGCCGATAGTGATCATCGCAACCCAACCTAACGCACCTGAGTGAACGTGACCAATAGTCCAATCAGTGTAGTGCGAAAGTGCGTTAACCGATTTGATAGACATCATCGGGCCTTCGAAAGTCGACATGCCGTAGAACGACAGCGATACAATCAAGAAGCGCAGAATTGGATCGGTTTTAAGCTTATGCCATGCACCTGAGAGGGTCATAATACCGTTGATCATACCACCCCATGATGGCACGAACAGAATGACCGACATTACCATCCCGAGCGACTGAGTCCAGTCCGGTAGGGCGGTGTAATGAAGATGGTGTGGACCAGCCCAAATATAGAGCGAGATAAGCGCCCAAAAGTGAACGACCGATAACCGATATGAGTACACTGGGCGTTCTGCTTGCTTCGGTACGAAGTAGTACATCATCCCCAAGAAACCAGCGGTCAACAGGAAGCCAACAGCATTGTGACCATACCACCATTGCACCATCGCATCGACAGCACCCGCGTAGAGGCTGTAGGACTTAGTGAAAGAGACGGGGACTGACATACTGTTAACAATATGCAGTACCGCAACGGTCACGATAAAGGCGCCCAGGAACCAGTTCGCTACATAAATATGTGCGGTACGGCGTTTCGCCAAGGTACCAAAGAACACAATAATGTAAGCAACCCACGATAAGGCAATCAAAATGTCGATTGGCCACTCGAGCTCGGCATATTCTTTACTGCTGGTTAAACCCAGCGGCAGAGTAATGACCGCCAGCACGATAATGGTCTGCCAAGACCAAAATACAAAGGCAGCTAGCTTATCCGAGAACAAAGGTGTCTTACATGTCTTTTGCACGATGTAGAACGAGGTTCCCATCAGCGCCGAGGTTCCGAACGCAAAAATCACCGCATTGGTGTGGAGCGGACGCAAGCGCGAATAGGTAAGGTACGGGATATCAAAGTTTAATTCCGGCCAGACAAGTTGGGCAGCAATAAAGGTGCCCACTGCCATACCGATTATACCCCAAATAACGGTCATAACAGCGAACTGTCGAACGACCTTGAGATTATATTCTATTTGTTGTGGACTGGTTTGGCTCATCTTTAGTTTCCGTTGCTGATGCTCTTGGAAAATCAGAGTATTTTAAAGTATCAATCGGTGTTGAAATGCGGCTACACTGTGACCATAAAACAACACAGAACTAGTGTAGACCGAAGTGCCGGTTAAATACAGTTTTCAAGCGCTTTTTATTGAGTAATTTCGCACATTTGCGGATTTTTTAGGCAGTTTCATGTACACCAAATTGGACACCGTACCAAAATGCTAATTTGTCGCACTTATGCCGCAGTGGCTGGGGTTTTCCTGCTGCTTTTAACAACTGGCTGTGACGCGCCATCCACAGTAACAGAATTTCAGCAATTGGACTTGCAACTTGTTACGGATCGCCCCCAAGTTGAAGAGCCGCTTGAGTTCACTTTGAAGCTTCCGCTACAGCAACAACCTCAGCTCAGCTTTATCGAGGGCATCAACATGAATATGGGGCGGCTACCGGTCCGTTGGGAGCATCGCGGAGACGGCATTTGGCATGGTCAAAGTATGGTGGGTGCCTGTACTGAACCAATGATGCAATGGCGCTTAGTGGTCATTGTGCAAACGCCCAAAGGACAAATTCGAGATGAACTGTTATTTCAAACACGTACGAATTAAACACTCACGTTTTTTCAGGATGTTGCTTGGCTATTAAAACATGCGACTCACCGATATCAGAGCGACGCTGCTGATCGTCTTTGCTCAAATACACATATAAGCAACATCATGCACTCAGAGTGCTCGAATTAATTACAGGACCAACGACGCAATGAAATCATTTGCTTGTGCTAGCAAACTGCAAGGATATTTCGCGCTTATCGCATTAACCGTCTCACTGACTCTGGTGAGTGCCAAGGTCGAGGCGCAATCGCGCTGGGGCGGTGAGCAGGCCGCCTTAGTTATCACCCAGCCGCTCGGCTTTGAACGCAAATTAACGCGCGTTGATGTCGTCGGATTCGCTGAAGCGGTGCGCTCCGTTGATTTATATGCTGCAGTGGCTGAGCGAGTCGATGCCGTCTTATTCAAACCAGGCCAAGTGGTTGCCGAGGGTGAGGTACTGGTACAGCTAGATGACCGCCGTCAGCAGGCAAGTAAGCAGCGTATCGAGCTTGAACTCGCTGACGCTGAGCGCACTGTAAAGCGCCTCGAGCAAAGTCGGGCCCAAGGTGCGGTTGCACAAAGCGAGCTAGATGCAGCAGTCACTGCGCGTGATTTGCTTAAAGTGGCGCTCACCGAAGTCAAGATTGAAATTGAAGATCGCAAAGTCCGCGCACCCTTTGCAGGGGTGGTGGGGTTCACTGAACTTGAGCCGGGTGATCGAATCAATACCAGCACTCTGATTACCACACTTGACCAGCGCGACGAGCTGTTTGTCCGCTTTAATGCGCCAGAAACAGCACTTCCTCTATTACAAAATGATGCTGAGTTAGCAGTGAGTCCATGGAATCAACAAGCGCAGAGTTATCCTGCCGTTGTCGAACAAGTCGACTCGCGAATTAATCAGCAAAACCGCACCATTGCGGTGCGAGCTCGGGTTGCAAATAGCGACGATAGCCTACGTCCTGGAATGAGTTTTCGCGTCAGTTTAGTGCTGCGCGGCGATGCGTTTGCGGTGATCCCTGAAGCGGCACTCATGTGGGGGGCAGAGGGCGCTTATGTTTGGATCAACGAACAAGGGAAAGCAAAGCGAGTCAATGTCAGTATCGAGCAACGCTTACCCGGGCGCATTTTGGTCAATGGTGAATTACAGCTCGGTGATGCGCTGGTGATCGAAGGGGTGCAGCAGCTTCGGCCTGGTCAGAGCTTATCGGTGCAGGGAGAGTAACGATGAAGTTCAATCCGCAACTCAGTGATTTACCTTCGACGGCGATCCGTCGTCCGATCTTAATCGTCGTTCTCAACCTATTAATCATCATCGCGGGTCTTGCTGCGATTAATGGCGTAGAAGTACGTGAATTGCCTGACGTTGACCGCCCAGTCATAACTGTCTCTGCAAGCTTCCCGGGGGGAGCGCCTGAAACCGTCGACACTGAGATCACACGCTACCTCGAAGGAGCGGTTGCGCGGGTGAGCGGGGTCAAATCCATTCGTGCCTCAAGTGAAGAGGGAAGTTCACGCATCGTCGTTGAGTTTCAGCCTGGCATTGATTTAGATAATGCGGCGAATGAGACCCGCGAAGCGGTGAGTCGGATTCAGCGGCGATTACCTGAAGAAGTCGAAAATGTTGCCGTAATAAAAGCCGATAATGATGCCGAGGCAGTCGTTAACTTAGCGATATCGAGTGATGAACTTGATTTAGAGACGCTTACAGAGCGAGTAGAAACGGATCTTGCACCTAATTTTTTAAGTGTTGCTGGGGTAGCTGATGTTCGCCTAACCGGTGACCGGCGGCGGACGCTACGGGTGGTCATGGACCCATTGCGACTTGCCAGTTATAACCTGACCGTTACCGATCTTTCCGCAGCGCTACGGCAAGCGCCGTTTGATGTGCCAGCGGGTAGCTTGAAATCGACCGATCAGCAACTGATTGTGCGTGCTGATGCGAGTTCGATTACCGCGGATGCCGTTGCCAACATTGTGGTCCGGGATCAAATTCGAATTGGTGATGTAGCGAACGTGTACTTTAGCCCAGCCGACGCAAATAGTTATCGGCGCATGGATGGGAAACCTGTATTAGGGCTGGGTATCATTCGTCAGGCGCGCTCCAACACTATTCAAATTTCCGACGATGTGCTGGCCTTAGTTGAGCGTCTTGATGAGCAATTCACGGATTTGAATATTTCGGTCACCTCTGATGATGCCAAATTTATCCGCTCGTCAGTAGAAGAGGTGTTTGTCTCGTTAGCGCTCACCATACTGCTTGTTATTGCGACCTTGTGGGTGTTTATCGGCTCAGGGCGCGCCACGATTGTTCCTGCTGCGGCGATTCCAGTTGCCTTGGTTGGCGCAATTGCGGTCATTTGGGCGCTTGGCTTCTCGGTAAACATCCTGACCTTACTCGCTTTGGTGTTGGCAACTGGCTTAATTGTTGATGACGCCATTGTGGTCTCTGAAAACATTCAGCGTCGCCGCAGTCTTGGCCTCGGAGCTCGCGCAGCAGCTGTGGTCGGAACGCGCGAAGTGTTTTTCGCTGTGGTTGCCACAACAGCGGTTCTTGTTGCGGTATTTGTGCCTATTGCTTTCTTGCCGTCAACCGCCGGTCGTTTGTTCCGTGAATTTGGCGGGGTACTGGCCGCAGCCGTAGTCATTTCATCGTTTGTCGCACTCAGTTTGGTGCCAGCATTAACTGCACGACTGCCATTGAAAGAGAAAAAAGCGGCACCAAACCTTCTGCAACGCGCAGGCAATCGATTTGTGAAGCTATATGCTGGAAGTTTACACTGGGCGCTAAATAAAGCCTGGTATGTCTTTATCGCCTGTAGCTTAATTGCCGGTGCTGCGACCTATCTTTATACCTCAGTAGACAACGAGTTGATGCCCTCTGAAGACCGTGGAACCATCCGTATTTTCGCACGTGGACCTGATGGTGTGGGCTTGAATTTTATGGATCGGCAAGCACGACAAATGGAAGAGATTTTGCTGCCGTATGTTAATGGCGGTGCAGTCGATAGTATCAGTACCGCAGTTGGGCAATGGGATCCAAATTTGGTCTTTATCACTGTGCGCCTCACTGATTGGGATGCTCGGGATATCTCGCAGCAAGAGATTATTGATCAAATTCGGCCGCCTTTGAGTCAAATTCCTGGCGCTCCGGCGCGTGCATTTGGCTCAAACAGTTTGAATTTACGCGGGCAGGGTGGCGGCCTCGAGTTGGCGTTAACCGGCGATGATTACCAAGAAATCTTTGCGGTTGCGCAACAATTTAGTGCCGCGATACGCCAAGAAATGCCAGAGCTTGGCTTCCCCCGGATTGGTTTCCAACCGACCCAACCGCAGTTGCGGGTCAATATTGACCGCCAGCGTGCTGAAGAGCTAGGTGTGCCTTTGAGTGACATTGCGGCAACTCTGCGGGCCGCGGTGAATGGCGATGATGTTGCCGACCTTAATGTGGGCGACCAGTCCGTGCCGATCGTCTTACAAGCTGAACGCAGCCAAATCAAAGACCCAACTGATTTAAGCAACTTATATGTTGGCTCTAATAGTGGCGCTATGGTGCCTTTATCAGCCTTGGCGACGATAACTGAAGAGGGTGTCGCTGCCGAATTAGAGCGTCGCGCACAGCGTCGTGCTATTGAAATTGATATGGGGCTTCCTGACGATTTACCGATTGAAGAGGCGGTGAACAAGCTACGTGACATCGCAGAGCGCGTGTTGCCCGATAATATTGGAATGGTGTTCCTAGGCGAGGCTGAAGCCTATGAAGAGACGTCTCGAGAGGTAGCACTGACCTATATTTTGGCGTTTGTCATCGTATTCTTAGTGCTAGCCGCGCAGTTCGAAAGCGTCAATAGCGCGGTGGTGGTCATGGCGACCGTACCCTTTGGTATCGCTGCGGCCTTCTTTGCGCTGTTTATCACCGGAACCTCGATTAATATCTTCTCACAAATCGGCCTCGTTATGCTCATAGGTCTAATTGCGAAAAACTCAATCTTACTTGTGGAATTTGCAGACCAATTGCGCGATAAAGGTCAGTCTGTAAGGGATGCAGTGGAAAATGCCGCTCAAGTTCGTTTGCGCCCAATCATGATGACCTTGGTCTCAACCTTACTGGGCTCGGTGCCGTTGATTATGTCTTTGGGAGCCGGTGCTGAAGCACGTAATGCAATTGGTTGGGTGGTGTTCGGCGGCTTAGCCTTTGCTATTTTCTTTACTTTGTATCTTGCGCCGGTCCTTTATTTAGCTCTGGCGCGCTTCACCAAGCCGCGAGCTGACGAAACTCAGCGTCTTGAGCGTGAAATGGATGCGGTAAAAGAGTAGGCTAATGGTATGAACAAAGTAAACCAATATCCTGAGCTGTTGGCACAGGCCAAGCGCCAGTGGCAGCAGCAACGTCCTGATCTACCGGTGGCGGCAGCAAGTTTAGTCGGAGCTTTTATCGGCATTGCCAGTAATTATGAAGCCTACGGTAAAAGCCTACTCAAACCATTTGATTTATTGCAGAACGAACACGATGTGATGGCCTGTATGCGGCGCCAAGGGACGCCGTATCAGCGTACGCCGAATCAGTTGTTGCAAGAAGTGCGCTTGACCTCAGGCGCATTAAGCACATGTTTACGTCGCCTCGAACAAAGAGGCTTAATTCAAGCCGCAGAAGAAACTGACGATAAACGTAGCAAACCTGTGCAATTAACGGCTAAAGGACTGCAATTGATTGACGCTGTCACGACAGCGCGATTTAACCAAGCAGAAGCTTTACTTCAGAGTGTTACGCCTGCAGAACGCGAACAATTCAGCGCCTTGTTAGTGAAGTTACAAGCCGAGCTTGAACAGCAACGGGGCTAAAGCGCCTTGTTTATTAATTTACTTTATTTAACATAATATACATTATACGCAATTACTGTTTATGGTATTTGAGGGGGCTATATCAGTGATTATCGGTGCTACCCCGTTTTAGCTTTGCTATGCGCATAATTCAGGTACTATGGTGCGCGAACGCGCTAAAATTTACAGAGAGACGCCTTATTATGAGAACGAAATGGATTTTTATCACAGCGATTGCTGCTGTTGTTGGCTTACATGGAATTGTTGCGCAGGCCTCGTTACTCTATAAAGTTGAACATCCAACTGAGCCAACTCGACAAGCGTATCTGTTTGGCACTGTACACATGATTTGTACCGAGCAAGTTAAGTTTGGTCCACGCCTTGAAAATGCGTTGACCGCTGCGGATAGCTTGGTGCTTGAATTAAATCCTCTTGCTGATGATTTTGCGGCGCAGTTGGCAAAATACTCTAATTATGATCAGCCTTATCTCAATCGCTACTTAGAGCCAGCCAAAGTTCGCAAACTCACCGCGCACATCAAACGTGTAACGGGATTAGATTATCCCCAGTATGCAACTTTAAAGCCCTTTGCATTGAGCTCTTTATTGATGCAAACCGGTCTACCATGTGAGCAAGGACAAACAAGTTATGAAGAAGTCTTGCTCGAGCGCGCTACGGTGTTACAGCATCCGGTGATGGCACTAGAAACCATCGCGCAGCAAGCGCAATTATTTGATTCGATCCCATTAGAAGAACAAGCTATATCCCTTTATGAATCGATTCACGCTGATGCGCAAATGATCGTCGAGTTGACGGTATTACTCGATATTTATTTGAGCGAAGACATTGAAGCCCTCTATCAAGTGGTGATCGAGTCGGATGAAATGCAGAATTATCATCAACTCTTTCTGGATCAGAGAAATCAGCGCTGGATCACTCAACTCCCTGATTTATGGGCGAAATCGCAACGGCCTTTTATTGCGGTTGGAGCGGCTCATCTTGGCGGTCCGCAAGGCTTATTGAAGTTACTCCAGCAAGCCGGGTACAAAGTTACTCCACTGTCTGAAAAAGCTCATGCCAGTGCATCGGATCGCTAATATAGGCCGGCAATTCAAGCTCGAGCAGTTCAGCAATCAATGGATAGACATCCGTCACACTGAGTTCAGCTGGCGTTGGTTTGGCCACGATTGATGGCCCATAAGCGATAAATATCCCCTGCATTTGTGGGTCGTTACCGTACCCGTGCGTGCCAAAGATGCCCCCTGCTTCACGCTTATTCTTGCTAAAGGTGTATGGCGGGATTGCATCAAGCAATACATCACCCGCTCGACCGTCGACGTAATCCTCTAGTGTTTGCCGTTGCTCGGGCATGACTAAGCTAAAGCCTTTGTTCAATAACGGATGTTGCCGAATTTGTGCAATCAAATCTGCGCTAGTCTGGCCTTTATCAGTAACACGGGTATACATCATTCGCGTACTGCTGCGCACTCGAGTCCAATTGTCAGGGGCTGGCAATTCAGTTTCGGCAATTGCAAGCTCTCCTGGTGTCGCTCGCATGCCATGATCCGACACTATGATGAGGCTGATTGCTGTCTCTTGACTTGCAATAAACGCAAACAGATCTTCGAGCAAGCCATCAATATAATGCACAGCAGCAGCCGTAGCTGGGTGTTCTGGACCAAATTGGTGGCCAGCGCTATCAATTTGATGAAAATAACTCAGAATCAACCGTGGCCGTGAACTATCCGGTTGCTGCAGCCATTGCTTAATTTGCTCAATGCGTGCGCGCGGATCGGCATTGTGGCTATAGCGATAAAAATATGTTGGTGTCATGCCATTAATACGCGCATCAGACTCAGGCCAGAAATAACTTGCGACTTTAAGCCCCTGCTGCTCGGCAAGATTCCAGATTGGGATGCCCGATATCCAGGTGCTATCCTCATAACCATCACCAAGACTGTAAAACGCATCACGATGCTTATCGTAAAAGCGATTATCAACAATGCCATGCCCTGCAGGAGTGAGACCTGTGGCAAGGGCAAGGTGATTAGGAAAGGTTTTACTTGGGTAAACTGGCGTTAAATTGGCTCGAATCCCCTTTTCACTCAATTGCCGCAGGAATTTCGGCTGATGCAACTCAAGGTAATCGTAGCGAAAGCCATCGAGAGAAATCATGATCACAGTTTGTGGGTCTGGTTCAGCGCTTTGTGCTTGGGTAATTTGAGGTCCGAGTCCAGCGCAAAGGAGTACCGTAACAGTCAGCAATCGGCGCACATAGTTGCTTGATAACACCATGAAATTCCTCTATCGATAGCTTTATAGCGCTAGTATCAGCTATCATAGCAATCTAAATCAAGGAGAGTTGCTATGACAAAATCAATCGCTGCCTCAGCGCTTCAACCACCGGTCTCTGATTGGTTAAATGAGCGCCCTACTCACCCAAGCGCAAGCTCGCTAGTGGGCCAGCAGCGAGCCCAGCAAGCCATCGCACAATTACTCGAAAGTTCGGGCCGTTATGCGCACGGATACATCATCACTCCACCTGGCTTGCGGGTTCTGGATGTGATGAATGAGCTTTCTGAGACCCATACCTGGCGCCATAGCGGCTATTATGATTGGCTCTATTTAGCTAACCCTGACTCAGCCCATCAACCTCTTTGCGTTAATGTTCCTGCTGGACAAGCAAGTACTTTTCTTACTGACCTGTGGGAGTTACTTAACGATGATAAAGGTCAACGGCAACAATTAGTGGCCGAACTCACACAACGCTATCCAAGTGAGCGTATCGCGAACTATCTGACCCGTTTAGGAGATAAAACCTTCGCGGACCTGCCTGGAGCTGAACTTGCGTCTATTATTGTGCAACAGCATAACCCCGCAGCGTTTCAATTTTGTGACCGGGTTACTGAGGCGAGTCTGTTCGGTAGTATCCGCCTACAATCTGTGCAGGGAACGATTAGCTCTGATCTGCACTTAATTGAAGCTGGAGCAATTCTCGAAGCGAATGGTGGTGTCTTAGTTATTGATGCGGAAGCCTTGTTGTTGCAACAAGGGCTTTGGCGCAAGTTAAAATATATTCTCCGCACTAGCCTGTTTCACTGGCCTCAGCCTGGCGATGCCAATATTGCCGCGTATTATGAACCTGAGCCTATTCCGATTCATATCAAGGTGGTGCTACATGGCGACCGAGACATCTATGCACAGTTGCGTGAAGTCGACCGCGATTTTGATAATTTATTTCCTTACCTTGCTGATTTCTCGACTCATTTTTCTGTGACTGAGCAGCCCCTTCAGCATTACTTTGATTACTTGGCCTATGTTGAACGAGAGTCAGCCGTGTTGCCACTGGCGCAGTCTGCTATCCCGATTTTATTGAAGTTCGTTTCTCGATTAACTGATTATCAAAGTGAGTTATCTCTCGACACCATCGCTATCATGCAGTTCTTGCGTGAGGCCAATGTTCTTGCGGAACAAGCAAAAGCAAGCGAGTTAACGGCTGAGCATTTACTCGAAGTGATGCGCCAACGACAACATCGGAATGGCTACATCGCCGATTTGAGTCGTCGCGCCATGCTTGAAGGCCAAGTTTATATCGCGACCAGTGGCCATATCGTTGGCCAAATCAATGGGTTAACTGTGGTTTCTGCGGGTGGCTCAGAGTTTGGTGAGCCTACCCGTATTACCGCCACAGTGCATTATGGTGATGGTGATATTATTGATATTGATCGCAAGTCGGAATTGAGTGGCAGTATTCACACCAAAGGCGTGATGATTTTATCTGCGTACTTGGCAAATGTCTTTGCGCGTAACGATACCATGAGTTTGTCAGCGACGATTGTATTTGAGCAGTCGTATCATGAAGTTGATGGTGATAGCGCATCGCTTGCAGAACTTTGTTGTTTACTCTCAGCGCTCGCTGATGCGCCGATCGATCAGGGCTTAGCCATCACCGGGGCGGTAGATCAGTTTGGTCGAGTACAAGCCATTGGTGCAGTGAACGAAAAAATTGAAGGCTATTTTAGTCTTTGTGAAGCGCGTGGCTTGACCGGAACTCAGGGGGTTATTATCCCTGCTGCGAACGTTTGTCAGCTCAACCTGGCAGCCGAAGTCATTGCCGCAGTTGAGCAGAAGCAATTCCATGTGTATGCCGTTGAACATGTCAAAGAAGCGCTTGAACTCCTTACTCACACTGAGCAACAGGCCTTATACCGTGATGTTCAGCAACGTTTGAATGAGCTCCGTGAGCATGATCTTAAGCCAGCCTGGTGGCGTCGACTAGTCGGACTTGTCTAGCGTACAACTGTTCGCTAAGCTATGCGCGATTTAGGATCGCCATATCGTCATAATGGCAGCGAACAGATAGGACCGCTATGAATCAATCAAGTTTTACACGCGAAGAATTGCTGCAATGTGCTGATGGACAGATGTTCGGTCCAGGCAACAGTCAGCTCCCCGCCCCTAATATGCTGATGATGGATCGTATCGTTGAAATCAGTGAGACCGGTGGCGCCTATGGGAAAGGCTTTATCCACGCTGAATTAGATATTCATCCAGATTTATGGTTTTTTGCCTGCCATTTTAAAGGCGATCCTGTGATGCCTGGTTGCTTGGGGCTCGATGCCATGTGGCAATTAACTGGCTTTTTCTTGGGTTGGTGCGGTGGTCCTGGACGAGGTCGTGCACTGGGCTCTGGTGAAGTGAAATTCACTGGACAAATTTTACCAACGGCTAAAAAAGTCAGCTACTTTATCGATATGAAGCGCGTGATCAAACGTTCACTTTACATGGGCATTGCAGATGGCCGTGTCGAAGTCGATGGCAAGCAAATTTATACAGCTAAAGATTTGAAAGTCGGACTGTTTACCGATACCTCGAATTTCTAGCCGCCCGGAACTCAAAATATAAAAAGCCCGCATCAGCGGGCTTTTTTCCATGTTAATGTGAGGACAGTCAATTAGCGATAGAGTCCTACGCTGCGAGCTTCCATGGCATCACGCCAACCACCGAGCCACTGCGAGCGTGCATCTTGGTTTTGATACGGACAAACTTCCTTTGAACGCCCTGCTACACCGGCTTTGTATCCTTGTGAGTGAGCACGTTCCAATCGATCGCGTTTTTGTCTTTTCATAGTCAACTTCCTCGTCCAATTGCATACTTATAATTTGGAGCGAAATTTTTCTGACGCTCATATTAATAGATAGCAATTTTTAAGGTGAGTTCAACCCAAAAACAAAACGCAACTTCAGGGCTAAAACTAAGCCACTGAAATTGCGTTGTTTTGTCGACTAACTTTTTTTAGATTAAGTTTTTTATTTACGAAGTGATTTTTCGACGAATAGTAATAAGTACTGAAATCAGCAAGATACCGAGCGCTCCCCAAGGTGATACAGCAGCCCCTTGACGCTCAACTTTCTGATCCACCACATCACAATCATTTAACTCGCCGTTGACTGGGCTCATTTGCAGCGTCCGCACAAGTTGCTCAACCTGCTCTTCACCATTGGCGTCGGTGTAACTCCCCTCGATGATTGCAGTGCTTAAGAGCTGCCCTTGCTCGTTCACTGAATCCGCCGATACGATAAAGTATGGACTTTCGCAGCTGACTGCATCGTTAAGGTTGATAAACCCTTGCTCTGGGTTTTCGAGGTCATATAAAAAACCAACGCGGCGGCGCTGAGTTGATAAATTAGGCTCAATTTCACCACTACCAACAATCAGACCCGCATCATTAATAGCACGCGGAATCGTACTTGAGCCATTAAAGAAGCCAGGCAGCTCGGTTAGCTGTTCTGTTTCAATGTCATACGTGAAGCCAACATAGCGTTGTAGGCCTTGTACTGTTTTTATTAAGAAACCAGTCACCACATTATTATCATTGATGTCGGTTGCACTTCCCCAAACATAGTCAGGAGAATCAGTGACCGCGCGCACTTCATCATTGATGAAAATGGCGGGCATTTTGATCCGACGGCTGACATTGCCGATATCCCCATCGTAATAGGTCCAGCTTTGTCCAACTGCGATACCATTGTTATTTACCGCATAGGCATAGCTTGAGTAATCATTGAGATCTTCTTCACCGCGCTCAAGCAAGGTCCCCAGTGGCTCGGCACTAATGACCTGACCATTGGCATCAAGTTGCCAGCGCATGGCGCGCATATCGTAAATAGAACGCTCTGCTGGGATATCTAAGTTAAAGCTAATATTATCTGCCTCAGCACGCTGTAAAGCATGCCAGCGGCGCCACATACAGATATTAACAGGGTTAATTTCTGTCTCTTCTAAGGCGTTCTCTTCGCACTCAGCAAGTGCGGTCACGCTCTCAGGTGAAAGTGCAACGCTCGCAAAACCGACCGCTAGGTTGGTTTCGTTGATATCGGTCAAGACTGACTCACCGCCTAATACAGCGGTTTCAGGTGGTGCGATTAAAGTGTACTGCGTGCCGTCATACCAAAGTCCGCGACGGGTAAAATCGCGCTCGGAATAGGTAATTTCAGATGCTTCAGTGGCATCTGCTGAAGCAAAGTATTGATGCGTAAATTCGCGATATGGCGCAGTCGCTGTACCCACTCGAATATTATTGTTGTTCGCACCATAAAAGTAATGGTCAGTAGAATTTGCATACTCTGGCGTGGCTGGATCCGTATCATCAAGCGGACTGTAAAGGCTCACAGCTTGACCATCATAACTGCCGGCGAAATAGTAGCTAATCCGCAGGTTATCGGGCAGTTGGTTATCCGGATCTCGCAGCGCGTTCACCAGTG
The DNA here is from genome assembly GCF_003987435.1 of Pseudidiomarina taiwanensis. Lineage (GTDB taxonomy): Bacteria > Pseudomonadota > Gammaproteobacteria > Enterobacterales > Alteromonadaceae > Pseudidiomarina > Pseudidiomarina taiwanensis. Next base: position 489,177 of record NZ_PIQG01000001.1, on the reverse strand, counting down.
CGGTGTACTGCGCATAACTTAGCTCATAGGTATCTAAGTCTTCGACGTCACTTGGAATTCCGATGAAGTTACGGGTTCCGATGCTAAGCCGATTTAAATCGATAGGGAGATTTTCAGGCAAGATACCTTGCACAACCGCCAGCCCTGAATCATTTACAGCTATTGGATACAGATGGCGAACCTGGTCGGTTGGTGTAGGTAATTCGACATAGCTAAAAGTGTCGGCATGGGCTTGGTGAGCACCAATAAGCGCCACCGCGGTGGCAATTTTTGCAAGGTTAAATGTTTTCATGCTTAGGTTCTTAAATCTCTCTCGATAATACGTTTAGTTTGACTCTTGTTCGAGTTCTTCCCAACGCTCTAACGCCGCCAACAAGGTTTCTTCTTGGGCAGCCAAACGCTCTAACACCGCTACGGTTTCGGTATGCGGTTGTTGATAAAAATCTTCTGCACTGACTTGTTCTTGTAACTGTTCTAACTCTGCTTCAAGGGCTTCAATTTTGGCCGGCAGAGCATCAAGTTCACGTTGCAACTTGTAGGATAACTTTTTCCGCCCTTGAGCTGAACCCCGCGGCGAAGATTCTCCTGCTTTTGTTGGCAATTGTGACTCTTTATCGGCTAGTTTAGTTCCTGCTTGATGCGATAAATAATGCTCAACTTCGTGATAACCACCGATTATTTCAGTAATTTGCCCCGCTCCTTCGAATAACAGCACGCTGGTCGCGGTGTTGTCGACAAATTCGCGATCGTGGCTAACGAGAATAACCGTCCCTTCATATGAACTAATAATTTGCTCAAGTAGCTCAAGGGTATCGATATCTAGATCGTTCGTTGGTTCATCAAGAATCAAAAGATTACTGGGCTGAAGGAACAATTTTGCCAATAAGGCACGATTACGCTCACCACCTGAGAGCGCCCGTACGGGGGTTCGCGCCTGCTTCGGGCTAAATAAGAAATCTTGTAAATAACTTAAAATATGGCGACTTCTACCCTGATAAGTAATGTCCTGTTTGCCGTCACCAATATTGTCGGCAACACTGGCATCTGGGTCGAGTTGAGCCCGATGCTGGTCAAAGTACGCCACTTCTAAATTGGTACCAAATTTAAGTTTGGCGGCACTGACCTCTTGCTGCCCTAGCATGACCTTGATCAAGGTCGACTTGCCACAACCATTTGGCCCCACCAAAGCAACTTTATCGCCGCGCTGCAAGGTGAATGACAGATCGCGTAGAATCACTTTATCAGCAAATGCTAAGTTCATGCCTTCACCGCTAAACACCAGCTTTCCTGAGCGCCCAGCTTGGTTCACGCTAAGTTTCGCAGTCCCTTGCTGCTCTCGCCGGGCAGCGCGTTCGGCACGGAGTTTCTCAAGCGCGCGAACGCGGCCTTCATTGCGCGTTCTGCGGGCTTTAATCCCCTGTCGAATCCAAACCTCTTCTTGCGCTAGCTTCTTGTCAAACTCGGCTGCATGACGTTGTTCAATTTCAAGTTGCTCTTGCTTGGCCTGCAAATAGTGGTCGTAATCGCCTGGAAATGAGGTTAATTGACCGCGATCAAGGTCAATAATGCGGGTCGCCAAGTTGCGAATAAAAGCGCGATCATGGCTGATAAAAACGAGCGCGCCCGAGAATGCGATGAGCTTTTGCTCGAGCCACCGCACCATATCAATATCGAGGTGATTCGTTGGCTCGTCTAATAATAATACATCGGGTTTACGGACCAGCGCGCGAGCCAGCGCAACACGGCGTAACCAGCCGCCTGATAGCTCTGCTAACGAGCGATCTGCCGGTAATTCCAAATCACTTAAGACTTGCTCGATATGAACTTGGTAATGCCAGCCATTTTGACTTTCGATCTGTTGTTGTAACTGAGCTAACTGCTCGAGTTGCTTTGCCTCAGGCGCAGCACTAATCGAAGTTGACAGGTGGTGATATTGGTCAAGCAGTTGTCCCAATTCAGCAAGCCCTTCGGCAACATAGGTAAACACCGTCTGTTCGGCTTGTGGCGGTGGGTCTTGTGGCAGATAAGCGACGACTGCATCATTAACCCGTTGCACATCCCCACCATCAAGTTGAAGGTGCCCTGCAATCGCTTTTAAAAAGGATGATTTGCCGGCGCCATTACGGCCTACTAAACACACGCGTTCCTGCGCTTCAACGACAAGGTCAACATGATCTAGAATAGGCTCCGCTCCAAAAGCGAGTTGCGCATCTTTGACTCGGATGACATTACTCATTGATGATAAATTCCTCTGCTTCAGTGGCAGTAAACGGCCACCGTAACTCCACATCATCGGCGGCTCTAATGAGCACTGGGATATGCCACGCATATTCGTCCAAGAGCGCTTGATCGGTTGAGATATCAACAATCTGCAACTCGATGGGCTGTTCGAGCTGGAGGCTGTGCAGCAGTAACAGTGCCTGCTCACACAAACTGCATTGTGGTTTAGTTAGAAAATAGAACTCAGTCACGGTAATACAGCTTGAATAGATGATGAATGCCTTTGTTACGCGCAAAATCAGTAGATATTGACGCAGCGGTAAGATCTTCGACCACTAACCCCAACGCCTCTAACTCGGCATAATCTAGTTTGAACTTGCGTTTGTTATTCGAAAACAGAATGATGCCATCGTCTTTCAATAATTTGGAGACGTTCTTAATCAAACTGACATGGTCCCGCTGAACATCGAAGGTTGCGTCCATTCGTTTCGAGTTTGAAAAGGTAGGCGGATCGACAAAGACAACATCAAAGCGTTGCTGTGGGCGCTGTTTGCTGAGCCAAGTGAGGCAATCGGCTTGAATAAATTCATATGCTCGCGGATTAAGTTGATTGAGGCGAAAATTACGTTCTCCCCATTCTAGGTAGGTCCGCGACATATCCACCGAAACCACCGAATTTGCGCCGCCAAGAGCAGCATAAACTGAGGCGCTACAGGTATAAGCAAATAGATTGAGTACGTCTTTCGATTGACTTAAACGTTGCAATTCAGCTCTGGCAAAACGGTGGTCCAAAAACAAACCGGTATCCAAGTAGTCGCTGAGGTTAACCTCGAACAAGGCGCCCTGCTCGTGTACTGTAGTGATTAAGCCGCGAGGCTTTAATTTTTCATACTGACGTTTGCCGACTTGGCGCTGACGGGTTTTCAGCACCATTTTATCGGGGCTGATGGCAAATGTTTCCGCTAATACATTGACAATATACCAGAGCCGCTCCTGCGCTAGGCTTGCCGGAACGTCTTTCGGCGCAGCATATTCTTGAATCACAACATAATCGTTGTAAACGTCAATTGCGACATTATATTCCGGCAAGTCAGCGTCATACCAACGCCAGGCATCAAGCCCTTGTTTATTAGCCCATTTTTTTAATTTCTGCTGGTTCTTTTTAAGTCGATTCGGGAAATCTTCTGATTGAATTTTCGTAAATTCAATTTGCTCTTTAGTTAAGTCATAAAGAGCCAATGTTGACTCAATTGCGCCGTTTAAAAGGCGATATTTACGTTCGCTTCTGCATCTAAGTTGCTTTAATAGTGATTCATCACCACTGATTAGGGCGACCTGCCAGCCGTGGAAATGCTCGCGCAAATGCTGACCTAGGCGGCGATAGAGCAATAACGTCTCGATTTCTTCACCCAAACGCTCTGCATAAGGTGGATTAGCGAGTAGTAGCGGGTGTTTTGCCTGGTCTAGCTCTATCGTTACGTGTTCGGCGTTAGCAACAGACCAACTAAACAATTCACTCAACCCAAGGTTTTCGGCATTTTCTTTAGCCATTTCAATCGCTTTAGGATCGATATCAGAACCTATAAAACGAGTGTTGAGCTGTTCCTTTGCCTGCGCTAAACGGGCGTGAGCCAAAGCAAGCTCACTCTGCCACAACTCAGCATCATGGCCTTGCCAGCGGTCAAAGCCCCACTGCTCGCGCAGTAAACCTGGCGCATAGTCAAGCAATTGCATCGCGGCTTCGAATAGTAAGGTTCCAGCACCGCAAAATGGGTCAAGCACAAGATCAGCTTGTGGTTGTTGCGCAAGTGCGCGCATCGCGACGGCCGCTGCGAGCGTTTCACGCAGGGGTGCCAGTCCTTGCTTCGTCCGATAGCCGCGTTGATGAAGTGAGGTTCCCGAAAGATCCAGATACCAGCTCAACTGATCTCGATTCAGGTGGGCTCGAATGACAATATCAGGTTGATTTTTATCAATATTTGGGCGTTCAATTTGATTGCGCTGAAAGGCATCGACCACCGCATCTTTGATCAATTGCGCACCAAATTGAGTATTCCGGATCGCATGGTTTTGTCCGGTAAATTGAACCACGAAGGTTTGCTGCGAGCCTAAAATTGCTGTCCAATCGGTCGCAAACGAAACTTTTGCTACCAAGTCCCGTGCATTTTTAGTCTCAGCTTCACCGAGCAGTAACAGCACACGACTGGCGCTGCGTAGCCATAAGCAGGCTTTGTAGCCATCTTTTAGTGTGCCATTAAAGCGGCAACCGCCAGCTGTTTGTTTCACTTGCTCAAAACCAAGCTCAATGAGCTCTTGAAAAACCATTGGTTCGAGGTTTTTTGCGCAAGTGGCGAAGAACTGTAATCTGGCGTCGGCTTGACTCATGGGTGCGGAATTCCTTGATAAATTTCGCCTTATTGAATGACCCACAGTATAGCCGATTCGCGAATGGCTGTATCGCACCAACTGCTCAATATCTCAGCAATTAAACGTAATTTGCTTAATAACTGAGCGAACGGAACGGAAAAGCCTTGCTAAGCGGCAGTGGACTCTCTATAGTGCACCCCATCGAACGCGGGGTGGAGCAGTCTGGTAGCTCGTCGGGCTCATAACCCGAAGGTCGTAGGTTCAAATCCTGCCCCCGCAACCAATCCTTCGAAGCATGATTCAATGCTCACATCAGCTTAATTTTTAATATCCCAAAACCTTTGTAACTCACTCTGATATGTTTGCTCAGGCAAGCTCGCGAGGTAGTTAATTAACACGCTCTGCAGCATATCTGGGCTGCGATAGATAATCTGACTGCCGTCAAGGCCGGCAAAATCTCCGCCACCACCAGCGCGATAATTATTGGTCACCACCAAAAAGTTTTGCTCCGCTGCAACATCAGCGCCTTGGTAACGCAATTCGACTAGCCTCTGTCCAACCGGCTGGCGTAAGTCATAGCGATAGGTTAAACCAAATAAGTTATCGAAGTCATAGCTTGGTACCAGCGGATTGATTTGCTCCCAGCCCTGCTTATTCTGCTGGAATGCTGCCCCACTCTGTTCCAGCCAACGACGTAGATCAGCTCCATTTACTTTCACCACATCTAAGGTGTTTGGGTAGCGGTATAGATCACCAATATCGCCAAGAGTCACAGCTCCTGGAGGAATCAAGGTATAGCTCTCATCACTCTCGCGAACCGCGGTGAAGAACGGCGCTGCAGCACTCAGCAATGGATAGCTGTTGAGTTGTTGCTGAAATTCAGGGTCTTGAATATTGCGGGCATACCAAAGCTGTGCCTCATGGATAAATTGCATCGCAGCAGTGGCTTCTAAGCGCGCGGTTTGATGTGAAAAGGTGACGGCAGTTGCACCGACAGGCTGCTGAACATAGGCAAGTGTAGCCTCATGAGCAGGTTCAACCAACTCCCAAATCAGCGGATCTTTCGCAGTTGTGGTCGGTCGCGCATCAACAACACTGCTGCTGACCTGCCACCCAGTGCGCTCATCAAATACTAAATTTAAGTCAATAATTCCAAGGTGACTGCCGTAGGCACCGGGCTGCACTGCTGGAATGCCACGAATGCGACCTTGCTTCGAATCGATCTCAGGTAATTGATCATAAACGCTTGTACCTGGAAAAACTTCGTGTTGATGACCAAAGACGATGGCATCAATCCCGGCTAAACCGGCTATTTCCCAGAGCGTCTGTTCCGCGTCACTGGTTTGCGGAGAATGCTTAGGCATGCCCATATGCGCCGCGAGCACGACTAAATCAGGTGCTTCATCGCGGTACACTTGATTTAGTGTTGCAGCCACAGCCGCGACACTATCCGAGACTGCAATCTTGCCCTGCAAATGTTGCTGATCCCACGACATAATTTGCGGCGGTAATACGCCGATGACCGCAATTTTCAACACTTTAGTTTGGCCTTGCCAACTGACCGAGCGCTCAATCATTGCATAAGGTTTAATCCAGCTTGGGATATTCGCTTGGGCGTCGACATTGTGAATGTTGGCACTGATGACTTGCGCCTCAGCGATTGCATAACTTTGCCACAGTGGCTCCAACCCAAAATTAAATTCATGATTACCAATGTTAGCCACATCAAACCGTAACGCATTCAATGCTTGCACCGCAGGGTTTGGCGTCTGCTCTAGTTGCTCGATAGCCCAGCTCGCCAACGGTGAGCCCTGGATCGTGTCACCGTTGTCAATGAGTATACTGTGTTCAGCTTGCTTCCGCGCCTCATTGATTAAAACTGCGGTATGCACCAAGCCCGCGGTGGTAGGTTGTTTGCTAAAGTAATTAAACCCACTGAGTTCACCATGCAGATCGCTGGTTACCATCACTCTGAGCGTTACGCTCTCATCATGCCCGGACGAGTTTGCTTGCGATGATGCTGAATTGAGCATGAAAAGGCTTCCTACGACAAAAATAAAAGCATGTTTAAGCACAGTATTAGGCTCGTTTTAACTCTGGAAATGCGGTAACAGCCGCAGCGGATAGAGGTTGGATACGGTTGTGCAACACTTTCACCGTATCGAATTGGTGCAATGACTTGATTTCCGATACTTGTAACTGTGGTGCGAGCACCATACATTCCGCAAATTCGCTATCACCTACTAGCGTAATAACGGGCGACACAGCAAAGCCTGAATTGATAAGACCCAGTTCGCCAACGCTGAACTTGCTCGCTGGCGTTGACTGATCGTTCTGCTGAAAATACCAACTTTGCGGCATCTGAGGACGGCCAAAACGATTCAGAATGGCAGCGTTAAGGCCCGCTGAGATGGCAACCATGGGGCTAAAGTCAGCATCGTTGAGCGCATCATGAATGGCTTGATAAACTTCAGCATCTTCGAGGTCAAAAGCAGCTCGCATTGAACATAAACGAGCTAAGCGGCTCTCTTTATAAGGAGAGTGATGCTGTAAGGTGTCGTCGAGCTCGATAACCAACTTACCATCTGTCGGTTGATATACCCATTGCCAAGTTGCTGAGGCTTGCACAGAAAAATCCTTTTGTATGCTCAAAAACGCAGTCAGATAACGCTTAAAATTGCATCTCAAATTAGCTGAATCAGGCTAATTTTACAAGGCGTTAACGACCCTTTTTATCAGCTTTGGACCTTCGTAAATAAAACCCGTGTAGATTTGTACGAGTTTGGCGCCTGCGGCAATTTTAGCTTGGGCACTGGCAACATCATGAATGCCACCGACTGCGATAATAGGGATGGCTTCACCGACCAATTGGTAGAGCTGCTTGACCACCTGCGTGCTCCGCTCTGCCAATACAGCTCCGCTTAAACCACCCTGCTCGTCTGCATGCTCGATGCCCGCAACCGCGTCTCGATCAAGTGTGGTATTCGTGGCAATCACGCCATCAATTTTGTGCTTCAGCAAGCTCTCGGCAATCGCTTGTAAGCCAATATCATCCAAATCAGGCGCAATCTTAACGACTATTGGGACGTAACGTTGGTAATGCTTGGATAAGGTCACTTGCTCAGCTTTTAAGCCAGCTAGCAACTGATCGAGCGCTTCACCATGTTGCAGATCACGAAGCCCTGGAGTATTGGGTGAAGAAATATTTATCGTCACATAACTCGCTAACGGATAAACCTTACGCAAACACTCGAGATAATCTGCGAGTGCCTCAGACTCCGGAGTATCTTTATTTTTGCCGATGTTAATCCCTAAAATACCGCGAAAACGTGCTTTTGCGACTTGCTTTACGAGGTAGTCAACGCCTTTATTGTTGAAACCCATGCGGTTAATCAGGGCATTGGCTTCGGGCAACCGGAACATTCTTGGTTTGGGGTTACCTGGTTGCGGGCGCGGCGTTACCGTGCCAATTTCAACAAAGCCGAAGCCCATTTGCGCAAATGCATCGATACAGTCGCCATTTTTATCAAGTCCAGCTGCGAGCCCTACCGGATTAGGAAATCGTAGTCCCATTACTTCCACTGGCTTTTCAGCAACCGTTTGCCGCCACAACCAGGCTAACGGAGTCCGCTGGAACCGTTTTAATTGCGCCAGACTGAAATCATGCGACCACTCAGGTTCGCATTTAAATAACCAAGGTCGTAACAAGGAATAGAGCATCAGCGCGGCACCGAACTACAGTTTTGGCGGAGCAACATGAGTTCACGTAAGGTCACTGAGAACTTCGCGAAGTCATGGGTTTTGCTGGTGCGGAAATCAGCAAGCATATCCAACCAACGCTGAATATACAGGTGGTTATGCTCCATCCAAGCCGCTAATAACTGGTCTGGCTTTTGCTTGGTATCCGCATCTGTCACCATCGACTGGGTTAATGAACGTTGCTGCCAATCGAGCTCTTCGCGGAAAGCTGCACGTGCCAGCGCCTGCCAATGGTTATCAACTGGCTGACTATTGATTTGTGCCAAGAACCAGTGCAAGTGAATCTCGGCTCCCAAGTTAAAATAGGCTTCGGCGACGTAGCCGACTTTATGCTGCGTTTGCGCCACAATTTCGGCAATATCGAGCGCTGAGAACAAGGTCGATAACAAGGCGATTTGCGTTGCGAGATCCTTGTTCACCCCAGCTTTGCGATATTTCTCGATATTACTTTCAATTTCTGAGCGTTCTTCATCGGCCAGATACTTGAGTGCATTTTTACGTAGGTGATCGAAGCTTTCGCGATAGAAATCAACGCGTTCTTGAATGGTCACCAAGTTACTATTTGGATGACGCAATAACCAACGGGTGGCGCGGCGAACAACGCGACGAATGGTGAATAACATCTGGTTCTGAGTGTCTGCAGAAATCTTGTTGTTACCTGCTTCGATTTGCTCCATTAGACCGCGTAAGTTAAAGCATTCACGCGCGACCACATAAGCATTCGCAACCTCAGCAACAGATGCACCCGTTGCTTCTTGCTTGCGGAACACGAAGTTCGGGCCCATGTCATTAACAATGTTATTCGCTAACCGAGTCGCAATGATTTGTGCGCGCAATGGGTGTGCTTGCATCGCTTCTTCATATGACTCTTGGAGTGGTTTCGGGAACGCGTTGATGAGCGAGCGCGCATGGAACGGGTCCGCCATAATGTCGTCATGAACCAATTGGTCTTTTAACACCATCTTGCCATAGGCCGTGATGACCGCGAGTTCAGGTCGCGTCAGTCCACGTCCAGCGGCTTGACGCTCAGCGAGTTCGTCGTCATCAGGAAGAAACTCAAGCGCCCGGTTGAGATGACCTGAACGTTCTAAGTCATGGATAAACCGTTGGAGTTCTTTAATTTGGTCGGCACCGCGAATGGCTGTTACCGAAATCGATTGCGATTGACGGTGACAGTCTTTAAGCACAATTTGCGCGACTTCATCGGTCATATCATAGAGCAACTGGTCGCGTTGTTTGCGCGTGAGTTCGCCACTGGCAACAAGCCCATTAAGCAGGATCTTGATGTTCACTTCGTTATCTGAACAGTCTACCCCGCCGACGTTATCGATTGCGTCGGTATTGACGCGACCACCGTTAAGGGCATATTCGATACGACCCAGCTGAGTCAGACCTAAGTTGCCGCCCTCGCCGATTATTTTGGCTTGAACTTCTTTACCATTGACACGCAAGGCATCATTAGCGCGATCACCTACATCACTGTCGGTTTCACGACTTGCTTTGATGTAAGTTCCGATCCCCCCGTTCCAGAGTAAATCAACCTTCATGGTTAATACCGCACGGATCAACTCAGTTGGCGTCATGCTCTTCTTCGCTGTACCGAGCATTTTCTTCATTTCAGGACTTAGTTCAATCGCTTTGGCTGAGCGCGAGAAAATCCCCCCGCCTTTTGAGATGAGTTCGCGGTTATAGTCTTCCCAACTTGAGCGTGGCAATTCAAATAAACGCTTCCGCTCCTGGTATGACTTGGCTGCATCAGGATTTGGATCGATGAAAATATGGAGGTGGTTAAAGGCCGCTTGAAGTCGAGTTTTTTCCGACAACAGCATGCCGTTACCGAATACATCACCGGCCATATCACCGATACCAATGGCAGTGAATTCGGTCGTCTGACAGTCGATTCCCAGTTCGCGGAAGTGACGTTTAACCGATTCCCATGCGCCACGCGCCGTAATCCCCATTTTTTTATGGTCATATCCGACTGATCCGCCTGAGGCAAAGGCATCGCCTAACCAGAAGTTATATTCTTCGGAAATTCCGTTGGCGATATCCGAGAAGGTTGCAGTACCTTTATCGGCTGCGACAACGAGATATGTATCATCATCGTCATGACGCACCACATCACGCGGCGGAACCACTTCACCATTTACAATATTGTCAGTAATATCTAATAAGGCGCGGATGAACGTTCGATAACATTCCTGCCCTTCTGCGAAAAAGCCTTCACGATCCTCTGGTAACTCTTTACAGAAGAAACCGCCTTTTGCACCGACCGGAACAATAACTGTGTTTTTAACTTGTTGCGCTTTAACCAAGCCCAACACTTCGGTGCGGAAGTCTTCACGTCGATCAGACCAACGCAAGCCACCACGCGCGACTTTGCCACCGCGCAAATGCACACCTTCAACGCGCGGGGAATAAACGAAAATTTCGTATTTCGGTAGCGGTAGCGGCATTTCAGGAACAAGTTCTGGCATAAACTTGACTGAGATATACGGCTTCTCGCGCCCTGCGGCATCGTGCTGGAAGAAGTTAGTCCGTAATGCCGCACAAATTAATTCAACATAACGACGAACGATACGATCATCATCAAGGTTGGCGACCTCTTCAAGTTCAGCATTAATACGGGTTTGTAATGCTTCCAGTTTCTTGCTGCGAGATTTTACGTTCGGCTCGAACTTGGTATAAAACAGCTTCACCACCAGAGTTGAGATCAGTGGATATTTACTGAAAGTACTCTCGATATAGCTTTGGCTGAAGGTCGTACCGATTTGCCGCATGTATTTTGCAAACATCCGCAAAATCACCACTTGGCGACCTGTTAGGCCAGCACTCAAGACCAAGCGATTGAAACCATCATCTTCATAATGCCCTTGCCAGACGCGCGCGAATGCATCTTGGAATAACTCGCGACTCGCTTCTAGATCAAGCTTGGTATTGCTATGCAACATGTTGAAATCAAGGATCCAGTAGCGGCTGCCATCGCTGGTTTTAATCTGATACGGGCTCTCACCAATGATTCGCAAGCCGAAGTTTTCCAACATTGGAAGTACATCAGATAGATGTATCGGTTCGTCTTTATGGAATAACTTCAAGCGAACATGCTTGCTGCTCTCGTTTTCTTCCCGCGAACGGTAGAACAGCATGCCTAAGCGATGCTCATCATCAAGGGCTTCGAGCTGCTCAATATCAGCAATGGCGACTGACGGCAGAATTTCTTCTTTATAGGCACGCGGGAACGCATTAGCGTAGCGCTTGTTCAGAGTGTTTGCTTGCGCTTCACCAAAGGTGCTGCTCAAAATGCGTTCAAAATTATCTTCCCAAGTACGGGCTGCTTCGATGAGGTTTTGCTCTAATTCTTTCACATCAATATCCTGCGCTTGGTGATTCAAGCGAACTGTGTAGTGAGTCCGTGCCAGTGACGACTCTGAGAAATAAGTGGTGAAATCAACTTCATGTTCAGTATTGAAGGTTTGTGCCAAGATCTGTTGAGTACGTTCCCGCAACAGCGTGTTGTAACGCTCTTTTGGAACGTAAACCATGCACGAGCAAAACCGCCCAAAAATGTCTTGCCGCACAAACACGCGGGTCATATCGCGCTCTTGCATCTGCAAGACGCCCAAGCCCACTTCCAACAGATCAGCTTCGCTTGCTTGCACGATTTCATCACGTGGATAGGTCTCGAGAATGTTCAGCAAAGCTTTTGCAGCATGAGAGTTTGGCGCAAAGCCAGACGCTTCCATCACCCGCTTAATTTTGTCACCGACCAAGGGCACATCGCGAGCGCTGTTGTTATAAAAAGCACTTGAATAGAGCCCAATAAAGCGGTCTTCGCCGATGACTTTACCGTTTTGGTCGAAGCGTTTGATGCCAATGTAATCTGAATAAGCCGGACGGTGTACCCGTGATTTACTATTGGTTTTCGTCACCAACAAGACATCATTGGCAAAGGTCATTTCCCGGGCGTGTTCCGGTAATGATGACACCAGGCGCTCGACATTTTGAGTTGAGCGACGCATCAATCCCAGGCTCGAGTCGACTTGCTGGCGAATCACGTGGTCCCCTTCCACTGCGACTAAATCGTAGCGACGATACCCCATCAGAGTGAAATTATCTTGGTTCAACCAAGTTAAGAAACGTTGCGCCTCGTGCAGTTCAGCTGCATCACCCGGGTAGTTGATATCGTTAAGTGAGTGCGCAATTTCATCAAGTTTTTGGCGCATGGCTTGCCAATCAGATACCGCATAATTGATTTCGTCCATGACCGAGGCGAGCTCTTGTTGCAGCGCCTTGATGCTGGCTTTATCTTGCTGACGGTCGATTTCAATCAAAAAGACCGTATCCACCTCGTTATCTTCATTGCGGGTACCTGGCTTTAATAGCTCAGTGATCTTTTGCTCGACGCGTTTGTGGCTGAGCGGCATATGCAACAATAGATGGGTGGTGATCCCGAGGCGCGATAGTGCCATCCGTACCGAATCCACCATGAATGGCATATCCGATTGAATAATCTCAATGATGGTATGGGCAGACTGCCAACCGTGGCGCGCCACTTCAGGGTTATAAATTTTAATCAGCGCTTTCTCGCCGGGCCGATATTCATTAAAACTGTGCCACAAGCCCATCACCATGCCATACAAATCGCTGTCGTTACGCGACTCGAGGTCATCAGATGAAATATTGCGGAACAGGCGTAATGCAAAGTCTTGAATAAGCTCTGGTCGATCATGGGCCCGTTGCTGAATGATTTCAGTTACTTTTTGTAATACTACGGGAATCTGGCCATCGCCAAATGCTGTCATGGGGGCTGTCCTTACACGTAAGCAAGAAATTAGAGACTCAAGTGCTTATATTGTCGGACATAAAATCACATTATTCAATCTTTATTGCATTCTCTTAACAAGTGTTCAGACCACGAAAAACGTGGCCTGAACAGGGATCTAAAAGGTTATCGAATGATGATGTAATCCACTTGCATATTTATCCCCAAACGCCCTATTTGCTTGTATCACTATGCAATGCGCTCTGAATCTTTTCGGCTAAGTCGCGACTTAAATTAGGGAGTGCCTCGAGCCGTTCTAACTGCTGTTTCAGCAAAGTTTGGCGAGCATGATCAAATCGCTGCCATTGCAAAAACGGGGTGATGAGTCGTGCGGCCACCTGCGGATTCAGCTCATTAAGCTGAGCGATAATGTCTGCTAAAAACTGATAGGTTGCGCCACTGCTATCATGAAACACCACTAAATTGCGGCTTAAAGTCGCAAGTAACGCATAGACGCGATTGGGGTTGTTCAAGCTAAAGCCCGGATGGCTCAATAACTTTTGCACATCCTGCAAAGTGCCCTCATTGCGCTGGCTTGCGAATACCGCAAACCATTTATCAAGCGCAAGCGGCGTATCCCGCCACTGTTGTTCAAATTGCGCACTAATATGAGCGGCGACAGCAACCTTATGATGTACTGCTAATCGCAGTGCAGTTGCCTGAACCGTCATATTATCAGCGCTTGCATACCAATTGCGCAGACGCTCACCGTATTCTTGTGGTGCAACAGCTAAACGTAATGACCACGCCAGTTCCGCCAGCGCTCGCTGACCAATAGCCTGCTGGCTCAGCGCGTACGGCTCATTATTTTGCAAAAGTGCAGCCTCGATGTGATGGTCAAGCTCAGTACTGAGTTCTCGTCCAAGTAGCGCTCGCAGCTGTTGACATGCTGTCGCGATGGCCTCAACTGGAATATCCGTGCTGTATTCCTCAGCGAGTTGCTCGGGGCTTGGTACGGTAAGCGCTTCAGCGATCAGGGCGCTATCGAGGTCCGATTGCAGCAAGCGTTTAAAAGCACCGATACTGGTCGCATCGAGTTGCACCGGTTGCGCTGCAGCAACGGCATCTTTTAGCGCTGTCAGCAGGATTTGTTGCGCAGCCTCCCAGCGGGTTACAGCTTGTTCTGCATAACCGAGTAAACGCGCTTGGTCTGTTGTGGTCTGCGGAAATTTCAGGCGCACCGGTGCACTGAAATTCTCCAGTAGCGCTAAAGTCGTATCGGGCGGGCAATCAGAAATAACCAGCTCTGCCTCAGCGCGATCAAAAATATACAGTTCACTGGCTGACTCATGCAGTTGAATTTGCTTATTACGTTCAGCTAGCTTAACCGGCACGACCTGCCCTTGCGCATCCTCAGCATAAGCACTGAGTAAAATCGGAATCACCACCGGTTGTTTGTGCTCTTGTCCTATTGTGGCTGGCGTGTGTTGTTGGAGTCTAAGCCGCAACTCGCGCCGCTGGGCATCATAGCTTTGTTGAACCCTTACTTCAGGGGTGCCGGCTTGGCTATACCAGCGCCGAAATTGGGTCAGATCAACGCCATTTCCGGCTTCCATTGCCGCAACAAAATCCTCACAGGTGACGGCTTGTCCATCATGGCGCTGGATATAGGTTTGCATCCCTCGTTGAAAGCCCTCTTCGCCTAACAGAGTATGCAGCATCCGTATCACCTCAGCGCCTTTGTTATAGACGGTGACTGTGTAGAAGTTATTCATTTCAACGACTTTGTCCGGTCGAATCGGATGGGCCATTGGCGATGCATCTTCATTGAACTGATGGGTCCGCATGATGCGAATCGCTTCGATCCGATGCACTGCGCGAGAGCCTAAATCAGAGCTGAATTCTTGATCGCGAAAAACCGTTAAGCCCTCTTTAAGGCTCAGTTGGAACCAGTCTCTACAAGTGATGCGGTTGCCGGTCCAGTTATGGAAGTACTCATGTCCAATCACTGATTCAACATGAATAAAATCTTGATCCGTGGCCGTTGCTGCTGAGGCCAGTACATACTTGGAATTAAAGATATTTAACCCTTTATTTTCCATCGCCCCCATATTGAAAAAATCGACTGCAACGATCATGTAAATATCAAGGTCATATTCAAGACCAAAGCGTTCCTCATCCCATTTCATCGCTCGTTTAAGCGAACCCATGGCGTAATCAGCGCGCTCTAGATTGCCCTTATCGACGAATAATTGCAGGCTGACCTCGCGGCCACTTTGAGTCACAAAGGTATCTTCTAAAACATCGAAATCACCAGCGACCAGCGCGAACAAATAACATGGCTTAGGATATGGGTCATGCCATACCACTTCGGTTAAGCCATCATCACGCATATTCCGCTCAACTAGGTTGCCATTTGCAAGCAGCGCTGGATATTGTTCTGCGTCAGCGATAATGCGCGTGGTATAGACCGAGAGTACATCGGGTCGGTCAAAGGCATAAGTGATGCGGCGGAACCCTTCAGCTTCACATTGAGTACAAAATGCCCCGGCTGATTTGTATAAACCTTCGAGAGCATGATTATCAATTGGGTTGATACGGGTCACGATCTCGAGGTTGAAAGGCTCGCTTGGCAGCGAAGCCGCAGCGATGGTTAACTGCCCGGCCGCCACTTCATACTCGGCGCCAGTGAGCTCTTTGCCGTTCAGTGTGAGCGATTCAAGTTCCAGCTGCTCACCATCTAACACTAGTGCAACGGGGGCTGACGCGAGTGGCTCGATATTCATGCGATGGGTGACCAAGGTACCACGATCCGCGAGAACGAACGTCAGCTCAGTGGTGGGCACCGCAAATTGCGGTGCTTGATAGTCTTTACGATACTTTGCAGGTGTTGCAACAGCCATAAATCTGCAACCTCTTCTAATTTAAAGTTACGCCGTTTCAGCTTGATTCTCATCGATGCTGAGAATTTTATATCCGGTGTAGGCATAGACAATCGCGATGAGCGGGACCAGCCAATTAAATACTGCGTATGGAGCATATTCGAGCGGGCTCACTGCCAGCGTACTAAACATAAACACCCCACAGGTGTTCCATGGGATCAGTGCAGAGGTCAAGGTGCCACTATCTTCAAGCGTTCTCGACAAGACCCGCGAGTCAATATTGCGACGTTCATATTCACCGCGGAAAATACGTCCTGGAATGACAATGGCCATATATTGATCGGCGGTTAACACGTTTGCTCCAAAACAGGTAAATAACGTCGCGGTGATCAAACTGCCAGTACTGCGGACCATTTTTAAAACGCCCATAAATAAGCGCTCTAAATATCCCAAGCGTTCCATAATCGCACCGAAACTCATCGCACTAATAATGAGCCAGATGGTATTCATCATCGATTCCATCCCACCACGATTCAATAGGCTATTGAGTTCTGGAGATGCGGTTTCAATGGTGAAGCCCGAAGTTAATGCCAGCCAAGCGACTTTGATTTGATCGACCACGCCGGTGTTGCCATCGGCCATTTGCGCCACAACTTCTGGTTGGAAGATTAACGCCCATACCGCGCCAAGAATCGCACCAAAGAATACAGTTGGGAGCGCAGGTTTTTTCTTAGCAGCTAAACCAAGCAGGACAAACAATGGGATAAGCATGATCCAACTGATCTCGTACGAATTGGATAAATGCAGTTGTAATTCTTCTAACTTAACAATATCGGTCGCTGTATTGTCTTGGAATCCAAGGATGAGAAATACCACCAAAGCGATGACAAACGCTGGTAAGGTGGTGTAGCCCATATAACGGATGTGGGCGAATAACTCATTACCTGCGACGGCCGGAGCAAGATTGGTGGTATCCGATAACGGGGACATTTTGTCACCGAAATAAGCGCCTGAGACAACCGCGCCTGCGGTGATCGGAAGCGAAAGGTCAAGGCCCCCTGCTATCCCCATCAAGGCGATCCCGATGGTTGCTGCTGTGGTCCACGAGGAACCAATTGATAAAGCGACAATACCACAAATCACTGCCGTGGCAGCATAAAAGAAACTCGGTGAAATAAGCTCTAAACCATAGTAAATCATGGTGGGTACTGTGCCCGATAACATCCAAGTTCCAATCAAAGAGCCGACCGCAAGAATAATCAGCATTGCACCTAAGGCGACTGAGACTCCGTGGCGGATACCATCTTCGATCATTTCCCAGGTGTAACGGTTGTAAAAACCAATGAGGACGGCAACGGCTGCAGCAATCCATAAGGCGATCTGGTTCGGACCATAAGAGGAGCTATCCCCAAACAGATAAACTGAGCTGGCCAGCGCTATCACCAATAAAATGATCGGAATAAAAGATTGCAACAAGGTAGGTTGCCGAGGTTGTTTACTTGCATCCGCTTGCATAAGAGTTTCTCTTGTTAATTAATTTAAAACGATACCACACCAAGTAACTGTAAGAAGATCAGCGTAATTGCGACTGGAGCCAACCATTTGACACAGAAATACCATAGTTGGAAGGCCCAATTTTCAGTGCGAATTTCATCAGCACTGAAGGGTTTACGCATCACCCAGCCAGCAAATACGGCAAGAATTAAGCCCCCAATCGGGAGTAAAATGGTGCCGGTGAGATAATCAATCACATCAAACCAAGAGCTCAGTTGTCGCCCTAAGATAGTCCAGTCGATCTGCGTCCAGCTCGCCCCAGCAAATGAATAAATCGTGACTTGGCCGAGCAACCATAGCACCGCTGCCGCACTTATCGTGGCCGCCCAACGACCCAAATTGAAACGCTCTTCAACGAATGCGACGGCGGATTCAATCATGGCAACTGCTGAGGTGAAGGCTGCAAGCACTAGCATGATAAAAAATAAGCTTCCTAATAGCAGTCCACCTGGCATCTGGCTAAAGGCAACTGGCAAGGTTTTGAATATTAACCCAGGCCCCGCTCCCGCTTCGAGACCACTGCCGAATACAATTGGGAAAATCGCAAAGCCTGCTAACAAAGAGACCAACGTATCTGCGGCCGCAATCCATAGAGTCGTTTGCACAACTGATGTGTCTTTGGGCAAATAAGCGCCGTACATAATGACGATACCGGAGGCGAGACCGAGCGAGAAAAACGCGTGACCAAGTGCGAGCACAACCCCATTTGCGGTCAACGCCGAGAAGTTTGGCGCAAATAAGAAACTCACAGTGGCCGCAAAGTCACCTTCGATGGCCGCGTAGACAGCAATAATGACCAAGAGCACTAACATCGCTGGCAACATGAAGCGAACCGTGCGTTCTAGACCATCTTTAACGCCATTACCCACCACCAAAATAACGCTCAAAATAATAAGCGCATGCCAGAACGTGAGTCGCTCAGCCGATGCGGTAAGCGTGCTGAAAATCGCTTCAATGTCGGTAATGCTTGCGCCTATGAAGGCACCGGAACTAGCTTCACCAACATAAGCCAATGCCCAACCTGCGATAACCGCATAGAAGCTGAGCACTAAAAAGCCCGTAATCATCCCCAGCCAACCGGTAATTTGCCATGCACTGGAACGTCCGGACTCGAGAGCAACCGCTTTAGCCGCCTCGCCTGGAGTGTGACGTGCGCGGCGACCGATGATGATTTCTGCGATCATCACCGGAATCCCGATCAAAGCGATACACAGCAGGTAGACTAAAACGAATGCCCCACCACCGTTTTCACCAGTAATGTATGGGAACTTCCAAATATTTCCGAGTCCAACCGCTGCCGCAGTTGAAGCTAAAATAAAAGTTAAGCGGCTTGACCAGCGACTGCTGATTTCGGTTCCTAGCATAACTTAATGCCCTTATTATCGTTCTTCTATGGGTATTAAAAAGCCGCTCAAAGCGGCTTTTGCCTAGTTCTGATTGAGTGCGAGCTTAACCTCATCAATAATGCTGAAGCTCAATGCCACCGCCTCCTCAAGATATGGATCAGGAACCTCGAGGTCATCCGGTATATTCTCGACTGAGTCTACCGGCTCTTTGCCAAGGCGTTGGAGCCGCTCATTTGCTCGCTGAAGTTTGCGAGCTTCATCTGCCGCTTCTTCTGCTTTGCGTTCAGCAAGCTCCAAAGTGACCCAGGTACGGTCTTTTTCCGACTGGTATTCGGCAATATCTTCAAGTACATATTGAAATTCAGGGTTGCTACTGACACCTGCATCAGCTTGCTTTTGCCAGTGTTGGATCTGTTCCTCGGTCAATTGCCCGACTGGCTCGAACTTAGCTGATTGCAGTTGGTCCCATGGCAATGCATTGTCTTGGCTCGATTCACCAAATTCCTCGGGGTCAATATAAGCTGGGAACAAGACATCGGGTTTAACCCCACGCAATTGGGTACTGCCCCCATTGATACGGTAAAACTTCGCGATCGTATATTGAACGCTTCCTACTGGCTCATCGAAGAAGTCAAACCGACGCGCTAAACTGCGGTGCTGTTGGACTGTGCCTTTACCAAAGGTATTTTCACCGACAATAACGGCGCGCCCATAATCCTGCAAAGCTGCAGCGAAAATTTCTGATGCCGACGCACTGTAACGGTCCACCATAACCACGAGTGGTCCGTCGTAATAAGTCACGCCGTCACGGTCGGAATTAACTTCGCGCCGACCGCTGCCATCTGCAACCTGCACCACCGGACCACGGTCGATGAAAAGGCCTGTTAGGCTAATGGCTTCGGTCAGTGAGCCACCGCCGTTACCACGCAGATCGATGATGATCCCTTCCGCATCAGCGCTATTCATTTCATCGAGCAACTTCACGACATCGCGGGTCAAGTTATTGTAAAACCCGGGAATAGAAATCACGCCGAGTTTACGCCCAGCAAACTCTCCTGATTCAGGAGTTTTGATTTCAGCTTTGGCAGCGCGGTCTTCTAGTTTGACTTTATCACGAACAATAGTCACAACTTTAGGCTGACTACCGGCCGCTTGTTTTGCCCGTAAGACTTGTAACTGCACGGTTGAGCCTTTTGGCCCTTTGATGAGTTCAACCACATCGTCAAGACGCCAACCGACCACATCAACAAATTCAGCGTCTTCATCCGCCCCTTGCGCGACGGCAATAATACGGTCTTCAGGGCCGATTTCACCGGTTTTATCGGCGGGGCCGCCAGGCACCAAACTGCTAATGGTGGCGTAATCAAATTCCATTTGCAGGACTGCGCCGATACCCTCTAACTCGAGGTTCATATTTTGTTCGAAACGCTCAGCGTTTACCGGTGATAAATAACTGGTGTGAGCCTCGATACTCCGCGCAAATGCATTCATGATGGTTTGGAATACATCTTCACTCTTGGTTTGGGTAAGTCGCTTCAACGCAGTGTTATAACGCTTCTCTAAAGTTTCAACCACTTCAGGCCACTCTTTGCCAGCCATGGTTAAATTAAGCGCGTCATATTTCACTCGCTGGCGCCAAACCTCATTTAATTCCTCTGCACTACTCGCCCACGGTTGTTCTTCCCGGTCAAAGTAGTAGCGGTCACCATCGACTGCAAAATCAAAAGGTTGTTCCGGATCGAGCAAACTAAGTGCGTATTCAAATCGCTCAAAGCGGCGTTCAAGCAAGGTGCGGTATAGGCGATATGCCGGCTGCAACTTACCTGAGCCAATCATGTCATCAAACAGATTGCGGTATTCTTCCGCTTGCGCAACATCCTCAGCGAGCAAAAACATCTTGTTGTAATCAAGCATCTCGAGGTAGCGCTCAAGAATTTCACCCGACAGCTGGTTGTTTAATTCCATCTGTTTAAAGTGATAACGAGTAAAATACGTTGTTACCCGCTGACTTGCCGTACCATGTTGCTCTTCAGGTTGTAACGCTGGCAACTCGTCCGGGCTGTGCGCAGGTGGCACTGCCAGTGCCGTCCCTGTTGTTAAGGCGAACAGAGTGGCTAGTAGAGACCGCTTTACTGCATTGGACATGCACTCAACTCCTTGCTTATTCGGTGACAAAAATAACGTCTGCTGTCACTTTGACGGTAAGACCGTTTAATAGTTGCACGTAAATATCGTTTCGCTCGACTGCAGTGACTTCACCAGCCATCGGTTTTTGGCCCATTTTGACCATGACCTTTTGTCCGACATTCAACTCGTGTTGTGAGACCGCACTCAACTTTGGTGCTGGTTTCGCTTTGGCTGCCGGTTTGGCTTTCGGTTTTGCTTTAGGGGTTTTCGGCTTAGCGGGCCGAGCTGTTTTTTTCGGCGCTTTTGCGGCAGCTTGCTTTTTCCGCTCCGCAACCTTTGCGCGCGACTCTTCAAGGGCTTCTTTTGCGTGTTCAGCGTGCTCGGCTTCAACTTTTGCCACGCATTCACCATCAAGGTTTACCCGCTCTGCATCGACCACTACCGAGCGCAGGTACCGCCAACTTGACGTATAATGGCGCAAGGCCATGCGCAAACGGGTTTTACTGACCGTGGGGTCATCACTGAGACGCTCCGCAAGATCTTCGAAAATACCAATCTTCAGTGGTTTTGCATCACCATCTAGAATAAAACACTGCGGAAATTTTTCTGCAAGGTAGGCCAGAACTTCTTTTGGGGTGGACAGTTTTGTTACGTCTTCAGTCATCTTCTTCAATTTCCTGCTGACGTGCGTCAGCGAGTTGTTCAGTAATATAGGTTTGCATTTCGTCGCTCTCGAGCGCGAGCAAATCAGGATTTTCGATCCAATCGAATAAACAGCGACGGACAACCTCTTCTAGGCAGTCAAGAGTATCATCTGAATCAGCTAAGGTCACAATATAATGCAACATCTCATTCATCTGATCGACCGCAATGTCTGCCTCATCCTCAAAAAACCACATATCGGCATGACTTACCAGATAAGTATGGATATCAAATTGGCTATGCATAAATTAGTTATCCATAGTTTAATTGGGACCAGTCGAGCTGCTGGAATATTTCAGCAAACGCGGTTAAACCATCGGCATCTGCCTGAGTGAATCGCGCGGGTTCTGGACTGTCGAGGTCAAACACGCCAACCACCCGGTTATTGACAATAATTGGCACCACGACTTCCGAGCGCGAGGCGGCATCACAAGCGATATGCCCCGGGAATTCGTGGACATCCGCGACACACTGAGTCTCATGCGTGCGCGCGGCTGCACCACAGACACCCTTACTAAAAGGGATGCGCAAACAGGCTACTTTGCCCTGAAACGGTCCAAGCACGAGCATTTCGGGGCTGCGAGTGAGGTAAAAACCAACCCAATTAACCCGCTCAAGGTGCTCATAAACCAAAGCAGATAAATTACTCAGGTTTGCGATGAGATCAGGCTCATCGGCAATCAGAGCGCGTCCTTGCTCAGTTAAGCTTTGATAATCCGTCGTACTCATGCACCGCTATCCTCATGATTTGATTCATTTAACTCAAATGTGGCAATGCGCTGGTCGGGCTCACGCCCACTCACCTGTTGCCGCATTTCTTGTTTACTTCGTGTCACCAAAAGTCCGTCGGCGCCTACTCGGAAAGGTTCGTCAGACGGACAGTATTTAGCCTGATACGCCATCACTAACTGAATGGTGTTTTCGCGTTGTTCATCCGTAAGTTTTACCCCATCAGGCCAACGTCCCGTTTCAACCGCAGCAACGAGACGTTCAAATGTATCTGGGGTAATCGAAGCTAATAATTCATCGAACTGCATAAGCAGCAGACCTCATGGTTTCTTTTTTAAAAAGACGAGGCGCACGCGGTTCACGATAAACCAAATACTCCCAACCAGCATACCGGCATAAGCAAGCTGTGCTTGCCATGAGTCAGGGAGTGGTTGCGCCACATAGAAATAGGCAAAAGCGGCAATCGCGATCAGCAGTGCCAGCATTGACTGACTTAAAATACTGTCACGCTTATCCTGCAGGGCACGGCGGAGTTCACGGTCATGTTCCGCTGAGGAACGTGTGGCGAGTTTGAAGCCACAATGTTGGCATTCTTTGGCTTTATCAGAAACCCGTTTATGGCAAGCTGGGCAATCTATCAGGGCCATGCTTTTACTCCATTATTGAAACAATAAAAGTGAACGTGCGGTTTACGCAACGCTCACTTTTATACGGACTTTTAGTGGTTATTGATCGGATTTATGTTTGCTTTGCTCGGCATCAAAATCTTCCCAATACGCTTTAACGGTATCTTTCATTTCCCGACGCAACAAGAAGATACCGAATAAGTTCGGTAAGGTCATCAGCACAATAGCCACATATGATAGGGTCCATACTAAGGTGGTATCGGCAAAAGACGCGACAAAGAAGCCAGCGACATAAAGAATGCGATACGGCATCACCCCGCGTTGGCCGAACAAGTAAACCACAGCTCGGTCACCGTAATAAGACCAAGCGATTGCGGTTGAAAATGCAAATAGCATCAAGCTAATCGGGACAATATACTCGCCAGCACTACCGATAAAGCCTTGACTAAAGGCGATTGACGTAAGTGCAGCCGAGTGCACCAATGACTCGCCCTTGACCACGATATCTTGCTTCTTCAACTGCCCATTTTCGATCCGTAACACCCCGGTGTAAGGATTTTCACCGGCCACGATAAACTGCACGTTTTCGGCTACTGAACGGGCGTGCAATATGGTGTAATCGCCCGGTACGGGTGAGCCATTGACCACCTGAATGCTACCATTGAAACGATTGACTTGGTTTTCTTTGGTATCGTTCAAATAATGATACAGCTTCGTTCGATCCGCATCACTGCTATCGTCATATTGACCAACGATGACATCAAGGTCGGTCCGCGAGAACACATTTTCGTGTTTCTGCGACCACACTCCACTCGAGAGAATCACCAAGCCTGTCAGGGTACAAACGATAATGGTATCGATAAAGGGTTCGAGAATCGAAACCATCCCTTCTGATACCGGCTCATCAGCTCGTGCTGCTGCGTGCGCGATAGGAGCTGAACCTTGCCCTGCCTCGTTCGAGAATAAGCCTCGGTTCACACCACGGTTGAATGCATAGGCGAAAGTTGCACCAAGGAAGCCACCGGTTGCGGCAGATCCGGTAAAGGCATCAGTGAAAATTGCCGCGAAAGATGGACCAATTTGATCAACGTTATAGAGAATGACACTTAAAGCACCGATTACATATAAGCCACCCATAATCGGCACAATTTTCGATGTGACGGCAGCGATACGCTTAATTCCACCGATAATAACCATGGCCAGCAAGATCGCGAGAATACCGCCAGTGAGCATAGGGTCAATACCAAAACTCATTTCCATACTTTGAGCGATGTTATTGATCTGCGGCATATTCCCCGTTCCGAATGAACTGATAATGGTCGCCAGCGCGAAAATGACCGCTAGCCATTTCATGTTGAGGCGACGATCCATGTAGTACATTGGGCCACCAGCCATCGTGCCATCTTCAGTTTGTACCCGGTATTTGTGCGACAAGGTCACTTCGACAAACTTGGTGGTCATCCCAAGGAAGGCCGTGACCCACATCCAGAATAATGCGGCCGGGCCACCGAGGAAAATCGCCAGCGCGACCCCACCGATATTACCCGTACCTACTGTTCCAGAGAGCGCCGTCGATAAAGCTTGGAAGTGACTGGTATCGCCACGTGCACCCTTTTTATCGAATTTACCACTGACAACTTTCCAAGCATGGCCAAAAAAGCGTAACTGTGGAAAGCCAAGATAGAGTGTGAAAAATACACCCACACCCAGCAACACATATGGGAACCATGCTGCTGAACCAAGGTAACTATCGATCAACAATAGAAAATTATTAATGGCTTCCAAGAAAACCCCCTCGCCTTGTTTTGATTATCATTGTTATTTTGCGTTTGTTTACCTTACCGCAACTCATCTGCAATTGCATAGATGGCAGCAAGAACGTCTGCACCAAGTTGTTGCGCGCGCGGTGCTGACCAGCCAAAATCTGAATCAGGTAAGTCCGCATTATCTTTGAATGGCATTTCTAATGTAAAGGCCAAGCAGTTGAAGCGCTCACATACTGCGTTACTTGCCACGGTAAGATTGCCCTCTCCCGGCGCTTCTTGCTCGTAGCCATAGGTTGTTTGAAATTCTGGCGTAATAGTGAGTAAGGCTTGTTTAAATTGCTGGCCCAAATGCTCCAAGCGCTCGTTAAAGCAAGGAACGCCCTCGGCACCCGCGACAAAGTTATAGGGTAAATTTTCATCACCATGAATGTCGAGATAGAGATCAACGCCAGTCGCTTTCATTTTCTCCAGCACATAATACACTTCTGGGCTCCGCTCTAAGCTCGGTTCAGCCCATTCGCGATTGAGGTTCACGCCCGCTGCATTGGTTCTTAAATGGCCACGCACACTGCCGTCTGGGTTCATGTTCGGGATGATATAAAAAACATGATTGCGCAGTAATTTCCGCGCCACACCATCTTCGTCGTCGAGCAAACGGGTCAGGAATCCTTCCGCAAACCATTCCGCCATCGATTCGCCTGGATGCTGACGAGCGGTAATCCATACTGCTTTTTTCTTTGCATCATGGTCAGCCTCTTGCGCACCAACCACTAACAAGTTCAGTTCGCGGCCATCAAGCGTTAATCCTAGCAATTCATGTTGTACCAGTGCCGATTGTTGTGCGGCATGAATAAGATCCTGGTGACGCTCATAGGAATACGGTGTGAAATAGGCAAAGTAAACACTTTCTTGTTCAAGGGTATGATGGATTTTTAAAACCTTGCCATCATATTCAGTGGCAACTCGGAACCAAGTTTCTCGGTCATATGAAGCAACCGCCGCATAGTCCTTCCAGCCATCCGGATATGCAGATTCCCCTGCATTTGTGATCGTCAGACAATAGTCTTCGCCGACTTCTCCATGCAATTTAAAATGGAACCACTGATAAAAATCAGATTGATGGTCTTTGCGAATCGCAAGTTCGATTGCTGCGGCGTCTTCCGCCTTAACCACTTCAATATTACCACTGTCAAACGCAGCATTGATATGCAACATAAACGTCCACCTTGTTGTGCGTCAAAAGAAAAGCGCCAAGTGGCGCTTTTCATTGTATATAAGGATTATTTAGGCAGGTTTAACAACTGCTGTCCGGCCATCTGCTCGGCAACTCGAATCACCTGACAGCTGTAACCAAATTCGTTGTCATACCAAACGTAAAGCACCGCTCGGTCACCATCAACAATCGTCGCTTGCGAGTCGACAATACCTGCGTAGCGTGAGCCAACTAAATCTGTTGAAACAATTTCAGTCGATGCAGTGTAGTCGATTTGTGCTTGCAGCTCTGAATGCAATGCTTGGTCGCGCAAGAATGCATTAAGCTCATCAACTGTGGTCGCTTTGCTTAAATTAAGATTCATGATCGCCATCGAGACGTTTGGCGTAGGTACACGAATCGCGTTGCCAGTCAATTTACCTGCTAACTCTGGTAAAGCCTTGGCGACAGCTTTAGCGGCACCAGTCGAAGTCAATACCATGTTTAAACCAGCCGCACGACCACGACGTTCAGCCTTGTGGTAGTTATCAATGAGGTTTTGGTCATTGGTATATGAATGCACGGTTTCAACGTGGCCGTTCCGAATACCGAATTCATCATTCACAACTTTTAACACTGGAGTGATAGCGTTGGTGGTACAGCTCGCAGCACAAACGATGGTATCGCTTGGGTCAATATCATTGTGGTTCACACCAAATACGATATTTTTAATGTTACCTTTGGCTGGCGCAGTTAACAGAACCTTTTTCACACCTTTAGATTTTAAGTGTAAACCCAAGCCCGCTTCGTCTTTCCAGATCCCGGTATTATCGATAACGATGGCATTATCGATGCCATATTGAGTGTAATCAACTTGGTCTGGACCATCTGAATAAATCACTTTGATGCTGGTGCCATTCGCCTTAATCGCAGAGTTCTCTTCATCTACGGTAATAGAACCGTTGAATGCACCGTGAATTGAGTCACGACGGAGTAAGCTGGCACGCTTCTCCAAATCGCCATCGCGGCCACCACGAACAACAATGGCACGTAAGCGCATTTTATTATTGGCGCCATTGCGTTCAATCAATAACCGCGCCAACAACCGACCAATTCGACCAAAACCGTATAAAACAACATCTTGTGGCTCAATTTCATCTGCTTTATTAACGATATCCGCGAGTTCACGTTCGAGGTAAGCCTCAACGGACAAACCCTGCCCTGCGTCTTTATGCAGATAGTTAAAAGCAAGTTTACCTAAGTCAACACGAGCCGGTGCAAGCTTCATTTTGCTGAGTGCTTCGATAAATGGGAAGCTTTCACGTAGACGTAACTTCACGCCTTCGTGACGGCGAATCAAGCGGTGTGCTTTGATAATATTGATCGCATCAACGTTTAACAGCGAACGACCATATACTAAAATTTCAACACCATAGTTACGATACATGCGACCGATAAGTGGTTGCATCATCTCCGCATACTCTTGGCGTTCCTGCCAGCTTTGAAGCGTCAAATCCTGTTGTTGATCAGTCATGGGGCTACCTATTTGTTGGGTTGTCACAAAACGTGTCGAGAAAAAGTGCGAGCATTGTACTTAAATCCGCGCATTTGCGCCACAAGGTCTGTTTCTAAATCATCAGCGTGATATACTTTTTCGCAAAATTTTTATGGAGTCCCCCCATGTTACGTCGAACTAAAATAGTGACTACTCTCGGCCCAGCAACGGATGATCCGAAAGTTCTAGAAGCCCTTATCAAAGCCGGAGCTAACGTTGTTCGCTTGAATTTTTCTCACGGTAAAGCTGAAGACCATTTGCAGCGTGCGCAAATGGTTCGTGAAATCGCTGAGCGGCTCGGCACTCAAGTTGCGATCCTTGGTGATCTACAAGGACCTAAAATTCGGATTTCCCGCTTTGCCGATGGCCCAATTGTGCTCGATGAAGGTGATGTATTCGTACTCGACGCTAATCTATCCGTCGACGCAGGCGATCAACAACGGGTTGGCATCGACTATAAAGAGCTGCCACAAGATGTGAGCACAGGTGATATTCTGCTGCTCGACGATGGGCGCGTACAACTCCAGGTTGAAGATGTTAGCGCGGGACAAATCGTAACCACGGTCACTGTCGGTGGTCCATTGTCGAACAATAAAGGCATTAACCGCAAAGGTGGTGGCTTATCTGCTGCTGCATTAACCGATAAAGACCTTGCCGACATCAAAACTGCCGCGGCAATTGAAGTCGACTTCTTAGCAGTGTCCTTCCCGCGCAATGGTCATGATATTCTGGAGGCGCGCAGGTTATTACGCGAAGCCGGTGGCCAAGGTGCGATTTGTGCGAAAATCGAGCGTGCCGAAGCGGTTGCTTCAGATGCAGCGCTTGATGATATTATCCTCGCTGCTGACGCCGTCATGGTCGCCCGCGGTGATCTTGGAGTCGAAATTGGCGATGCCCAGTTAGTGGGTAAGCAGAAAAAGATTATCGAGCGAGCGCGGCAGTGCAACAAAGTGGTGATAACTGCCACACAAATGATGGAATCGATGATCGAAAACCCCATGCCGACCCGAGCAGAAGTAATGGACGTTGCCAATGCCGTGCTGGATGGCACGGATGCGGTCATGCTCTCAGCTGAAACAGCTGCCGGTAAGCACCCTATCGCAACTGTTAAAGCTATGGCAGAAATATGCCTTGGTGCCGAAACACATCCAAGTGTTGCGCTCGATAACCGAGATTTGCAAGAGACCTTCTCAAACATTCAGGAAGCAACGGCGATCACTGCCATGTACGCAGCCACACATTTAGCTGGGGTCAAGGCCATTATTGCCCTAACTGAATCAGGCTCAACTGCGAAATTAATGTCGCGGATCACCAGCCAATTGCCAATATTTTCGTTATCACGGCATCAGGCCTCACGGGCGCGCTGTGCGCTCTATCGCGGCGTATATCCCATCGCCTTTGACTCAACCCTAAGCGAGCCGCAAAACTTGGTTCACGATGCCATTGAAGAAATTAAGCGGCGTGGACACGTACACGCGGGCGACTTAGTGGTGCTGACCCACGGTGATGTCATGGAAACCGTAGGTTCAACCAATACCTGCAAAATTATCGAAGTGCGTTAACTGTCGCGCGATTCATCATCAGGTGCGAAATAGGCGATTAAATCATCCAAATCAGCAATGATATCGTCTATTTCGCCAAGCAAGTGGCGTTTTTGCCGCGCCGTCATCGAATTCTGTAGCTCATACAGCATAACGATCGTTGCGAGCCGGTTACTTTCCAGTCTTGCTTGAAAATCGTCTCCGCGCAGTGCCTCTGGCTGCATGATCAGACTGTTGAGTTGACGACTAAAAACTTCACCACTTGGGGCATCCCAAAGCAGTTTAAAGGCACTTTGCCAACGCTCGTTATACGCAATCCAGTCTGCACGCATGTCATCACGCTGGGCTAACCAGCGCGACAAATAGGAACGCTGAACAGGCTCGACCGAACCTAACCAGCGTTTAACATTGCGTTCGAGCCGTTTACGCGTATCTTTCAGTGCTTCATCATACGGCTCATCAAGCAAATCCTCGCGACGCTCAGCTAAATTCTCATCTAGCTTCTCGAACAGTTGTTGCCGTTGTTTTGGGTTCAGTTCAGCAAGGTATACTTGCGCGTAAGGTTCGATTTGGATGCGAATCCGTTCCCACAGCCATGTCGCGTCGTCGAAAACTTGCGCAATTTCTGCTTCGGTCAGGCCATCTGTGGCAATTTTATCGCGGAGATTCTGGAGTAGATCACGGTATAGAGGTAATTCGGAGCGTGCATGCCACAAATGGAGCTCATCGATTGCTTGCGCAACCATCGGCTCTTGCTCATCCGTTAGCTCGATATAATCGCTCAATTGCCATTCGATCAGAGTATCTGCAAACTTGTACCCTAACTGGTTTGAGCAACCAACGACGAGCAACAGGCTGACCAGTATGAGCAATAATCGACGCATACATCACTCCATTTTCATGACCTTGTCATGAGTTAAGAATTAGTTTTTTGATGCGATCTTTGTAACTGCGACTGACTTTGAGCTCTTTACCATTTCGCAGTTGCAAATGGTATTCCCCATTTTGCCGACTACAAAGCTTCTCGACCTGCTCCATATTGACGATTGCAGAGCGGTGAATGCGTTGAAAACGCTGTGGGTTAAGCTCTTCTTCAAGCTCTTTCATCGTTTTACGCAAAATGTGTGTTTCGTTGCCAGCATGAATACACATGTAATCGCCTGCGGCATCAATCCACTCTATCGAATTAATCGCAACACGAGTGATTTCACCGCTTTCTTTAATTGCAATATGCTCTGGATAACGGGCCGAACCAACTTCTTTGCCGGCGGCCAAGCTTTGCAAAATCTCTTCGCAGTCTTCGCCGATCGCATCAGCGAGTAATTCTAAGATACGTTGATGTTGCTGTTCTTGTTCACGCCGTTCTAAAGATTTTGCAATTCGGGTAATGCTTTGTCCTAGGCGTTCGCTATCGACAGGCTTGAGTAAGTAATCGATGGCACGGACTTCAAAGGCGCGAATGGCGTAATGGTCATAGGCCGTAACAAAGACGACCAGTGGTAATTTTAACCCCTCTTTTTGCACTGCGCGGAGTAACTCGAAGCCATTCATTCCGGGCATTTGAATATCGAGAAATACCAAGTCGGGTTGCAAGGTTCGAATCTTCTCCAATGCTTCACGCGCACTGGCACATTCATCGAGCAGCTCAATTTGCTCAAACTCTTGTAAGCGAACTACTAATCCACGCCGCGCAAGTGACTCATCGTCAACTACCAGCGCTTGGATTTTCTTAGTCATGATATCTCAGCCTGTTCAAACGGAATGCGAATTGCGACCTTCAACCCCTGCGGTTGCGCATCCGTTAATGTAAAGGAGTAATTCTTTCCATACAAGGCTTGTAACCGATCTCGAGTATTACTCAGACCCACACCTCCTGATGCGAGCAACTCTGCCGTTGATTTTTTCGTGCCGGGGCCGTTATCGGAAACGCTAATTAATAAGTCATCGGCAAAGCGCTCAGCTTGAATGTGGATACGCCCCCCCTGTTCGAGCTTAGCGATGGCATATTTAATCGAGTTCTCAATAAGCGGTTGTAAAAACAAGCTAGGAACCAGTGCTTTTTGTGCCTCAGCGCTGATTTCGATATCGACTTGCAAGCGTTCATCGAAGCGGACTTTTTCAATATCGAGATACAGTAATAACGCATCAATCTCTTCTTGCAGAGGAATCTTCTTGATCGGTTCATTGTCGAGCGAAAAGCGCAAAAACTTACTCAGCTTTTGCATCATTTGATTGGCCAAATCATTTTCCTTAATCAAGATCAAGGTCGAAATGGCATTCAAAGTATTGAACAAAAAGTGCGGATTGAGCTGATATCGCAGCATTTTCAATTGCGCCTGATGCGCCATAGAATTCGCCATCAAAGCCTTCTGCTTTTCATCCTGCAACATTTGATAGTATTTGATTCCAAAATACAGGCCGCTCCAGCTCAACATAATGTAGAACTTGGCGATACTATTCTTAAAGTAGAACCAATTGGTTTCTGGGCGAAAGCCAAATTTGTAGATTTCCCAGTAGGTCGCGTTATCTATCACCGCCCACAGCGCTGCACTCACGTAACTTGCGGCGAGCACGATCACGATAAGATACCAAGGTTTGACATCCCAAATACGCCGATAGAAATAGCGCAGTGGGACCGTCAGTAAAAAGCCGGCATAAGCACCAAGGATTAAGACTAAGGCGTAGATATCGCGCATTTCGTGCATTAACGAGCCAATGTAGTGCACCAAGGCATAGCCACTCCAACCGGCTACTTGTAATAGCCAGAAGAAACGATTGCGATCTTCTAAAATTGCTTTCCAGCGGGTAACGACCATAGTGCTCACGACATATTCAACTCTACTAAGGAGTTCAGTATACTCATTTCATGGTTTAAATAGAGACCATTTATCGCACTATGATAACCACATAGCGAGTCTCAATCGAAAACATTGTAGGAAATTTTATGTTGCAGTATCAGATCAAGCTCGAACACTATCGTGCCCATCTTTTCTCGGTGCGAATGGTTATCCCAGCGCAATCTGCGCCGGTGCGACGGTTAAGCCTGCCTGCTTGGATTCCAGGCAGTTACATGATCCGTGATTTTGCCCGCAATCTCAGCAAGGTTCGCGGTTTTGTCGAACATGCTGAAATCGATATCACACCTTTAGATAAACAAACGTGGCAGGTCGCACCTTATCAAGGTGAATTAACCATTGAATATCAAGTCTATGCTTTCGATTTGTCCGTACGTAGCGCCTATCTTGATGGCTTATTTGGCTTTTTCAATCCATCAAGCCTTTGTTTACAGGTCGATGCAGATGATTTGAGCCCTTGTGAAATTAGCCTCGAACTGCCCAGCGAACTGGCCCACTGGCAAATTGCTACGGGCATGCCACAGACCAGTGGCGCGCCATGGCAAGGGCAAACCTTTGTTGCCCAAAGCTACACTGAGCTGCTCGAATATCCGTTTATAATGGGCGAGTTAAGCATTGTCGAGTTTACCGTTAAAGACATCCCCCATGCGCTGGTGTTCGTTGGCCAACATGATGCCGACCTCGACCGAATTGGCCGTGATGTAAGCGAAATATGCCGCGCTCAAATCGACATGTTTGATGGCACAGTGCCATTTCAGCGTTATCTCTTTTTGACCATGGTCGTAGGCGATGGCTTTGGCGGATTAGAGCATATTAATTCGACCGCCCTGCTTTGCAGTCGGCGCGACCTGATCTGGAATGAGGCCGCTGCAGTCGATAAAAACTATCAGCGTTTTCTGAGCTTATGTAGCCATGAGTATTTTCATAGCTGGAACGTCAAAGCTGTGCGTCCAGCGGAATTAACCCCTTATCAACTCGCCAGTGAGCAGTATACGAAGCAACTCTGGTTTTATGAGGGGATGACGTCATACTTCGATGATTATTTTGTCCATCATGCCGGTTTAATCGATGCTCAGCAGTATTTAAACACCCTCACTGACACCATCACTCGGGTCGAGCGGAGTCAAGGCGTTCATCAACAGAGCGTTGTCGAATCAAGTTTCTATGCTTGGACCAAGTTTTACCAGCAGGACGCAAATGCCGCCAACGCGATTGTCAGCTACTACACCAAAGGCGCACTGCTGGCACTGTGGCTCGACTTACGCTTGCGCGCGACCACTCAGACAAGTCTGCCTGAGCTGTTCGGTCAATTTTGGCAGCAGCATTATCATAGCCAGGTCATGACCAGCGAAGACAGCTTTGTTCATTATCTCGAACAACGCGCAGGGCATCAGCTTGCTACAGAATTTAGTCGTTTGGTGCACGGGGTCGGTTGGGTTCCTTTGACTGAAGCTCTTGCTGCATGTGGTGTCGAGCTGCACATGGTGACCAGTAGTGATGATAGCGATAGCGCAGTAGGCACCGCTGCCACGACGCAACCGGTGCGCTTAGGAGCAAAATATCAAGCAAACCCTGGGGATATTCAATTAACTGTGGTCTATCGTGGTGAAGCTGCTGAGCAAGCAGGTTTATGCCCGGGCGATCGCATTATCGCAATTGATAATCTGGCGAGTACGCGAACCAGCTTAAACGATATTCTGATACGCAAGCGCCCAGGCCAAATTTCGCGCCTACATGTTTTTCGGCGGGATGAGCTACTCGAACTCGAACTCAAATGGGCGCCAGCCAATCCAACCTTACGCAAAGCCCGTGTGGTTGACTCGGCTCGCGCAGCACGGTGGCTGCGACTAAGCTAGCTCTGTGGGATTTTGATATCTGCGAAATACTCTAATACGAGCGCTGGATCAAGGCGCTCGTTCAACCAATTAATACGCCAATCTAAGTGTGGGCCAGTAACCCGTCCAGTTGCTCCAATTTCCGCAATCTTATCACCCTGGAGTATCTCGTCACCCACCTTAACATCAAGCTTCGAGAGATGAATGTAGGTGCTGGTGATGCCTTGACCATGGTCGATAATTAAGGTGCCACCGGAGTAAAATAGATCCGCGTCAGCGAACACCACTTTGCCACTCCACGGCGCGTAAACGGGTGTCCCTGTTGGAGCGGCAATATCCAAGCCGTAGTGTGGATTGCGTGGAGTCCCATTAAACACGCGTTGACTACCGTAAACGCCGCTAATGCGCCCTTTTGCTGGCATTATCGGCGCCGCTAAAAAGTCTGTCCGAGTACTGATAGTTTGCCGAGCCAACCACACTCGCTCCGCTTCTTTGCGCGCCCGAGCCTGCTGCTCCGGATTTGGTGTGACCGTGCGCTGCGGCACGCCATCGACATAGTCTATTTGATAGTCGCGAGCTTCCACGTGAATCGTTTGCAGCTGTTGTTGACCATTTTTGTAGATGACTTTCAGCTGTTGCGGGCCCGATGTGTCGCGACCAAAACCAAACACTGCAATACCGGCTTGATTTATGTCGATTTCTTGCTCATTTAAATAAACCCGCTCGGCGTTGTTAACACGGGCCAGCATTAAGCCCCCGCTTTGCGCCGCTCCTTCCAATTCAATACTGTTTTCGGCATGACTTGGAAAGACTGAGACCAAACTTAAACTCACCGCAAGCACCAGGTTCAGTGCAATTTTACGCATAACTGATCGCTCCTTTGCCTACCCCCTCAAACGCCCGTACGCATATAGTTGCTTGAGGGTTCTGCTGTTTTAGGGCTTGCGCGATATGTTCAGCAATACATTCAACTGTCGAATCAGCATCAATTAGATCGTTTTCCAACTGCGGTAAAATCAATTCAAACCGCCCTTGATCCGCATCATAGCCATAACCGATATGAGTCCTATCAGATACCTGCTGAGCGGCTTCTGAGCGCTCTAAAGCGTCTAGCTGGCAACGATCCTCACTTGAGCCGATATAGATATCTCGCCAACGTTCAGCCCATTTTTGTTCGAGTGCTGTATCACGCTGACCATTTACCTCGATATGAATACGTGAGCGATGCCCATGCGCAATGCGCTGACAATTGCCGTCGTGCTTCTTCAGGCCATGGGTATAATGGTAGAACGCACCGTCGATCTGCTCTTCACGTAGCGCCAACTCAATTTGTTCGACATTTTCAGGTAATTGCTGCCGAATTACAGCGCGCAGATAGGCCATGACCGATGCTTTATCGACCTGTTCGGCATCGATAAAGGCAAACGCATCTGCTGGGCAATACAAATGAATCGATGCCTGTTCTGGCCGCATAAAATCGACCCAATATTGTTCACTTTCGGCGTGCTTTTGTACGCGAGTGTAAGGGTGCTCTGCGGGCACGGCTAATTTGTGGTCAACGCTCTCGTCGATAATTTTTTTGATTTGCTTTTTAACCCGACCGAAATCAAGCACCATAGACTGCTCGTTCAAACGGCCATCGAGGACGATATCAACAATCCAGCTCTCACCGACAATGCCGCGCTCAGGGCATAGGTATGAAAAATCAATTACGGTGAGATCATTGACGAATAACAGCATTTTGACGGTGTTTCCTTTAGTAAAATCGCCTTGTACTTGCTCAGCGCAGTATACTACGTCAGCTGACCAGTTCCCACCAAAGGCGTGCCAGATGGATCGCAAAAACAATCAAAATGACGCCCATCACCCGATCAATCCAGTGACTCATATGCCAAAACCGTGCATAAAACCGTGGCCACGTCACAAAGGTCGCAAGTAAAACGAACCAAGTTCCGGTTGCAACGGCAAGGTAGACGCCATACCCGGCCTTCAATGCAAAGGGTGTCTCAGGAGCAATCACACTCGAAAATAACATGAGGAAAAACAGCGTTGCTTTGACGTTCAAACCATTGGTCATAAAGCCAACCCAAAACGCTTTTGCGACAGGAATACTTGAATCTACACTGCCCTTGAGCTTCATTTCCGCGCGCGGCTTAGCCAGTAAACTCGGAATTCCGAGCCATAAAAAGTAGCCGATACCAAGCACCAACAGAGTCGCGTAAAGCCATTGATATTGGTGAATGAGCAAACTCACACCAACCAAGGAATAGGTTACGTGTAGCAAAATACCCGTGCCGATCCCCAGCGCAATCCAGCGCCCCGTTTCGCGACCATAGTTCAAACTGTAGCGCGTCACCACAGCAAAATCGGGGCCTGGGCTCATCACTGCGAATAAGTGAATAATGGCGATTTCAAAAAATTCTTGTAAATACATTGCTTTCTCTATGACTCGGGTTTACTTTTATGCAATCTAACTTGCTATAGAGGCAATGATGTCGGAACCCAAAATTTCCTTAAATGCGTTGCGTGTCTTTGCGTTTGCTGCGGCCAAAGGGTCATTTAAGGCCGCGGCGGACAGCTTAGGCGTGAGTCAGTCAGCGGTCACCCGTCAGATTCAAACCCTTGAGCAGCAGCTCGGCACTAAATTATTCCAACGCGATAATCGCGTGCATGCGCTCACCCCAGCTGGGCAAAGCCTTGCTCCAGAGCTATTACGCACCTTCCAAACACTCGAGCGCTCGCTTGAGCGCGTCAAACAAATCGGCGACCAAGAGCTAAAACTGCTCAGAGTTGACCTTCCCGACGATTTTTTACGGTTTTGGTTGGCGCCGCGGCTGAAAGACTTCTACAGCATCTATCCACATATCCGGCTGCAGTTTAGCACCCATTCAACTCAACTGGATAGCATCAATCGCGGCCAACTCATTGAGCGCTTGCGCCATCAAGATAGCGACTTGTTGATTCATCAAGGGGCGATTAAAGATCGTTTGCTGCACAGCAGTGAACTTTATCCTATTCGCTACCAAGCTGTGGCTGCGCAGCCACTAGCAGTATCTGAATTAGCTCAGCAAACCTGGCTAATCCACCCACTGGACGCCCGCTACCCTGTTTTAAAACGAGCACTTAGCCTGCGCGCTGGTGAATTGCGCACGATAACGCCTCCCTCAGCGCTCAGTGCACTCGATTTAGTTGCGGCTGAACAGGCACTCGCGCTGATTGATGAAAGGTTCTTACCTCATCTGCAACTACCTCAGCTGTGTTCAGTTGAGGATTTTGTTCTCGAGACAGGGGCAAGCATGCTTGTCAGTGCGCGTGTCAGCGAACGTCCAAGTGTCGGCTTGGTTGCCTTCGAACGCTGGCTGACGAATCGCCTTAACAAACTCTAATGTGGCGTCTTGGCTTGGTAATATTGCGCCAGATTCATGCTATCGCCATCGCTTAACACGATCCGTGCATGCTCGCGGCGTAGCTCACGTGGGTCACGCACCCCACATGAATGCGCAATTAAGTTAACCCCGTACTCAATAGCCTGATGATACTGTGCGACGCGCTGTGCCTTATCTTGGGGCACCAATCCGCGCTGGAGTTTCGGGTTATGCGTGGTGATCCCGGTTGGGCAGGTGTTCTTGTTACATTGCATGGCTTGAATACAACCTAAAGAAAATAAAAAGCCGCGCGCGGAAACAACAAAGTCAGCTCCGACCGCAAGCGCCCAAGCCACATCACCAGGGTTGACCATTTTCCCTGAAACAATCACTCGAATTCGCTCATCTAGGCCTGCCTTTCGTAACTTATCCACCAGTACGGGTAAGCTCTCAGCAATCCGTAAGCCGACGTAATCGAGTAAAGGTTGTGGTGCCGAACCGGTGCCACCATCGGCACTATCTAGCGTAATAAAATCCGGCGCAGATGTAGCGCCGCGCACTTGAATCGTAGCAATGAAGTCATCAAGCCAATCTGGGTCACCGAGGACAAACTTAATCCCTGTTGGCTTTTGCGTATGCTCACGAACCAGTTCAATAAAATCGAGTAACTCATTGGTATTACTAATTTCCGGATGGCGATTAGGGCTTATCGAGTCTTGTCCCACTTTGATCCCGCGAATTGCAGCGATCTCGCTATTGACCTTACCTCCCGGCAACATTCCACCTTTTCCTGGTTTTGCGCCTTGACTGAGTTTAATCTCAAACATCTTAACCTGCGGTTTAGCCGCGATTTCTTTCAGTTTGTTCGGGTCAAGCTCCCCTTCTTCTGTGCGGACTCCGTACTTCGCGGTGCCTATTTGAAAGACAATATCGGCACCCCCGCTTAAGTGGTAGGGGCTTTAACCACCTTCACCAGTATTCATCCAGCAACCGGCTTGTTGCGCACCGCGTGATAATGCTTCAACTGCAACTTTTGAGAGGGCACCATAGCTCATTCCAGAAATATGAAAGAAGCTTGAGACCTGATAAGGGTTGTAGTCATCGAGTCCTATTTGAATTGGGCGTGGGTACGTTTTTTGTTCAGATTGGAATGGAAACGGGCTATTCGCGAACAAAATACTGCCAGTCTTGGTTAAATCGCGCGTTGAGCCAAATGCTAACGTCCGGTCAACACCTTTTGCGGCACGATAAATCCAACTCCGTTGCGCTCGATTAAACGGCATTTCCTCGCGGTCCATGGCAAAAAAATACTGGCGGAAGAATTCACCCAAGTGTTCGAAGAAATAACGAAAGCGACCGATAATCGGGAAATTTCGACGAATCGTGTGAGCAGTTTGATAGCGGTCACGAAAATACGCCCATACTAACCAAGCAAACAAGCCGATCAGCAACAATCCAGCGATTGCTGCGATACTTTGCATAATGATAGTTCCCTGCTCTAACATCGGTACGCCCTATAAAAATCAGTTTGTTAGAGCAAGTATGGTCTGGCTATGTCATTTTAGCAACGGGTATCTTTGCAATGTTGCCTCAGGTTAACTTAGCTGATTTAGGAAATGCATAGATGTAAAAAAAGATGGTGCCCGGGGCCGGACTTGAACCGGCACGCTGTTACCAGCGAGGGATTTTAAATCCCTTGTGTCTACCAATTTCACCACCCGGGCATTACTCGAAGTATTGCATGGGACTCGATGGAGGCGGGTCCCGGAGTCGAACCGAGATCCACGGATTTGCAATCCGCTGCATAGCCATTCTGCCAACCCGCCATCGAATTTGGAGCGGGAAACGAGATTCGAACTCGCGACCCCAACCTTGGCAAGGTTGTGCTCTACCAGCTGAGCTATTCCCGCATCCAGTGCCGTGGCATTCTACTGTCTATTTCCGACAGGTCAACGATTTTTTAGTGTTGAGCGGTTTGTTTGCTCAATTTTAATCCATTTTACTCAAATCTTGCCATGCTGCACGCAGATATTCCGCCATGGACCAGATCGTGAGTAAGAAAGCCAAATACAATAAAGCCACCGCTGCTTGAATAATGAAGTCGTTGGCTTCCCAAATTAAGCCGGTAATCGCGGTCATTTGAGTAATCGTTTTTAGCTTTCCAAGTGAACTCACTTTGACTTTTTCACGCCGCCCTATCTCTGCCATCCACTCTCGTAATGCAGAAATAACAAGCTCACGACTGATAATGGTGAGTGCGGGTAGACTAATCCACCATACTGCATAGTGCTCAACCACCACCACTAGCGATGCACCCACCATCACTTTATCTGCGACTGGATCGAGAAATGCACCAAACTTAGTATATTGGTTCAAACGGCGTGCAATATAACCGTCAAAAAAATCAGTAACTGCAGCCAGCGCAAACACTGCTGCGGCCGCAAAATGAGCATGAACCCAGTCTAGGTAGTACAACACCAAAAACACGGGGATCAGGAGGATCCGAAAGCTAGTCAGGATATTCGGTATATTCCACATGGAGCTAATTGGCCTTATTCATCTCGGAACGCGTGATAAATTGTTTCTGCTAACTCACGGCTGATTCCGGGTACCGCTGCAAGTTGTTCAATACTAGCCTGTTTTACCTCTTGTAATCCACCTAGATTTTGCAGAATTTTCTGCCGACGCTTGGTCCCAATCCCCGGAATATCCTCTAGTGATGAGGTTTTCTTCACCTTCGCTCGGCGTTGTCGATGACCGGTAATGGCAAATCGATGGGATTCATCCCGAATATGTTGAATTAAATGAAGCGCAGGTTCATCTCCTGCCAATGGAATGGTGGCATGGCTGCCTGCTAAAATCAGTGTTTCTAAACCAGGTTTGCGCGACTCACCTTTGGCAACCCCGATTAAAAGTGGTGCCTCACTGCCCCAATCGTTGAAATAAGTCTCAGCTTGCGCCAATTGACCTTTACCGCCGTCGATAAAGAGGACATCTGGCAATGCCGCCAGCCCTTCCTCTGACTCGCGCGCTTTAGCAAAGCGCCGCGCCAACACTTGCGCCATAGCAGCATAATCATCGCCCCCGGTGATGCCTTTTATATTAAAGCGTCGATACGCGCTTTTTTTGGGACCATCACGGTCAAACACTACGCACGAGGCGACAGTTTGTTGCCCCATAGTATGGCTGATATCAAAACATTCCATCCGTTGAATCGGTTTGCCAAGATCTAACACCTGTTCGAGTGCCTCAATACGAAGGCGCATGGTCGAGGCTTGATTTAATTTACTTTCAAGTGCATTGCGTGCGTTTTTCTGGGCCAGCGTCTGATATTGCTTGCGTTCACCACGAACGTTATGGGTCATCCGGACTTTTTGCGCTAAGGCCGTCTCTAACGTCGCCAACTCTTGTTCTGGGTCTAATAAAGCGGTGGCTAAAGTTTCCGGTAAAATAATCTCGCGCGGGAGCCGCCGCCCGACACTGTCGTTTAAATAGAACTGCAAAATAAAAGCTAAAAGAATTTCATGATCTTCGGTATGGCTCGGGAGTTTCGGAAAATAACTGCGACTTCCTTGTATCGCACCTTGTCGGATAAACAATAAATGCACCGCCGCAATACCACCGTGGCGAGCGAAGCCAATCACATCAAGTTCTTGTTGATTGCCGGTTATGGCGTTGCGCTCTTGTACTTTTCGTAGCGCACTGATTTGGTCGCGAAACCGCGCTGCACGCTCGAATTCCAGGCTTTGACTGGCTTGCTCCATGCGCTCAACTAGGGCGTCAATCACTTGCTGATTTTTACCTTGCAAGAAGCGTTTCGCTAGCGCGACCTGTTCGGCGTAGTCCTCATCACTACAGTAACCTTCGACACACGGTGCCAGACAGCGTTTTAACTGATACTGCAAACAAGGTCGACTGCGGGCGCGATAATAAGAATCTTCGCACTGGCGAATTGGAAACAATTTCTGCATCAAACGCAGACTTTCGCGCACCGCAACGCCATTTGGGAATGGCCCAAAATAGTCGCCCTTTTCCCGGCGCGTACCACGATGGAAGGCAAGCCGCGGATGTTGATGTCCTGACAGTAAAATATAGGGATACGATTTATCATCGCGCAGCAGCACGTTATACCGCGGGCGATATTTTTTAATAAAGTTATTCTCGAGAATCAGTGCTTCAGCTTCGGTGTTGGTGACCGTGACATCCATCTGCGCTATTTGCTGCACCAACACTTGAGTTTTTGGCACGTCGTGCTGCTTGCGAAAGTAACTACTGACCCGCTTCCGCAGGTCCTTGGCCTTACCCACATAAATAATCGTGCCCGACTCATCATACATACGGTAAACCCCGGGTTGATGAGTCAGGTCTTTTAAAAATGCTTTATGGTCAAAGCCCTTTGAGTTCATAACACCTTAGTCATATAGCACGGATTGCTCCAAGTGAATTAAGCCTGATTGTAACGCAAGATGGGTTAATTCGACATCGCCCTTCACATCCAATTTATTGAAAATTCGGTAGCGAAATGTATTCACCGTTTTCGCACTTATATTCAGATGCTCAGCGATTTTTACGACTTTTAAACCACGCCCGATCATCTGGGTGACTTGAATCTCGCGCGCACTGAGCGAAGCAAGAATTGAGCGCTGCTCCGCACGTTTCGGATTGCGCGCTAAGTATTCGGCGACATCCTGCGCAACAAATACTCGACCACGGTTGACGGCCTGACATGCTTCGATGAATTCATCGAGTGAGGCATGGTCAAGTAAATAACCGTCGACTCGTTTTAAGGTACATTGGAAATCCAGCACATCTTGAATCTGGCGACCCCACAGCAACAATTGTAAATCTGGAAAGCGCCGCTGCATGCGACGCCAATGCTCAATGGTGCCATCACCGCCCAATTGACTACATAAGATAACCGTAGCGTATGGATAAGTGGTGACTTCATCACGCAGTTGCTGAATCGTTGTCACACTCGCGACAACTCGTAGTTTATGATTAGTGAGTGAGGCGTACATCCCTGCTCGCACAAGATCACTCGAGATTGCAATTATAAAATCCGTCATTGGAATGCTTCCCTGTGAACTGTCTCTGAACCCATTTCAGAGTGCTCTATCTATTCCTTTTTACGACCGAATTTGCAACCCTAAGTTATTAATAAATTGACAAAATACGAAATATCTCAAGATAATTCTGGCGTTTGACATAGGTGTTTATTCAATCGCCATATCCTTCTCTAAAACATCATCCAAATACAGTCACCGTTTGCCGACTAATCGCGACTAATCTGCCATGTTTGTCCCAAATATGAGCATGAGTATGACCATATCCATCTGCCGCATAATCAATAAAGGCGTGATAAAGCCACCAATCGCTCGCCAAGCAATCCGTTGGCAATGGCTCCGGAAACTCTATCGTCCAGGTGAGTGAGCTGGCCGGACTTGGCTGTTGCAGTAACGGCAATAAAGCCGGTGGCCAAGCATCAACAA
Source organism: Pseudidiomarina taiwanensis (assembly GCF_003987435.1). Taxonomy (GTDB): domain Bacteria; phylum Pseudomonadota; class Gammaproteobacteria; order Enterobacterales; family Alteromonadaceae; genus Pseudidiomarina; species Pseudidiomarina taiwanensis. The sequence goes on along the minus strand of NZ_PIQG01000001.1, from coordinate 446,505 downwards.
GACCCAGCAAGCTGCCGATAGAAATGGCTGCCGTTTCCGATTTAAACCGCATTTTCCCACCAAACTCACGTGAGTCGGTGCCGCTAAAGGGTAATCCACCGACACTAACTTGATAGTCAAAAAACTGGGTAAACTCTGGCATCAGCTTGCTTTGTGGAAAACGTTGCGCGGTTTGTTCGTCACTCTCTGCCGGCACTTTGGCGGCTGGGGTGTCGGTAATCCGCACTGCTGAGGGGCGATCTTTGCCGTAACTAAATAAAGCGGCTAATACTGTTTCCTGCTGTTGCACAATTTCTACCGCAATTTGCGTCACACTTTTGCCTTGGCGCAAGATGCGTCGCTGCAATTGCGCTGGGCCAGGTTGTACTGGACCGACAAATGAAATCGTCATCGAACGTAAATGCTGTTCATTGCTCACGCCATGTTCCGCAACCTGCCATGCAATTGCAGCGGTTAATCCACCAAATAAGGCACGCCCCTGCCCCCAGCCGTCGGGCATCATAAATTCTTGCTCAGCTGCAGGGGTAATTGAAGTGAGGATATCTGAGAACAACACAGTCATATTTCTTCCTTAAATTCAAACAGGTGTTTGATTATCCGCGTACAGGAAGATATTGCAAGGGATTACATAAGGGATTGAACCCGCTAAAACGAAAAAGCCCGCTCAAACTGAGCGGGCTCTTCGAATAGTGGCGGAGAGAGAGGGATTCGAACCCCCGGTGGGCGCAAACCCACGCCTGATTTCAAGTCAGGTGCATTCAACCGGACTCTGCCATCTCTCCGCAGTTAAGGCGTCCGCCTCAACTTGACGATGCGAATGATAAAGAGGACGACTAAGCTTGTAAAGTAAAAAATGAAACCAAATCGTTTGTTTGCTGTCATTTTAAGCAATTAGGCGGTTTTTCGTCTTGAAATGCTTGCCTAACAGACCTACTTATAGGATAGACTAGAGACGTTTCATTAACACGGAGATTACTATGCGCTCACCCGCAGATATTTCAGCTCAAGCAGCCAGTGAATCGGTCTTGCAAACAAACAAGGTGTTACGCAACACCTACATGCTACTTGGCCTAACGTTAGGCTTTAGTGCATTCACTGCGTTTTTATCGGCAGCCATGGGCTGGCCTCATCCAGGTCTTATTATCACTTTAGTTGGTTTCTATGGCTTGCTCTTTGCCGTTCATAAAACAGCAAATTCAAGCATGGGCCTTGTGAGCGTCTTCGCGCTAACTGGTTTTATGGGGTACACCCTCGGTCCAATCCTTGGCATGATCAGTGCTATTGGACCACAAGGCGTTGAAATCATTACGATGGCGCTTGGTGGCACCGCCCTTATTTTCTTTGCGTTATCAGCTTATGTACTAACGACCAAGAAAGATATGTCGTTCCTAGGCGGGATGATGATGGCTGGTTTTGTGGCACTGATTGTCTTGTTCATCGCTAACCTGTTCTTGAACATGCCAGCACTGGGAATGGCGCTGTCAGCGCTGTTTATACTGTTCTCAGCCGGTGCAATCTTGATGCAAACAAGCGCGATCATCCATGGTGGCGAGCGAAACTATATCCTCGCAACCGTCACCTTGTATGTCTCGATTTACAATATCTTCGTAAGTTTGCTCAACTTGCTGATGGCATTCGCGGGCGGTGACGAGTAACCCGCTATGGAGATTGTGATGCTGATCAACAGTGCACCCGATAGCAACTCGGGTGCAAGCAGCAAAGCTCTCGCTTACGCTGAATCAGCACTCGCCCAAAAGCACCATCTTCGGATGGTGTTTTTTTATGCAGATGGAGTTGCACACTTGGCCTACCCTGAGCATAAGAGTAGTCAAGCATGGCAAGCATTTGCGCAGCTTCATGGGCTCTCACTCGAAGTCTGTAGCACAGTCGTTGAACGAGACTTTCAACTCGCCGAAAGTGACGTTAAAGCGCCCTTTTTACTTAGCGGTCTAACCGAATTTGTCAGTGCCGCTTCTGCTGCCGATGAGTTAGTGGAGTTCTGATGACAATCGCAATTATTCAAACCGCTTCAGCGAGCCATCGCCAAGCCTGGTACGGCCAAGATATGCTATTAAGTTGGGTGAGCCTCGATCTTGAGCCACAGCTGGTGCTCTGCGTTGATGCAATTGACCATCTACGCGTTGGTTGTGACCAGCTTCGGCACGGTAAGTCACTGCAGAAACGCTACCAGTTACTTGAGTTATATGATGCGCCTACCCCATGGGTTGTGCATGATTTGGAACTTATTCCTGCTAGCGAATGGATCATTCCGGTTGAGCAAATAAGTAGCAATGCCCTTGTGCAACGGCTCGCGCAATTTAATAAGATTCTTCATTTTAACCCTGACGACAGCACGAGGCTGGCAGATGTTTGAATTCAATGGCCGCAGCTACGCGACCGATAAGCATGAATATTTAGCTGACGTTAATGAGTGGTCGCCCGAGTTAGCCGAGTATATTGCGGAGTTAGAAGGGATTGAGTTAACGCCTGAACATTGGGAAGTTGTTTGGTTTGTCCGTGAGTTCTATCAAACCTACGATACCAGCCCGGCCATGCGCGTCTTGACCAAAGCGATTGGACAAAAACTGGGAGCGGATAAAGCGCGCAGTATTTACCTATATCAGCTGTTTCCGAAAGGGCCAGCCAAACAAGCTACGCGTATAGCCGGTTTACCTAAACCGGCTAAATGCATTTAATGACAGCTTAACCGCCGAGCTTCTCGAGCCCACCAAGGTATGGTCGCAAGGCTACAGGAACCGTCACACTGCCATCTTCATTTTGATAGTTTTCAAGTACTGCGACCAAAGTACGGCCAACCGCCAAACCAGAACCGTTTAAGGTGTGCATCAATTCAGGCTTACCGCCTTTAACGCGGAATCGTGCTTGCATCCGTCGTGCTTGGAAATCTCCCATATTTGAACATGAGCTAATTTCCCGATATTTCTCTTGGCTTGGCAACCAGACCTCTAAATCATAGGTTTTTTGCGCACTAAAGCCCATATCACCAGTACACAAGAGCACTTTTCGATACGGCAGTTCGAGTGCTTGCAATACTGCTTCAGCGTGTCCGGTAAGCGTTTCCAAAACGTCCATCGACTGCTCTGGTTGCACGAGCCACACCAGTTCGACTTTATCGAACTGGTGCTGACGAATCAGACCCCGCGTATCACGACCGTGCGAGCCTGCTTCACTTCGAAAGCATGGTGTATGCGCGCAATATTGCAGCGGCAATTGTTCTGCATCGGCGATTTCATCACGCCACAGGTTGGTCACCGGGACTTCTGCGGTTGGAATCAGACTTAACGGGATTTGTTGCTCAGTGGCACCTTGCACATGAAACAGATCTTCACCGAACTTAGGTAACTGGCCGGTGCCGAATAAGGTTTCATGGTTCACAAGGTATGGTACGTAGGTTTCCAGGTAACCGTGCTGCTCGGTGTGCAGGTCCAACATAAATTGTGTCAGCGCGCGATGCAGCTTTGCAACCTGCCCCTTTAGCACCACAAACCGAGCACCAGCTAGCTTGGCGCCGCTATCGAAGTCCATGCCTTTGGCGAGCCCTTCACCAAGATCGACATGATCACGTGGTTCAAAATCGAACTGGCGTGGTTCACCCCAACGCAGAATTTCCTGATTGTCTTCCTCGTCCTTACCGAGCGGGACTTCTGCAGCTGGAAGGTTAGGAATACTTGAGATAATCGCGTGCAATTCAGTCTGGACTTCTTTGAGCTCTTGCTTTGCTTGCTCGAGTTGGTCACCAAGGTCGTTTACGGCCGCTAATAACGGCGCGATATCTTCGCCTTGCGCTTTTGCTTTCCCAATATTCTTCGAGCGGGAGTTGCGCTCAGCCTGCAGCGATTCAGTTTTAACTTGCAGCGCTTTACGACGCTCTTCAAGGCTCTCAAGCAGAGCAACATCCAGTTCAAACCCGCGGGTCTGCATCAATTGTGCCGCGAGAGACGATAAATCGGTACGGAAAAGCTTGGCATCTAACATGAAATATTCACTACCTGTTTATATATTTGCTTTAAGCCATAAGCCACTGACGGTGGCCAACAAACATCCAATAAAACTTAAGCTAGCGTAGCTCGCAGCTTTAATAAATTCACCTTGTTGCGCCAACAGAACAAATTCGAGAGAAAACGTCGAAAAGGTGGTGAAAGCGCCAATCAAGCCGACTCCTAAGAACAACCAGTGTTGCTGTTGCTGGCCGGTCGCGGTCAATAAGTGCGCGTATAAGAACGCCAAGGCGAAACACCCTACTATGTTAACGATTAAGGTGGCGAAAGGAAATCCCATCACTGCATCGGTGGCAAAAAACTTCCCGACTAAATAGCGACCAACAGCGCCAAGTGCGCCGCCCAAAGCGACCCATATTAAGTTACTCATCATCACCTCGCTGCCAACCACTGCTGCGATCAAGCTCTGCTAACCAACTTAATTTTTCTTGATAGCGTTTCTCGTAACCGCGTTCAGAAGGCTGATATAACCCCGTTTCAGCGGGTTTAATCTGACTTGGCAGATAACGCTCGCCGGCAACATAATGATTGGGATAATCGTGGGCATAACGATAATCAGCGCCGTAGCCTTGCTCTTTATGCACCGCTGTCGGTGCATTTCGCAAATGATGAGGAACCTCAGCATCAGGGTAGTCAGCGGCTAACTTTTTAGCGCTCTTAAAGGCCTGGTACAAAGCATTGCTTTTCGGGGCTAAGGCACAATAGACCACGGCTTCGGCTATAGCTCGCTCGCCCTCAGCAGGACCGAGTCGATGAAAATAATCCCACGCATTCAAACAGACTTGTAATGCTTGCGGGTCAGCTAGGCCAATATCCTCCGAAGCAATCGCCAATAGTCTGCGCGCGATCACCAAGGGGTCACCACCTGCCTGTAACACCCGTGCATACCAATACAGCCCTCCATCGACGCTCGAGCCGCGAATCGATTTATGAAATGCCGAGAGAATGTCGTAAAAGACGTCTCCACCCTTATCAAACGCCAACTGGCGCTCGCTCACGACCGCCTGCAAATCCGCCGCACTGACCTGAGTATCATTGCGCCCTTCACTGACGATTTCGAGTAAACTGAGTGCTCGCCGCGCATCCCCACCGGCATATTTTACCAATAGTTCTTTCGCCTCGGCGCTAAAATCAAGATTAAGCCGCCCCAGACCATTCTCAGAGTCAGTCAAAGCGCGCTCGAGCAAACGCAAAATATCCGTATCAGCAAGAGATTCCAATCGATACGCACGGGCCCGTGATAACAGTGCCCGATTCACTTCAAAGGCTGGGTTTTCCGTGGTCGCACCAATAAAAATGATGGTGCCATCTTCGATGTGGGGCAAAAAGGCATCTTGCTGTGATTTATTAAAACGGTGTACCTCGTCAATAAATAACACCGTTTGTCGCCCTTTTTCGCGTAATTGTTGGGCTTCTTGAATAGCTTGGCGAATCTCTTTAACGCCACTTGTCACCGCACTTAAGGTGACAAATTGAGCGTTCACACCGGCACACAGTAGTCGCGCTAGCGTGGTTTTACCGGTGCCTGGCGGCCCCCACAGTATCATTGAATGCAGTTGTTGTTGGGTTACCGCCTGGTACAGCGGACGCCCAGCGCCGAGAAGGTGCTGTTGCCCGCAGTACTCACTTAATTGCTGCGGGCGCATCCGGTCGGCTAACGGCCGATACTGAGGCTCTGCAAATAAATCAGCGTGCGTCACGGTCACCGCGCTGGTCATCGATAAAGGTTCCTGCAGGTGGCGTGAATTGGAAAAAACCATCAGCATGGGTGATATTGGAGTCAATATCAGTCAGCGAAATGGTACTTACCTGACCCTGGCCATCGTCCACGACCACAGCGCTCAGCTGTTGTTGCGAATTAAACTGCACGGCAATTCGCTGACCGACAGCGGCGTCCTGCCCGATAATCCAATAGCGTCCCTCATCCTGTTCCACGCTGTAGTTTTGCCATTGTGGCGAGGTCGGATCAAATAACAGTAAAAATGGACTTTGTTGCAGTGACTCTTGTTGCGAGTAGATACTGACCTGTTCGACAAATGGGTTGTAATACCAAATCGTCTCACCATCAGCGACTAACACAGATTCATCCGGTGCAAGCGTTTCCCAGTAGAGCTTGGCTGGGCGGGCAGCGTGTAACGAGCCTTCTAACTGCTGCACTTGCTCACCATTGCGATCGACTACAACTTGCTGAAATTGCGCAGATAACTGTTTATAAGGAGCCAATAGCTCGAGTAGTTGCGCTTTTGCGTTTTCTTCAGCATGCGCATCGCTCCAGCTTATGCTCACATAGCTCAAGCAGACAATTACAATGAGCATTCGCGCTAACGACATTTTGAATTACTCCCTTGGTGGTTTCGGCGCCAAAACTTCGCGTTGGCCATTGTGGCCCGCTTGACTAACGACCCCACTCATCTCCATTTGTTCCACAATCCGCGCCGCGCGATTGTAACCAATTCTGAATTTACGCTGGACGCTCGATACCGATACCCGCCGTGTTTCAGTCACAAACTGCACCGCTTCATCGTACAAAGGATCAGATTCTTCATCACCTTCCATTTGCTCACCTGGCAACAGCGATTCTTCAGTCATGTCACCTTTAAGGATTTCATCAAGGTAATTAGGTTTGCCACGGCGTTTCCAATCTGCGACCACTTTATGAACTTCGTGGTCATCGACAAAGGCGCCGTGTACCCGCGTCGGTACTCCGCTACCGGGCGGCAGATACAACATATCCCCTTGACCAAGTAACTGATCCGCGCCGGGTTGATCCAGAATCGTCCGCGAGTCGATTTTTGATTGCACCTGAAACGCAATGCGCGTCGGAATGTTGGCTTTAATCAAACCGGTAATCACATCCACGGATGGCCGCTGTGTTGCCAAGACTAGATGAATTCCGGCAGCCCGAGCTTTTTGCGCAATCCGTGCAATAAGTTCTTCAACTTTCTTGCCGACAATCATCATCATGTCAGCAAATTCATCAATCACCACCACGATACTCGGCAGTTTTTCCAGTACCGGCGGCATTTCATCCATCGAGTCACCTGGCGTCCAGATCGGATCGCGCAGCGGCTCACCACTCTCTTCGGCTTCTTTAATTTTCGCGTTATAGCCTTTTAGGTTGCGCACCCCAAGTGCAGACATCAACTTGTAACGACGTTCCATTTCACCAACACACCAACGCAGCGCATTGGCGGCATCTTTCATATCCGTGACCACTTCAGTCAACAAATGAGGGATACCTTCATAGACCGATAACTCGAGCATTTTGGGGTCAATCATAATCAAGCGAACATCTTCTGGCGTGCTCTTATAAAGCAAGCTTAAGATCATCACGTTGACCCCGACAGATTTACCCGAACCCGTCGTCCCTGCCACCAATAAGTGCGGCATTTTAGCCAAATCAACCACCACAGGTTGGCCTGAAATCCCTTTACCCAACACCATAGTGAGCGCCGATTGGCTTTGCTGGAAGGCATCACAGCTGATCACTTCGCTGAAATAGACGGTTTCTCGGTTTTTATTCGGCAGTTCAAGGCCGACATAAGATTTACCGGGAATGACCTCAACCACCCGCACCGAAATCGCCGACAGCGAACGCGCGATATCTTTATCCAAATTTGAAATTTTGGAGACCTTCACACCCGGCGCAAGGTCAAGCTCAAAGCGAGTTACCACCGGCCCAGGCTGGACATTGGCAACCTTAACTTGCACACCGAAGTCAAGCAAAACCGCTTCTACCGTATCACTGATTTGCTGGAGCTCTTCGGCACTTAATGGGTTCTCTTTACGATTAGGTCGGTCGAGCAAGCTCAGTGATGGGAATGGCTCAAGCGGCGTATCTTCATCGCCTTCGCTAAGTTGCGGACTACTCGGACGATAACGCGCCAGTTTAGCATCTGCATCAAGGGGAGCTTTGGCTTTTGGAGCAGGCGGCGAGCTTGGTTTGGCTGCTGAAGCCGGCTCATCATCGACTGCATCTAACGCGCCTAAATCACCGAGCTCTGGCTCACGCTCGTCAGCGAACAATGATTCAGTGCTGCTTGCTGATTCAGGTTCGACTTGCTTTAGCTTACGTTTGAACAATTTACGCTGCGGTTTTTCACTGTCAGCTTGCGGAGCAACTTGAGGCTGCCCTTCCGGCTCATGTTTGTCGGCCTGCCACCATGCAATAAAGCGTTTCACTTGGCGCACTTTCCAAAGGGTCAAGGCGATCGTCACAGCCCCCAAACTATCCGCTACTTGCACCCAAGAAATCCCCGTCACCAAAGTTAAGCCGGTGCAGAGAAAAGTGAGCAGCAATAGCGTTGTACCGATCAGGTTGAAATACGGCAACAGTGATAAGCTAATCACATCACCGACGACGCCACCGGCTGAGAAAGAGTATATCGGCGCAAAATTAAGCGATGCCAATGCCGAGGCGCCAACAAGAGTTAACACCAGACCAATCAGGCGCAGTCCAACAGCGAGGTAATCAAGCTCAAGCAATTTGTGCGGTTGCCGGAATAACATATAGCCAAGCCCAGCAAGACCGAATGGAATCAGGTAAGCGACAAAACCAAAAGCGAACAGTAGCGCATCTGCAAACCACGCACCAATTGCGCCTGCAGCATTTTCGATGGTGCCCTCATAGCCAGTTTGTGACCAACTTGGATCAGCAGGACTGAAACTAGCGAGTGCTAGAAACAAAAATACGGCAAACGCCCCGCATAAAATGAGGCCGACCTCTAACACGCGTTGCACACCGCTCATCTCATCTCCGTTCGCTTTTATCGTTATTATGATGGCTCATTGTAGCCTTAAAACAGGTGATTATCAGCACTTTATCATCACTTTAACAAGTGTGCTTTAAAGCTGCACTCGAGTCTCTTGCTTAATTTGCTCCATCACCACATAAGTGCGTGATTCATTCACCCCTGGCATCATCAAAATCGTCTCGCCAAGTAACTTTCGATACGAGGGCATATCGCCGACTCGAGCTTTCAGCAAAAAATCGAAATCTCCGGCGACTAAGTGGCATTCAAGAATTTCTGGGGTTTTCCGCACAGCATCGCCAAATTCAGCGAATACGTCAGATGATTTTCGGCTTAAGGTGATTTCGACAAACACCAGCAAGTTTGGGCCAATTTTATTCGGATCGATACGCGCTTGATAGCCGATAATGACGCCGGCTTTTTCGAGCCGCTTAACCCGCTCTGCGCAAGCCGTGGGGCTAAGCCCCACCGCCCGTGCTAAAGCGACATTAGCAATGCGACCGTCTTGTTGTAAGCGCTGAATTATCTTCCTATCTAACCTGTCAATAGTGACTTTTTCGCTTGCTGAACCTAAAAACAATGTTTTCCCCTACGGTAATGCAGAAATGCGATACATTTAACTATAAAGCAAATCGAATTAAGTGAGAAACACAATTTATGTTCCACTATAATGCGCAGCATATTTTCTAACGAGAAACGGTTCGGAGCTTAGTTATGTTAATCGGTGTGCCAAAGGAAATTAAAAATCACGAGTATCGCATTGGTCTGACCCCTGCTGCTGTGCGTGAGTATGTTGCACATGGTCACAGTGTGATCGTTCAAACTGACGGCGGCGCTGCAATTGGCTTCACCAATGAAGACTACATTGCCGCGGGTGCAGAAATTGTCGATGATCCAGCGGAAATCTTTGCGCGGGCCGACATGATTGTAAAAGTTAAAGAGCCACAACCCGACGAATGTAAGCAATTACGTGAAGGACAAATTCTTTATACCTACTTACATTTAGCTCCAGACCCGACTCAAACGCGCTTATTAGCTGAGTCTGGCGTAACGGCGATTGCCTATGAGACGGTCACGGATCGCAATGGCGGTTTACCGCTACTGGCGCCGATGAGTGAAGTAGCTGGCCGTATGTCAATCCAAGCCGGCGCCCACAACCTCGAAAAAGTTCGCGGTGGCAGTGGCACCTTACTTGGGGGTGTACCGGGCGTAGAGCCAGGTAAAGTCTTAATCATTGGTGGCGGTGTGGTTGGCACTCAAGCGGCCAAAATGGCGGTTGGTCTTGGTGCGGATGTGACCATCCTTGATCGCTCACTGCCGCGTTTGCGTCAGCTCGATGATTTATTCGGTGGTCGCGTTAAGACTCTGTATTCGACCGAAGATGCCATCGACCGCCTATCACGCGAAGCGGATTTGGTCGTCGGTGCAGTGCTTATTCCAGGGGCAGCGGCACCGAAGCTATTAACCCGTGAGCACATTCGTAATATGAAGCCGGGCTCAGTATTAGTCGACGTCGCAATCGACCAAGGCGGCTGTTTTGAAACGTCAAAAGCGACCACCCATCAAGATCCAACTTATGTAGTCGACGATGTCATCCATTATTGTGTCGCCAATATGCCAGGTGGCGTTGCGCGCACCTCGACCATGGCTTTGAACAACGCAACCTTACCATTTGGTCTAGCACTTGCGAATAAGGGGTTGGCAGCATTGCAAAATGATCCACACTTGCTCAATGGCCTTAATATGCACAAAGGTAAAATTACCTATAAAGCAGTGCATGATGACCTCGGTGCAACACTCGGTTTGGATTATCTTGACCCGTTGTCGGCGATCCAAAGCTAAGTTGTTTTGCGGCGCGCAAGCCTTTAAACTCATGAGCTGCAACGGTAGAACAATTAAGACCAATACGGAGTACAAGAATTATGGCTGATGCCAAGCATTGTGGTTTACTCATTCTCGGATCTGGCCCTGCCGGTTATACCGCGGCTGTTTACGCTGCGCGGGCGAACTTGAAGCCAGTTTTGGTAACGGGTATGCAACAAGGCGGTCAGTTGACCACCACCACCGAAGTTGAAAACTGGCCCGGCGACCCTGAAGGATTAACCGGCCCTGACCTGATGGTGCGGATGCAACAACACGCAGAGAAGTTTAATACTGAGATTATTTTCGACCATATCAATCGTGTCGATTTCTCTGCCAAGCCGCTTCGTTTATTCGGTGATAGCGGTGAATACACAGCCGATGCGGTCATCATCGCAACTGGAGCATCAGCCAAATATCTTGGTTTACCTTCAGAGCAGGCGTTCATGGGTAAAGGGGTTTCGGCCTGTGCAACCTGTGACGGTTTCTTCTATCGCAATCAAAAGGTGTGTGTCGTGGGTGGCGGTAATACGGCAGTTGAAGAAGCGCTTTATCTGGCCAATATTGCCAGCGAAGTGCACGTGATTCACCGTCGCGATACCTTCCGTGCTGAGAAAATCCTCGTCGATCGGTTAATGGACAAGGCTGAAAACGGCAATGTCACACTGCACTTGAACAAGACCCTCGATGAAGTCTTGGGCGATGACATGGGCGTAACTGGGGTAAGAGTCCGCGATACCCAGGACGATAGCCTCAGCGAGATCGAAGTGATGGGCTGCTTTATCGCGATTGGTCACCAACCAAATACTGGTATTTTCCAAGACCAATTAGAAATGAAAGATGGCTACATCATTGTCCAGTCTGGTCTCAATGGTAATGCAACAGCAACAAGTGTACCGGGCGTGTTCGCTGCGGGTGATGTAATGGATCACACGTATCGCCAAGCCATTACCTCAGCTGGCACCGGTTGTATGGCCGCTTTGGACGCCGAGAAATACCTCGACGCCCTGCAAAAATAACTTCATGCAGCTCACTCAATTAGGCGCCGTGGAAGATGGTTTTCCGGCGCCTGATTGTGCTTTAAACGATCCCAACGGTCTCCTTGCAATAGGTGGCGATCTGCAGCCACAACGCCTATTTGAGGCCTATCAAAATGGTATTTTCCCCTGGTATCAAGCCGGCGAGCCAATCCTTTGGTGGAGCCCCGACCCGCGTGCGGTGTTTACCCCAGATAGTCTGCACATTAGCCGCAGCATGCGCCGCCATACCGTTAAGTGTCAGCACTATCGACTGACACTTAATCAGGCTTTTCCGCGTGTCGTCGACCTTTGCCGTAAAATTCATCGGCACCAAGGCGTCTGGATTCACCCGGAAATGGTCTTGGCCTATACCCGTCTGTACCAACAACAGCGCGCCTGCTCAGTGGAACTCTGGAACGAGCAGCAGCAATTAGTTGCAGGAATGTACGGTGTCCGGGTGGCGAGCTGCTTTTCTGCGGAAAGTATGTTTCACCTCGAAACAAACGCCTCAAAATTGTTATTACAACAGTTCGCAGTGCAATTTTTTAAGGCCGGTGGACGCTTGCTTGACGGGCAAATTATGAACCCCCATTTAGCCCGTTTAGGCGCAATCGAAATGCCACGAAATAGCTTCTTAGAGCATCTCAACACAGCTGAATCAGAATCATTACGAGCTTTTTGGCAGTTAAAAACGCTAAGTATTGGCATTTAAGCGTGAAAACCGCTAGAATTCAGGCCACTTTTTCGTCGTCACAGATCAAACCGAGGAATTGAATGGCAAAAGAAGACAGTATTGAAATGCAAGGTACGGTGTTAGAAACCTTGCCAAATACCATGTTTCGGGTAGAACTTGAAAACGGTCACGTTGTGACTGCACATATCTCTGGAAAAATGCGTAAACACTACATTCGTATTTTGACCGGCGATACGGTGACCGTGCAATTAACGCCTTACGATTTAAGCAAAGGTCGTATCGTGTTTCGCGCCCGTTAAAATTGCCATTTGTGTTCAAAAAAGCCCGCAGCAAGCGGGCTTTTTAGTTTTATGCTTTAAATCATTACGCCAGATCTTTCGCCGACTCGTTTATTTCAAGCGCAAGCGCTCCACCCTTGACGGCTACTTTCACATGGCCGCCTTGGCTTAACTTGCCAAACAGGATTTCGTTTGCCAGCGGCTTTTTCAAATGCTCTTGAATCACCCGACTCATCGGCCGCGCGCCCATCGCACGATCATAGCCCTTCTCAGCAAGCCACTTATATGCCGCAGGAGAAAGCTCTAAACTGACATTCTTCTGATCAAGCTGAGCTTGTAACTCGCAAATAAATTTATCCACGACCTGCTCGATAATGGTTTGATCAAGATGGTTAAACCACACCACCTGGTCAAGCCGGTTACGAAACTCTGGAGAGAACATCCGATTAATTTCTTTCATGGCATCAGGAGCATGATCCTGTTGCGCAAAGCCAATCGATGGCCGCTCTGTTTCGCGTGCCCCCGCGTTGGTCGTCATCACCAGGATGATGTTGCGGAAATCGGCTTTACGACCGTTATTATCCGTTAATGAACCGTGATCCATGACTTGCAGCAGAATATTAAAAAGATCAGGATGCGCTTTTTCAATTTCATCCAATAACACCACTGCATGCGGATGTTTAATTACTGCATCTGTTAACAAGCCACCCTGCTCATAGCCCACATAGCCTGGCGGTGCACCGATTAAGCGACTTACTGCATGCCGTTCCATATATTCCGACATATCAAAACGAATCAGTTCAATCCCAAGTGCTTTAGCCAATTGCTGCGTGACTTCGGTTTTCCCCACGCCTGTTGGCCCGGCAAACAAGAATGAGCCAATCGGCTTGCCCTCATCCGCTAAGCCTGAGCGAGCAAGTCGAATTGCTGCGGTGAGCGAGTCAATGGCTTGATCCTGACCGAACACCACCAACTTCAAGTTACGATCAAGTTGGCGTAAGGTTTGTTGGTCTGAGCGTGACACTGATTGCTCGGGGATCCGCGCCATTTTCGCGACCACCTGCTCGATATCACTCACCCCTATTGTTTTCTTGCGCTTCGAAGGGGCCAGTAACCGTTGCCGTGCACCTGCCTCGTCCATGACATCAATGGCTTTATCCGGCAGGTGACGCTCGTTGATGTATCGCGCTGATAATTCAGCCGCGGCGCGCAAGGCTGGTTGCGTGTAACGAATCCCGTGGTGTGCCTGGTAGCGCTCGCGCAAGCCTTCGAGAATACGGGTCGTATCTTCGACCGAAGGTTCAACCACATCAATTTTTTGAAAACGCCGCACCAAAGCGCGGTCTTTTTCAAAAATATTCTTGTACTCATTGTAGGTGGTCGAGCCGATACATTTTAATTGGCCATTGGATAGCAACGGCTTGAGCAAGTTTGAGGCGTCGAGCACCCCTCCACTGGCCGCACCAGCACCTATAATGGTATGAATTTCATCAATGAATAAAATGGCATGGCGCTGCTCAGTGAGCTCTTTTAGCAACTGCTTGAAGCGCTTCTCAAAATCGCCTCGATACTTAGTCCCGGCAAGTAAACCACCTAAATCAAGAGAATAAATTGTGGTGTTGAGCATAACCTCTGGCACATCACCTTCATTAATCCGAAATGCTAGGCCTTCTGCAATTGCTGTTTTTCCAACACCCGCCTCGCCAACCAGCAAAGGGTTGTTCTTGCGGCGTCGACAAAGCACTTGAATACAGCGCTCTAGTTCGCTGTCACGACCAATGAGAGGGTCAATTTTACCCAGCGAGGCTTGCTCATTTAAATTGGTGCAAAAGCGCTGCAAGAACTTCTGTGACTCGGCTTCCGTCCCCTCTTCTGTTTGCTGCTCGGTTTTGTCGCCTAGTTCAGAGTGATCATCAAGGCTTGCCGAGCCATGCGAAAGGTAATGCACAATATCAAGCCGTGTGATCTCATGCTTGTTCAGCAGATAAACCGCGTGTGATTCTTGTTCAGAAAAGATCGCAACCAGAACATTGGCGCCGGTGACTTCACTATTACCGGACGACTGCACATGAAATACCGCACGTTGTAATACACGTTGAAAGCCAAGTGTGGGCTGGGTTTCAATATCTGTCACTGTGTGATCATAACCCGGCGTACTGCGCTCAATATAGCTGAGTAACTCGCTCCGTAAACTATCAAAATCAAGACCGCAGGCGCGCAAGGCTTGGCTCGCTTCTGGGTTATCGAGCAGCGCGACCAATAAGTGCTCGACCGTCATCAATTCATGCCGGTAGTCACGCGCCAATTTATAGGCGTCGTTTAAGCTTACCTCGAGTGTTTTATTGAGCATATAGCGACCTCTCTTGCTCTACTACGCTTTCTCGACTGACGCGAGCAACGGGTGTTCGTGCTGGCGTGCATATTGATTCACTTGCGTGACTTTGGTTTCGGCAACATCTGCAGAGAATATTCCGCACACGGCCCGCCCTTTATAGTGAATGGTCAACATGGTTTCGGTTGCCCGCTCTTGATCCATTCTGAAAAACTTCATTAAAACCTCAATCACAAAGTCCATCGGCGTGTAATCGTCATTATTTAAAATGACTTTATACATTGATGGCGGCTTGATACTCAGCCGTTCGCGTTGGGAAACTTCATCATGTGATTGATGTTGTTCATTACTCATATCAACGCCTTACTTAATGTATAGACCGAATTGAACGAAAAAGCCCACGATTCGTGTGCAAATTTTTCTACTCCACCAATTTGGCGATATTTTGCGCAAATTTTGACTTGACACTGATTAAAACTTACCTAAAGTGAAACATGGCGTTAACAAGCGCACATTTCAAGTGCGACAATAACTATAAACGCCAATCATAATAACGATATAACAAGCAGAACAAAGGAAGTAGAAGTATGGCAACCGGTAAAGTGAAATGGTTCAACAACTCAAAGGGCTTCGGCTTTATTGAAGCTGAAGACCGCGAGGGAGACATTTTTGCGCACTACTCAACCATCGAAATGGATGGGTATCGCACCTTAAAAGCAGGCCAAGATGTCGAGTTTCAGCTCGAAGAAGGCCCGAAAGGTCTCCACGCAACCAACATTATTCCGGTGCAAAAATAACCTTGCACCCTGCCCATTAAAAACGCCGGCCCATGCCGGCGTTTTTTATATCATCTACTAGCTATCAATACCGAAATAACGGCGTAATTGATCACGCAAGTTAGGTGGCGTGCCATGTATAGTTAAACGATCATGCTCAACATCATATTCGACCCGCGCCCCTAATAACTCTTGATCAAAGCCAATGCTGAGCCCACCGCCTTGGCCTTGAAACTTGACCAACTTACGTAAACTTGTGCGATCAACTGGAAAGGACTCTGCAATAGGTATCTCTTGTGCAGCATTAAATGCTTCGAAGGTGCGTTCCGTTGGAATATCTTCCTGCAATTTAGCAGAAAAATCGCTGACACTTACCGGATTATTCTGCTGCCAATTGTCTTGGCACAATTCATACGCTTTCTGTCGCACTTGTTTCGCAACATCAGCATCTAAACCCTCTTCGTGCACATATTGTTGCAGGCTCTGGACAAGCTGTTGTGACTGCTTCTTGGCATCTAGGCCTTCAGCGCAGCCCATAAAGTCTAAAAAGAAGTCGGAGACTTTGCGCCCCACCCGACCTTTGATAAAAGTGATGTAGGTGGTGTTATCAGGCTCTTCTTGCCACTCAGTAAGATTGATAATGGCGGCCAGTTGCAGCTTGGCTAAATCGAGTTGTGAGGAGCGATCAACGGTGAGATCGGGGGCAACTGTTACGCCATCTCGACTCGGTAAGTAGGCGACCACCAGTTGCTGACAGCCCCGTTCAATATAATGTGACAAGAGTAAAAAGCCAGGCTCTACAATTCCGTAATGCTGAAACTGGCTCAGCAGCATTTGTGCGGCTTGTTTAGCAAACGCATTAAAGTCAGTCTGTTGCTGATGCCAGTTTAATAGCGTTGGCGGGAACTCACTTAACTGTTCCGCATCGCTATCTTCAGCGGTAATGAAACGGGCATAGCCTTTGCTCGGCTTCGCTTGAAAAACTTCGGTCAATTCATTTAATAAAAGCTCAACTTCACTATCGATCGCCAACACATCTGGCGCTAATCTCAGCCCGATTTGGCCATCGTTGGCGTAAAATTGGTGAATAATGCTTTGTTTTATTTCAACCTGCATAGTCAGTGACTGTCCTTACTCAATGCCTGTGATAAACTGCCGGTATTCTATCATGCTCCGAGATAAAACTATGCCTATCCAACCAAAATACGATATCGACCGCCAACAAAAACTACTGGATCAACTCATGGATGTGTTTGTCAGTGATCAAACCCCTGCTGACCTCGCCTTAATGACGCTCGGAAATGCCGTAACCAACGTTATCAAGCAATTACCTAAACAACAGGATAGCTACCAGATCGCTGAACAATTCGGTAAAGTGCTGTTACAGTCTTTGGATAAATAACCGATAAGGTCAACAACCAATGAGCAAGCAACGCAAACAACAGCGCGATAAAATAGCCCGACTGATTAGTTGGGGGCATTGGTTTACCTTTGTTAATATTCTCCTCGCCCTAGCGATTGGCTTGCTCTATGTCGAGGCTGCAGAGGCGACTGGCAGCGCCCTAGGCGATTTGTATTTATTCTTAAGCTGGCTTGGCCACTTTGCCTTTTTGCCGTTTATTGTTTTTATCATTTTTATTTTTCCGTTTTGTATTCTGATCCCCTATTCGCGCGTTTTGCGGGGTATTGCCACACTTGTTGCAAGCATAGGTCTTATCGCTCTTATTGCTGATGCGATCTTCTTTCGCCAGTATGGCTATCATCTGAATACTTACTCGCTATCACGACTTGCTAGCGATGCGGAATCCGTCTTTGCCGGGGCGAGCTTCGTCCTGGTATTGGGTCTATTAGTGAGTTTTGTGGTGCTGTTGGTGTTACAGTTGGTGATCGCCAACCTCACCTACAAACGGCTCGAACGACTTCGTGGGCGCAAACTTGGCAGCTACTCGGCACTGGTCTTCGTTACCTGCTTCTTGGCGAGTCACTCAATCCATATCTGGGCGGATGCGAATTTCTATACGCCGATCACTAAGCAGGACGACCTGTTCCCAGTCTCCTATCCAACCACCGCCAAGACCCTGATGAATAAACATGGCTTGCTTGATAATCAGCAAGCGCAAACGACCGGACGCCTGCTTCGTGATGTGAAAGCAATTGATTTAAGTTACCCACAGATGCAACTGCTCTGCGCAGCGGAATCGAATTCCAGCAATAGCCATCTGATTGCGTTACCACAACTCGACGCAGAGCAAACCAAACAACTGCTCACCTTGTTCCCGGAACTCATGCGTTATGATCGCCCGGTGCTTGGCCAAACCACACTCGATAGTGCTTTATTTGAACTGGTTTATGCACTACCTAGCCTATACAGTAATGCCTTTGCAGCGGCTGAAAACGGCATGCAAATGCCTGCTTATTTAGCCCAACTAAATAGTTATCAGGTGGGCTTTAGTATCCGCCAATATCACCCTCTTGAGCTTGCTCCAGCAACGCAAGCTTGGCTCGAGCAACTCAGCACCACCTCGAACCCTGTGAGTGCGCGAGACGTTACCATTGAACTGGCAAGCACCATCAGTCCTGCGTTGCTACGATCGATTCGACAGGCGCTTACGCGTAATGACGAAATCATGATCATTGGTCTTACTCCAGTTATGCCGGTGGATGAGGCTGTGAGCTTCCCGTATCAGGTAAGTCGTAATAGCGTCACGTTACTGACCAATGCAGCGACCACCATTAAGCCGCAAGTGATGGCGCAATTAACGGATATTATGCCGACTATAGTGAGTCGTTACATGACCTGTGCTGATGAAAGCAAGAACTGGGCGACCGGTGTCGATCTTGCGGAGCCAGAGAGTAAACGCTACCCCATTGTCGCCAGTATGGAGAGCCATGTGGTGATTTATACCGAAGATAAGGTCTTTGCTTTGGACAGCAATGCCCAATTGCAGGGCTGGGATCGGGTTAAACAAACCATGATACTGAACCCGGAAGTGCCCGCACCGGTTCTCATCGAGTCGTTGAAGGAACTGAAGCGCTTCGCCAAAGAACCACAGCAAGAACAATAGTAAGAACAACAGTAGCCTGGCGAAAAAGCGAGCAAACAGGCTGTTTTGCCGCGCCCGCCCCTTGCGCTAGGCGCCGAATAAAGTATCATACCCTCCTCGGTCGGCGTGTAGCGCAGCCTGGTAGCGCACTGTCATGGGGTGTCAGGGGTCGGAGGTTCAAATCCTCTCACGCCGACCAATTCTCTTCCCCCGTTCTAACCAATCCCTAACGTTTATATTGAGTCGGGCAATACGCTCGGGTAATCCCTGCGGGTCGGATTTTGCCGTGTTTAGTCACCCGCCCTGAGACCCGCTCGCGCCAAAGTCTGAACGAGCTGGGTTTAAGCTCACGGCGCATCAGCTTAATTACCTCGGCTTCGGGCAATTGATACAGTTGCTCAATCGCTTCAAATGGCGTGCGGTCTTCCCAGGCCATTTCGATGACGCGCGAGACATCTGCTGCGGATAAATTGGGTTTAGTTGCCATCTGTTCCACACATAAACTGCAAAAACACTCAGCTAATACGTTTACAGCAACTATTTAGTTCGCTTACGCCGTGTATCTAATCCGTATTTTTGGTCAGTTTTACAGCGGTCCCAAACGCCAATAACTCGGCAGCGCCCTGCGCTAGCATTGAGGTTGAAAAACGCACCCCGACAATCGCATCAGCATCTAATGCTTGCGCATCCTCGATTAAGCGCTCCAGCGCTTGCTCGCGGCTTTCTGCCATTAACTTGGTGTAGTCGTTAATTTCACCCCCGACAATATTGCGAAACACCGCCAAGATATCGCGGCCTAAATGGCGCGCCCGAATGGTATTGCCACGAACTAATCCAAGCGACTCGGTGATCTGGTAACCAGCGACCGTTTCGGTCGTATAAATTTTAATTGTTTTCATCGTTGTACCTTCCTAAATTTATCAGTTTTACGAGCGCTTAAACGCTCTCGCAGCACCACCACAAACGCTAAAATTAAACCGCCCAACAAAGAGCCGAGTGCAGCAGCCAACCACCACTCCAGTTCAGCCAAACTTTGCCAGTGCAAATAAAGGCTATAGCCGAGCAAAGGCAAACCACCGAGTAACAGCAAGAGCCAGGTGAGTTTGACCAACCAATCGCTGCGTTCATGACTATCAGCAAAGGCATTGAATTGAACCTGTTTAAAACGTTGCCCCTCGTGCTGCAATGCCGCACTCAGTTGCTCTAATTGAGCCAGTTGCGCTTGGCACGATTCACAGTCTTGCAAATGATGTTCAACTTGTTGTGCTTGCTGTTGGGTTAACTCACCATCAAGATAAGCGCTTAACTGCTCTGTATCTGGACAGGTTTGCTTCAATGACATAACAAACTCCTTAGCCGCGCTCAGCTGGCACGAAAATGAGCTGCCGCAAATGCTCGCGAGCACGACTTAGGCCAGACATAACTGACCCTACAGGTAACCCCGTAATCGTGGCAATTTCGCGGTACGACAATTGATTAAACTCACGCAGTGCGAGTAATTCCCGATGGGCATCACTTAGCTGTGCAAAAGCGTGATGAAAATGGCGTGTTTGGTCGGCTTGAATCAGTGCTTCTAGCGGCTGGTTGGTGTGCGAATCTAAATCAGTTAACGGCGCTGAGCCGCTGGCTTGGAGCAAAAACTGTTGCTGCGTTTGTTGGCGACGATAATGGTCGATACAGTAATTACGAACCGCTTTTAAAAACCAGAGTTTTAGCTCATGCCCCACCGGCATTTGCCGAACTTGGCACAGCTTGAGCATGGTGTCATTGACTAAATCAACGGCCACGTCGAAATCACCAGCATATTGCTGTGCCAGCGCAATGGCAGCGCCGCTATATTGATTCAACTGCTCAAGTGGATGGGTCAAGTTCATATCCTTATCTGCACGAGATATATGAACTATAACGAACCAAGCCCTGGTTTTATTCCGTTTTGCTCAATTTTTTTAGTCCGCCATTTTTGGTGAGCAGTTTTAGTCAGCAATGAAGCCGCCAGACTGCCGTTGCCAAAGCTGTGCATATAAGCCTTGCTGAGCGAGCAGTTGCTGGTGAGTTCCTTGCTCAATAACGCGCCCTTCATCCATCACGATCAATCGATCCATCGCTGCAATAGTTGAGAGTCGATGGGCGATTGCGATCACCGTCTTACCTTCCATCAATCGATAAAGGTTTTCCTGAATGGCCGCTTCGACTTCAGAATCAAGCGCCGAGGTGGCTTCATCAAGAATTAAAATCGGTGCGTCTTTTAACATGACTCGCGCAATTGCAATCCGTTGGCGTTGGCCCCCGGATAATTTCACCCCACGCTCACCAACGTGTGCATCGAGTCCACAGCGCCCTTTTGCATCGGCTAAACTGGCAATGAAATCCGACGCTTCGGCCCGCTCAATGGCGTGCTCAATATCGGCATCGGTAGCGTCTGGACGACCATAGGCGATATTATCTCGGACTGAACGGTGCAACAGTGAGGTATCTTGCGTCACCATACCAATATGTTCGCGCAAGCTATCTTGGCTAACTTTACTAATGTCTTGGCCATCGATTCGAATTTGGCCGCTTTCAATATCATAAAATCGCAGCAGCACATTGACTAAGGTCGATTTACCCGCACCAGAACGCCCTACTAAACCGATTTTTTCACCCGGTTCGATAGTAAAATTCAACTGATTCAAAACACTGGTGTTCGCGCCGTAGGCGAAATTGACCTGATCAAACTCAATTCGACCAGCACTCACCTGTAATCGGCCCGCATCGGTTTCATCGGTGACGGCTTGCGCAACAGACATGGTTTGCATGCCATCTTGCACCGTACCGATATTCTCAAACAAAGCTGAGACTTCCCACATAATCCATTGGCTCATCCCCCACAGGCGCAATACCAGGCCAAGTGCTACCGCAATAGCGCCAAGGCTAATGGCTTCTTGTAACCACAGCTGAATCGCGAGCCAGCCAGTGCTGAATAACAACAGCGCATTCAAACTATAAAGGGACAAATATAACCCAGTTACCACCCGCATTTGCCGATGCACAGTCAGCAAGAAACCTTGCATACCTTCACGCGCATAAGCGCTCTCACGCTGGGCATGGGAAAACAGCTTCACGGTCTGAATATTGGTGTAACTGTCTACAATTCGCCCCGTCATCACCGAGCGTGCATCCGCCTGTGCGGCGGCCACTTTGCCAAGCCGAGGAACGAAATAACGGAGCAGTAATAAATAGCACCCAAACCAAATCACTAGCGGGCTAGCAAGACGCCAATCGGTGCTGGCGATAATCACCACAGTGCCAAGAAAGTAAACCGCAACATAATTTAAGACATCGAATAACTTAATCACCACTTCGCGCACTGCAAGTGCAGTTTGCATCAATTTAGTGGCAATTCGCCCGGCAAATTCATCCTGATAGAAACTCAGTGATTGACGCAATAAATACTGGTGCAAGCGCCAGCGAATCCGCATCGGATAATTGCCAAGTAAGCCTTGATAAGTGACCAGACTGTGAACTAATACCAACAGCGGCAAACCAATAAGGATCAGCGCAGCAACGCCTGTTAACGACCAGAATTCTTGCTGTAAAAAGGTCTCGCGTGATTGCTGGCTGAGCCAATCAACCATTTGCCCAATAAAACTAAATAACCAGACTTCCGTAAGCGCAATCAAAGTGGTCGATACACCCGCAATCAGCAACAATGGCCACGCGCCGCGGGTGTAATACCAGCAAAATTTGAATAATTTATTGGGCGGTTGGGCCAGATCGGCTGGCGGGAATGGATTTAAGCGTTGCTCGAACCACTTCAACATAGGCTTACTCTTCACTTAGAACTACTGGAAAGCCTGCTTAACTGAACGGTCTCAGCTAGTTTTAGAAGCGTGTACTATCCTCGCATGGGATCCCGTTCTGATTGGCATCAAGCTGGGTATCGGGACAAAACGCTAGGAAATTTTCCGCTTCTTCTCGGCTTGTCATTTGCGAACAGTATCGCCGACCATCACACATAAATTCAAGCGGACGTTTACGTTGTTTGGGTTGCACCAGTTCGCCGGCTATCTCATGAAGTGATGGAAACCCTTGTGTCGGTGAAGCCCCATTTGCTCGGTAGAACTGTAATACAGCAGCCGCGAGCATAAGTAGAATAATCAATTTACGCATCAACCTTTGCCTACCTTGGTCAAACTGATGGGATTATTCTAGAAAATTTTTTTCAATCGCTCCGTTAACGCTGTGTAAAAGTAATAAAGAATGTAACTAATCAGAGCAGTTGGTGCCGTCAAACCTCAGGGTAAATAAGAATTGATCGTTTTGGTCGCGATAAACGATTTCAAAGAAGCGTACATGCTTACGATAAAATTCAAATGCTTCACTCTGACAATATTGCTGTTTGATTTGTGGTTCGATTTGTTCTCGCAGTGCGTCAACATCGTGACTCAAACGCTCGACTTGAATCAGGCTGTAAACAAAACGCATCCCCAAATGGTCGGCTTCCGCGTATTGAAATTTGGTATGTTCATCAAGTAAGCGTGGCAAGGTTCGATTAAACTCACCGGCGCGCTCGGTCAACTCCAAGCGGACCTTGTGCTCTGGGAGTCGTGTTGAGGTTTCAGTCGACTCTAGCAAGTAAACCGTTAGCGCCAGCAGCGCAACGACACATCCTGCTATGACGACCTGCTTAAGTTTCATCAGTCTTGGTCTTTTTTGACTCGGTACTCGCCTTCAATGATCGAATCATCGCGCTGATCTTGGCGATATTGCTGTTGCGCTTGAGCCCGCTGTTGGGCTTGTTTGGCCGCGCGCGAGAATTGCCAGACGCTCTTCAGCTCGCGGCGTTTACGCCAAAGTAACGGAATGGCCATTAATAACCCGATAAAAAAGACTAACGCACCAAAGATTGCGCCGATCACCAATAAGGCGATAAACATCAACCAACCCCAAATACGCGCGAAGGTACTTCCTGTTTGCGCGTTAGGCTTCACTTGTTGCTGTAATCTTTGAATATAAATCCTCATAAGGCCTCAAATTAGTTCACTTATAGTCATAGATATATGGCTTATGACTCTTAACTCAATGTTTGGTTGCGTCGATTCTGTAACAATTTGAGAATGATGCTGCCTAAATTGAACAAATTAAAGATAATCCCTTCTATGCTGCCAACCATAATGGCATACGCTAAACCGAGTGATTCGGCGACAATAAACCAGCGCCGAATTTGTTCAGGATCATTCAAGCGAATCGAGCCAACTGAAAAAATAATCGACGAAGTATACGCGGCCAGCAACGGCAGCAATTCAGTGCCGATACTAAATTCATAAGCCGCTAACACAACATTGAGCAGGACAAAGCCCCACAATACAATTGGCCCCTGCCAGCGCAACGCAATGATGTTCCGAATCACCGCCATCCCGGTCACAATCGAGCCTGCGAGTGCACCGATAATGGCAAAGTGAATCGATAACGCAGCCAACGCCAGCGCCGACACCACTCGATAACGATTCGCAGACTCTTGCCGGTAGGCAATAAAATTTAAAATTAACGCACTGATCCCAAACAATTCCGCAGGGCTCAATAGCACAGCTAGGTCCATACTTTTCCTCTACCCAACCACTCGCATAAAAAAGGCCGTGTAGTTTACCCCACACGGCCTGATAAAACGACTCTACCAATAACTTGGCGTAATACTAGCGGCGCTCGTTCGCCGAAGCGTCCCGAATGGCTTTGAACTCGTTACCGTCTCGCCATTGTGGCCAATCTCGGCTGTTAGCAAGTTCTTCGCCAACCCAGAAATACAACCAAAGATCTTGCTGGACACCGCGCAGGTCCCAGTTTGGATCATATTCGTCAGCGGGTTTGTGATAAGCATCACGGACATATTCAGCCCGCTGCTGCTGGCCATATTCCTTGCCGTATTCAATATGGTCTTGGCCCCCTTTTGCGTACAACATAGGCACCCCTTTCTTGGCCAGATTAAAGTGATCTGAGCGATAGAAAGAGCCTGCTTCTGGGGTTGGCTCTGGGGCTAAATAACGTCCTTGCTTTGCAACGTATTTACCCAGGTAATCCTCCAATTCTGAATTACCATAGCCGACCACTACCATGTCATTGACTGGGCCATAGACGTTCATCACATCCATATTGATTCCAGCAACCGCTTTGCTGAGCGGTAACATAGGTTGGTTGGCATACCACTGCGAGCCCAATAAGCCACGCTCTTCGGCAGTGACAAGCACAAACACCACTGAGCGCTCAGGTTGTGGCTGACTCGCCCAAAACTCGGCTAAAGCGAGCACGCCAGCGGTACCGCTGGCATTATCTTGTGCGCCATTATAAATGCCATCATCAGGGTTAATCGGATCAGTTCCCATGTGGTCCCAATGCGCCATATACACAATATGTTCTTCGGGGTGTGTCTTGCCTTCGATGTAACCAATTAAGTTAGGTGAATCCAAATATTCAAATTTGGTATCAACACTCAGGTTAATCCCCGTTTCCAACGATATCGGCGAGAAATCCTCGGCTTGCGCTCGTTGCCGCATCTCGGCATAGCTCGAGCCAATCCGTGCGAATAACTTATCGGCACTGGCTTCGCTAAGCCAACCTTGCACCGCGCTTAAATCCATATTTTTGTTTTCACGCGCCAAGTCAAAGCGCACCGGAGAGCCACCGGCGATAACGCCCCAGCCATATCCCGCTGGGCCAGTTTCATGGATCACCAATACGCCAGCTGCGCCTTGGCGGGCGGCTTCTTCAAATTTGTAAGTCCAGCGTCCGTAATAAGTCATGGCTTTACCATTGAATACCTCAGGGTCCTGACTGTCGTAGCCTGGGTCATTGACTAAAACAACGACGGTTTTACCTGCAACATCTAACCCTTCGTAATCGTTCCAGCCGTACTCTGGCGCAACAATACCGTAGCCGGCAAACACCAACTCGCTGTCAACCAGCTCAGTTCGCTCTTGTACCCGTGGCGACCATGCCATCATTTCCGTGCGGTACGCCAAAGGTTCAAGGTCAGCGGCACTAAAGCTCATTTCACTGACTTTATATGGCATCATTTTGACCAGCGGCACGGGTTGCTGATAACTGCCTGTCTCAGCGTTATAAGGCTTAAGACCCCAAGCTTTGAATTTTTCTTCGACCATCGCGACCGTGAGTTCTTCACCGATTGATGCCGGTGCGCGCCCGGCGAACTCATCTGCGCTTAACGTCGCAAGATAGTCGCGATAATTCTCATTAAAGCTATAGGTATCAGCGGCGACTGTCGCCGTGGCCGAGTCGACTGTGCTCTCACTTTGCGTTGCCTCAGAGCACCCCGCAAGCAACACCGTCGCTAGCATAACTGAGGATACTGCTCCTCTCATGTTGGTCTCCTACTTGTTCTGTGGGCATGCGACAATTTCTCTGCCGATGCCAATGTTGTATTTAGCGAAATAACCTTGATTCATTTCAAGTGCGCTTCGATAGCTGACCCCCGGCTGATAGCTGGGGCAACGTTTAGGGTCGATACTCGGGCAAGGATCCATCGCAATAATTGCTTTGATCCGATTATCTGCACCTATATAAGCGATATCGAGTGGTAAATAGGTATTGTACATCCAAAACCCGGCGCTGCTCGGACGATCATCTTGATAGCGAAATAACATCCCCGCATGCTCTGCTAAGCTCTCGCGAAACATCAAACCACGCGCCCGCGAGTCATAGGTATCAGCGATCTCAACAGTTATCGTGTGGGGGTGATCGGCAATACATAATGGCTCTTGTGCAAGTTCCGCAGCGGCTGGTGGAATATAAACACTGCACGCAGCCAAGAAAGTCATGGCCCCTACATATCCACCAAGCTGAAATAATTTGCTCATAAGACGTGTCCTAAACGATGTAATACACCGCATTAGTATGCGGAATCTTCGGCCCGTTGGCTAGCCAAGCTCAACAAAAAAGGGCTCCGAAGAGCCCTGCAAAGGAGAGTTGCATGAACAAAGTTACTCAGAAAAATCAACCTGAGTCGTTTCACCACCGCTATTCACGGTAATGTTCTGTTGGCCGATGAACACGATATCATCATCAGCCTCAGGATCATCGCTAGTGTTACAAGTCCACGCCGCAACGTAATCACCAGCAGCGACAAAACCCAATTCAAAGGTGTACGCAGTTGCACCATCAAATAACACTGGCGCCGCTGCATACGCCTCAACGGCCTCAGTACCACCGAAATCGGCAAGCGTGGTGCTGTCTAAATCAACACCCGGATAGAGATACACCGCCGCAACAGGTGTCGAGGTGTCTTCTGGAGCAACGGTACATTCATTGGTAATCAGTAGTGCTTCTGCAACACTACCCTCGATGTGGCCAATTTCTGTGTTATCGACTAAACGTACGCCGCGTGGTTTCAAGAAATAGCCTGCTTGACCGACGGGGTTCGTTAGCGCTTTGCGCAAGTCAAACTCAACCGTGTAGCTACTATTCCCAGCTAAATCGAACGTCACGCCATCGAATTTAAGTTCGTTTGATGGCACTGAGAGTGGAACTTCATCCGTTCCTTGCAGGACATATGAACCATCCGCCATGATGAGGCGAATTTGACCATAGCTTCCAGCAGGCACCTCCGCCCCAGTAATCAAGCTCTCCGAATCTGAGCCAGTAAAGGCCAAAAGATTGATTCCACGGGTGTTCGGGATAACTTCGCCACTGCTATCCTTACAGACATCATTCGCTTCGATAGTGTTATTATCTTCGCCGATGGTGAACACTTGTTCGCCGGCTGCATTACCTACCAGTTCGACTGCAGAGAAGCAGGCCCATACTTCATCGGCGCTATCGACTGGAGCATCACTGACCGCCAAACTAAACCGAGCGTTGGTCGCTTCAGGAGGTGTATCGCTGCCGCCGCCACAGCCGTGCAGGGTTAAGCCTGCAATAGCGGCGATAACTAAAGCGTGCGTCTTATTAATTTTTAACATAAAGTTACCCTTCTTTATACGCTGAACATCATATGCAATCCGCTATTATTTATATCAAATTATCCGCTTGCTTCCAGCTTTTACTGCTCAACTAGAGCTATATTTACCCGGCCTTTACAAAAGATCGCATTATTACAGAATGATTGCGCCGCAGCCTGAAGGCTCGTAAAGTAACAGTAACTAGTTGCAAGGAGTCGCATTAGATATGGCGGTTTTTGAAGCGCTTTCCACCACCCCACTATTAAATAGCCGCAAGGCCGTGGTTGCCCTTGGTGGGGGGACTGGCCTTGGCCGCGTGCTCGCGGCGTTAGCTTTTTTACAGGAACGTTTAACGGGGATCGTCGCCACTACCGATGACGGCGGCTCCACTGGAATGTTACGCCGCCACAAAGATTGCATTGCTTGGGGCGATATCCGCAACTGCTTAGCACAGTTGACGACCAATCCACTGGCACGAGACCTACTTAATTATCGCTTTGATGAAAGTGCTGAGTTATTACCGGGGCACAATCTGGGTAACTTGATTTTACACGTGTTAGATGAACTCTCCGCGCGGCCGCTTGATGGGATTGCTCTCCTCTCAAATTTACTTGAAGTGAACACCCGTTTATTGCCGATGTCGGAAACGCCTGTTGATTTAGTGGCAGAAACTGCAGATGGGCTTGAGTGCTTTGGCGAGTTACTGGTAGACCAACTCCATCACATGCCCAGCCGCTTGCGCTTATCAAAAGCTGTGACTCCAACGCCTGAGGCGTTATCGGTTATTCATGAGAGCGATCTGATTATTATTGGCCCGGGAAGTTTTTTGACCTCGATCATGCCGCCGTTATTGATAGCTGAATATGCACAAACTATCGCATCTGCTGCAGCCCCAGTAATTTTTATTGATAATCTGGTGCCCGAGCATAGTCCTGCTGGCGCCCTAAGTTTGGCCGAGCGGGTCCGCTGGTTAGAAACCCAGGTTGGGCACAAATTTATTGATTTAATTATTAGTAACCAAGCAAGCGGTGATTTACATCGACCGGTTGTGGCGTGTGACTGCGCGACGGAAGATGCAGCGCATCGTCACCAACCACAAAAACTTCACTCTGCATTGGAGCAAGCGCTCCAGCAACTTTAGGATAGCACTGATGAAACTGTCATTTCTTTCTGCTGCACTGGTTAGTATTGGCCTTGTCTGCAGTCAAGCCCATGCAAGTGTTGAGCAATTAGGGCTCAGCCATAGTTACCAAGCATCCACGCCAACCGTGACCGATACTCTTGGTTATCCTGTTGGCAGTCGGATTAGCTCACCAGAGCAAATTTATACCTACTTCCAAGCTTTAGCTGAGGCACATCCTGAGCAGATTAAGCTGCGTTATTACGGCGAGTCATGGGAAGGCCGTCCACTTTTTTACGCGATCATTTCGAGCGCTAAAAATATCGCCCAACTCGACGATTTTGAAGCCAATATGCAACGCTTGGCTGACCCTCGCCAAACCAGCGAGCGCGAAGCAAAACAATTGATTGAGTCGATGCCAGCCAGCGTTTGGTTGTCGTACGGTGTCCATGGTAATGAAATCTCATCACCAGAAGCGGGTATGTTAACGGCTTATCACTTACTGGCTTCGCCTAACGCAGAAACGTCAGAATACCTTGAGAATACGGTCGTTTTTATCGACCCGCTACAAAATCCAGATGGACGGGCCCGCTTTGTCAGTCGTTATTACATGACGGTCGGTCTTGAGCATAGCGCGGATCGTATTTCTGCAGAGCACAACGAACCATGGCCAAATGGGCGCTCTAACCATTATTTATTCGACTTAAACCGCGACTGGTTAGCACTAACTCAGCCAGAAATCGCAGGTCAAGTTGAAGCGCTCTTGAACTATTACCCTCTACTGTTTATCGATTTGCACGAAATGGGCGGTGATATGAGTTATTACTTCACCCCAGAAGCGCGCCCATATAACCCACTTATCACCGAGAGTCAGCGCGAGAGCCTGTGGAAAATTGGCGAAAACAACGGACGTTGGTTCGACCAAGAAGGTTATGATTATTTCACCCGTGAAATTTTTGATGCCTTCTATCCGGGCTATGGCGCCAGTTGGCCACTCTTTCACGGTACGCTTGCGGCAACCTACGAAATGGCATCTGCCCGTGGTCACAAATTCCGTACCGTAGATGGCGATATCCTGACCTATGGTGATGGCGTGCAACGTCACTTTATTGCCTCACTTGCAACCATAGAGACCGCAGCCGAGCGTCGCCAAGCCTTGCTCCAAGACTTTTGGAATTACCGCTCAATGGCGATCGAATTAGGTGAAAAAGCAGACGATCGCGTGCGTATTATTGCTGATCAAAAAGACCCTGCCGCGGCACGTAAAATCGCTGGTTTACTGCGTCGGCATGGGGTTGATGTCATGGCCAGTGACGCGCAATTCAAGGCCTGTGGTAAAACCTACCCAGCCGGAAGCTATATCGTCGATTCAGCGCAACCTGCGCACTTTATGGTGCGGGTGCTACTCGATCAACAAATCGATATGGCCGCTGACTTCCTTGCGGAACAAGAGCAGCTGCGTGCCAATAACTTGCCGGACCAGATTTATGATGTAACAGCATGGTCACTGCCGCTGATGTTTAATGTCGAAACGGATGCATGTGATAAGTTGCCGCGGGTGGCAATGTCTGCGGTGAGTTCAGATCTTATTGATGCGGGTCAAGTCATTAATCCGACCGCAAAAGTTGGCTTTATTGTCCCGTGGGGCGATATGAACGCTGGGCGTTTCCTGGCCGCAGCTTTGCGCCAAGGCTTAACCATCAAGCGGACCGACTTAGCCTTCACTCATGCCAATGGCCAGCGTTATCCTGCTGGTAGTCTTATTTTAACTAAAGCAGAGAATGGTGAGGAGCTCGCGTCGACAGTGGTGCAGCTCGCCCAATCAACCGGTGCGAAAGTTGTGGGTGTAGATTCAAGCTGGGTGACCGACGGTCCAAATTTCGGCTCGGTGAATGTGAAGAAGCTCCACGCACCTAACGTCGCGATTGCTTGGGATGAGCCTTTCTCGAGCCTAAGTGCGGGTCACAGTCGGTTCGTAATTGAACAACAAATGGGTTACCCGACTACGGCGATTCGCCCACAACAACTCGCCCGCTCAGACTTGAGCCACTATCAAGTACTAATCATCCCAGCAGCATGGGGCAATATCAGTGCCGCATTTGGCGAAGCTGGGGTTGAAAACATTCGTAACTGGGTCAACCGTGGCGGTGTCTTAATTACCATGGGAACTGCGACGCAATGGGCCATCGACAGCGACTTACTCGCGTCGGCGCGGGAAAAGAGTGCAGAACAAAAGAGCGAGCCAAGCCATGGCTCCGAGAAACGTGTGGCGGGCAAAATCTTCCACGACCACGCTGAGCTTGCGCACTACATAGAGGCCGACAACCCAGACCCATACTGGACCTCTGGTGTATTAGCCCGCGCAGAGGTTGACCAGGATCACTGGTTAAGCGCTGGAGTAAAAGATGAAGTGATTAGCATTGCCGTTGGCAACCATATCTATCGACCACTGACCATTGATCATGGTCGCAATATCGTCAGCTTTGCAGCTGCCGATCGTGTCGTTGCAAGTGGTTATCTATGGGCGGAGAACCAGCAACAGTTGGCGCACAAGCCACTGTTGATGTGGCAACCTGCCAGTAAAGGTATGGTCATCGCATTTACGCAAGATCCGAACTATCGGGCCTATTTCGATGGTTTAAATGTGCTCTTGATGAATGCGATTTTCGGTGGGGCGGCTCACGCAACCCCACTTCGCTAAGCCTTATTCAGACTTATCGGCGCTGATTCGTGAAGCGACAGCGCCGCGTTGGTCCTTATATTTGGCATCTTTACGATGATTATATGGGCGGCTGCAAGGCCGCTCTAATTGCTCAAAGCTCAGTGCACCGATCTTCATCTGTGGACGTAATGCCAGCGGTAATTTACCGCTATTATAAAACTCAAGCACCACCTGCCCTGACCAACCCGGATCAATCCGATGCGCCGTCACATGCACCATTAAGCCAAGCCGAGCCAAAGACGATCGCCCATCAAGCCAACCCACCATATCTGCTGGTAAAGTCACCGACTCTTGGGTCACCGCTAGGGCAAATTCACCCGGATGGATAAAGAAGGCTTGCTCTGGGGTCAAGATAATTGGATCACTCATCACCGATTGAATAGCGGCATCAATCGCTTCTCGCGACCCACTGATATCAATATACGGCGCGGCATGGTCCTGCAGCACTCGAAATTCATTACCTAAGTGGATATCCACGGTTACCCCAGAGATATCCTCGCTCAGAGGGCGCGGCTCAATGGCTATTCGGCCTTCATCTAAATACTGCTCAATTTGTTCATCGGTAAGACGCATTGTTTGTTCTCTTTATTCGGTTTATTGCGCTGTGTTAATCATGCTGCTTAGAAAAATACAATTCGGCAGCCATCCTTGTTGCTGTGTTCTTGATCAAGGTAGCCAGATTTTCTGGTTCTTGGATTGGCCCGAGACCTTCATCTAACTGCTGCCGTAGCGGCGTCAGTAACGGCCATTGGCCCAATAACGGGACCTGCTCGGCTTGGGCGACAGCCACTCCACCTTGCTCACCAAATATAAAGTCACGCTGACCGCAGGCACTGCACTGGTAAAAACTCATGTTTTCGACCAGTCCAACAATCGGCACACCCACTTTTCGGAACATGGTAATGCCCCGCTCAGCATCCGCTAACGCCACCGTTTGCGGAGTGGTAACAATTACGGCGCCCGTTACGGGTAATTTTTGTGCGAACGTCAGTTGAATATCGCCGGTTCCCGGTGGCATATCCACTAATAAATAATCTAATTTAGGCCACTTCGTATCGCGCAACAGCTGCTGCAGGGCTGCGCTAGCCATCGGCCCGCGCCAAATGGCTGCATCTTTATCCGCAGTGAGATAACCAAGTGAGCTGACCGTAACGCCGTGACGTTGCACTGGGGCTATCTTATTGCCATCGGTCGCTGGCTTATCATCCACGGCACCAAACATGACCGGCATCGATGGTCCATAAATATCCGCGTCAAGCACCCCTACCCGTGCACCCATTTGAGCGAGTGCCATGGCTAGTTGTGCGGTCACAGACGACTTCCCAACGCCCCCTTTACCCGAGGCGATGAGCACCACATTGCCGTATACCAGTGGCAGTTCTGGCTGACTATTGGGAAGCAGGGCTATGTTGCGCTGTAACTGCCAGTCAAACTGGCCGAGGACTTCATCGGCTTGCAGCGGCGCTAACCAATCATCTGGAACCGCGAACGGTGCAGTCACTGTTATGCGCTGAGGTTCAACGCTGTCATCGAGCACCAGCCATTGTTCAGGAAGCCCTTGCTGGCAACCAACTAAAGGTATTTCTGCCAAGCGTTTCTGCCATTTTTTACCACCAAACAAACCAAACATAGCATCCCCAACTTCATGGTCAATGAGGTTTTCATATATTAAGTCATAGCCCGCATGATACGGACACTTCATCTGGATTGCTAGTATCAGATCAGGTACAATCGAAGCCATAATTTATCGGTTTTTACTGCGTTTTTCGCTGGTTGGAGACACCCTGTTTATGGCATCAGAATCCCGCAAAATATTAGTCACGAATGCACTACCGTACGCAAATGGCCCGATTCATCTCGGTCACATGCTAGGTTATATCCAAGCCGATGTTTGGGTGCGTTTCCAAAAAATGCGCGGACACGAGTGTCATTTTGTTTGTGCGGATGATGCGCACGGCACCCCAATCATGCTCAAAGCGAAACAGCTTGGCATCAGCCCAGAGCAAATGATCTCCGAAATGAAAGTAAATCATGAGCGTGATTTTGCGGATTTTCACGTGGCGTTTGACAATTATCACACCACCCACAGTGACGAAAACCGCCATTTTGCCGAACTTATCTATACCCGTCTGCGCGATGCCGGTCATATTAAAACTGAAACCATCGAGCAACTTTACGACCCGCAAGAACAAATGTTCCTGCCGGACCGCTTTGTCAAAGGCACCTGCCCTAAGTGTGGCGCCGAAGATCAATATGGCGATAACTGCGATGTGTGCGGTGCGACTTATGCTCCTACTGAACTGAAAAATCCAACCTCAGCGGTGTCGGGTGCAACCCCAGTGCTGCGTGAGTCCGAGCATTATTTCTTTGACCTGCCCGCCTTTGCCGAAATGCTTCAACAATGGACGCGTTCTGGTTCGCTCCAACCAGAAATGGCAAACAAACTAAATGAATGGTTTGAAGGTGGCTTGCAGCGCTGGGATATCAGTCGTGACGCGCCTTATTTTGGCTTTGAAATTCCTGACGCGCCAGGTAAGTTTTTCTATGTTTGGTTAGATGCGCCGATTGGTTACATGGGCAGCTTCAAGAACTATTGCGACCGCACCGGTGCCGCAAACTTTGATGATTACTGGCAAGTAGATAGTAAGGCGGAGCTCTACCACATCATCGGTAAAGATATTATTTATTTCCACAGCCTATTCTGGCCCGCCATGCTCTATGGTGCCAACTTCCGCCAACCGACCAATGTTTGGGCGCACGGTTTTATTACCGTCAACGGCACCAAGATGTCAAAGTCAAAAGGGACTTTCATCATGGCTCGGACCTACTTAGATCATCTTGACCCAGATTACTTGCGTTATTACTTTGCGGCTAAATTGACCAGTCGCATTGATGATCTCGACCTCAATCTTGAAGATTTTGCCCAACGGGTTAATGCCGACCTGGTCGGTAAAGTGGTGAATATTGCCAGTCGCTGTGCCGGCTTCATCTCGAAAAAGTTTGATGGCAAACTGGCAGCGGAACTGAGCGATACCAGCCTGCTAGAAGAATTCCAACAAGCTGCAAGCAGCATCAGCGAGGCCTATGAGCAACGCGAATTTGCCAAAGCCATGCGGATTATTATGGCGCTTGCAGATAAAGCGAATGCGTATATTGCTGATGCTGAGCCATGGCAATTGATTAAGGATCCAGCAAAAGCTGCGGAAGTTCATGAAATCTGTTCGATCGGCATCAACCTATTCCGCTTACTGATGATTTATCTGACGCCGGTGGTACCAGAGTTAAGTCAACGGGTCCAAAACTTCCTTAAGGATGAATTTAACTGGGATAGTAGCCAAAGCATTCTAACCAATCATCAGATTGAACCCTTTAAAGCGTTATTACAGCGCGTAGACATGACACAGGTTAAAGCCATGATCGAAGCATCTAAAACCGATACGGCGCCCGCACAGCCAGAAAATCCGCATCTGCAAGACGATCCAATCGCTGCTGAAATCGATTTCGAAAGTTTTGCCAAGGTTGACCTGCGCGTCGCTAAAATCGTCAGTGCGGAACACGTCGAAGGCGCGGATAAATTGTTGCGCTTAATGCTTGACCTAGGGGGTGAGCAGCGCCAAGTATTTGCTGGCATTAAAGCGGCTTATGATCCGGCCTCTTTGGTCGGTAAGAACACCGTGATGGTGGCTAATTTGGCGCCGCGTAAAATGCGCTTTGGCATGTCCGAAGGTATGGTGCTCGCAGCTGGGCCTGGCGGCAAAGATATTTTCATCCTCAACCCTGATGACGGCGCCGAGCCTGGCATGCGAGTAAAATAACTCGTGGCCACCATTCATCTTCATGAAGGCAAAGATAAATCCTTGCGCCGCCAACACCCTTGGGTGTTTTGTGGCGCGATTGCTCGGGTAAAAGGCCAACCAGAACCAGGTGAGACCGTCGCGGTGCACGCGGCCAACGGCGATTGGCTTGGCTTTGGGGCCTGGTCACCCACATCACAAATCCGCGTAAGGATGTGGAGCTTTAGCCAACGGGATGTCATCGATCCGCAATTTTTTAAACAACAGATCGCAGCCGCAATTGAGTACCGTCAAAACTTGCAGATTAATAGTGATGCAGTGCGGCTGGTGGCAGCTGAAGCCGATAACCTACCGGGCATTACTATTGATCGCTACGCCGACTGGGTGGTGGTTCAATTATTAAGCCGCGGTGCCGATTACTGGCGCGACAGTATCATTGAAGCGCTGCGTGAATTACTCCCAGAGTGTTCGATTTACGAGCGTTCAGATGTCGACGTGCGCAAAAAAGAAGGCCTAGCGCCGCTTTGCCAGTTACATTACCAAGCTCCGACTGCCAGTCCACTCGCGGCCTTGTGGATCACCGAAAATGGACTGCAACTGCAAGTTGATATTGAGCACGGCCATAAAACGGGCTATTACCTTGATCAACGTGACAGTCGCGCCGCGGTACAGAAATACGTCAAAGGTAAACGCGTCCTAAATGCCTTTAGTTACACCGGCGGCTTTGGTTTATATGCAAGTGCCGCTGGAGCGCGAGAGGTCATTAACCTTGATGTGTCACAACCTTCGCTCGCAATCGCTGCCAGCAACCACGAGCGCAATCAACTCAGTGCGCCTGATAACCGTCAAATCGATGTGTTTGAGGCGTTACGCGAGTTCCATGCCCGTGGCGAGCGGTTCGATGTGATTATCCTCGACCCACCCAAGTTCGTCGATAGCAAAGCCAACCTCAATCGTGCCTGTCGCGGTTATAAAGACATTAATCGGTTAGCTGCTATGTTACTGGCAAAAGACGGCACCCTGCTGACCTTCTCTTGTTCAGGTCTGTTAAGCGCCGATTTATTCCAGAAGGTTGTGGCGGATGCAGCGCTTGACGCCAAACGCCCTTTAAAAATTGTCGAGCGACTTTATCAGGGGGCCGATCATCCTGTACAGTTAAACTTCCCTGAGTCCTTGTACTTAAAAGGTTTAGTGTTGCGAGGTTAAACATGACTACCGAAACGTTGTTTACCAAAATCATAAATCGCGAAATCCCAGCCGATATTGTTTATGAAGATGAGCAAGCCTTGGCATTTCGCGACATTCATCCGCAAGCGCCTTTTCATGTGCTGATCATTCCGAAAAAGCCTATTGCAACGATTAACGATATCAGTGCCGACGATGCTCCGTTAGTGGGTCATTTATACTTAGTTGCGAAACAGCTTGCCGCCGAGCATGGCTTCGCTGAGTCAGGCTATCGGGTGGTGATGAACTGTAATCAAGATGGCGGTCAGTCGGTGTATCACATTCACCTGCATATGCTCGCTGGCGTAACCATGGGCTGGCCACCGTTCGCTAATCATCAGCCAAAGCAACTGTAGACAGGCAAGACCATGCCAACTGAGCCTTTTGCTTATGAAGTTTGGTTGCGACTCGGTGCCTTCGGGCTGATGTTGCTGCTGATGCTCAGTTGGGAGCAGCTCGCCCCGAAGCGTCAGGCTAAAATTTCAAAATGGCGACGTTGGCGTGCCAACTTTGGTTTGGTTGTGGTTAACACCTTAGTGTTGCGACTGCTTATCCCTGCGGGTGCCGTTGGCGCTGCGGCTTATGCTCAGCAACATCAATTCGGGCTATTCAATAGTTTCCAACTAAACCAAGCCTTGCCTGGGTTAGCCATCGTTATCGCGGTTATCTGCCTTGACGCTATCATTTATTGGCAACATCGACTTTTTCACCGTATCCCCCTGCTTTGGCGTCTGCACCGTGTTCATCATGCGGATATCGACTTTGATGTCAGTACCGGCCTGCGTTTTCACCCACTTGAGATCATTATTTCAATGCTCATCAAGATAATCGCTGTACTGGCGCTTGGCATAAGTCCACTGGCAGTGATTATTTTTGAAGTGATTCTGAATGCCTCATCTATGTTCAATCACGGCAATGTCGCGCTGCCGCGCCGCATCGAACCATGGGTTCGTAAGCTTATCGTGACCCAAGATATGCATCGTATTCACCACTCGCGGGCGCAAGTTGAAACCGATAGTAACTTCGGCTTTAACCTATCTATTTGGGATCGTTTGTTCGGCAGTTATACCGCGCGTGCAGAAAAAGGCCCGGATGGGCTAGAAATCGGACTTGATGAATATCCAAGTGAAGCGAGCTCAACCCCCCTTTGGCAGCTCTTGAAGATTCCGTTTACCAAGCCTAAATCCGATCTTTAAGCGTTTGATAGCCTGCCCATAAACGGCTCAAAGCCGTTAGCCAACACAGCCCAGCAAAAACAAACGCAATCAGCGCAAAGTGTGCCGGCAGGATACACATCAAGCTAAAGGCCACGATGGTCTCACCTCCTTCGGTGATCCCACCCATATAATGCAATGATTTATTCGGGAATTTAGGATTATCGATACCGTGCTTTTCGGCTTGAATAGCAAACCCTAAAAAGGTAGCGGCGGTCCCCATAAAAGTCACCATCAAAAGCCCTGCAGCGATACTATTGGCATCGGGATCGGCCAGCAAAAATGCAAATGGGATGGCCGAATAAAAGATAAAATCGAGGCTGATATCAAGATAACCTCCCGCATCGCTGACCTCACTCAAGCGCGCCATCGCACCATCAAGCCCATCGGCAATCCGATTCAAAAGAATACCGAGTAAGCCGAGCCAATAGGCTTGTTGGCTAATTGCAACCGCAGCAGCTAGCCCAACGGCAAAACCAAGTAACGTCACTTGATTGGCGCTTAAACCGAGTTTTAAGCATGCTTTTGCGAGGCTCTGCAGCGGTTTTTGGACGCTTCGATGAAGCTGGGAGTCAAACATGGTAATCCTCAAGATTCAGTTGCTTGGCAGTGGCTGGAATATCACCGAGATCGTGCGTCACCATAATACAGGGAACCTCAGCTTGCTGTAACTGGGCAAAAGTCCAATCTCGAATTTTGCTGCGCAGGCGCGGATCAAGCGCTGCAAAGGGCTCATCTAGCAACATCAGAAGTGGCTCAGCAATTAATGCGCGCAATAAGCCAATCCGCGCTGCTTGCCCACCGCTTAGTTGCGCAGGTGCAGCATTAGCGAACTCAGCCATTTCAATTTGACTGAGGCGCTCAAGTAGATAGGCCTGCTGTTCTGCTGGCTTTTTACGACGCCAGCGATGCGGCAGTGCAAAACGCAAATTATCGAGTACCGAGAGGTGCTCAAACAACAGCACATCTTGCATCAGCAGACCGATTCGGCGCGCTTGAATGCTTTTGTCATTAATCGGTTCACCGTTCAAATAAACCTCATCGCGACAACTAACGTGCGTTTGTTTATCACCAAGCAACCAATGCAGTAGCGACGATTTACCTGCCCCACTGCCCCCCATGAGCACCAAGCAATCTGAGCCCGTTAGTTCGATTGGCGGTAGCCGATACTCACGCATCCCCAGCTGAATCGCCAATTGTTGCCAAGCAAATTTGGTGATCATGACTGCGTATCCCCCTTTACCGTTTGCAATGATAAAGCAATAAACGACACCAAAGTTAACACCAGTCCAATCGTCACAACTTCAGGCCGTATTCCGCCACTTGCCAAACTTACAAACTCAGTGGTGAGCGTTTGCACTCGCCCTGCCGCCGTCATCTGTACTGGCAAATACTGGGCCAGCGCGATTACCGCAGCAAAACCAAAGCTAAAACCAATGACCCGCGCTAAGCTGCGCGCTTTTAATCGCCACCACGCCTGCCAATAGCTGTGACCTAAACTCTGTGCTACCACCAGAGTGCGCTGCGGATATAGTGCTTCAATCGGCGCATACACGATAAAAGTGTAAGCAATCGAAAATGGCAGATGGCACAGCACAATCCAAGCCCAATGAGGGGTATTACTGAAGAGAAAATAAGCGCTTTGCCAGCCTAACAGCAAAATGATCTGCGGCAGTAATAAAGGGAGCAACACCAGAGTTAACGAAACCTGTTTTTGATAATGCCGTTGTAATTCAGTTAACAGGACCACAGTAACGGTTGCGAGAACGCTGACCACTGCGGCGAGCAGGAATGAACTTAAAATAGTCGGAGCAAGATTCTGTACCGTTTGTAATACTTGCTGGAGCTCCCAACTGGCAGGCCACAGCTGCGGGAAAAACCAACCGCGCGCGCCGGTTAAAATCAGTAACTGGAATACTATCAGCACTAACAAGCACAGCAGCACCGTCAGCATCACTTGGGGTAGCCAAGCCGGTGGAAGCCCCAATACCCTGCTCCGGCTCAGCCCTCTTGCTGTTAACCAAAGAAAAACGCGCTCATGCAACACGACGATGCCAACGAGCAGTAAGCTCAAAGCCAACAGTAAAATACTCCCCCAGCGCGCATAGTCAGCCCGCTGTGGACCGAAATCCATAAACCATTGATACACTTGCACGGCGAATAGCGGTGGGCTTTGCGGCCCAAGTAATAAAGCCACATCAACGACACTGGCTGAATACACGGCCACGATAATCAGGGCCAAGCGAAGCTGTCGCACCACCGCCGGTACCACCACTAACCACCATATCTGGGCGTCGGTGCGCCCAAGCGCGCGACCTTGCACAAACCAATTGGCGACCGGGAGGCGCTTTAACGCGATCCCCGCAACTAGCCACAAAAACGGAAATTCTTTGAGCACCAAGACCAACCACAGGCTTATCAAGCTTTGCTGCTCGAATAAGGTGATAGATGGCTCAGTAGCGCCAAATACGCGCCATAACCAACCGGTCGGTGCCAGCAACCAAACTAAGCCAATCGCGACAACTAAGTGTGGCATCCCGATTAACACCCGTGCAAACCACGATTGTGAGCGCTGCAAAGTATGCGGCAAGGTCAATAGCACCAGTACGAAACTAATGAACACAGATATCAGTGCCGTTCCGAGACTCTGCCCGACCATACTCAACAAGCCCGGCACCTCAAAAAATGAGCTTAAGAGCTCCGCACCACGACCCAAAACCCGCCACAATCCATCACCAATGAGCAACAGTACGCCAAGCACGGGGAGCACTAAGCAGAACCCTACCCAGCTGGTTGCGACAATTATTGGTAACGAGCGAGCCACGTTTGCTCCAATCGTTCGACCCAATCCACGTGCAATTCTGGCGCAGTTGGAAACAGTTCTGTATTGGCGCCTGTGCGCGCCTGCTGCAACACAGATAAATCGGCCCAAGCAGAATCTCGCTTGGCCTGCTGTGCCTCGGGGCTAAGCAGGAAATTTAAACTGACCAAGGCGGCCGCAGGCACCGCAGTGCGCCGACTGATCGCGAGGTAATGATGATTGGTAATGGCACCGCCTGCTAAATAGGCCCGCGTAATTCCACGGGGCATCAAGCCTTGCTGCTGCAGTTGCGAAAGCTGCTGCGGACTGAAGCTAAGCGCCATATCCAGCTGTTGATTCGCCAGCATATTTAAGGTTTGCGCTTGGCTTGCCGGAAACTCCTCACCCGCCCGCCAAAGCAAGGGGTGCAGCTCATCAAGGTAGCCCCATAGCAGGGGCAATAACGCTTGCTCAGCTGCGTTTGTTGGCGCCTCCAATAAACGCGGGTCACCTGCGCTCAATGACCAGATTAAATTTTTCAGCCAGGTTGAGCCGTGAAATTCGGGCGGCTTTGGATAACTGATGCGACCGGGGTGCTTTTTTGCATAACGCAGTAATTGCTGCGGACTAAGCTCAGCTGTAGTGACATTGACTTCGTTCAGCACCTGTTCTCTGACTAACAATTGAAACTGGCCTACGCCCCATGGTAATTCGTAGCCATCAGTTGCGACGCCAAAATCTCGCTGCCATTCATCTGCGGGAGCCAGTAACGAACGATTGGGAACTTTCTTATCAAGCTCTGCAAGCAATTGCTGCTGGCGTTTTAGAAAGTGAAAATTCTCACCGTTAATCCATAGTAGGTCCACTGCCGACGGCTCGGCTTGGTTTTCATTAACCAAACGTTGCGCCGACTCGGCAATATCCGCAACTTTGACATGTACTAAGCGAATATCATATTGCCGCGCCAATTCAGCTGCGACCCATTGCAGATAATCATTAACTTCTTGTTGACCGCCCCAAGCATGAAAATACACCGTCTGCCCGCGCGCCTCCGCAAGGGTTGCTTGCCAATCTTGTGCTGCGTAAGCAATCGAGCAAAACCAGCCGCTCAGCAGCAGGCTAAGTGCCAGCAACCATTGCCGCATCACTTACGTCTCCAACGATGCAAGCGCTCGAGCCACTTTAACGCGGCTTGCGGGGCATGCGCCCGTTTCCAATTTCCTGCCACGTATTTGTTCGCCTCGGGCAAGCTTGGGTACAAATGAATCGTCCCTAAAATATCATTGAGACCGTGGTTGAATTTCATCGCGGTTACAAACTCGCTAATTAACGCCGAAGCGTGCGCACCGACTATGGTCGCCCCGAGGATCTTATCCTTGCCTGGGACCGTCAGCACTTTTACTTTGCCGTAGGCGATATCATCCGTAATGGCGCGGTCAACTTCGCTCATATCGTGCTCAGTGACCTCATAGGCAATCCCTTGCGCTTGCGCTTCTTTCTCAGTCAAGCCGACAGTCGCAATCTCAGGGGCAGTAAAGGTTGCCCATGGGATCACTCGATAATCGGCTTTAAATTTCTTGGCAAAACCAAATAGCGCATTAACCGCTGCATACCAAGCCTGATGACTGGCAGTGTGGGTAAATTGATACGGGCCAGCCACATCACCAACCGCAAAAATATTGGGGTAATTGGTGCGTAAAAACGCATCTGTCGAAATCGTTGAATCGATTTGTACCCCTAGCTCTTCCAAACCAAACCCACTCGTTCGTGGCTTCCGCCCCACTGCGACCAAAACCGAGTCGACTTGATGCAAAGCCGTGCTGCCATCAGCATGCTCAACCTCGATCGTAATGCTCTCGCCGCCATCTTCAGTGGGGGTCACTTCAGTGCGGATTACTCGGGCACCGAGTTGAATCTCAACCCCATCTTGCTCAAGTTGCTGCTGCACCAATTGCGCCATATCAGCATCTTCTTTACCCAAGATCTGCTCGGCTTGGTCAAACAGCACGACTTTGCTACCGAGCCGCGTAAAAGCTTGGGCAAATTCACAGCCAATCGGTCCTGCCCCCAAAATCGCAAGGGTCTCAGGCTGGTGTTGCAAAGACCAAATCGTCTCAGAGGTTAAAAATGGGGTGTCCTGCAAGCCCGGAATAGGCGGAATTAGCGGACTCGCACCCGTTGCGACAATAATCGAACGAGCGCTACGGGTGGTGATGAGTTCACCACTCTGGTCATACACCTCAACCTGCCACGGAGAGACGAGCTTGGCATAACCTTGAATGACATTCACCCCTAGGCCTTGATAGCGCTCAACCGAATCATTCGGTTCAATCCGTGCGATGGTTGCCTTCACTTTGGCCATCACCCGCTTAAAATCGACCTGAACCGAGCCTGAATTAATCCCCACGGCTTGCAGTCGCTTGATACTGTGCGCGCCGTGCGCAGCATGTAACAAGGCTTTTGATGGGACACAGCCGGTATTGAGACAATCGCCACCCATTTCGCTGGCTTCGATTAAGGTAACTTTAGCTTTTACCGCCGCGGCAATATAGGCACTGACCAAGCCACCAGCCCCAGCGCCAATCACGATCACATTGTCATCATATTGCCGGGGACGCGTCCAACCGCGATACACCTGCTTGCGTTTCATTACGCTAACGAACCATTTCGCGACGAGTGGAAAAATGCCCAAGAGCGCGAAACTCGCGAGTAAACCGGGTGACACGATACCACTGATACTCTCTAATTGAGCAAGCTGTGTGCCAGCATTGACGTAGACCGCAGTGCCGGCAAGCATGCCAATTTGACTGACCCAATAATAGGTCCGCAATGGCATCCGAGTTAACCCCATCAAGAGGTTAATCAAGAAAAACGGAAAAATCGGTACCAAGCGTAAGGTGAATAAATACCAAGCGCCATCTTTTTGCACACCGGCATTGAGCGTTTTCAAACGCTGCTCAAAACGGCGCTCTAAGTTATCTCGAAGCACAAAGCGTGCACTTAAAAACGCCAAACTGGCACCTATGCTTGAGGCAAATGAAGCCAGGATGAGGCCATTCACAAAACCGAAGATAGCCCCAGCACCAAGGGTGAGAATAATCGCCCCTGGGATCGATACTGCAGTCGCGATGACATAGCCAATAAAGTACAGCGCAAATACCGCTAGGGTATGACTTTGATAGAAATCGTTTAGTACTTCACGCTGTGCCTTAAGTTCTGCCAAGGTTAAATACTGACCCAAATCAAATTGATAAAAGGCCGCTAGAATCAGCACGATAACTGCAATAATCGAAACTTTCTTGAGCATCTTCTCGTGTCTCTAGTTAAAACGAATAACGATAACTGACTTCAACATGGCGCGGGAGTTCCGGGAACACCAAAGTCGAGCCAAAGTAGCCCCCTTCAAATACCGGCGACCAATTTTCTTCATCGGTGACGTTAAACACATCAAAGCGGACCCGCGACTGTTCGCTGAGTTGCCAAATCGCATTGATATTCAGAGTAAACTGATCACGTATCCGAACAAGGTCGAGATAATCCAGTTTGTAATCACTGTTAAAGGTCAGATCGGCGCCCACTTGCCAAGCATCGTTTAGACGATAACCCGTTGCTAACGCCGCAGTGTGGTCCGGTAACCCCTGTACGCGCACATCCGCTGCTGGGAAGCTAGCAAAATTTGGCGCGCCTACTCCCGTCCCCGCGACAAGATCAGGCCGGTCTGTGGTAAAGGCATCATAAACCGAGCGCGAATCTTGAAACGCCGCTGAGTCATCAAAACGGGCATCAAGATAGCTATAGCTGAGACTCAGCCAAGCCTGCTCGGCCTGATAAAACCATTGACTCTCAAAGCCTCGGGCTTTAATGCCTGAATTTGATCCATCTCGATTCCGCAGGCTTCGCTTTTGGTTGTAGGCAACAAGGTCGAGGTACCAATTGCTATCAAGCGGCTGCCATTTATAGCCAAGTTCGATATTTTCGTTCTCGGTCGCAAAGTTAAGCGGATTGATCTG
Source organism: Pseudidiomarina taiwanensis (assembly GCF_003987435.1). GTDB lineage: Bacteria > Pseudomonadota > Gammaproteobacteria > Enterobacterales > Alteromonadaceae > Pseudidiomarina > Pseudidiomarina taiwanensis. Next base: position 401,921 of record NZ_PIQG01000001.1, on the reverse strand, counting down.
TTGATCCGCGCCAAGCACAGTGCCACCAGCAAGACTATTTGAGGTTGAGTCACTCTGCTGCCAGGTCACGTAAAGTGCCTGCCCTGCACTTGGTTCATAGCGAAGGCTCAGGTGTTTACCCCAAAGCCAGTCTGAATAGCTATCCTCGACCTGGTTGCCAGTGAGTTGTTGGGCAAAGGGATCAGCGGCGGTCACATCGTAGTAATCAGCGCGCAGGCCCAACTCGACTTGCCACTGCTCGGAGATTGGATAGTTATGTTGCGCAAACAGCCCCCACTGGTAACTGGTGGAATCAGTGGTATCGGATAAATTGAAGTCACCTGCGCCATCTTGGTTTAAATCATATTGCGTGCCGGGCGAGACAAACACACCTGGACGCAACTCAATTAATCGAGCTTGCTGCGCTGCAGTCAGTGGAATCCGACGATTTTCAATAGGACCCAGCAAATCAACCGGTAAATCGGCTTCCGTGGTAAATTGGCTAAAGCCGAGTACATCGTTGTAACGCAAGTTTGCGCCAAACCAAGTTACCCCACCATCTTGCCAAGCCTTGCGAAATTCTGAGCGGGTCTCAAAGGTGGTCGCACCATCAACGATTTCAACAAACGAGTTCTGCGCTATCTCTTCGCGCTGCAGATGCTGTAAATAGAAACGCTGACTAAAGTCGAGATCGGTCGCGATGCGCCAATCAAGTAACCCGTAGATAAGATAGGTCTGAGCGTTGTTGATATCTTCAGGATCGGTATAAACACGTGAACGAGGAATATCTACAAGCGCTTCTGGTGTAACCAGACTAAAGGCCCCTGGCACGTTCGAACCATTTGCTTGGCGGCCCTGGCCTGTTACGTACAAACCGTCATCGATGAGCGCCTGGGTCGGTCGGTTAATTCCAGCATTATCGGTCCAGTCAACTTGATAAAACTCAGCATGTAAATCTAAGCGGACGTCAGGATTAAATTGATGTGCATAAGCAAGATAAAGGCTATCACTTTCATATTCGGTGAAATCATAGAAGCTATCTTCGCGAACAACTTCAGCGCTGATGCGAAGTGCTGAGCTATCGGCATTCAGCACACTATTGTAGTCAAATTGCCCTTGGTATTGCTGCCAGCTGCCGACGCTCAAATTTACTTCGCCTTGCTGCTGGCTCAAATTGGCCCGCTTCGGTTGCAGTTGTAAGTAGCCCCCGGTACGCTGAGTCGAACCGTACATGACTGGAGCCATTCCACGAACCACGGCAATTTCATCCACGCCATTAAACGACATTGGAATCCCCAGTCCATTATTGCCACCTTGGCGGCGCATCCCGAGCTGAAAGAGTTCGCCTAGTTGACCTCGAATAGTCGGTAAACTTGGTGCACCAAAACCCGCCGCAGCATAGGTATTGGGCGCCACTTTTTGTACATCGTGCATGTCATCGATCGCCAGTGCCTCGCGCAACGCTTTCGAAATTGCGGTCACCGCCCGATTACTGTCAAACATCGAGCTTGCATCACCAAAACCGCTATCGACCGGGGTCTCATTCGGCAGGGTAAGCGCTGCATTGCGCTCACCGCGCACTTCGATAATCTCAATTTCGTTTTGCTCTGTTTGTTCTGGCGTGACGGGCTCTTGCGCAGCAGCAAGTGCTGCGGCCGTGATATAGGCGCTTAACAACATAACTTCTCCTACTGAATAATCTGTTCAGTCTATACGACAAATCCGCAACAATGTTCACTTTGTGACGAAAATAAGGCGTTTCGCGATAAGATGATCTAGGCTTAGCGCTGATGCGTACCATGAAACATGTCTAATTAAGGTGAATTATAATGATTAAAAAACTCTCATCTCTGCTTGCTTTGTTGGCAGTAATTGCCATTCTCGCTCTCGCTCTTGCCGGCCCGCTTTATCAAGCGCAAACCCTTGGCTTACGTGAAGCCTTTACGGTGTTACGCTATGCTGCGATTGGTGGCGGAATCATCGCAATTATTGGTCTGCTTATTTTATTGTACTCCGTCACCCTTGGGCGCCAGGCCAATTTAGGTAAAGGTGCACCTGTATTGGCCATTGTACTGGGGGCGATCACCTTTATCTTGCCCTATCAGCAATACGCAACAGCAACTAGTCCGAATATTCCACGGATCCACGACATCAGCACAGATACGGAAAACCCGCCAGAATTTGTTGCGGTTGCTCCGCTTCGTGCAGATGCGCCGAACCCGGTTGAATACGCGGGTGCTGAGACTGCGGCTTTGCAATTACAACACTACCCTGACATCACCACTTACGAGACGTCAGCAAGCGTTACTGAGATTGTCGCTGCGGCCGAGCAAGTGGCAACAGCAATGGGCTGGGAAATCGTTGCCAGTGTTCCTGCTGCCGGCCGCTTTGAAGCCACCGATACCACCTTTTGGTTTGGTTTTAAGGATGATGTGGTGCTGCGCGCTATCACCGAAGATGGCATGACTCGCGTCGATGTTCGCAGCAAATCACGGGTAGGAATGAGCGATGTCGGTGTCAACGCGCAACGCATCCGCGCCTTTATTGTGTCACTTGATGAGGCCTTAAAGTCATGAAAAAAATCGCCATCGGCTTTATCCTCGTCTACTTCTTAGCTGGAGCCGTCTTGCCAGCGCAGGCGCGCGATACCGATGGCTTAAGTCGAGCCACCTTTGCCGGAGGCTGCTTCTGGTGCGTCGAAAAAGCATTCGAAGAAGTCCCAGGGGTGAGCGAAGTAATATCAGGCTATACCGGTGGCAGTGAGGCGAATCCGCGCTACGAACAAGTTGCGCGTGGTCTCACCGGCCACACAGAAGCGGTTGAAGTCTATTATGACCCGTCTATCGTTAGTTACACCGGGCTATTACAAGCGCTTTGGCGGATGATGGACCCGACCGACATTGACGGCCAATTCGTTGACCGTGGCAAACAATACCGGCCCGGGATTTTCTATCACAATAGCGAACAAAAACGTCTTGCCGAACAAGCTGTAGCAACGCTCAAGCAAGCGCGTCGCTATTCAGAGCCTGTAGTCATTCCTATCGAGCCTGCTCAGCGCTTTTGGCCGGCCGAAGAGTACCATCAGGATTACTATAAAAAGAATCCTGTGCGCTATCAGATCTACACTTATAACTCTGGCCGTTTTCAATTCACCGAGGCGGTTTGGGGCGATGATTACGAAGTCGACTATACTCGCTTTAAGGACACTGTTATGGAGACTGAGCCTACACCAACTGCTGCGTGGCAATCTTTTCGCAAACCCACCGATGAAGAATTACAGGAGCGTCTAACCCCATTGCAATATGCGGTCACGCAAAAGAATAAAACCGAGCGCGCGTTCAGTAATGAATATAACGATGAAAAGCGCCCTGGTATTTATGTTGATGTGGTCAGTGGCGAGCCGCTATTCTCATCTGCAGATAAGTACGATTCCGGTTCAGGTTGGCCCGCGTTTACCCAACCCATTCAAGCTGAAATGGTAACCGAACATACCGATCGGAGCTGGTTTATGACCCGCACTGAAGTTCGCAGTAAAATCGCCGACTCCCATTTAGGTCATGTCTTTACCGATGGACCTGCACCCACTGGTTTACGCTATTGCATCAACTCAGCTGCAATGGAGTTTATTCCTTTGAGCGAAATGGAAGCGCGAGGTTATGGCGATTTTATCAAGTACGTCACTCAGCCTTAACCTCGCTCTGCGCTCGCCTTAACCGCCAGCTACCGCGCCTTCGCGGCGTGGATCGGCGCCTCCTTCAAGCTTGCCATCTGGACGCAAACTAATTCCATGCAGTCCGCTATTCAGATCACGCACCTCCACCTCATGGCCACGCGCCTCAAGCTCAGCTTTAAGCTCTTCGGCCACTGTGCCCTGCTCTAACGCCGTGCGGGTGTTGCGATTGGTAATTCTTGGCATATCGATAGCTGTTTGAACATCTTGCTGCCAGTCCATTAATCCGATCAAACTTAACGCCACATAGTTGATGATTCGCGAGCCACCGGGCGAGCCAATCACATGCTGCAAGCGCGAACCATCGCGACTAAATACCATAGTTGGCGACATTGAGCTGCGTGGACGCTTACCTGCCTCAACCCGATTCGCGACCAATTTCTCGTCTACCACAGGAATCACACTAAAATCGGTCAGTTGGTTATTCAGCAAAAAACCTGCAGCCATCACTGTGCTACCAAAACCCATTTCAATACTGGTGGTCATTGCCACTGCATTACCGTATTGGTCGACAATCGAGAAATGGCTGGTATTCGGAAATTCTGGTGACTGATCATCTGCACGCACATAAGCAGTAAACTCACCGGCTGCCGCTTTACCCATGTCAGTCTCACTAATAAGACCTGCGCGCTCAGCTAAATAGCCTTTATCAAGCATATTCTGGATGGGCACATCAATAAAATCTTGGTCGGCTAAATAGCGGTTGCGATCGGCAAATGCCAAGCGTGATGCCTGCGTGAACAAATGCACAAATTCACTCGAATTAGGTTCAAGTTCGCTGATCTCGAACGATTCGAGAATGCCGAGAATTTGCAAAACAGTCACACCACCAGAGCTTGGCGGTCCCATGCCACAAACTTGATAAACCCGATAACCGTTACAAACTGGTTCGCGGAATTTGGCCTGGTAGTTGCTTAAATCAGCAAGCGATAATAGCCCTTGCGCGCGCGGATCCTCGCTGACCGCTTTGACGATTTCAGCGGCAATTTCACCCTGATAGAAAGCATCTGCCCCCTGCTCTGCAATCAACCGCAGAGTGTGTGCAAATTCAGGATTGCGTTTGATTGTACCCGCTGCTAACGGCTGGTCATTTGGATAAAAATAATCTTTGGCGGTTGGTGAAGTGCGTAAACCCGGGTTGATTTCTAGTTGCAATAATTGCGCTAATCGTTCGCCCACCACGAAGCCATTCTCAGCTTTTGCGATAGTATCGCTGAATAAATCCGCCCACGGCAGTTGCCCGAACTCTTGATGCGCCAATTCTAAACCACGAATTACTCCTGGTGCGCCAACACTGCGCCCACCTATAACTGCGCCCCAAAACGAGCTTGGTGGATTACCCTCGGCGTCATAAAACAGCTTCGGTGTAGCAGCTGCAGGCGCAGTCTCACGAGCATCAATGGTATAAAGTTTCTGCTCTGCTTGATCCCAATACAAGATAAACGCACCGCCGCCGATGCCTGAAGATTGCGGCTCGGTGAGCGTTAGCATGGCTTGTACCGCGACCGCCGCGTCGATTGCGGTCCCTCCAGCTGCCAAAATACGAGCGCCTGCCTCAGTTGCATCCGCCGTAGCTGCTGCAACCATATAGTTATCACGAACAACCTTCTGTTTTGCCACCACGGCCGTGGTCGCTTCAGGATCAGCGGCAACTTGTGCTGAGTCTTGCACCGCTGGTTGGCATCCAAGTAACAACAAAGAGATTGAACTAACAAGAAGAGATAAACGAAGCACAAAGCCCCCTTTACTGACGAAAACGAACAAGGATAAACTCATGCTATCATAGCTTTATGTTTATGCGTTAGGATGAAAAAGCCCCATGCCTAAAATAAAAAACCCGGTATTTTGGAATGCTGTTGCACTCGCCTTGGTCCTGCTCTGGCTTTATATTCAGTCAACTCTACAAGCTGACTTAGTGAATTATTTAAGTTTTGACCTGAGCCAAAACCGAGCTGAACCGTGGCGCTGGTTTAGTGCCCATTTCATCCATGAGTCATGGTTACATTTAGCCGGCAACATAGCTGCACTGCTGTTACTCACCGCCCTGTTTCAGCGTCATTTCACCCTTCGCTCCTATCTTAATGCAATTCTTATTATCGCCATCAGTGCTGCCGTGCTGTTGCAACTAATCGGGCGACCTGAGCAATTTATTGGTTTTTCAGCCATCAATCATGGCTTATTAGCGCTAGGTCTAGTGTTAGAGTGGCAAAACGAACAACGTCGTGCCAATTGGCTGATTATCCTTCCTGCACTCGGTTTAGTTGCAAAGCTCTTATTAGAGCTCGCTAATCTAGATCTAGCTCTGATTCATACCATGGGTGTGGTCGCTGGAGTTTTCGCCGCCTTGGTTCATCAGCGTAGCTTGAAGCAATTGGCAGACAGCGCTGAGCCCTAACACTCAGCGCTAATAGAGCCTACAAAATCATCCGCTCTTGGTTCAGCTCTAACATTCGCGGGCCAATTCCTTTCACCTGCAATAACTGTTTAATATCGCTAAAACCGCCGAGTTTCTCACGCAATTCAACGATAGCCTGGGCCCGTTTAAGCCCCACACCGGTGAGATTCAGCGCGAGTTCTTCCGCACTCGCTTGGTTTAAATTGACTTGATTCACTGCAACCGCAGCATTTGCTTGGGGGGCTAACGGCGCACTCAAAGCTGCTGTTGAGTTAACGCCTGCAACCATGACTAAACTGCTCATTGCCAATGGGATAAACCATGTTTTCCGTAACATTTTTATGCTCCTATTTCACTAACCCAATGTTAGTGAAATAAGCATAGCAAGTGTGGCGCTCGCACTCTTGTTGCAAGCGCTTAACTTTATGTCAGTGAAGCATAGATTTCGGCAAGTGCGCGGGCAGGATCTGGCGCTTGAGTGATGGGTCGACCAATCACCAATACTTCTATACCAAGTTGGCTTGCTTGAACTGGAGTCATCACCCGGCGCTGATCGCCAAGTGCAGCGCCTTGTGGTCGAATTCCGGGCGTAACCAGCATAAAGCCAGCCCCAAATTTTTGCTTTAACTGCTCTGCTTCATGCGCTGAACAGACCACTCCGTCCAATTGATTAGCGTAAGTAAGTTGGGCGAGACGCTCAACCTGCTCTGCGACTGTACCTTGCACGCCAACCTCAGCTAAATCGGCTTGTTCCATGCTAGTCAGCACCGTCACAGCAATTAAATAAGGCCGCTTTGGTAACCCCTCTAGTGCTTCGCGCGCGGCGGTTAACATACGCGAGCCACCACTGGCATGGACATTCACCATCCATACGCCAAGTTCAGCTGCCGCCCGCACCGCCTTTGCAACGGTCGTTGGGATATCATGAAATTTTAAATCTAAGAAAACGTCAAAACCCGCAGCAATAAACTCTTTAACGAGCTCAGCACCGCCGCGAGTGAACAGTTCTTTGCCGACTTTTAAACCACATTGCTCAGGGTTTAATTGCGCAACAAGTTCGCGCGCTGCATTACAGTCGGCATAATCTAGTGCCACAAAAATTCGTGATTGAGAGGTCATTTATTCTCCATCAAGTCCAATAATTGGCTTTATTTGTCCCCAGCTACGGCACGACGGACAATGCCAGTACAAGGTACTACCTGAAAAGCCACAATGACGACAACGGTACTTCGGGCGTTGCTGCATCTGTTGCTGCACCAAACGCTGTAACATTTTGAGACTATTGCGGGCTTTCCCAACATCGGCTGCACGAATATGAAAATCCATCAGTTGATGGAAGCCCTTCATGGTTGGATTGCGGATCAATGCACTTTGAACAAACTGCTCGGCCGCATCCACCCCATTCTCGCTGGCGATAATTTCCGACAACATAATCGCTGCAGAGGTCGAATGGGCGGTTTTCACACAATCATGTAAGTAATGAATCAAGCCCTGTTGGTCTTTCTCAGCATCAAAACAGGCTTTAATAAGTGGCAACGCTTCGGGCAGAAAATCAGGATCTTCGTCCTTTATCCCAGTTAAAATTTGGCGCGCCTTTTTAAACTTGCCTTCAGCAAACCATGCCTTACCGAGCGCAAGAGCGGCACGTACACAATCAGGGTCATGCTGGCGTGCTTTCAAATAGTATTTTTCACTGTACTGAGATTCTTCCTGCTTGCTCGCTAACTCGCAGTATAACTGGGCTACAGTACTCGAAATCGAACGATCAGTACGGGTAAGTTTGAGCGCAATTTTAATCGCTTTATCCCACTCGTGAGTGGCTTCGTACAGCTCCAATAAATGACGCTGACAGCGCTCTGCAAAGTACTTATCTGTCTGTAAGGCCAGCAGCATTTCTTCCGCCCGATCGTAAAGCCCAGCCGCAAGATAATCGAGACCTAGCTCAAACATTGCGCTACGCCGTTCTTGCTCGGTTATGGTCGGTCGAGAGGTAAGATTTTGGTGCACTTTAATGGCGCGGTCGAGTTCGCCCCGACGGCGAAATAACTTGCCTAAGGCCCAATGCGTTTCGAGTGTGTCTGAATCAACATTCAGCAGCTCAATAAAAAGGTCAACAGCTTTATCGGGTTGGTCAGAAAGCAGTAAATTCAGACCGGTCACATATTGTTTGGAAAATTGCTCCTGCTCTTTACGATCTTCGTTGCGAACACTATTGCGACCCATGAACCAACCATAGGCTGCAGCAATCGGTAACAACAGAAAGAGCAGTTCTAACATTTAAATATCCGTATTTTGCTGAACAGTCTGGCGTCTTAAACGGCGATTTTCACGGCGTAACAGAAGTTGCCGAGCTAGCATACTCAAGATTCCGAGTGCGAAACCGAGTACTAAGAAGCAAGCGGTCACCACAGCAACCGACAACTCAGCTTTAAAAAAGATAAAATCGACAGTTAACACACTCTTATTCAAAGCGCCAAAGCCAAGGGCAATCACGAATAGCAGTAATAGCGGTAAGCTGACAAATAGAAAGCGTAACATTTACGGCCCTTTATCCATAAAAAAACGGCATGTCATAACTATAACATGCCGTTTCCAATTACTCGACGAATTCAACTCGCCTCACTCAACCTTAAAGATTATCTACGCGTTCGCGAAGCTCTTTACCTGGTTTAAAGTGTGGCACGTATTTGCCATCCAATTCGACTTTAGCGCCGGTTTTTGGGTTGCGGCCAATACGTGGTGCCCGATAATGCAGGGAAAAACTACCAAACCCACGAATTTCAATGCGCTCACCAGTGGCAAGCTGTTGCACCATGTGTTCAATAAGTTCTTTGACCGCATCTTCGATCTGACGCGGAGAAAGTCCCGGATACAAGCCAGTTAATCGCTTCATTAACTCAGACTTCGTCATCGTTACTACCTCCTATTGTATGCGTCACGCGACCACTAGTCGGACACCTAAGTTAGTCTAATAGCTATTAGTCGTCGCTTTTCGCAGCTTTGAAAGCTTCTGCCATAGCGTTGCTGAAGTTATCTTCTTCTGCTTGCTTGTTGACAGATTCAATCGCTTCTTTCTCTTCAACTTCGTCTTTCGCACGAATTGAGAGGCTTAAGGTACGGCCCTTACGATCAACGCCCATGAAGCGCGCTTCAATCTCGTCACCTACGTTAAGGACGGTTGTTGCGTCTTCGATGCGATCACGTGAGATGTCCGCAACACGAACATACCCTTCAACGCTGTCAGCCAATTCGACTTTCGCACCTTTGGCATCAACTTCGATAACCTTACCAGTAACGATAGCACCTTTTTTGTTAGCTGCCAGATAATTGTTGAACGGATCTTCTTCAAGCTGCTTGATACCGAGCGAAATACGCTCGCGCTCTGCGTCGACTTGCAACACAACAGCGGTAACTTCTTCACCTTTCTTGAATTCACGAACGGCTTCTTCGCCTGTAGCATTCCAGCTGATATCAGACAAGTGAACCAAGCCATCGATACCGCCATCAAGACCGATGAAGATACCAAAGTCAGTGATTGACTTGATCTTGCCAGAAACTTTGTCGCCTTTGTTGAAGTTCTTCGCGAACTCTTCCCAAGGGTTCGGCTTACACTGTTTCAAGCCAAGTGAAATGCGACGACGCTCTTCGTCAATTTCAAGAACCATAACTTCAACCACGTCATCCAAGTTAACAACTTTAGATGGGTGAACGTTCTTATTGGTCCAATCCATTTCAGAAACGTGTACCAAACCTTCAACGCCTTCTTCGATTTCAACGAAGCAGCCGTAGTCGGTCAAGTTGGTGACACGACCTTGCAGACGGTGCCCTTCTGGGTAACGTGCTGCGATATCTGCCCATGGATCTTCGCCAAGCTGTTTCAAGCCGAGTGATACACGAGTGCGATCACGATCGAACTTCAATACTTTCACGTTGATTTCGTCACCAACGTTTACAACTTCGCTTGGATGCTTAACGCGTTTCCAGGCCATATCAGTGATGTGAAGAAGACCGTCGACACCGCCCAAATCAACGAAAGCACCGTAATCGGTAAGGTTCTTAACGATACCTTTAACTTCTTGGCCTTCTTGCAAGTTCTCAAGCAATTCGTCACGCTCTGCACTGTTCTCGGTTTCGATCACAGCACGACGTGAAACGACCACGTTGTTACGTTTCTGGTCAAGCTTGATAACTTTAAATTCAAGTTCTTTGTTTTCTAAGTGGGTTGTTTCGCGAACTGGGCGCACATCAACGAGTGAACCAGGCAAGAACGCACGAACACCACCAAGATCAACAGTGAAGCCACCTTTGACTTTACCACTGATGATACCGTTAACGGTTTCTTGATCTTCGTAAGCTTTTTCCAGCTGCAGCCAAGCTTCATGACGCTTCGCTTTTTCACGAGAAAGAATCGTTTCACCAAAACCGTCTTCAACAGCGTCAAGTGCAACATCAATTTGGTCACCGATGCTGATTTCGACTTCACCGTCGTTGTTGCGGAATTGTTCAACTGGGATAGCACTCTCAGATTTCAAACCTGCGTCGACTAATACGACATCACGGTTGATCGCTACGACAGTACCTTTAACGATTGAACCTGGGCGAGTTTCGACTTCTTTCAGGCTCTCTTCAAACAGCTGTGCAAAATTTTCTGACATATGAGTAGTTACTTCAGTTAAGACGTCCATCTAACAGTCCAGAGAGATGGGGTTGTTAAATTTGATTTATCGCATCCTTACAATAAATCCCCAAGCTGGTCGCTCGCTTACGAGTCAACCGTCTCAGTCTTTGAGAGCTTGCTACAAGCAAACTCTAAAATCTTATCCACTACTGCATCGATGCTCATTTCAGTCGAATCGATGTAGAGTGCATCATCGGCCGGAATCAAAGGAGCTACCGCTCGATTCATATCGCGTTCGTCACGCGCTTTGATTTCGGTTATTAATTCATCAATTTTAGCAGAGAAGCCTTTTTCGAGCAATTGTAAGTAGCGGCGCTGCGCCCGTTCTTCCGGGGATGCGGTCAAAAATACTTTCGCTGCCGCATCTTGAAACACCACAGTTCCCATGTCGCGCCCATCAGCAACCAATCCTGGCAACTCTTTAAATGCGCGTTGGCGGCGCAACAACGCTTCTCTGACGCGCGGTAGAGCCGCAATTTTCGATGCCATGCCACCGACTTGCTCAGTGCGAATGGTCATGGTCACATCTTCGCCTTCCAAAATGATATGGGTCAGCGCTTGCTCTTGCTCAACATCGAACTTAACGTCTAAGCTGCCTGCCAATGCCACCAAGCTTTCTTCGTCGTCGGCAGCAAAACCATGGTGTAACGCCGCTAATGCAAGCACTCGATAGATCGCGCCACTATCAAGCAAATGCCAGCCTAATTTCTCGGCCAAAATACGGCTAACAGTGCCTTTCCCTGCACCACTAGGCCCATCGATTGTGATAACCGGAGCAGTCGTCATAGCGTCCTCTCTGTAATTCGAGCGCCGCAATTATACGGATTTTGAGCGAAAATGCACGTTTATTCGGCGTAAAACAGCCGCAGTTATTGACACAAACGCGTGAATTCAGAGAAAAACTCAGGATAGGTTTTGGCGCAACAATCAGGGTCGCAAATGGTCACCCCACTGGCGCTAAAGCCAAGCAAAGCGAAGCTCATCGCCATCCGATGATCATCGTAGGTGGTAACTTCTGCGTGCTGTAACTTGGCAGGAGGCTCGATACGAATGCTCGAACGCGTCAGCTGCACAGTCGCCCCAAACTTACGCAGCTCAGTGGCCATTGCTTCGAGTCGATCGGTTTCTTTGATCCGCCAGTTCTCGACATTTTCTATGACGGTCGCTTTGCGCGCGAACAACGCAAGCGGAGCAAACGTCATGGCGGCATCTGGAATGGCATTAAAATCGCCGCTAATTCCCTGCCACTTCCCCCCTAATACATCGATATAATGGTCGGTTATTTCCAGCTTAGCACCGCCTTTGGCGAGCCACTCGGCAAAGGCAATATCTCCCTGTAGCGATTTGCTTCCCACCCCATGGATGCGCAGTGGCCCACCACCGAGTAAGCCTGCTGCCAACCAATATGAGGCGGCACTGGCATCGCCCTCAACCCAATAACTGCGGGGGCTTTGATACTTTTGTTCGCCGCGGATCATAAAACTCTGTTTGCCAAGCCGCTCGATGTGAATACCAAATTGCCGCAACATGTTAATCGTAAGACGAATATAGGGCCAAGAAACGACCTCACCTTTTAGCTCTAAAACGCTGTCGCCAGGCAACAACGGCAGTGCCATAAGTAGCGCGGTGACATATTGTGATGAGGCACTTGCATCGAGAACAAAACGCCCGGCTTGCAAACCGCTCTCGACCTGTAGCGGTGGATAACCCGCGTTGTTGCGATAGCGAATCGCTCCCTGCTGCGCCTGTAAAGATTCAACCAACGCCGCAATAGGACGTTCTTGCATGCGGGCATTGCCCGTTAGCGTGATCTGTTGAGATGCTTGCAACGTTGCCGCTAACACAGCCAGCAAGGGGCGCATCGCAGTCCCTGCATTACCAAGGTCTAACTCAGTTGCGCTAAGCATCCAGCGCCCACCACACCCTTCAACCGTAACCTCAGTCGGATCAGCTTGGTTTTCGTCAACCGTTACGCCCAACTGGCGCAACGCACCCAACATATGCTGGGTGTCGTCGCTCCGTAATAGATTGGTCAGAGTGGTACGTTGCCCTTGCGGACAAAGCGCTGCCATCAACAGCGCTCGATTAGCAATACTCTTTGACCCTGGTAGCTTGACCTCACCTCGACATTGCGTGAGGCCGCGCAGAGTCAGTTTATCGACTGCGGATGCCAAAGTGCCTCAGCCTTCCGCCAAGATCGCCTGCATCGCCTGAATAAAGACCTCATTCTCTTCTTTCAGACCGATACTGACGCGTAAATGACGCGGCAATTCATAACCAGCCACCGGCCGCACGATCACGCCACGATGTAATAGTTTGGTGTAAATTTCAGCGGCGTTATCACCCACTTCAATGGTCAAAAAATTACCGCGCGAAGGGATGTAATCAAGGTCATGCTGTTCACAAAACGCAATCAGTTGCGCCATGCCTTGCTTATTCAGCTCCACCGCTTCAGCAAGATAATCGTGGTCATCTAAGGCGACTTCGGCCGCTTTTAAACTGAGGCTATTCATATTAAATGGTTGCCGAATGCGGTTCATGTAATCGGCCACACTCGGATGAGAAATGGCATGACCGGCACGCAAACCAGCAAGCCCGTAGGCTTTTGAAAAGGTCCGACTGACAATCAAATTCGGGAATTCCGCGACCCAGCTCACCGACGGCGCGCGTTCTGCCGCGTCAACGTACTCGTAGTAGGCTTCATCTAACACGACCAACACGTTCGTCGGAACTTTCTGCAAGAACGCGTACAGTTCAGCACTGGTTAAGAAGGTTCCGGTTGGGTTATTTGGGTTTGCGATAAAAATCATGCGTGTGGTCGAATCAATCGCCGCCGCCATCGCATCCAAATCATGTCCATAGTTTTTCGCTGGAACCGCAACACCACGCGCGCCAATGGCTTGAGTGACGAGCGGGTAAACTACAAAGGCATGCTGCGAGAAAATCACGCTATGTTGATCACTCACAAAAGTTCGCGCCAGCAACTCTAAAACGTCATTCGAACCATTACCAAGGGTGATCTGGTTCATCTCAACGCCAAACTGTTCAGCGATTTTAGCCTTGAGGTAATAGCCATTTGCATCCGGATAACGCGCTAGGTCTTCAATTTCCGCTGCGAGCGCTGCCTTAACCTTAGGGCTAATGCCGAGTGGATTCTCGTTCGAGGCAAGCTTAACAATATCCTTGATGCCAAGTTCACGTTCAAGCTCTTCAATCGGCTTCCCAGCTTGATAGGGATGTAACTCTTGAACTCCAGGATTTGCGAGTTGTTTGGCATTAAATTCTGACATGATGAAAATTAACCGTAACGTTGTTCAAAATCTTGCATGAATGAAACCAGCGCTTCTACCCCTGCCATCGGCATTGCATTGTAGATACTGGCTCGCATTCCGCCCACAAACCGATGTCCTTTTAGGCCTACCAAACCATGTTGTTCAGCTTCGCTCAAGAAGGTTGCATTAAGTGCATCATCGGCAAGTAAGAAGGGTACGTTCATTATTGAACGATAGGCAGGGTGAACTGGATTTGAATAGAACCCAGAGTTGTCAATATATGCGTACAAATGCTCTGCTTTGGCTCGATTGAGCTTGCCCATCGCAGCCACACCACCTTGTTGCTTCAACCACTTAAAGACCAGCCCAGCTAAATACCAAGCAAAGGTATTGGGAGTGTTGTACATCGAGCCATCAGCCGCTTGCACGGTGTAATCCATAATGGTCGAGACCGATTGCTGCGGTGCCCCAAGCAGATCTTCACGGACGATAGCTATGGCGAACCCTGACGGTCCAATATTTTTCTGTGCGCCAGCATAAATCACGCCAAAGCGCGAAACATCGAGCGGTTCAGAGAGAATATTGGACGACATATCGGCCACAAGCGGTGCTTCAACTGCAGGGATCTGGTGTAGCGCAACCCCATCTACTGTCTCATTTGGACAATAATGGAAATAAGCTGCCCGCGGATTGACCTGCCACTGTTCAACTGGCGCAATCGCCCGCCCTTGTTCAGTGTCAACTTGACCGGCCACGCGATTGACCGACGCCAAATATTTCTCGGCTTCGCGAATGGCAAAGCCCGACCAAATCCCGCAATCCAAATAATCGGCGCTATCTGTGCTACTGGCGATATTCTGCGGCACCGCACTGAACTGACCGCGCCCGCCTCCGTGCATAAACAGCGTCCGATAATTATCCGGCACGGCCATCAATTCGCGCAGATCACGCTCGGCTTGATGGGCCATTTCAAGAAACGCATCGCCGCGATGACTCACTTCCAGCACCGAACAACCGGTGCCATTCCAATCAAGGAACTCAGCTTGCGCCTGTTCCATCACTGCAACCGGCAACATTGCCGGTCCAGCAGAGAAATTATACAGTTTCGTCATCGTCGTTTTGGTCTTGTTCAGCTTCTGCTGCCGCTAATTCAGCTGGATCAACTGGCTCCAAGCTATCGACTTCATCATCTTCATCGATATCGTCAACCCGCTGTAATCCAACTACCAATTCATCTTGTCCGGTGCGAATCAAACGGACACCTTGGGTATTCCGCCCCACCACAGATACTTCGCTCACACGCGTTCTGACGAGTGTGCCCTTATTACTAATCAACATGATTTGATGTTGATCAACAACTTCAAGAGCCCCGACGACTGTGCCATTGCGCTCGCTTACCTTAATCGATACCACACCTTTGGTGGCGCGGCTCTTAGCAGGATACTCAGAAAGTGGTGTGCGCTTACCGTAACCGTTTTCAGTTACGGTCAGAATCGCCGGCTCTTCGCCTTCTTCCGCAGTTTCGTAGTGCTGTGGAACAATCAGGCTAACGACTTTTTGCTCTGGCTCTAAGCGAATACCGCGAACCCCAGTTGCAGTACGACCCATCGAGCGGACTTGCTCTTCACTGAAGCGCACCACTTTACCGGCATCAGAGAACAACATCACGTCATCCCCTGCGCTGGTCAGCGCCACGCCAATCAGCTCATCGCCATCATTCAAGTTCAAGGCAATGATACCGCCGTTACGTGGACGCGAGTAATCGACCAATGGCGTCTTCTTAACCGTACCGTTGCGAGTCGCCATCAAGACAAATTTATCCTCTGGATAATCACGCGTCGGCAAGATTGCGGTAATGCGTTCCCCCTCTTCCAATGGCAATAAATTGACAATTGGACGACCGCGCGAGGTCCGTGTTGCCAATGGCAACTGATAGACCTTCATCCAGTAGATACGACCTCGAGTTGAGAAACACAGAATCGTGTCATGAGTATTGGCAACCCAGAGCCGTTCAACGAAGTCTTCGTCTTTCATTTTGGTTGCGGCTTTACCTTTACCACCACGGCGCTGCGCTTCATATTCAGTCAATGGCTGATACTTAACGTAGCCCGCGTGGGACAAGGTGACCACAACATCTTCTTCGTTGATCAAATCTTCCATGCTGATGTCGTGCGCAGCTGCAGTAATTTCAGTGCGACGCGCATCACCAAAGTTCGCTTTAATGGCTTCTAACTCTTCGCGAATAACTTCCATCAAGCGGTTTGAATCACTCAAAATCAGTAACAGCGCTTCGATTTGTGACAGCAAGCCACGATATTCATCAAGAATTTTCTCGTGCTCAAGCCCAGTTAACTTGTGTAAGCGCAAATCAAGAATCGCTTGCGCTTGCTCTTCAGTTAAATAGTACTGGCCATCACGAATACCAAATTCTGCTGGCAAATGATCAGGACGCGCTGCATCGACTCCGGCGCTAGCCAACATCGCAGCGACATCGCCCAACTGCCAGGCACGGCTGGTCAGCCCAGCGCGAGCTTCTGCTGGCGTTGGCGAGCGGCGAATGAGTTCGATCACTTCATCAATATTGGCAAGTGCAACAGCGAGCGCTTCGAGAATATGAGCGCGCTCACGGGCTTTACGTAATTCATAAACTGAGCGACGCGTCACCACTTCGCGACGGTGGCGAATAAAGCACTCAAGCATATCGGCAAGGTTAAACAAGCGTGGCTGGTTCTTATCCAAGGCCACCATGTTAATCCCAAACACCACCTGCATTTGGGTGTTGGCATAGAGATGGTTAAGGATAACTTCACCGACTTCGCCGCGCTTCAATTCAATAACAATGCGCATGCCGTCTTTATCCGACTCATCACGCAAACCACTGATACCCTCGAGCCGTTTCTCTTTCACCAATTCAGCGATTTTTTCAATCAAGCGCGCTTTGTTCACCTGATATGGAATCTCGGTGACGATAATGGCTTCACGACCATTGCTATCGGTTTCGATTTCAGCACGTGCACGCAAATGAATACGACCGCGGCCGGTGCGATAGGCTTCAATAATGCCTGCTCGGCCCGAAATGGTAGCTGCGGTGGGGAAATCAGGGCCCGGGATATACTCCATCAATTCATCAATAGTGATATCCGGCTTGTCGATCATGGCTAAACAGCCATCGATCACTTCGGTTAAGTTGTGCGGCGGAATATTGGTCGCCATCCCCACCGCGATACCCGAAGAACCATTCACTAATAAGTTGGGCACACGAGTTGGCAGGACATCTGGAATTTGTTCAGTGCCATCGTAGTTCGGCACAAAGTCGACCGTTTCTTTATCAAGGTCTGAAAGCAGTTCAGCAGCGATTTTCGCCATCCGAATTTCGGTATAACGCATGGCCGCGGCTGAGTCACCATCGACTGAACCAAAGTTACCTTGGCCATCGACCAACATATAACGCAGCGAGAATGGCTGTGCCATCCGCACAATTGTGTCGTATACCGCACTATCACCGTGTGGGTGATATTTACCGATCACGTCACCGACGATACGCGCCGATTTTTTGTAGGGCTTGTTATAGTCATTCTTCAGTTCGTTCATCGCGAACAAGACGCGTCGGTGAACGGGCTTCAAGCCATCGCGGACATCAGGCAAGGCTCGTCCGACGATAACGCTCATTGCGTAATCGAGATACGAGCTTTTTAATTCATCTTCAATATTGACCGGAACGACTTCTCTGGCGAGATCACTCATACTTTTATCCCTAAACGACCGTACTTTTTATAATAATTGCGTGTGTCCTATTGTAACCTCTGCTCGAGGCCATGACACCCTTTTTAAGGCGCTTTTTTTAACGCATTAGGTTAGGTACACTGTACCCACTTTTGCGCCGTTAAAGAAGTCCTATGAACACGAAATCGAATGTTGACCCTGCAGAAATTGAAAAATTTAGTGCGATCGCATCACGCTGGTGGGATCCAGAGGGTGAGTTCAAACCGCTACATTTAATTAATCCACTGCGCCTCGACTATATTCAACGCCAAGCTGACGGGGTCTTCGGTAAGCGCGTGCTTGATGTCGGCTGCGGTGGAGGCTTACTCGCTGAGGGGCTCGCGAAACAAGGTGCACAGGTCACCGCTATCGACATGGCAGAAGCCTCGCTGCAAGTCGCTCGCTTGCATGCCCTTGAGAGTAAAGTTGAGATTGATTACCGCTGCGTTGCCGCAGAGCAACACGCCACTGAAGCGCCAGCGCAATATGATATTGTCACCTGTCTTGAAATGCTTGAGCACGTCCCTGACCCAGCCAGCATTATCAATGCCCTTGCCAAATTAGTGAAACCAGGTGGCTTGGTCTTTCTTTCGACCCTGAATCGAAACGCCAAGTCTTGGTTGCTTGGTATCGTTGCTGCCGAGTATGTGCTGGGCTGGGTTCCGAAAGGCACGCACCAGCACAACAAGTTCATTCAACCTGCTGAGTTACTGCAGATGACCGACCAAGTTGGCTTAGAAGCAACACACATGACGGGCATGCACTATTTACCATGGCGCGGCTTTTATTTAGATAGTAGTAATGTCGATGTGAACTACATCGTCTGTTTGGAGCGCCCTGCATGAGTGCCGTATTATTCGACTTAGACGGCACCCTGCTTGATACCGCACCCGATCTCGGTGCAGCATTAAATCAAGTCCTCAGTGAATACGGTCGCCCTGCAGTTGCTGCGAGTGAATACACACCGATTGCATCGCACGGCTCGGCTGGACTTCTTAAATACGGTTTTGGTGAAGATTATTTTAACGCCCATCGCGAGACCTTACGGACCCGTTTTTTAGACATTTATAATAACAATCTTGCCCAGTACACCCAGCTATTCGATGGGGTTCAGCAATTGCTTGAGGCGTTAAACCGGCGCGGCTTTGCCGTTGCGATTGTCACCAACAAGCCGGGCTTTTTAACCGACCAGCTGGTCCCTCAGTTTCCTGCTCTAGCGGCAATTGAAGTGGTGGTGAGCGGTGATACCGTAGCGCGGGCCAAACCGCATCCTGATCCGATTCTACACGCAGCAGAACTGCTAGGAGTGGATCCAACCACAGCCTGGTACGTCGGCGATGCAGAGCGCGACATCATTGCCGGTAAGGCCGCCGGTATGCGTACCGTCATTGCAGACTATGGTTATATTCACGCTGATGAGTCGCCACACTTGTGGCAGGCTGACCATCGCATAAAAACCCCACTCGAATTGTTAGATTTATTGCCTTAAAAAAAATTTTTTAAGGCTTGCTTTTTATAAAATCTAGTTAGGTCAAGGGCTTTAGGGAATGTCACCTGAGCCCTCGAGCAAAAATCTCAAATTTCGTTAAAAAATCCGCTTGATCATAGCCCGTTGTCTGTCTACATTAGGCATAGTCTTAGACACCATATATTGTGTGTTTTGTGCGCTGCTTACCAATTAACCACACAATATCTTGTGTCCCCATAAAACAGTTAAATATAACGATAACGGGTGCGCAACATGAACAAGCAACTCTTCGTAACCAAGCGTAGCGGCGAACGTGAACCGCTTGATTTGGACAAAATCCATCGCGTCATTAGCTGGGCCGCAGAAGGTTTAAATAACGTCTCCGTCTCACAAGTTGAAATCAAGTCACACATTCAATTCTACGATGGGATTAAAACCGAAGATATTCATGAAACAATCATCAAAGCGGCCGCTGATTTAATTTCAGAAGACGCGCCCGATTATCAATATTTGGCCGCGCGCTTAGCGATTTTCCATTTGCGTAAATTAGCCTACGGCCAATTCGAGCCACCTCACCTGTTTGACCAAGTCACTAAAATGGTCGCAGCGGGTCGCTACGACAAACACCTCCTCGAAGATTACAGCGAAGCTGAATTCGCGCAAATGAACGACTTTATCGATCATAGCCGCGACTTGAACTTCTCATACGCAGCGGTGAAGCAACTTGAAGGGAAATACCTGGTACAAAACCGCGTAACCGGTGACATTTATGAAAGTGCGCAATTCTTGTACGTACTCGTTGCTGCATGCTTGTTCGCAAACTATCCACGCGAGACGCGGATGGATTACATTAAGCGTTTCTATGATGCCGCATCTCAGTTCAAGATCAGTTTGCCGACGCCAATTATGGCCGGTGTGCGCACCCCAACGCGTCAATTCAGCTCATGTGTACTGATTGAGGCCGGCGATAGTCTCGATTCGATTAACGCCACCGCAAGTGCGATTGTTAAATATGTCTCACAGCGTGCGGGCATTGGTATTAACGCGGGTCGTATTCGTGCCCTCGGTAGTCCGATTCGTGGCGGTGAAGCGTTCCACACTGGCTGTATTCCGTTCTACAAATATTTCCAAACGGCTGTTAAAAGTTGTTCGCAAGGCGGCGTGCGCGGTGGTGCAGCAACCTTGTTCTATCCACTTTGGCACCTTGAGGTCGAGAACCTGTTGGTATTGAAGAACAACCGTGGTGTGGAAGAAAACCGGGTCCGTCATCTCGACTATGGCGTGCAGTTCAACCGCTTAATGTATCAGCGCTTGATTAAAGACGATTACATCACCCTGTTTAGCCCGTCTGACGTGCCTGGTCTGTATGAAGCATTCTTTGCTAACCAGGCTGAATTCGAGCGTTTATATACACAATACGAGCAAGATGAATCGATTCGTAAAAAGCGCATCAAAGCCATCGAATTGTTCAGCTTGTTTATGCAAGAACGTGCCAGTACTGGTCGTATCTACCTGCAAAACGTTGACCACTGCAATACGCACAGTCCGTTTAACCCTGAATATGCACCGATTCGGCAGAGCAACTTGTGTCTTGAAATCGCACTTCCGACCAAGCCACTCGAGCATGTTAATGATGAGAATGGTGAAATCGCTCTGTGTACCCTTTCGGCATTCAACCTCGGCGCGATTAAGTCGCTTGATGAACTTGAAGAGCTGGCTGAACTTGCAGTTCGTGCGCTCGATAGCCTGCTTGATTACCAAGAATATCCGGTTCCTGCAGCATACAACGCAACCATGGGGCGGCGTACACTCGGTATCGGGGTCATTAACTATGCCTATTACCTTGCGAAAAATGGTGTACGTTATTCCGATGGTTCGGCCAATGCCCTTACCCACAAAACCTTTGAGGCGATTCAGTACTATCTGATGAAAGCTTCGGTGAACCTTGCCAAGGAATTGGGAGCTTGTCCGAAATTCAACGAAACCACCTACTCGCAAGGGATCATGCCGATTGATACCTATAAAAAGGATCTCGATGCGGTCTGTACGGAAGAACTCCACCTTGATTGGGAACAGTTACGAGCCGATGTACAGCAATACGGCATGCGCAACTCAACCCTGTCGGCCTTGATGCCATCTGAGACCTCATCGCAGATCTCAAATGCGACCAACGGCATCGAGCCACCACGTGGCCATATCAGTATCAAAGCATCAAAAGATGGGGTCACTAAACAGGTGGTGCCTGAGTATGAAACCTTAAAAGATGCCTATGAACTGCTTTGGACGATTCCAAGTAATAAAGGGTATCTGGAATTGGTTGGCATCATGCAAAAATTCGTTGACCAAACCATTTCAGCCAATACCAACTACGACCCGAGCAAGTTTGAAGGCGGCAAAGTGCCGATGAAGCAACTCCTGCAAGACTTGCTTTATGCGTACAAACTCGGGGTAAAAACCTTGTATTACCACAATACCCGTGATGGCGCATCGGACAATCAGGTTGATCTGCGCGACAAAGTCGATCAGCAACAGCGCGACGCAGAAAATGCGAATGGTGCGACAGTTGCTGTCGAGCAGGAAGATGATGATTGTGCCGGCGGTGCATGTAAAATTTAAGAGGCAAATGCGCAATGAGTTACTCTACGTTTAACAAGAATCAAAGTGATCCATTGAACGAACCTATGTTCTTTGGGAACTCGGTCAACGTGGCCCGTTATGACCAACAAAAACATAGTATTTTTGAGAAACTTATCGAAAAACAAATCAGCTTTTTCTGGCGTCCAGAAGAAGTTGATGTAAGCCGTGACCGGGTCGATTTCCAGAACTTGACCGACAGTGAAAAGCATATTTTTATTTCGAACCTGAAATATCAAACCTTGCTTGATTCAATCCAAGGCCGCAGCCCAAACATCGCCCTGCTGCCGATTGTTTCGATTCCAGAGCTTGAGACGTGGATTGAAACCTGGTCGTTCTTCGAGACCATTCATTCGCGTTCATACACGCATATTTTGCGTAACCTGTTCTCTGACCCGAGTGAAGTGTTCGAAGACATCGTTATTAACCAAGAGATTCAAAAGCGCGCGAACGATATTTCGCAGTATTATGACGACCTCATTTTCTACACTCAGTTGTGGCAAACCCACGGTGAAGGCGAAATCGAGGTCGACGGTGAAGTACATAACGTCACCATGCGCGAACTGAAGAAAAAATTGTTCTTGTGCATTAACTCAGTTAACGCACTTGAAGCCATTCGGTTCTATGTCAGCTTTGCCTGCACCTTTGCTTTTGCCGAGCGCGACTTGATGGAAGGAAACTCGAAAATCATTCGCTTAATTGCGCGTGATGAGAACCTCCACTTGGCTTCAACTCAGCAAATCATCAACCTCTGGCAGTACAATAAAGACGACCCAGAGATGCGTGAAATCGCTGAAGAATTGCGCGAAGACGCCCTCGCAATCTTTATGAAAGCTGTCGAACAGGAAAAAGAGTGGGCGCATTATCTATTCAAAGATGGCTCAATGATCGGCCTTAACGAAGATATGCTGTGCCAATATGTCGAATACATCGCTAACCTACGGATGGAAGCCATCGGCTTCGAACCACCGTTTAAACAGCGTAGTAACCCGCTCCCATGGATGAACAAGTATCTCGTTTCAGATAACGTTCAAGTGGCGCCACAAGAAGCTGAAATCAGTTCATATTTGGTCGGTCAAATTGATAGCCAAGTATCGGCAACAGACCTCGGAGACTTTGAGCTGTAAGGCGCGATGCAATCATGAGCAAAACCTTCAAAGTCACAATTAACGGTCAGCATTCGCTGACCGTTTCCGATTCTGACGATAAATCATTGCTCGAGAGTCTCGAGGCCCAGAAGGTTCAACTCCATTACCACTGTCGAGAAGGCTTCTGTGGCGCCTGCCGCAGCAAGTTGGTGAGCGGTGACGTGACTTATATCAACGAGCCCCTCGCCTTCGTTCGTCCCGGTGATTGCCTCCCTTGCTGCTGTGTCCCCGCCTCCGACCTCGAACTTGAGCATTAAACTACTCTCGCGTATCAATTCTACCGAATGTTGTAATAGGGAAAACTTATTGGTTTTTCCACACAAATTGTAAGAAAATAGTGCACATATACTTTTCAAGCTTAAGGAGCAACCGAGTGTTTACAGTGATTTTTGGACGTCCAGCATGTCCGTATTGTGTTCGTGCGAAACAAATTGCCGAGAAGCTCGCTGAGCAACGCGATGATTTTGAGTTCCGCTATATCGATATGTATGAAGAAGGCATCAGCAAAGCTGACCTTGAAAAGACGGTCGGTAAGCCGGTTCACACGGTGCCGCAAATTTTCATCGATGAGCAACACATCGGTGGTTGCACTGAATTTGAAGCCTATGCGCGTGAGAATTTAGACCTTTACGCCAGCTAAAGCCGTCTTCACTCGCTTCTCTGATACGGGGAAGCGAGTTCCAAGCGTCTGCGCAAAAAAGCTCACCCGCAACTCTTCTAACATCCAACGAATCGAATTCAACTCACTTAACGCCTGATAATTCCCAAGCCGCTCGGCCTTCGCGAGCAGTTCAGTGTAGTCTTTCTCGAGCTGATTTAAGGTCAGCAGCTGCAACCGATCACGGTTTGGATCGGCAGGCAACTTATCCAAACGTTTTTCAATCGCCGCCAGATAACGCGTCACATCCGCCAGCCGCGCAGCCCCCAGTTCACTCACAAACTTAGGATAAACCAAGCCCTCAAGTTGCTGCTTAATATCGCCATGGGCTTGAATTTGATCCAGTGGTACCCGCCCTTTCAAGCGCTTTTTGACATTCTGTGATTGCACCAGTATCCGCTCAACCTGGCTCGCAATCTCGGTGACCGCATCATTCAAATGGGCCCGCGCATGCTCAACCAAGGCACTAAACTCAGCTTCGTTGCGAACCTCGCCCGCTTGCTCAATCATTTGGTCTAGCGCCGCATTCACGCAATCATCAAGCAGTTGCTCGACTTTGCCCCAAGGGTTGTAATACATGGCCAGCTTGGCCTTGTTTGAGAGGGTTTGTTGCAAATAGTTAATTGGCGAGGGTAATTGCAGCTTCAATAAATCGCGCAGACCCCGCTGATGCGCTTGCTCAGCCTTTTCGGGTTGCTCAAACAGCTCAACTTTGACGCCTGCTGCGCTCGCAACCAAACCTGGATAGGCTTTGACTGAGTACGCCCCTTTGCGTTGCTCAACGACTTTAGCAAGCTCACCGAAACTCCAGTTCTTCACATATTCCGGCGTTGCTTGCGCCTGTGCCTGCACGACCTCGGCCACGGCTGCTTTGGCGCGCCCCTGCAAACTGCGCTGCAACTCGGTTAAATCGCGCTGCTGCGCAATACGTTGATGCGTTTCATCCACCACTGCGAAGTTCATCCGCAAATGGTCGGGTAGCAACTCTGGCTGCCAGGCATCCTCAGGAATTGTCACCCCAGTCATGCGGCGAAACTTGGCCGTTAGCGCCTCTAACAATGGCAGTTGCCGTGCTTGTTCATCCACATCAGCCAAGAAAGCTTGGGCATAATTCGGTGCAGGGACAAAATGCCGGCGCAAAGTTTTTGGTAACGATTTAATCCAGGCAATCACCAAATCCTCTTGTAACGCTGGAATAAGCCAATCAAAGCCTTGATTCTTTACTTGGTTTAACAGCGCGAGAGGGATCTCCAAAGTCACCCCATCATCTTCCGTGCCCGGCTCAAATTTGTAGAGCAACGGCAATTTCAGGTCGCCCTGCTGCCAAAAATTTGGATACGCATCTGCGGTCACATGATCCGCTTCTTGCGCCATTAACTGCTCGCGCGTAAAAAACAGTAGTTTCGGCTCATTTTTACTGGCCTTATGCCACCAACCCGCCAGCAATTGCTCGTTATAAATTTGCTCGGGGATCAGCGCATCATAGGCTGCAAATAGCGCTTCGCTATCAATTAAAATATCCCGCCGCCGCGATTTTTCTTCAAGCTCACGGACCCCTTCGATTAAATCGAGATTATGCTGAATAAAGGGTAATTGGCGCTTAAGCTGGCCTTCTACCAAACCCTCTCGAATAAAGATTTCGCGTGCCGCAACAGGCGCAACTGGACCATATTGAACCTTACGCCGCGGCACAATAATTAAGCCAAACAGGGTCACTTGCTCATCAGCGACCACCGAGCCTTGGCGACGGCTAAAGTGTGGATCTAAGTACTGACGTTTAACCAAGTGCTGAGCGAGTGGCTCAATCCATTCCGGCTCAATTTTGGCATTTACGCGAGCATACAAACGGGTCGTTTCAACCAGTTCGGCGGACATCACCCATTTCGGCGACTTTTTAAATAAACCTGAGCCCGGGAATATAAAGAATTTACGCTGGCGCGCGCCTTGGAACTCGAATTGCTCAGCTTTTGTGCCAATATGCGAAAGCAAACCACTGAGCAAGGCGCGGTGAATGGCCTCGTAATTCGCCGGCTCTGAATTAATCGGTAAGCCAATCTCGCGCACGGTTTGGCGAATTTGGGTATACACATCTTGCCATTCGCGAATCCGTAAAAAGTGCAAAAACTCCTGCTTGCAGCGTTTGCGAAACTGACTTTTCGAAAGCTCATGTTGTTGCGTTTGCAGATAATTCCACAAATTTAAATACGCCATAAAGTCTGAGTCTTTATCGTGAAAACGCTGATGCAAGGTGTCCGCTTTTTGCTGCGCCTGTTGCGGTCGCTCACGCGGATCTTGAATACTCAACGCCGCAACAATCACCATGATCTCTTGGATACAGCCGTAATCGCGGGCGGCCAGTACCATTCGAGCCAAGCGCGGATCAAGCGGCAGCCGCGCAAGCTGACGGCCAAGTGGCGTGAGCCGAATCCCGTGTTTACGCGAGTGCTGCGGTTTTAACGCATGCAACTCTTGCAACAGATTCATACCGTCTTTGATGAAGCGCTCATCGGGCTTTTGAATAAACGGAAAACGGCGGATGTCGCCCAGGCGCGCGGACGTCATTTGCAAAATAACCGCCGCTAAATTAGTCCGCAAAATTTCCGGATCGGTATATTCCGGGCGCTGCAAAAAATCTTCTTCAGAGTAGAGTCGCAGACAAATCCCCGGACCGATTCGACCACAGCGCCCCATTCGCTGATTGGCACTCGCTTGGGAAATTTTTTCAATCGGCAATCGTTGCACTTTGGTGCGATAGCTGTAACGACTAATTCGTGCTGTGCCTGGATCAACCACAAAGCGGATCCCCGGTACCGTCAACGAGGTCTCAGCTACATTGGTTGCAATCACGATACGGCGCCCGCTATGAGGCTGGAAGATACGATTTTGTTCCGCTGCGGACAAGCGTGCGAATAAGGGTAAGATTTCCGTATTTGTTAGGTCCAACTCGTGTAGGGCTTCAGCAAAATCACGGATCTCGCGCTCACCACTAGCGAATATGAGCACATCTCCTGCACCTTCACGCTCAATCTCAGCGATGGCATCGCACACACCCTGTACCACATCGTCATCATCATTCTCTAACGGCCGATAGCGCACCTCAACGGGAAAAGTCCGGCCGCTTACGGTGATGATAGGCGCCTCACCGAAATGCTTGGAAAAACGCTCCGTCTCGATGGTTGCAGAAGTGATAATCAGTTTAAGCTCAGGGCGTTTTGGCAAAATTTTTGCTAAAACTCCAAGTAAGAAGTCGATATTAAGGCTGCGTTCGTGGGCTTCATCGATGATGATCGCATCATATTGACGCAGCAGCTGGTCATTCTGCAATTCGGCTAACAACATGCCGTCGGTGAGCAGCTTAATTGCCGTGCCCGCTTGCGTCTGGTCTTGGAAACGAATTTTGTAACCCACCAAGGAGCCAAGTTCAGTTTCAAGCTCACTGGCAATCCGCTGCGCTACACTGCGCGCGGCAAGTCGCCGCGGCTGGGTGTGAGCAATTAAGGTTTTGCCGCCATGCGCCGCTTTACCATAGCCAAGTTCCAATAGCATTTTCGGCAACTGAGTGGTTTTACCGCTGCCCGTTTCACCGGCGACGATAATCACTTGATGCGCTTGAATCGCGGCTTGAATCTCAGCTTTTGCTTGAACAACAGGTAATTCTGCTGGGAACTTGATTGGCTGCAAATCAGCAAACCTCTTTGCGGGCTACAGAGGCTGCTAATTTTAACAGCCTCGTGCCGCAATGACTACGCTAGAGCGGAGAGTTTATTGCGCTTCATCTGCGTATATGGAGACGACAGCGGCCTCGTCGCCAACACGTTTGGCGCGATACATACCTTCGGTGTTAAACGGCATGTGAACGTTGCCTTCATGGTCAACAATGATCACACCACCGGTCCCACCAGCTGGCAACAAGGTATCAAAAATCACCGCATCACCTGCCGTTTGCACATCTTCACCGAGGTACTTCATGCGGTTACAAATGTCCGCGGCAACATGATAACGGATAAAGTATTCCCCATGGCCCGTTGCACTTACCGCACAACTTTCATTATCGGCCCAAGTGCCCGCGCCAATAATCGGCGCATCGCCAACCCGGCCATAACGCTTGGCGGTCATACCACCGGTCGAAGTGCCCGCAGCGACGTTCCCCTGTTGGTCAATCGCTACCGCACCGACGGTACCGAATTTGTAATCGACATCGAGTTGCGCCATCGCTTGCTGATTGGCTTGCTCCATTGCCGCTTTAACGCGCTCTAACTGCTGGCGCCGTTGGTCAGTATTAAAATAGCTGTTTTCAACCAGTTCGAGGCCCTGCTCGGCAGCAAATTGCTCCGCCCCAGCGCCACTTAGCATAACGTGCACTGAATTGGTCATCACCTTCTCGGCGAGGGCAATTGGGCTTTTAACTGTGGTCACGCCAGCAACCGCGCCAGCCTCGCGCGTGGCGCCGTCCATAATCGAAGCGTCGAGTTCATGGATGCCATCGTAGGTATACACAGCCCCACGACCTGCATTGAAAAACGGCGAATCCTCAAGGATCTGAATCGCTGCAATGATCGCTTCCATACTGGCTCCACCGCTGGCCAAAATCTGATGGCCCGCATCAACGGCTTCTTTAAGCTTAGCGCGATAGGCGCGGTCTTGCTCAGCTGTTAAATTTGCCCGCGAAATCGTTCCCGCACCACCGTGAATAGCGATCGCAATGGGATGAGTTTCGCTATCACTGGCCAAAATCGCCGGGCTCATCGCCGCAGCGGCAAGTAACGCAAGTGCACTCATACTTGAAATAAATTTCATTGCCTAAGTCCTCTGTTCGACTAACGTTATTCATAGTGCCACCGCTGTCGTTCAGATACCACTCGTTCTATCGGGCAAATTACGCATTCGAGCGAGTTGAATGCTTGCGCAAAATCAAGCGCATGGTTATGGTTGAGGTAAGACCAATTTGTATCTGAGTATTATGGATCCGCAACTAACTTTTTACTGGCATGATTACGAAACTTGGGGGGTAAATCCACAACTTGACCGCCCCTCGCAATTCGCAGGTTTACGCACTGATCTCGAGCTTGAACCCTGTGCGCGTCCGTTGCGGCTTTATTGCCAGCCAAGCCAAGAATTTCTGCCGCAGCCAATGGCGGTCTTGGTGACGGGTATCACGCCACAGTACGCCTTACAAAATGGCACGATTGAAGCCGAGTTTGCTAACCGTATTGCGGCTGAATTTAGTCAAGCGAATACCGTGACGGTGGGTTACAACAACATCCAGTTCGACGATGAAGTCACCCGCTATTTGTTTTATCGCAATTTTCACGACCCCTATGCGCACACTTGGCAAAACGGCAATAGCCGCTGGGATCTGATCAACTTAGTGCGGGCCTGTTATGCCCTGCGCCCAGAGGGAATTCAGTGGCCGCAACACGATGATGGTCGGGTCAGCCTTAAACTTGAAGATTTAACTCGCGCAAACGGCATCGATCACGGGCAAGCCCACGATGCCATGGCTGACGTTTATGCCACCATTGCCATTGCCAAATTAATTAAAACGAAACAACCACGCTTGTTTGATTTCGCTTTTCAGCATCGCGGTAAAGCCGCTTTGAAAAAGCTCATCGCCGAAGCCGAGCAAAGCGCTCAACCGCTGCTGCATGTGCATGGGTTTTACGGTGCAGATAACGGCTATACCAGCTTTATCATGCCCCTCGATGAACATCCGGATCAACCCAATCAGCTGATTTATTGGGATTTACGCTGTGACCCGCGGGCCTTTCTTGAGGCAACAGCTGAGACCATGCGCGAGCGCCGCTTTATGCCTAAGCAAGAGCGTCTAGAACAACAACTCGAAGCATTTGGCGGTAAAGTCCTCGCCCTTAATAAATGTCCATTTCTGGCACCGATTAAAGTTCTCTCAGAACAGCGTGCCAGCGAGCTCGACATTTCAGTCCCCGAGTTAATCGAGCGCTATCAATGGTTACGGCAACAACCCGAATTCCGCCAACGGGTCATCGATGTCGTCAGCGAGCAACGTGACTATCAACCCCATCCTTCGCTGCAAGATCCTGATTTTGAGCTTTATAGCGGTGCGTTTTTCAGTGATCACGATCGTCAAGCGATGACCATGATCCGCGCGACCCCGCCAGAGCAACTGGCTGGCTTGAGCTTGCAATTTGAAGATGAGCGCATCCCCGAAATGCTGTTTCGCTATCGCGCCCGCAATTATCCTGCGACTTTGAGCGCAAATGAACTCGCTCGTTGGCGCGGATTTTTACAACAACGTCTGCTCGAGCCACCCAAAGGTGCTTTGAGTACGCAAGAATTTATCGAACAACTTGAACAACTTATGCTTGAGCATCAAGACCATCCGCATCAACAGCGGTTGCTCTATGACCTCTATCGCTATGTGGAGAGCTTATGACCTCACTCCCTGCCCACCCTGATTTTATTATTGTTGGTGGCGGTTCTGCCGGCTGTGTGTTGGCCGACCGTCTGTCCGCCTGTGGGCGATACCAAGTGGTGTTACTCGAGGCGGGTGGCGATGGCAAATCTATATTTGTCGACATGCCAGGTGGCGTGGCCCGCTTTATGCGTAGCTTTAAATTTAATTGGATGTATCGCAGCAAAGATCGCGCTCCCTTGCGCAAAGGCAAAGGGCTCTATACTCCGCGCGGAAAAATGCTCGGTGGCTCAAGTGGTATCAATGCCATGATCTACACCCGTGGCGCCCCCATTGATTACGCTCATTGGGAAAGTGAAGCTGGCCCTGACTGGAGCTATCAGTCGATGCTCGAGACCTTTAAAGCCCTTGAGCAGAACCAGCGCGGCGCCGATGCCTACCATGGCGACTCAGGGCCGCTTTATGTAAGCGATAATCCGACTCACTTTGCCGTCGCTAAAGCGTTTGTAGAGGCTGGACAGGAATATGGCTTACCTTTTAACCCTGATTTTAACGGTGAGTCACTCTATGGGGTTGGCCCATACCAGTTTACTATTAAAGATAAAATGCGCTGGAGCGCGCGCCGCGCCTTTTTAGAACCCGCGCGCGCCCGCAGTAACTTAACCGTCATCACAGACACCTTAGTTGAGCGTGTGGTATTTGAGCAGCAACGTGCTGTTGCGGTTGAATTCCGTCACCGCGGCGCACTTAAGCAACTGCATGTGAAGCATGAAATTATTGTCGCCGCGGGAGCCATCAACTCACCGCAACTGCTGATGCTATCGGGGGTCGGCCCTGCCGCCGAACTACAGAAGTTCGACATTCCAGTGGTCAGTGATCGTGCTGAGGTGGGAGCCAATCTGCAAGAGCATGTCGATGTTACCCTGCACTTTAAAAACAAAGCAAAAGACGGCATTACCTTAAGCCCCGCCGGATTATGGCGCTTAGGACGTGAATTATTGCGTTACCGCCGTGATAAAAGCGGCAGTTTCGGGGTATCTCCTTGTGAAGTTGGTGGCTTCCTTCGCAGCGACCCATCCGTTGAAACACCGGATATGCAATTGCACGTGGTGCCGACGTTATTTAATGACAGCGGCTATGACTTAAGTCCTGCGGTCAAACACGGCTTCTCCTGCCATGTCTGCGTGTTACGACCGAATGCTCGCGGCAAACTCTCATTGCAATCGGCCGATCCGAAGCAAGCGCCCCACTTCGAATATCGCTTTTTAGATAATGTCGAAGACCAACAAGTGCTGTTAAATGGTGTGCGTCAAGTCCAAGCGATTATGCGACAGCCCGCGATGGAGCCGTTTAATGGCGGTGAACTGTTTCCAAAGCCCGATCAGAGCGATGCCGATTTACTCAAAGAGATCCAAGAAAATATTGGCCTGATTTATCACCCTACCAGTACCTGTCGGATGGGTAGAGATGACAATGCAGTGGTGGATGAGCGTTTACGCGTGAAAGGTGTCAGTGGCTTACGAGTGATTGACGCATCGATTATGCCACGGGTAGTGAGCGGCAACACCAATGCGCCCACCATGGCCATCGCGGCGAAGGGTGCCGACTTTATCTTAGCCGACACCCCAACCGCTTAATGAATCTGCTTGCCGAAGCGCGCAAATAAGCGCGCCAAGGCAGGGATCAGAATCAAGGCACCGAGCATATTCCACAGGAACATAAAGGTTAACAAGATACCCATGTCTGCTTGGAACTTGATCGGCGAAAAGATCCAAGTTGCCACCCCAATGGCGAGGGTTAAGCCAGTGAAACCAACGGCTTTACCTGTGCTATCGAGCGCATATTTGTAGCAGTCATCAAGGTGCATGCCCTGCTCTAAACCTTCTTTGATCTTGGTGTAGATATAAATCCCGTAGTCGACCCCAATACCTACGCCAAGGGCGATAACAGGCAAGGTCGCAACTTTCACACCAATCCCGAGTACAGCCATAAGACCCTGACTCATAATGGTGGTTAACATCAGTGGCAAGACGATACAGATCACCGTACGAATGCTACGGAAGGTAATCAAACAGAGCACAATCACGACCCCGTAGACCCACAATAACATCTCGTATTGGGCATCTTCGATAACCGAGTTAGTTGCCGCTTCGATGCCTGAATTACCGGCTGCCATCAGCAGTTCGAGGCCTTCTTGTTGATAGCTCTGATTAAAGTTATCAACCGCAGCCACCACAGTTTTCAGCGTCTCTGCTTTGTGATCATTCAAATAGATGATGATCGGCGCCATCGAACAATCTGGGTTAATAAGACCCGGCGGTGTGCGACTGGTATTGGCATTGAGCACGTACTGGTTGCGATTCAAGCTAAACCACTTGAGGTTACCTTCGTTCAGCCCGTAACCGCCCATTTTCGCCACATACACAACCGATTTAACATCCTGCACACCAGGGGTGTTCTGCATGTGCCAGCTAAAACGATCCATCACTTCGAGATTGTCATACGCAATACACTGGCTTGGCTCGGTTTCAGCCATGACCACGAAGATATCGGTGCTCGAACTATAGTTGTCCACGATGAACTGGTTATCGAGATTATAGCGGCTGTCTGGACGCAACTCTGGTGCACCCGCATCAAGGTCACCGATTTTCATCTGCTGACCGTAATACAGCCCCCAACCTAAACCAATCAAAGCAACAACGAGCGCTGTGTAAGCGTATTTAGGGCGTGAGAAATGGGTAAAGAAGTTCAGCACCGGGTGACGCTCGCCACGCACTTTGGCGGTATATTCCGTGCCTTTCGGTGACACCCCGATGTACGACATGATCAGTGGCAACAAACCAAGATTGGTCAGAACCACAACCGCAACCCCGATACTGGCGGCAATGGCGAGTTCTTGAATCACCGCAATATCGATGACCATCAAGGTGGTAAAGCCGATCGCGTCAGAGACCAACGCAGTTAAACCAGCAATATAGAGGCCACGGAAGGCTAATTTCGAGGAGTCGAACTTATCGTGCCCATCGACGCGGTTATTCGCGATTGCGTTAATGATCTGCACGCCATGGCTGACCCCAATCGCGAACACCAAAAACGGCACTAACATCGAGTATGGGTTAATCCCGCTTCCAATCAATTTAATGATGCCCAACTGCCAGACCACAGCAATAAATGAGCACGACAATACCGCTAATGCGCTACGCCAACAGCGGCTGTAGATATAAAGCATCAACAAGGTAATGATGATCGCCAATAAGAAGAACAAGCCAACCTGCTCGGCTCCTTCAATCAAATCACCGATAATTTTTGCAAAGCCAGTGATATGAATCTTGATGGTGTCGCTTTCGTATTTATCTCGAATCAGGTTTTCAAGGTTTTCTGAAAACTCCTGATAATCAAGCGCTTCACCCGTATCTGGATTCACCTCATTAAGCGGCACATAAATAAGCGCAGAGCGGAAATTGTTGGCGACTAAGTTACCCACTTCACCCGAGCGCAGAATATTGGTGCGCAATTGGTCAAGTGACGCGGCAGATGCATCCCAAGTATCGGGAATCACAGGTCCACCCACGAAGCCTTCTTCGGTCACTTCACTCCAGCGCACGTTTGGCGTCCAAATACTCTTTAAGCCACTGCGATCAACGCCGGGTATAAAGAACACTTCGTCGGTGACTTCTTGCAGCAACTTTTGGTATTCAGGCGTAAAAATATCACCGTCAGTCGTTTCAACGGCAATCCGCACCACGTTACCAAGGGTGGATAAATCATCCGCATGTTTAAAGTAGTTTTGAATAAACGGATGATTGGTCGGAATCATTTTTGTGAAAGACGCTTCGGGGCGCACCTGGCTCGCATGCCAAGCTAAAAACGCCGTCAGCAGCGCAAAAATCACAAACCAAAACGGTCGGAATTTGAATAACGCTTTTTCCAGCACGACCTCAGTTGTATGAATCTGTTTCGACATCTTAATGTTAACCTTTTATTGGCTGGCTTGACTGAGGTCCGCTTGCACTTCAAGCACCCCACGTTGACCGACAAGCGTATAGCTGCCATCTGCATTGGTGATAATATCCGTCAGGCTTGCACCACTGTTATGGCGTTGCTGACTCATTTCACCGTTGGCAAAAATCTGCGCCATCAACCCGGCATTGCCCACTAAAATCACACTACCGTCAGGGCCATCGATGATTTGGTTGATGTTGACGCGATCGTTAATCGCCAGAGGTTCAAATTCTGCATCGGCATGCTCGGCGACAAAAATATTTCCGCGCAAGCCAGCAACCCAAACCCGCTCAGATTGATCGACGAATACCTCAAAAAATGAGCCGTAATACGGCGAGTCAAGCATGATCCAACTGTCACCTTGATCGTCACTGCGGAAAATTTGCCCGCCTTCGCCAACCGCGTAGACTGAACCTTGACCATAAGTTAAAGCATTGATGTGCAAACCATCTGGGTTCTCGATACGTTGATCGAGCATTTCCCAACTTTGCCCGCCATCTGTCGAGCGCAACAGCGTGCCATAGGCACCTGCAACAAAAATGGTTTGGCTATCTATGGCTAACACATCCAAAAACGGCTTAGTGGGACCCTCTTCGCGCGCAAGTTCAGCTGATTCAGCGCGGAATAAGGCTTCTTCGAGCTGAAATTCGAGATCATCGCGCTCTGAAAACGATGAATTATCCGGTAAGTTGTCGACTTCCTCAGCGAGCTGCTCAGCGACTTGCTTATAATGCTCAATTTGCAACTCGATAAAATCAAAACCATCCATTTGCCGTTGCCAGCTTTGGCCTCCGTCAGTAGTGGTCATGACCACGCCATGGTGACCAACCGCCCAGCCTTGCTCAGCATTGGCAAAACTCACTGCCGTCAGTAATACACTGGTATCTACCGCAGCTTGCTGCCAGTTCGGCGCATCCTCATCGCGATAAATCACCACCCCAAAGTCACCCACCGCCACTTGACGTGAACCCGCTTTGGTAATTTCGGTCAATGTCGCGGTTGACGCTTTTGGCGCTTGCATTGCGGGAGTCAGCATCACGTCATAATCGGTTACGGTCTCAGCCGCAACGGTAGGTAGCCCGAACAGGGCTAGCATGACGCCACTCCAAGCTGTAATTCGTCCCATGGAACCCTCTTGATCTTCTTGTGTCTTAGAATTGTAATGGTAACAGTTGCAAAATTTCTACAGGCAATACATCCTATGCATATTTCGCGGGAGGTCAAACCAGCTGTTACAATACAGCGAGACTTGACCAAACGCTAGTAGCAGATGGGCATTTTAATTGTCGTGGTTTTGCGGTACTTTAATCGGGTACACAATAATAAGTACTTCTGTACAACAAGGAAAACTCTATGAATAAACTAATGCTTAAAGCCGGTGTATTTGCGCTTTCAGTTATTTCGGCAAGTGTTATGGCTAAAGTTAGTCCTGAGGAAGCTGCACGGTTAGGTCAAGACCTCACCCCAGTTGGAGCTGAAATGGCAGGTAATGCCGACGGTTCAATTCCTGCATGGACGGGTGGCTACAGTGTTACAGCTGATGGGGAAATCCCAATGCGCCCTGCTGACCCATTCGCTGACGATGAAATTCTGTTCACCATCACCAATGCTAACTTAGACCAGCACAAAGAGTTTTTGTCGCCTGGTCAAATTGCGATGTTCAACAAGTACCCAGATTACAAGATGAACATCTATCCAACTCGCCGTACAGCGGCCTACCCACAAGAAGTGTATGACGTAATTGCAAAAAATGCAGTGAACGCTGAGCTTGTTGCGGGCGGTAACGGTCTTGCTAACTTTGACAAGCACGTGCCATTCCCGATTCCTGCAAATGGTCTCGAGGTAATTTGGAACCACGTCACGCGTTATCGTGGTGGTGCGGTACAGCGTTTGGTGAACCAATTCCCAGTACTTGAAGACGGTAACTTCGTGCCAGTCTTGCTGCGTGAATCTTTGGTTTTCCCTGAGTACATGCAAAGCGGCCGTACTGAAGACGATGACAACGTACTGTTTTACTTCTTGCAAGAAGTTCTCGCCCCAGCACGTTTGACTGGTACTGTTTTGCTGGTTCACGAAACGATTGACCAAGTTAAAGAAGGCCGTCGTGCATGGCTTTATAACGCAGGTCAACGTCGTGTCCGTCGTGCACCGAACGTAGCGTATGATGGTCCAGGTACTGCGTCTGACGGTCTGCGTACCTCAGATGGTCTGGATATGTACAACGGTGCCCCAGATAAATACGAGTGGGAACTAGTTGGCAAGCGTGAAATGTACATTGGTTACAACAACTACAAGTTGATGGATCCAAGCCTAACTTATGATGAAATCATCAACGCTGGGCACATGAACCAAGACTTGATTCGTTATGAAAAACACCGTGTTTGGGAAGTGAAAGCAACCCTTAAAGATGGTGAGCGTCATATCTACGCTGTGCGTCACATGTTTTTCGATGAAGATACGTGGGGTGCATCAGTCGTTGATCATTATGATGGCCGTGGCGAACTCTGGCGCGTGGGTGAAGCGTACAATACGCAGTTCTACTACCACGATACACCTTGGAACGCTGCCGAAGCGCTGTATGACTTGAACTCAGGTCGTTATATCGTGCTTGGTCTTGCTAATGAAGAGTCTGAGTTTATGAACTTTGACATCGAGCCAGAGCGTCGTGACTTTAGCACGTCTGCCCTGCGTCGTATGGGTATCCGTTAAGGGTCATTCTTCAAAATAAAAACCCCGCAATTGCGGGGTTTTTTTATGGTATGAATTAAATCTTAATCGCGCTCGAGTCGCGCCAGTAGACTTGAAGTATCCCAGCGGCTTCCGCCCATTTTCTGCACTTCAGCATAAAATTGATCCACTAAAGCGGTGAGTGGCAAGCTTAGCCCTTGGCGCTCTGCCTCAGTTAAAGCAATTTTTAAATCCTTGCGCATCCAATCCACCGCAAAGCCATGCTCGTACTCACCTTGCCACATGGTTTTATAACGGTTCACCATCTGCCACGAGCCTGCGGCACCTTGCGAAATTGCGTTAATCAGCGCATCTGGGTCTAAACCGACTTTACGCGCCAACTGTAAGCCTTCAGCCAGCCCCTGGACCACGCCTGCAATACAAATTTGATTGACCATTTTCGCCAACTGACCAGAGCCTGCGGGCCCCATATATTGACGCGTTTTACAGTAACTGGCGATGATGTCATCAGCGTTTTCTATGGCCGCTTGGTCGCCGCCAATCATCGCTGTCAGCACACCATTGATTGCGCCCTGCTGGCCACCAGATACTGGCGCATCAAGAAACAGCCCGTGGCGTGCGTGTACTGCTTCAGCCAGCTCTTGGGCAAGCTCTGCCGAGGCCGTCGTATGATCAACCACAATCGCGCCGGGCTTGAGCTGCGCTAACAGGCCATCGTCGCCGTAAAAGACGCTGCGCACATCATCGTCATTGCCGACACAAACCGCGATAAAATCACAACCAGCGGCTGCCTCTCGAGGCGTTTTTGCGACCTCACCCTGATACTCTTGCTGCCATGCTAACGCTTTCGCATGGGTGCGGTTATAGACGCGGGTCGCATAGCCTTTTTGCTGCATATGGCCGGCCATGGGATAGCCCATCACCCCAAGCCCAATAAAGGCGCAGTTAAACTGTGTCATAACTGATTCTCCTAAGTTAAATGATGAGAAGACCTGGGTACTGCAACAGTCAAGGCCTGCGGCTCAATCGTGACCGTCACTGGGCCAAGCATGCGCGCATCACCATCAAGCTCAATGGCGACATCACTCGTGCCCACTTCAATCGTGGTAATATCTGACAATTCTAAATAAGGTGTTGCTTGACCACGCAATATTGCAATAAATGCGCCCAGCAATTTGCCATCTGGGTGCGCGGGCACCAATAAATAGCGCCCTAAACTGCGCTGGCGTTTCGCCTCAGGGTTAACGGCAATACCGCCGCCAATAAATCGGCTCACCGCGACAATCTGCGCGTAAACGGTCTGTCCGGCAACTTGCCACGAGCTGCGCTTACGTTTCGGCATCAGCAAATACAGTAACAAGGCAACGGTATAACTCAACTTACCAAAAAGCTTCTTAAATGGGCCCTTTTGTAAGCGCATTAAATCGACCGTAAGACCCGCGCCAAGATGGTTCACAAAGCAATAATCATTCGCTCGCCCTATCGCGACCTTTAATTGTTCGACAGCTGGCGGCATCTGCCCAACTGGTGCCAGCAACCAGTAAGAATCTTCAATCCCGAGATCGCGGGCAAAATCGTTCCCCGTCCCGGCCGGAATCACCCAAACCGATACGTCTGTTTGCGCAAAAACTTCTGCGACAATATTAATCGAGCCATCGCCACCGACCACATACACCCGAGAAACCTGCTCGCGCAAGGCACTCAAGCGCTCAATATCAGTATGGCGCTCATTGGCACTGCCAATCACGGTAAGCTGTTTAAGCCAGCGCTGACAGAGTAAAAAAGCCTTATATTCACGCATTAGTTTGCGCGCTTTTCGGTGTTGGCTTTGATAATAGATAACGACGTGTTCTGACATGCTATGGCTTCCGCATAAGCCAATGTTGGTAACGACCTAATTCACGATAAGGAGATTGTTGATTGTAGGCAAGCTCTAACTCGAGTAGCTGCGGCATTTGTTCGGCAGGCGGCGGCGTTTTTAAATAATCATAAAAACAACGCACCCCAGTCTGTTGCTCAATGACTAAACCTTCTGCTTGTATCCAACTCTCAACCTCAGCGGGTGCGAGCGGTTGCTGTGGGCTTAAGCGCACGCGTTTTTTAACCTGTAGGTCATTTTGCACATAATCAAAGTTGCCATACAAAATATTCGCCAAGCGCTTGGCATCACGGTTATAGAACATCAGCGAAATACGCCCCTGCGGCTTGGTTAATTGCGTCAGTTGCGCAATCGCTTCATGCGGTTTAGCAAGCCACTCGAGCACCGCATGACAAAGCACTAAATCATACTGCTGCGGCTCACACGCTAACTCCTGCAAACTTGCAAGACGGTATCGATACTGGCTCGCCAACCCGGCTTCCCGATGGCGCTGTTGTGCCTGCTCTAGCATCGGCTCTGCAACATCGCTATGGGTAATGCTGTGCCCTGCTTTGGCAAACAGTTCACTGATTTGGCCAAGCCCAGCTCCCACATCGAGAATATTCAGCTGCGTCTCACTGCGCGCAAGAGAACTCAGATCGCGCTTTAACACCGCCAAGCGCAGCTGACCTTTAGGCGTGCCATAAATATTGCGATTAAACTTGCCGGCAATATCGGCGAAGCTTTGGTCGTTTTTGCTCATGCAGGGTTGTCGATATCAATAAATTGATGCTCGAGCCCAAAGCGCTCCGCTAAATGCTCGCCCAGAGCGCGAATACCGTAACGTTCGGTGGCATGATGCCCCGCCGCAATAAAATTAATGCCAAGTTCACGGGCACTATGAATGGTTTGCTCAGAGACTTCACCGGTAATGAAGAGATCCGCTCCAGCTGCCGCGGCTGCATCAATAAAACCTTGGCCACCACCTGTGCACCAAGCGACTGTGCAGATGTTATCGTGCACCGCCTCCACGCAAACCATGCTGCGCTGTAATTGCTGTTCGAGGATATTCACCAGTGCCGCAAGACTTACAGGTGTGTCAAACTGGCCTTGCATCACCACCCCAGTTGGCGCGATGGATTCGACTGCTTGGCACTCAGTAAAGCCAAGTAAACGCCCTAGTTGCGCGTTGTTGCCCACCTCTGGATGCACGTCTATGGGTAAATGGTAGCCAAATAAATTGATATCATGCTGCAGTAACGTGGCGATGCGCTGCTTTTTCATGCCGGTAATCACAGCTGGCTCGTTCTTCCAAAAATAACCGTGATGCACCAGTATCGCATCCGCTTGCGCTTGCACTGCGGCATCGAGCAGTCGTTGCGATGCCGTAACCCCGGTGACAATACGCTTAATATCGGTGCGCCCTTCGACCTGCAAGCCATTGGGGCTGTAGTCTGAGATTTGACTGGTGGCGAGATAATCTGCCAAATACTGCTCGAGTTGTTGTCGTTGCATAGCTCTAACTCTTACCTTAAACAATCAATTTGGTGCGATATTGGACAACCTGACCAAAAAACGGTATAAAAAAACCGCTAACTTTCAGAAAAAACCTAAAAACTCATAGGATATAACGCATGAGCAAACTTGATAAAGAGCAGGTTGTTGCTGATTTCACAGCAGCTTATCAGCAAGCGCACGGTAAACAACCTAAAATTGAAGCGAAAAGCGGTTGGTACAGCGTAGATGGTGGCAAAAACATGCGTCTCGCGCAACTCGCAGAAGAAGCCGAAGCGCTTAAAGGTGCGGCTAAGCCTGCGAAAGCTGCGGCGAAAGCTGACGCACCGAAGCCAGCTGCTGAAAAGAAAGCTCCTGCGAAAAAAGCTGCCGCGAAAAAATCTACTGCTAAATCAGGCGGTGGTTTAACCGCAAAAGAACTCTGGCAGAAGAAACTTGAAGAGCATGCGACCCTGTCTCGCCTGCCACGTGGTTACGACAACTAATTTGACTGTTAAAACAGTGTAGAAACAAAAAAGCGAGCATTAAGCTCGCTTTTTTATTGCAGTGCGGTTACTTCTTGCCGATATACAGGGTAATTTCACCAACCGGCAGGCCAAACTTACGCATTTGCGTGCGGTTAATCATATTGTTCTCATCGACTAAGTAGAGCCAATCATCGAGGGTTACCGCAAGCGGCTCACCATCAACTTCGATATTCAGCACGTACTCCCAGTTTAAGACATACCCTGAGACTTCCCCTTTAGCTACCCCCTCAACGTCTGAGGCTCGGCCTTCGTAACGATTTGGCCCGGTTTTGGTGATGTACCAAATACGTTCTTGGGTTTTGCCGTCGGCATAGTAGAACTGCTCATCGAGGACCCCTTCGTTGCCTTCCCAGGTGCCGATCATGTCGACCCGAAAGCGCTGAATCACTTCACCTGAATAATCTTCGACCATGCCATAGGCAACAAGCTCGCCATTGAAAAACTCTTCTAGTTTAAGCGTAGGGCCTTGGCCAGTATAACGATCTAAGCCGCTCGAACAGCCCACCAATAAGGCCGTACTCAGCAACACTAACAACAGATATTTTTTCATCGCGGTTCCTCGCCTATTAATGCGTTACGCTCATCTTTAAAGCGGCTTTTCTCAGACAGCCAAATGGCCAAGAAATCGTTGGTAAATTCGACTGCGTCAATTGAGCCGAGCAACCCCTCGGCGTTATAGAAATTGGCATGGCCTTGGGCATCTTCAATCAATACCAAGCAATCGCCCTTTTGGACGTCAGGCCACATCCCTGCAAGCTCAGTGAGCCATTGTTGATGCCGCTCGCTGCGAAAGCCAAGGCGTTGCCACTCTTCATCGGTGCTTTCAACTAAATCTGCACTACTGATTTCGCGCAGATAATCCAGTTTCAATGCGCGTTGCGAGGCGTTGCCATAGCGCCCCGTATCGGTACGCAGCTCAGCATCATATATATCCCAGAACAGCACCGATAAACGGGTCGCTCCAACTGGAGTGAGCTCTTGATAGGATTCAGTCGCACACTGATTCGCGTGCGCTTGCGGGCTTACACTCGCGACGAGTGCAACCAAACTAAGGATTTGGACTAGGCTCCGGTTCATGCACTGGCTCTCCAACTTTAACAACAAGTTTTGCAAAGATAACCATATATACGGCCCAAAGCGCTGCATAGATTACCCACAACTGCCAAACAGGTGCCAACAGCTCCGCCGCCTGCATTTCAACGCCAACAGCATAGGTCACGGGACCAAAGCCAAGACCAAGCAGTGCCGCTAGCCATGGGCGACCACCGAAGCCATCTAAAGTGGTGAGGCACATCAGCACAAAGCCAACCCAGAGCACCACCAGCCACAGCGGCATGACGCCGCCATCAAAGCGGATAATCCCCAGCCCGACCACAGTTAATTCAAGGGCCAAGCCAAGCACAAACAATAGTGTCGCTATCGGCCAAAAACGGCGTTGCGCAAAGGTCCCGAAATATGC
The DNA here is from genome assembly GCF_003987435.1 of Pseudidiomarina taiwanensis. Taxonomy (GTDB): domain Bacteria; phylum Pseudomonadota; class Gammaproteobacteria; order Enterobacterales; family Alteromonadaceae; genus Pseudidiomarina; species Pseudidiomarina taiwanensis. The sequence goes on along the minus strand of NZ_PIQG01000001.1, from coordinate 359,757 downwards.
CGCAACCACGCATTGGGCTGCAACCATTGCGGTACTAAACAGCAACCAGTCGTTGCGCCCAAAAACTGCCGCAAACCAAACGAAATCGAACCAAAATAGCCCAAATAGCCGGCGTAAGTTGGTTCGATTAAGCCATTTCGTTAGCGGCATTGCGGTTTGGTCGCTACCAATTGTACTGCTGAAACGCTGCGCTCAAGGAAACCGCCTTCGCAATAACACATATAGTAATTCCAGAGCCGACCAAAGCGATCATCGTAGCCGTGCTGTTGCAGTTGCGGATGAGCTTGATTGAAGTTATGCCGCCAATCGCGCAAGGTTTTTGCATAATCAAAACCAATGTCTGATACTTCGCGAACCACCATGTCGGTGTAGCGGGTATACATTTCTGACATCATCTGAATCGATGGCAAAAAGCCACCTGGGAAGATATGTTTTTGAATAAAATCAACCGAATATGCGTACTTCTGCATGCGCTGGTCGGCGATCGTAATCGCTTGTAATGCCATTTTACCATTTGGTTTCAGCAACCGGCTGCAGGTATGGAAAAAGGTGCTCATGTATTTGCGACCGACCGCTTCGATCATTTCCACCGACACCAACTTGTCATATTGCCCTTCAAGATCACGATAATCTTTTTTCAGCAAGGTCACCTGCTCGGTGAGATTTTCGCGCTTAAGCAGCTCTTCAACATACGCGTGCTGCTCTTCAGAAATCGTTGTGGTGGTCACGCGGCAACCATAATGCTTCGCCGCATAAACTGCTAACCCGCCCCAACCGGTTCCGATTTCAACTAAATGATCCGTTGGTTGCAGATCGAGAGAATCCAGCAGGCGTTTGATTTTATGCTCTTGTGCCTCTTCCAGGCTGGCATTAGCGTGTGGGTAGACCGCACTTGAGTATTGCATCCGCGGGTCTAAAAACGCCTTGTATAAGTCATTACCGAGATCGTAATGCGCTGAAATATTTTCTTTGGCTTGTTTTTTCGAGTTGCTACGACGCCAGTGCTGGAATTTCTGCCATGGCAACATTACCCAACTGAGCTTAGCTTCGAACTTGTCCAAAGTCTCAAGGTTACGGGCAAACACTTGGATGACCGCAGTCAAATCTGGCGTGGTCCAGGCGCCATCGACAAACAGTTCGCCTGCTCCGATACTGCCGCCGAACAATAAGCGCTTATAAAAGTCGCTCCGCAACACATTGATTTCAGCTTTCAAAAAGCCATTTGCTTGGCCGAAATTAGCCACTTCTTGGCCATTCTCATGGATGACCAATTGGCCATACTCAATATGCTTCAAAACCGACAAGACAATAGTGCGCGAGAGTTTGTTAAGACCTGTCATTGTCTGCTCTGCCGTCATTACCGTTTCACCATCAATCATGTGAAGTCCCATTTTTCATTTTATCTGGATGATCATAGATCGGTGTTCGTTTAATCCATAAGCGTAATGCATGCCAATGAATCGCCACCAAAGTGGTCAGTGTATTCACCGGATATCTGAGCAATACGCGTAAAATACTATTCGAGTTCAGTTCGACCCGCTTTAAACGCATGCTGGCAATAAATTCACGCTCACCACGACGCGCCTCAAGATAAATTAAACTACTGTGGTTAGGCTGATTCAAAGGTGGCTTTAAACGCCACTTATACTCCATTTCGACCGGGTTAAACGGCGACACATGAAACGCTTTAGGATGCTCAAGTGGCCCGTTTAAATCGACTAAATAATAATGCCGTTCGTTCCACGGTGTATTGCTTACCTCCGCTAACATATAGCGATACTCACCTTCCGTCTGCTCAATGAAGTAACAATTAATTGGACTGAAATACAGACCAAAGGTTCGCAAATTGCCAAGGAAGTACACCCGTCCCGTTATCGGCTCTGCCGCCAGTTCGCTGGCTTTTGCCAGCACTGCATCACTCAGGCTGCCGTCACTGCCTCGCAGATAATCACTGCGTTTGAACCACAAGGGTGCAAAGCCTTTGGTCGAAAACAAGCGGCTCTGCTGATGAGTTTGCTCAAGCTCATCAAGGGCAAGCCACCACTGGGCGGTGGGATAACTAAACTGATGGCGCGTGGGTTTCACGCGCTCATGGAAAATCGTACCTTTTAGGATCGCGCTACGCAGCATCGATCTCTTTACCCCAGTCTGAGCCTAACATTCGCGCGACATCAACCGCTGAGCGCACGCCGTCTTCATGGAAACCGTTATACCAATACGCGCCAGTGAAATAGGTATGATTCACCCCATTAATCTCACCGCGCTGCGCCCGCGCCTGCATTGATTCGACGCTATAAACTGGGTGCGCATAGGCATAACGACCGATAATTTCTTGTTCAGCAATTGCATCGGTATTGTTTAACGTAACACAGAAGGTGTGTGGCCCTTGAATCCCTTGCAAAATATTCATGTTATAGGTCACTGAACTAGGTCGCGTTTTGGCATCTGCACCGTGATGCAATAAATAGTTCCAAGATGCCCATGCCCGCTCGTTACGAGGCAATAGCGACGCGTCAGTGTGCAACACGACATCGTTCATTTGATACGGAATTGCGCCCAACACTTGAGTTTCATCAGCGCTTGGATCTGCAAGCAAGGCCAGCGCTTCGTCACTATGACAAGCAAAAATCACCGCATCGAAGCGCTCTGGCGCGCGGTCTTCAAATTCAATTAAAACCGGCTGCTGCTCATCTGCTTGGCGTTGGATTCGGCTGATCTTGGTTTGCAACTGAATCTTATCGGCAAAGCCACGCGTGAGCGGCTCGATATAAGCGCTCGAACCGCCAATAATAGTATGCCACTGCGGTCGGTCAGTGACATTGAGCAGGCCGTGGTTTTCGAAAAAGCGCAAGAAAAATCCAAGCGGGAATTTCTCAGTTTCAGTAAGACTCGCAGACCAAATTGCGGCCACCATAGGGAGCAGATAAAACTCCGCAACATCATCAGATACGTTCACCTGACGTAAAAACTCGCCTAAGGTGACATGGTCAAGGTTAGCGCCTGGTTTGTTCGCAGCTTTGGCCGCTTTGTTGAACTTCACGATACCGCCTAATAACCGATAAAAGCTTGGCTTAAAGAAGTTTTTCCGCTGCGCAAATAACGTATTAAAGTTGTGGCCGTTGTACTCAAGCCCTGAGCGTGGATCGCGCACACTGAAGCTCATCTCGGTATCACGCCACTGCACTCCGATTTCGCGCATCATGGCGCGAAAATAAGGATAAGTGCGGTCATTAAATACAATAAAACCGGTATCCACATTGTATTGCACGCCATCTTTCTCAAGTGGGATGGTATGGGTGTGGCCACCGATATAATCGTTCTTTTCAAACACCGTCACCTCATGGTCACGATGTAACAAATACGCACTCGTCAACCCTGAGATACCACTCCCAATTACAGCAATTTTCATTTGGAATTCCTACGCTATACGTTTTGAAATCGCAACTTGTACCCGTTGCGGCAATAAAGAAAGAAGTTTTAAAACTGTCGCAAAGACCCGAGGAAAGGCAATATCCGTGCGATTTTTCTCAATGCCGCGGCGAATCGCTTTAGAAGCATCGTCTACAGTAACCCGCATGGGCATTTCAAAGTCATTGGCATCGGTCATCGGCGTTTCAACAAAGCCAGGCGAGACGGTTTGCACTCGAATGCCCCGCTCGGCTAAATCGACCTGCAGGCTATTGGCGATATAGCTCAAAGCGGCTTTCGAGCCACCGTATGCTTGAGCTCGAGTAAAGGGGAGCAAGCGTGCTGTACTGCCAACTAATACTAAGTGGCTCCCAGCTGCTAAGTTTGGCAGTACGGCCTCGACACAGCGCATCGCGCCAAAGATATTGACCTCGAACACGCGCTCAAACAGCGCCGCTTCGAATTGCTCGACATCAAGGTATTCACAGACCCCTGCCGAGAGAATAACGATATCCAGCCCAGTTTTATCGGCCAACGCTGCCCGCGTTTGCTCCGCATTACTCACATCCAATTGGCAGGCGCTAATTCGCCCCGCACCGATTTCAACGAGTTCATCAAGGGCCTTTTGATTGCGGCCGCAAGCAATGACTTCATTGCCTAGCTTGGCGTAATCAATGGCGAGCTGTTTGCCAATCCCTGAGGTTGCGCCGGTAATGAGGATACGTTTCATGGAATCAGCCTCTGCTTGATCGATTTCACAACTTTGCCAATCACTGGAATATTCTCGTAAATCATGGCGCCCATATCATAGTAGTCACGTTGCCAACTGACCTTGCCATCTTGATATTTTAATTGGCTCACACCAGGCACTGAGATCGCCTTGCCACCTTTCATTTTGGGATGCTTAAACACCATCTCCCACACCAGAAACGCGCCGTCATCAGACTCTGTAATCTGACTGAAGGTGAAGGTGCAATGGGTCACATTTTGCATGGTATTGGCAAAGTATGAATGCAAGTTATCAAGCCCGTGCGTGACGTGAACAGGGTCAACAAATTCGACCTCGGCGGCATAAATCGCAGGCAGTGACGCAAGGCTTGCCATTGAGAAGTCTTGGTAAAACCCGACGACTTTTTGCGTTACCTCGTGTTCTATCACATGTTTCGTGTGCATAGGCCCCTCTACCCGTTTTCACCGTTTACTCTGTTATAGCGCTTTGAATTTCTCTAAAAATTGCTCGCGAGCTTGCTTATGGTCGACCATAGGCAACGGGTAATCATGATTTTGATTGGCCCGTAGCCACTCACTCGGAGCATGGATGTACTTGCTCGGACAGTTTTCTAATTCCTTGATCCAAGTACGGATATAGCGACCATCGGGATCAACCTTTTGGCTTTGCGAGGTTGGATTAAAGACCCGGAAGTACGGCACTGCATCTACTCCAGTCGAAGCACTCCACTGCCAGCCACCATTATTTGCCGGGAAACTGCCATCGATGAGGTTTTCCATAAAATAACGTTCACCCCAACGCCAATCGAGCTGTAGATCCTTAACTAGGAAACTCGCCACGATCATCCGCACCCGATTATGCATCCAGCCAGTGCTATTGAGTTGACGCATCCCCGCATCAACAATTGGGAAGCCGGTTTCACCGCGACACCAGCGAGCAAAATCCGCTTCCGCCTGTTCACCAGTGCGCCATGGAAAGGCATCCGTGTGGGCCTGAAATGCTTTGCCTTGGCTTAAACGCGGAACATGGGCCATTAGATGCTGATAAAACTCGCGCCAAGCAAGCTCGGCCAACCAAATATCCGCGCCCTGTTCCAGTCCATCAGGAAATTGCGGGCTCAGTTGCTGCAGCTTCTTTGCAGCCGTCACCACCCCAACAATCCCCAACTCAAAATACGCAGAAAGCCGCGAGGTCGTATCCAAGCCTGGCAAATCACGCTCATCGGCATAGTTAGCGACATGGTTTTCAATATAACGGTCGAGTAGAGCTAATGTCGCTACCTCGCCCACAGGCCAAGCTTCGCTCGACTTAGTCGGTAATGGGCACGCGCCAATCGCGGCAGGTGTCGCGGCTTCATTTAACTTAATCTGAGGACACTCTGGTAGGCCACTGACACGGATCTGCTCACGCCAAGCCCGATGAAACGGTGTGAATTTTTGATAAATCCCACCTTGTTTGGTTCGAATCGTCGGCGCAGCGATCAATTGGCCGTGGGTCATGTGCAGGCTAATGTGCTGCTCAGCAAGCCAGTTCTCGACTGCTCGGTCGCGCTGTTGTTCATGCAATGGATATTCTGCATTCGCGTACAGGTCGGTAATCTGATGGGTCTGACAGAAATCATTAATGACACGCGGCGCTTGATGCCAGTGGGGACACTCCAGCAGTTCAAGCTCGATATCGTGCAGTTTTAAATCGGCTTTAAACTGGGCCAGATGGCGCCACAACAAGTCTAATTTAATCGGTGCCCAATAATGCTGTTGCCACTGCTTGGGAGCAACCAGATAAAAGGCTTTTAGCGGTTTAGTGCAATTGGCGAGCGCCGCTGCGACAGCGGGATTATCGACTAAGCGTAAATCATTTCGAAACCAAATTGCTGCACTCACCGCTCTGCTCTCCTGTTATTTTGCTGGCCATCTTCAAATTGTGCTCGAAACTGCTCGCACTTGTCGATCGAGAGCGTTTCGATTTTCTTGTAGATATCGGGCAACAAACGTCGAATCTTTAATTCGGGATCACTTCCTTGAGGTAACCAAGCAAAATCACCCAAGCACAGCTCGGCATGGCCATAGACTGTCGCTTTGAGTAAAAACTGCGCCAACGCAAGTTCATCGTCGACATCATCGCTATCCAAAATAGGCATATCAGGAAATTCAGCTCGAATCACCTGAGTAAAGATGCCATCCACCAGCTCACCGGTTGCTTGTCCATCGTTTACTAATGGCGCACTGTTCACACCACAACTTGGCGAACGGCTTTTTAAAATACAGCCAGAGAGTTGCGCTAATTCGTTGCGTCGGCTTTGGCTGTAATGTTCGAGGGCTAGCGTGACGTCCTGGTTGTTGTGATGCAAACGCGCCTGATAGGCTGCTATTTCACCCGTAAGATAAATCGTCGGACGTGGCACGCCCATGCCTGCGCCAACCTCAGGACAAAAGGTGATGACTTCAAATGAATCTGCCAGTTGCTGACAATCGGCAGAGGTTTTGGCCGTGCCGTCGTAACGAACTGGCATGCCCATCAGGCACGCACTGACGCCGATTTTTAAGGTGCGCTTTTGCAACATATGCACTCCGCATAAACTTTGTGATTAATTTTTACCATATTGTCCGCAATAAATAACGATCCGAATAGCCACACCGCGCGTAATGGACATGAATTTCATTAAGTTTGCTCTTGTGGAGAAAGCGGAACATGGTCCATAGCGAACTACACGCGCCTTTATTTCCTTTGAACGCCCACGTGCTTCCGGGTGGACGCTTACGCCTGCGTATCTTCGAACCACGTTACGTGCGCATGGTCAAAGAAGCCTGTGCGGGTAAAAACCAAGGCTACATTGCGATGGCGATGCTGAACGAAGCCGGCAACCGTGAATTAAATCGTCATATTCACCCTATCGCAACCCTTGCTACCGTTATCGACTTCGAAACCCTTGATGACGGCTTGCTGGGTATTACAGTGCAAGCGGAACGCTGTGCGGTCATCAACGAAGTTCATACCGAGTCAGACGGGCTCCGAGTAGGCAGCCTGAATCCGGTAGAAAATTGGCCACAGACTCCATTATCAGCAGAAGATAAGTTTTTAGCTGAGCAACTCCAGCAAGTGTATCAGAGCTACCCCGAGCTTGAAGGCAGCAAGTGTCAGCAATATTTTGATGCCGCTGATTGGGTTTGCTATCGCTGGCTTGAGCTGTTGCCAGTGCAGGCTCAGGTCAAACAGGAGTTACTGAATAGCGATTGTTGTGAGAAAACGCTCAGTTACCTGCGCCAACTAATTCAAGAAAATACTGAAAATACTTAGAAATAAGCTACACTACTGATCTTATTGTGTTGTCTATGCGTAAGTTTAATAACCGAGAGATGAGAAACGGTGATTTGCTATGCAGACAGCGATGGATACTTCGACAAGACGGAAAACTATGTCCACTGCACAGCCAGACAGTGCTGAACATGCGGCGTCCCTACTGGTTGAAATTGCAACCAATCGTAACCGCCGTGCCTTCAGCGAGCTGTTTCATCACTTTGCACCCAAGCTTCAAGCCTATGCCACACGCCAATTTGGTAATGAGCAAACGGCAATGGACTTAGTGCAAGAAACGATGACCAATGTGTGGCATAAAGCCCACTTATTTAAGCCAGACCGCGGCTCCGCAGCAACGTGGATTTTTACTATTGCGCGGAACATTCGGTTTGATTTTTTACGCAAGAATAAGCATCGCCAGTATGACTTAAGTGCTGACGATTTATGGCCAATTTTGGCAGAGCAGAACGACAGTCTCGATGACGATTACGCACTCGATGATGATCTGCTTATGCAACAGTTAGCGAACTACTGCGAGCAATTACCAGTAGCGCAAAAAACTGTGATTGAATTGATTTACGTAGAGGGTAAGTCGCAGCAGGAAGTCGCTGACGCGCTCGCTATTCCTTTAGGTACGGTTAAGTCGCGGACGCGACTGGCGTTACAGAAATTGAAAGAGTTGATACACAGCGATGATTAAATCACATCCTTCTGAACAACTACTGGTTGGATATGTGGCTGGGGAACTAACCCCGGCGATGCTTATGGTGGTTGGCACACATGTCGATATGTGCCCACATTGCCAACAGCAAGTACAAGATATCGAAGAGCAATTAGCGCAGAAAGTCATGCAAAACAGTTCACGCGTAAGCAGCCAACTGTCAATTGCTGAAGCGGACGCAATGCTCGAGCGCATCTTTAATTCACAGCAAGGCATTCAACAGCCCGTTGCACATGAGGTAAATAACCTCATCAGCTTGGATGGCAAGCGCTTTACCCTGCCACCCACCCTAGCACGCAACAGCCGTCACATCGGTGAGTGGCAGCATATGGTGAGCCATTTGTGGCGTGCGCCCGTGCAAGTAGATGAAGAGCAACCACTGAACTTGATCTATATGAGCGAAGGTGCACAAGTACCAGAGCATACCCACAAAGGCCAAGAAGCCACGGTCGTCATCAATGGCGTGTTCCATGATGAGTTCGACGAGTATCGCGATGGTGATTTCATTTTGCTCGATGGGCATCATAAGCATACCCCAGCAACGCAAGCTGAAGATTGCTTAACCTTGGCGACACTTGATGCGCCAATGCAGTTTACTTCGGGGATTAGTCGCTTGCTGAACCCGTTTAGCAGCTTATTCTTCCGCTAATAAAACTGCCTAGCAGGTTACAAAAAAGCCGCTCAAATGAGCGGCTTTTTTAATCGCTATTCGCCATCAGGTTTGGCGTTCGCAACCCGCTGTTTGAGCTTTTGCCCTGGGCGAAACGTCACCACCCGGCGCGCCGAAATAGGAATGTCTTCTCCAGTTTTCGGATTGCGCCCTGGGCGCTCATTCTTGGTTCGAAGCTCAAAGTTACCAAAGCCGGAGAGTTTTACTTCCTCGCCTTGTTCTAAGGCGCTGCGGATCTCTTCAAAAAAGTTCTCGACTAACTCTTTCGCGTCACGTCGATTCATTCCAAACTTCTCAAACAAACGCTCGGCCATATCGGCTTTGGTCAGTGCCATTTCACTTACTCCCTGAGGGTCGCGCCAAACTCGGCGATTAAAGTATCAACGACTGTTTTAACAGACGCGTTGACTTCTTGTTCTTCAAGGGTGCGCTCTGGATGCTGCAGGGTTAGCGAAAGCGCTAAACTACGTTGCCCCTCGGCTACCCCAGTCCCTTGATATACATCGAACAAGTTTAGGTCAACTAAATGATTTACGCCAATTTTTTCAATCGCAGCAAGTACTTCACCCGCCGCAATTTGCTGATCCAACACCACCGCTAAGTCACGACGAATCGATGGATACTTCGAGACCGCCGTTGCACTTGGTAACTGGCGCGTTGTAATCGCATCAAGCTCAAGTTCAAACACGAACGTACGGCCATTTAAGCCCAGCACTTTATCGAGTTTTGGATGCAAGGCGCCAACATAGCCGACCCGCTTACCGCTGCGGAAGATTGCCGCACTTTGACCCGGATGCAAGGCACTATGTTCATCGGCAACAAAACGGTACTCAGAAAGGCTTCCAGTGGCGGCAAGTAGCGCTTCCACATCCCCTTTAATATCATAAAAGTCGACCGCACGGTCTTCATCCGACCAATGCTCTTTGCGTACCTTACCGGCACGAATACCGCCGATAACCGCTTGCTGTAGCACGCCATTCTCAGCATCGTCTTGTGGCAAGAAACGTAAGCCAGTTTCGAAAAATGCCAAGCTCGGTTGTTGCCGCTTTTGGTTATACGCCACCGCATTCGCAAGCCCTGGCCATAAACTGACCCGCATTGACGACATCTCGACTGAAATCGGGTGTGGCAAGGTTAACGCTGCAATATCGTCAAACATTGCCGCTTGATGTTTCGGATCAACGAAGCTGTAGGTAATCGCTTCTTGATAGCCGCGATCGATCAATAAACTCTTCAATCGCGCAGTGTCAGTTTTGCTCTCTTGGCGCGAAATCATGCGTAATTGCGCCGCTGGAGCTGCCGCTTGAATACGGTGATAGCCATAAACTCGGGCAACTTCTTCGATCAAATCTTCTTCAATTGCGATATCAAAGCGGAACGACGGGGCAACCACATCCCAACCGCTTGCGGTGACTTCAACTGCAAAACCAAGACGGGTCAGAATCTCAGTGACCTCATCACGGGCAAACTCCATCCCGATCACTTGGTTCAAGCGCTGATGGCGCAAACTTACCTTCGCGGCTTGCGGTAAGTGCTCAGCACTCTTAGCTTCCACCACCGGGCCAGCTTCACCACCACAAATTTCGAGGAGCAACTGGGTCGCCCGCTCCATCGCTTGATGCTGAAGCTCTGAATCTACGCCACGCTCATAGCGGTGCGAGGCGTCAGTGTGCAAGCCGAAGCGACGTGCGCGTCCAGCAATCGCAGCTGGGGCAAAGAACGCCGACTCAAGGAAAACATGTTTGGTTTCCTGGGTAACACCTGAGCCTTCCCCACCGAAGATCCCGGCCATAGCCAACGGCTTTTCGCTGTCAGCAATCACCAATACATCATCGTCAAGAGTCACTTCTTCGCCATCAAGCAAGCGCAGTTTTTCACCCTGTGCGGCCATACGCACATCGATGTCACCAGTTAACTTATCTAAATCAAAAGCGTGCATCGGGTGGCCGAGTTCAAGCAGCACATAGTTAGTGATATCAACTACAGGGTCGATGCTACGAATGCCGCTACGACGCAGACGCTCTTGTAACCACAAAGGCGACGTTGCGCTGACATTCACGTTTTGAATCACGCGACCTAAATAGCGTGGACACGCCGCTGGAGCACTCAGTTTGATCTGCTTTTGCGCGTCGGTTTGCGCCGCCACAGGCTGAATCTCAAGCTCGACAACCGGTAGTCGGTTCAATACGCCCACTTCACGTGCAATACCACGAATACTCAAACAATCCGCACGGTTTGGAGTCAAATCGACATCAAGAATGTGATCGTTGAGCTCTAAATACTCACGATAATCCATACCAATTGGTGCATCACTTGGGAGTTCACTGATGCCATCATGATCATCACTCAGACCAAGCTCTGCCGCTGAACACAACATTCCGTGTGACGGCTCGCCGCGCAGTTTTGCTTTTTTAATCTTAAAATCGCCAGGTAGCACCGCGCCCACTGTTGCAACAGCAACTTTTAGCCCAGCGCGGCAGTTTGGTGCACCACAAACAATGGTCGCAGGCTCGTCAGCACCGACATTGACTTCGGTCACTTGCAACTTGTCGGCATTCGGATGCTGCCAACATTTCACTACTTCACCAACTACAACCCCTGAAAAATCTTCAGCCACTGGCTCGATGCCATCAACTTCCAAGCCGGCCATGCTCAACTGTTCAGATAGCTCAACACTGGTAAGCTTCGGATTCACCCACGAACGTAACCACTTTTCACTAAATTTCATTGCTCTACCCGATACTTAGTTGAACTGTTTCAAAAAGCGCACATCGTTCTCGAAGAACGCACGCAAATCATTTACGCCGTAGCGCAACATGGTCAAACGCTCGACCCCCATACCGAAGGCAAAGCCCGTATATTTTTCCGCATCGATACCGACCGCTTTAAGCACGTTTGGATGGACCATGCCGCAGCCGAGTACTTCAAGCCACTGACCGTCTTTGCGGCGCACGTCGACTTCTGCCGAAGGCTCGGTGAATGGGAAATACGACGGACGGAAACGCACCTCGAGCTTCTCTTCGAAGAAATTCACCAAGAAATCTTCCAAGATACCCTTCAGCTGGGTGAAGCTTACATCGGTATCGACCATCAAGCCTTCCACCTGATGGAACATCGGGGTGTGAGTTTGATCGTAGTCGTTCCGATAAACCCGACCCGGAGAAATAATCCGCAGCGGTGGCTGCTGTTGCTCCATGGTGCGAATTTGCACCCCTGAAGTCTGGGTCCGCAACATCGTTTGCGGAGTAAAATAAAAGGTATCGTGATCAGCCCGTGCCGGATGATTCGCAGGAATATTCAGCGCATCGAAATTATGGAAGTCGTCTTCGACTTCAGGGCCCTCTTCGACTTTAAAGCCTAAGTCGCCGAAAAATGCTTGGATCCGCGCAATGGTTTGCGAGACGGGGTGCAAGCCGCCAACTGCTGGGCTGCGACCAGGTAAACTGACATCGATGGTTTCAGCAGCGAGCTTTTGCGCCAATTGCGCTTGCTTCAGCTCGTCGTTGCGAGCGTTGATCAGCTGCTGAACTTTTTGCTTGGCCTCATTGATCGCCTGGCCGGCAGCAGGACGTTCGCTTGGGTCGAGTTTACCTAAGTTTTTTAACTGTTCAGTAAGACGCCCTTTCTTCCCCATATACTCAACTCGAACTTGGTCGAGTTCTTGCGGCGTGGTCGCCTCTGCAATGGCCGCTTCGGCGGCGCTTACGATGTCATTTAAATCCATGACCTTCCTCAATAATGAGCCGTGCAAATGAAAGTGCACTATCATACCCAAACTGCACAAAAAAAGGGAGCTTTACGCTCCCTTTTTCGATACTGCATCACCTGCTTAGAGAGCGCCTTTAGCTTTCTCTACCAACGCAGCAAAACCAGTTTGGTCGTGAACTGCGATGTCAGCAAGGATCTTACGATCGATTTCTACAGATGCTTTTTTCAAACCATTGATAAAGCGGCTGTATGACAAACCGTTTTGACGTGCCGCAGCGTTGATACGAACAATCCACAATTGACGGAATTGACGCTTCTTCGCGCGACGGTCACGATATGCATATTGACCTGCTTTAATAACGGCTTGTTTCGCTACGCGAAATACGCGACTACGCGCACCGTAATAACCTTTCGCCTGCTTCAGGACTTTCTTGTGACGCGCACGCGCGATCACACCACGTTTTACTCGTGCCATTTGCTGTCTCCTTCCTTAAGCGTACGGTAACATACGGGCGACTAATTGAACGTCAGACTCGTGCACCATGCTTTTCGCACGTAGGTGACGCTTCCGCTTAGAGCTCTTCTTAGTCAGGATGTGACGCAAGTGGGATTGCTTGCACTTAAAGCCGCCTGAAGCGGTTTTTTTGAAGCGCTTTGACGCGCCCTTTAGAGATTTCATTTTTGGCATGAAATATACTCCGCATTGTTAATAAAAGTGTAACAGGGTGAAGCCTTCGTAATGAAAACCTACTTGTAAACCACAGTTACTTCTTAACAGGGGCCAGAACCATAATCATCTGGCGACCCTCAGCCCGTTTTGGGAACGACTCACAAGTTGAGATGTCTTGCAGATCGGTTTTAACCCGCTCTAGCAATTCAATCCCCAACTCCTGATGCGCCATTTCTCGGCCACGGAAACGAACGGTGACTTTAGTTTTGTCACCTCCCTCCAGAAAGCGAGTCAGGTTGCGCAGTTTTACCTGATAATCGCCTTCATCAGTTCCAGGACGGAATTTAACTTCCTTAACCTGGATCTGCTTCTGGTTCTTTTTCTGCTCTTTTTGGCTTTTCGCCTTTTCGTAGAGGAATTTACCGTAATCCATCAAACGACAGACTGGTGGTTCAGCATTTGGACTAATTTCCACCAGATCAACACCCGCTTCATCGGCTGCTGAGAGAGCTTCTTGAATACTTACGACACCAATCTGATCACCTTCGACACCAATTAAGCGCACTTCATTGACGCGAATTTCATCGTTAATCCGATTCTTGTCTGCAGCTTTCTGAGTTCTTTTTCCGCCTTTAATAGGTCATTCCTCCAACAAATTAAACAATCTTGCGCGTATCGACTTCGTCTCGCAAACGCTCAATGAAAGCGTCCAGCCCTTGTACACCAAGGTCTTCACCGCGACGAGTCCGTACCGCAACGGCTCGATCTTCGACTTCTTTGTTACCGACTACGAGCAAATAAGGCACACGTTTTAAAGTGTGCTCGCGGATTTTAAAGCCTATCTTCTCATTTCTCAAGTCAGCAATGGCTCTAAAGCCAAGTTTATTCAATTCTTTTACGACATTTTTGGCATAATCAGCCTGATTATCGGTAATATTCATCACCACAACCTGAGTTGGTGCCAACCAAGTTGGGAAATAACCGGCGTATTCTTCGATTAAGATCCCCATAAAGCGCTCGAGCGATCCTAAAATCGCACGGTGGATCATCACCGGGGTATGCCGCTCATTGTCTTCACCGACATAAGTCGCACCCAGGCGTCCTGGCAAAGCGAAATCGAGTTGCACTGTGCCGCACTGCCATGCCCGACCTAAACAGTCATGCAAGGTAAATTCGATCTTCGGACCGTAGAATGCGCCCTCTCCTGGCAAGTATTCAAACTCGATGCCGTTATCGTGCAAAGCTTGCGCCAGTGCTTCTTCAGCGTGATCCCAAGTGGCATCATCGCCAAGGCGTTTTTCAGGACGGGTTGAGAGCTTCACCACGATGTTTTCAAAGCCGAAGGTCTTATACGTTTCGTACACCATCCGAATACAGCCGCTGACTTCTTCTTGCACTTGTGCATCAGTACAGAAAATATGCGCGTCGTCTTGGGTAAAGCCACGAACCCGCATTAGGCCGTGCAAGGCACCCGATGGCTCATTGCGGTGGCATGAACCAAACTCGGCCATGCGTAACGGCAAGTCACGATATGACTTTAAGCCTTGATTAAAGATCTGTACGTGACCTGGGCAGTTCATCGGCTTAATCGCGTACTCACGGCTCTCAGAGGCGGTGGTGAACATCAATTCAGAGAACTTATCCCAGTGCCCTGAACGCTCCCACAGCACGCGGTCCATCATTAATGGGCCTTTGACTTCTTGATAGCGATATTCGCGCAATTTTTCACGAACAAAACGCTCCAGCTCAAGGAAGACCGTCCAGCCGTTGTGGTGCCAGAACACCATACCTGGGGCTTCTTCTTGCCAATGGAATAAATCTTGAGTTTTACCGATTTTACGGTGGTCACGTTTTTCAGCTTCTTCTAGGCGCTGCAAATACGCCTTTAAGGCTTTCTTATCGGCCCACGCGGTGCCGTAAATACGCTGCAGCATCTTGTTATCAGAGTCACCACGCCAGTACGCCCCTGCCACTTTCATAATCTTGAAGTGTTGGCAGAAACGCATGTTCGGCACGTGCGGACCACGACACATGTCGATATATTCTTCGTGATGATAAAGACCCGGACGATCATCTTGCGAAATATTCTCGTCTAGGATTTCAACTTTATACGGCTCGTGACGGTGCACAAAAGTCTCGCGGGCTTCTTGCCAGCTAACCTTTTTCTTAATCACGTCATATTCAGTCTTGGCCAGCTCCAGCATCCGCGCTTCAAGCTCATCAAGATCTTCTTGTGAAAGCGGTTTATCAAGGTCCACGTCGTAGTAAAAACCATTATCGATCACCGGACCGATGGCCATTTTCACGCTCGGGAACATTTGCTTAATCGCATGCCCCAACAAGTGCGCACACGAGTGGCGGATAATTTCCAGGCCGTCTTCGTCTTTCGGGGTGATAATTTGCAGGTGCGCATCATCTTCGATGAGCTCGCAGGCATCGACAAGTTCACCGTTGATGCGACCGGCAACCGTGGCTTTTGCCAAACCAGGACCGATATCTTGGGCGACTTCTAGAACCGAAACAGCTTGCGGGAATTGACGTTGACTACCGTCGGGGAGCGTTACTACAGGCATGACGTTTTTCCTTTTACAGTGGTGGCACCTACCAAGTGTCACTTGTGATTCAAAATAAAGCGCTATGCTATCGTACTTAAGCCGTTGTCGCAATCGCTGGACAAGGCTAAACTAGCGCCATGGAAGCATATCTCGGTCATATCGCCGCACTGACGGCCGCGCTGTTTTGGACACTGGCAACGCTACTTTATAATCAGGCGGGCAGTTTCTTAAGCTCTGCACAACTCAACCTCGTCAAAGGGCTGGTTGCCACCCCCTTACTATTACTGGCTTTAGTGCTGAGCCAGCGGGCCTTTGCGTTTGATGGCACCCTTGCCCTTTATCTACTGCTCTTAAGCGGTGTGATCGGCATCACCATAGGCGATACCTTGTATTTTAGTGCGCTGCGGCGGGTTGGCCCCTGGCATGCCATGCTGCTGGAATATCTCGCCCCGCCCTTTGCCGCGATTCTCGCCTGGAGCTTTCTAAACGAGCGCATGAGCTTGGTCGAAGTTGCCGCTGCCAGCATTATTATCGCCGGTATCTTATTGGTATTGAGTGAGCGCAAACCTGAGCAACAACAACCGATTAAGCTCTCCGGCATTTTCGCCGGGATCGGTGCTGCGGCCTGCCAAGCCATTGGCTTAGTGCTTGCTTTCGAGGCATTAAATGATTTTGAGGCGAATCCACTCGAAGCGGCTTTTTTGCGCATCGCCGCAGGAACCGTCGCACTGACCTTGGCGCTGATACTGCTGCGTCCGAAGATGCTCAAACAAACCCGCTCGGCGCTGCGGCATACCTCACTACCATGGCTTTTATGCGCAATTGTGATGGGAACCTTTTTGGCGATCTGGCTGCAACAAACCGCCATTGCCTATATCAGCCCAGGTGTTGCGCAAACCTTGCTGGCGACTGCGCCGCTGTGGCTAATTCCGATTCAATGGTTGCGTGGCCAACCGCTGTCGCTACGCAGCATCAGCGGTGGCTTGGTCAGTTTAGCGGGGATTTCGCTCTTGTTTTGGTAAGAACTGTTTTGGTAAGAGCTATTTTGGTAGACGCGCCGCCAGAACCCGCTCAACGGTGCTGACGATGGTCATGGTTTGCTGATCGAACTCAAGGTTAATCGGCGCGCCCACTTCCAATTCGCCCAAATTCGTTAAGCGCAACGTCTCGGGAATAAGATGCAAGCTAAAGCAGTTCTCGACCACCTGACCAATGGTTAAACTCGCCCCATTGATACTGATAAAGCCCTTGCTCAACACATATTTGGCAAATTCCGCCGGGAACTCGATCCACATCGCCCAGTTATCTTCGCTTTGCTCAATTTTGCTCAGCGTCCCGGTGCAATGGATATGGCCTGAAACATGGTGACCGCCAATTTCATCGCCGACTTTCAGTGAGCGCTCAAAGTTCACCGCATCGCCCTCTTTAAGCTTACCTAGATTGGTTAAACGCAAGGTTTCATCGATCACATCAAACTCAACCGTATTCGCACCAAACTGAACCACAGTCAAACAACAGCCGTTTATAGCTATGCTTGCGCCAAGTTCAACGCCAACTAAATATTCAGGTTGAACCTTAAGGGTGATGTGGACAAAATTCTCGCGCGGGCTTAACTTGGCCACCTGCGCCTTACATTGAACAATTCCAGTAAACATAGGTTGGGTCAGCTTTTCGTTGTGGGTAAAACATGAGTGATAAGCAAGATTATAATGTAAAAAATAATCTAAAGCGATGCGCGAAGCGATGCTCTGCTACCGCGCTGCTCATCGGTGCTGTGCTGTTTACCAGTGGTTGTAGCGAGCAGCCCGCCGCCCTTGAAGTGCACGATGATTATCTCGAGCGCGTCAGCCGCGTGGTCGAGCAGCCATTGCCTGCGCCGCTACTCCCTGCGGCACAAGCCTTGCAGTACCCAGAGGTGCGGGAGCTGCAACTAGAGCTCGCGCCAGTGAAGCTGTCCTTGCTTGATAGCCTGCGCTTGGATGATTGTAGCGTCGGGCAAACCATTGCGGAACTGAATAGCTCGATGGGACGACTCAAGTCAGGCCTGCGACGCTATTACACCGATAAACTGCTCGTTAGCCAGCTACAGCAATGCGCGCTGCAGATCCAAGCCGAGAACCAAGAGCTCGCCGCCGAGCTTACCGAGCTTGCGGCACTTAAGCAGGCCCAGCAACAGCAAGCCAAACAGCTGGCATTTGCACAAGAGCCAGCGCTTCGAAATGCCTTAAGCGCGAGTCGTGAATCGCTCGATAAAGTCGATTCAGCCACGTTTGCGCCAAACTTTGATGCCCTGCAAGTTGTCTTGCAAGTCATGAGCAATCAGCCCCTACCCGAGCAAGCGCGTGTCGAAGCTGCGCTTGAGCAACTCGAGAACGATCGTTATCTCCCGGCGCTATGGCGCAGCATGCAACTGCTCAATGCCAATTTAAGTCGTGGCAATGCCCTGCTCAAGCATACCGCCGATGCGGCGCGCTGCGACAGCCCAGCCACCACGCAAACTGCCACCGTGCTGCGCACCATTTTTGCTAAATATTTTGCCCAAGCCCTGCAGCAACAAGTGGCTGGCTTTAGTCAGCAGGCGTATCAACTGGAACCGATTTTGAATGAACTTGAGCAGCATCATCAGGCCAGAGCGCTGAGCGACCATTTGTCGCAACTGCAAACGCTCAATACAGAAATCCGCGCCAATATGCGCGCTCAAGCTGAATTATGGCAGAGCTTTTTTAAAGCCTGCCGCTTTACCCCTGGCGCCTAAGGCCTCCGCCTTGTAGACGCTTAGGTCGACTTTGGTTAGAATTGTTGAGAATAATTCTCATTTGGAGTAATCACATGAAAGCATCGTTTATTTCTGCAGTAGCCCTAGCTTTAGCACTTGCCAGCGCAACCAGCATCGCCAGCGATAAAGAGTACCGCCACTTTAAAGGCGAACCTGCAAAAAACCTAAGCCAAGCCGTGCATAACTTGACCGAGTACAACGCTAAATTGCAGCAGTTACTGGCAAAAGATGAGTTAAGCGCAAGCGATATGGCCGATATTCACGAGTTAACCTACACCCTTGAAAACGCATTACAGCGCCTTGATGATGAAATCGATATGATCGAAGAGCAGCTCGAAGCCGTGCATTTAGGTTCAGAAGCCATGGACCGCGAACGCGTCAAGCTGCTTGGGCAGAGTTATCTTGATAAAATGGGCACCCTCTTAGCACCCGCTCACAAGCACAAGGATTAATGTAATGCAATTTGCCAGTACCGACAGCTACATCGTCTCGGAGCAGCTCGCGCTCGCCGTTAACGCCGCTATTACGCTTGAAAAGCCATTACTGCTTAAAGGTGAACCCGGCACCGGTAAAACACGACTCGCCGAAGAGCTTGCGAAAGGCTTAAACGCCCCGCTGGTGCGCTGGCAAATTAAATCCACCACCAAAGCCCAGCAAGGCTTGTATGAATACGATGCGGTGTCGCGCCTGCGGGATAGCCAATTGGGCAGCGATAAAGTCCATGACATCAGTAACTACATTAAACCGGGCAAGCTATGGCAGGCATTTACCGCCGAGCAGCGCCCGGTGCTGTTGATTGACGAAATCGACAAAGCCGACATCGAATTCCCCAATGACTTGCTGCACGAACTGGACCAAATGGAGTTTCATGTTTACGAAACCGGCGAGCAAATCAAAGCCGAGCAGCGCCCGATCGTCATCATTACCTCGAATAACGAAAAAGAGCTGCCCGATGCATTTTTGCGCCGCTGTTTCTTCCATTACATCCAGTTCCCCGATGCCGACACCCTAAAAGACATCGTGCATGTGCATTACCCGGATATTCAAAAGCAGCTGCTGAGCACCGCGTTGGAAGTTTTCTTTGATTTGCGCAGCACGCCAAATTTAAAGAAAAAGCCATCCACATCAGAGCTGATTGATTGGCTGAAGCTACTCCTGGCTGAGCAAGTACCGGCCAAACAACTGGCAGAGCAACATGACAAAGGTGGCTTAATGCCCTTGTTTGGTGCCTTGCTGAAAAATGAGCAAGACGTCGAGCTAGTCGAGAAGCTCGCCTTTATGGCGCGTCGGCGAGAGCGCTAATGCTCGTTGAGTTTTTCTTGTGCCTGCGTCGCTATGGCGTGCCCTGCTCACTGACCGAGTTGCTGGACCTGAACCAAGCGCTCAGTCAGCAGCTGGTGTTTGCCGATGTCGAGCAGTTCTATACCCTAGCACGCATGGTGATGGTGAAAAATGAAAGCCATTACGACCGCTTCGATCGTGCTTTTGCCGAATATTTTGAAGGGGTCGAACAAGTCGATATCGCCCAAGAAATCCCCACCGATTGGCTCGAGCGCTCATTACAGCGGGAATTATCCGATGAAGATAAAGCCAAACTAAAAAGCCTCGGTGGCTTGGATGAACTCCTTAAGACCTTCCGCGAGCGCTTAAAAGAGCAACAAGAACGCCATGCCGGCGGTAACAAATGGATTGGCACCGGCGGCACCTCGCCGTTTGGTGCGTATGGTTATAACCCTGAGGGGATCCGCATAGGCCAAGACGGCAGCAATGCTCGCCGCGCGGTGAAAGTATGGGATAAACGCGAGTTTAAAGATCTCGACACTGATCAAGAGCTCAATAACCGCACCATGCAACTGGCCCTGCGCAAATTGCGTAAGTTTGCCCGCAGTGGCGCGCCCGAAGAACTCGATTTAGATGAAACCATCCGTGCCACCTCGCAAAAAGCTGGGTTACTGGACTTAAAATGGCAAGCCGAGCGCCATAACGCCGTCAAAGTATTGCTGCTGTTTGATGTGGGCGGCTCGATGGATGACCATATTTTTACCTGCCAGCAGCTATTCGCCGCCGCCCGCAGCGAATTTAAGCATCTGGAGTTCTATTACTTTCACAACTGCGTCTATGAATCAGTATGGAAGCATAACGAGCGCCGCTATACCGAAAAAATCCCCACTTTGGATTTGATTCACAAATACAGCAGCGACTACAAACTGATTTTTGTCGGTGATGCCACCATGGGCCCGTACGAGATCGCCTACCCCGGCGGCAGCGTCGAGCACTGGAACGAAGAACCCGGCGCAGTATGGATGCAGCGCTTATTGCAGCACTTTCAGCACGCCGTGTGGCTCAACCCACAACCGCAGCAACATTGGCGCTGGCATGCCTCGATTCAAATGATGCAAGAATTAATGCAAGGCCGCATGCAACCGCTCACCATCGACGGCATCACCGCCGCGATTGACTTGCTTATGCGGGCAAAACAACCGAATATACCCCCTCAAAATTAGAACAAGACGTAGGACTTTAAACCATGGAAGCAAACTCGAATAGCGGTGGATTCATCGGCTTTGTAGAGCGCGTGGGACGCAAAATCCCTGATCCTGTCATTATCTTTATGTATTTCTTGGTCGGTGCACTAGTACTGACTTGGGCCATCGGCGGCTTGCAATTTGAAACCCAAGGTGCAGCCGGTGCCGTGACCTATGAAATCAAAAGCATGTTGGACCGCGAAAACGTGGTGTGGCTATTCGATAACGCGCTGCTGAAAAACTGGCTCGGCTTCGGCGGCGGCGTGCTTGGGGTGATTTTAATCGTGATGCTCGGGGTCGGCATTGCCGAAAACTCAGGGCTCTTTAGCGCGGTGATTAAAAAAGTTGGACGCGGCTTACCGATTAAATGGCTACCGCTGTTATTAGTGTTTATCGGGATCATGAGCTCGATTGCCACCGATGCCGGTTACCTTATTTTGATTCCGCTTGCCGGCTTACTCTACGCAGGCTTAGGGAAAAACCCGTTAATCGGGATGGCGGCGGCATTTGCCGGGGTTTCAGCAGGCTTTAGCGCCAACTTAATCCCTGCCACGCCGATTGATGTGATTATCGGTGTCAACGCTCAGGTGTTTGCCGAAGCGCAAGGCGTGCCCTTTACCGATGGTACCGGTGCCGCGCTGACTCCTGCAACCATGCACTATTACTTTATTTTGGTCTCGACCTTTATTTTGGCCACCGTGGGCGCCTGGGTCACCCTGAAATACGTCGCACCACGGCTTGAGAATAAACCTTTCACACTGCCAGAAGAGCTACAAATCTCAGACTTTGATGTCACCCCTGCTGAGAAAAAAGGCTTACGCTGGGCCGGTATTGGCTTGGTGTTGTCGCTGTTGGCCATTTGGGGCTTAGCACAAGGCCCGCTAGCCGCCTTTACCAATGCCGACGGCCAAGAAGTCGTGCCTTATTTAAATAACGTGATTCTACTGATTACCTTTGTCTTTGCCGCAGTGGGCGTGTTTTATGGCGTGGCAGCAGGCACTTTTAAATCGCTACAAGACGTGGTCAAAGCCATGGTCAAGCAGATGGACACCATGGGCTATATCTTGGTGCTGACCTTCTTCTGTTATAACTTCTTGGGCATTTTAAGCTACAGCGGCTTGGGTGCGTATATCACCTATTTAGGCGCAAACTTGCTAATTAGCTTGGGCTTACAAGAGTTCCCTATTTTGCTGTTGATTGGCTTTATCTTGGTGACCGGCTTGATTAACTTGTTTGTCGGCGGCTTAACCTCGAAGTGGATGCTACTTGGCCCGATCTTTATCCCGATGCTGTATATGGTCAACCAAGAGATGACCCCAGATATCGTCTCAGCAGCGTTCCGCGTGGCCGACTCTGCCACCAACATCATCACCCCAATGATGAGCTACGCCGGGATTATTTTGGCCTTTATGCGCAAATATAACGCGCAACTGACCTTTGGCGAGATGATCGCCATGATGGTGCCCTACTCACTCGCGTTCTTAGTGGTATGGACCGCCTTGTTGGTCAGCTTCTTCGTATTCAATATTCCGTTAGGATTCTAAGACAAGCGTGCGACTGCTCAAGAAACGGGCAGTCGCGCTATTTTTACGGAAAAATGGTTGCAGGCAGATGGCGAAATGACTAATATAAGCGCCGTTCGCCAATGGCGACAGCATTCCTAAAAAGTGCGTCCGTAGCTCAGCTGGTTAGAGCACCACCTTGACATGGTGGGGGTCGGTAGTTCGAATCTACTCGGACGCACCAATTTTTTTAATTTCTACTGCATATATTTTTTTCAATCTCGATACTCTGAAAGGTCTTCGAAATAATTCAGATATTGTGTAAATACCCCATTTTAATGGAAATCTCATCGATGTCATGGTCCTATTCTTGGGGGAGAGGTCAAAGCGGCGTTAGCAGCGCTTTTGAAATTTCAATGATTTGTTCCAAGCACATAACCAAAACTCACATTTTTCTAGCTTACCGAAACGGAAAAGTCCGACCCAAGGCCTAGCCAGCACGGTAACACACCAAACATTAAAATAATGTAACAAAACCTAAAACATCCCCATTCGAGATGCAAGCAATAACTATTAGGTTTATCAGTACGGTAGGTTAAGAAATGGGGTTGCCAATCAAACCCCAATATCCTCATTCCAAAGCTCAGGATTTTCATCAATAAATTGGCGCATCATGGCGATGCAGTCGGGGTCGTTGAGGACGACGACGTCGATTCCGGCGTCGCGTAGGCGCTGTTCAGCGCCCATAAAGGTTTGGTTTTCACCGACGACGACGCGCGGGATCCCATACAGTTCGATGGCTCCCGAGCACATGCAGCATGGCGATAAGGTGGTATACAGGGTGGCCTGTTGATAGACGCTGGCGGGCTGGCGTCCGGCGTTTTCAAACGCGTCCATTTCGCCATGCAAGATGGGGCTGCCACTTTGCACCCGGCGGTTGTGGCCGCGCCCGATAATTTTACCGTCGTGGACGATCACCGAACCAATCGGGATCCCTCCTTCGGCTCTGCCCTGCTTGGCTTCGGCAATCGCTGCTTGTAAAAACTCATGGTCCGTCATCTGTTGCTCCTAGTCGTCATGTTTAGGCGACGCGGCACTGCCGGCTAAAATGCCCCCATCAATGGTCAGCTCGGCTCCGGTAATGTATTTGGATTCATCCGAGCCGAAGTAAACCGCGGCATAGGCGACATCATTGGGCTCGCCCATATGGCCAAGGGGAATCCCTGCACTGACGGCGGAGATAGCTTGGTCGTGTTGCTCTTTAGGCCCCAGCATCGCCTCCCACATTGGCGTTAAAATCGCGCCGGGATGAATTGAATTGCAACGAATCGGGTAGCCGTGCTGAGCGCAATATAAGGCAACGGTCTTGCTGTGGTTACGAATCGCCGCTTTACTGGCTGCATACGCCGCCGCACCTGGAATACCGACCATGCCGGAGCGTGAGGACATATTCACGATACTCGCTGCTTTCGAGTTCTTTAAAAGCGGTAGCATGTGCTTGCAGCCCCACGCCGTTCCATCAATGTTCACCCCCATCACTTTATGCCAGTTCTCGGGGCTCACATGCTCTGGGTCATGTGGGTCGATATTTTCACCAAAGGCATCGGAAAAACCAGTAATCCCAGCGTTATTGACCAAAATATCAATATGCTCAAACTCAGCTTGGATGCTCTGGCTAAATTGCGCCCAAGCATCATGGTCACTGACATCAAACGAGTAACAAATCACCCGATCGCCATGTTCATCAAACTGCTGTTGCAGCAGCTCATCGTTTAAATCTACCGCAATGACATGAGCGCCTTCGGCCACGTATAAATCGACAATGGCTTTACCGATACCTTGTGCGGCACCTGTGACAACAGCAATTTTATTAGCTAAACGGCCCATGATGGATCCTTCAAACGCGCTTTATGATGTTTTGAGTATAGCGGTTTCGTGGGCTAATGCAGTGATTTCTTTCCAATTTTTATTTTCGATATGCTGCCTTAGTGCAAGCCAAGAGCCGCCCACACATAGCACGTTTGGTAGTGCCAAATAATCACTCACATTCTGCATGCTGATGCCGCCTGTTGGGCAAAAGCGAATATTCGGGAACGGTCCGTGGAAGGCTTTCAGTGCAGCGGCGCCACCTGAGGCTTCGGCTGGGAAGAACTTAAACACGGATAAACCATGTTCACAACCAAGCATTAATTCTGAAATGGTTGCTACCCCCGGAATCAAGGGCACGTCATAGTTTTTGGCCGCTACCAATAAGCTCTCGGTCAACCCTGGACTAATCACAAATTGCGAGCCGGCTTCAATCACGGCTTTAAGCTCTGTGGTATTGGTCACTGTCCCTGCCCCGACAATGGCTTCGGGCACACTCGCGCGAATGGTTTTAATCGCATCAAGAGCACACTCGCTGCGCAAGGTCACTTCAAGCACGGTGGCGCCACCGGCCACTAAGGCTTGTGCTAGCGGCACGGCATCGTCGAGGTTCTCAATCACTAACACTGGGATCACGGATGCTTGGCTTAACACTTCAGCCGCACTGTAGATATGCTCGCTCATGCTTTGCCCCGTTTTTTCTCAAGTTTTTGTTTTAAATACTGGCCGACACCACGCAAACCTGGGTGCTCGGCTTTGATCACATAACAGGGAATCGCTTCAGCGATATCACAAAAACGGCCTTTGTGTTCAAAGCGGGTGCGAAACTCGGAGTGCGCCATCAGTGGCAGTAGCTTAGGTACGATGCCTCCAGCGATATACACGCCCCCACGGGTGTTTAAGGTCAGCGCCAGATTACCGGCGAAGCTGCCTAAACTTGCGAAGAATTGGTTTACGGTTTCAAGTGCAAGGGTGTCATGACCATTAAGAGCCAGCTTACCAATGGTTGCGGCATTTAATGGGCGAGCTTCACGGCCATGATAGTTGGCGATGGCTAAATAAAGCCCTTCAAGGCCCGGGCCTGAAAGCAATCGCTCGGCGGATACACGGCCATAGCGTGAGGCGAAAAACCGGTGAATTGCCCACTCTTTTTCGGTGGTTGGCGCCCAATCGGCATGCCCACCTTCACCTGGCAGAGGCATGACTTCGTCCTTACTGATGCGGATCAAATGGCCTACTCCAAGCCCGGTACCCGCACCAACGACCGCGACGGGGGCTTTCGGTTGGGCCGCGCCGCCACCGATTTGAATCTTCTCATCGTCTTTTAAGGTCACCACGCTCATGGCTGCGGCGGCAAAATCGTTAAGTACGATAAAGTTTTTCAAGCCAAGGGCTTTGCGCACGCCCCGAATCGAGAACTTCCAATGGTGATTGGTCATTTGAATCGAATCGGATTCAACGGGGCAAGCAATCGCAATCGCCACGTGCTCAAGCGGTACATCCTGGCTCTCGCGATAGGCCACCATGACATCGGTTAAGGTTGGATAATCGGCACAGGCAAACACTTCGATACGGTCGATCTCAAAGGTGGTCAGGTTAATGCGGCAAAAACGCGCATTGGTCCCGCCGATATCAGCAACGACCGCATGTTCGTCGTCGTGTAAATCAGCATGCAAGTTGATTTCGTTATCGTGTACCATTACTGGTTGTCCTCAAATAGGCCGCATGCACCCTCTTCTGCGCTGGTAAGTTGGTTGCGGAATAAACCAAACAATTCGCGCCCCATTGCCACATGATGTTGGCTGACATTGAGCACGTTGATGTCGCGCGCGGCGAGTTCCTCATCACTGACATAGAGTGTCAATTCATTCGTATTCAGGTCAAGTACCACCCGATCGCCATCGCGAATTTTGCCAATTACGCCACCAGCAACGGCTTCTGGGCTCACGTGAATCGCCGCAGGCACACTGCCCGATGCGCCAGACATGCGGCCATCGGTGACCAAGGCGACTTTGTAGCCTTCTTTTTGCAGCACGCTTAAGCTTGGCGTCAGTTTATGCAGCTCTGGCATGCCAATGGCTTTGGGGCCTTGGCCCGCAACCACCACCACGCAATCACGGTTTAATTCGCCAGCTTTAAAGGCCTCTTGCATGGCTTCTTGGCTATGGAATACCCGCGCTGGCGCATCAATCACATCAATACCCGCTGGAATCGATGAGGTTTTGATGACCGCTCGGCCGACGTTGCCGTTGATGACTTGTAAGCCACCTTGTGCTGCAAAAGGTTCGTTTGCACTGCGCAACACATCTGGATTTAAACTCTCGCTGGTGCCTTCGCGCCAAGTTAATTTGCCATCTTCTAATACCGGCTGTTTGGTATAACGCTCGAGGCCAAAGCCCATAACCGTGTCCACGTCCTTGTGAACCAAACCTGCTTCGATCAGGGTGCGGATCAAAAAGGCCATGCCCCCTGCGCGTTGGAAATGGTTAATGTCGGCTTCGCCGTTCGGGTAAATACGGGTTAACAAAGGCGTCACAGACGAAAGCTCAGCAAAGTCATCCCAATTGATGATATACCCAGCTGAGCGTGCGACTGCGACTAAATGCATGGTGTGATTGGTCGACCCACCCGTTGCCAACAGGCCGACCAGGCCGTTGACGATGCTCTTGGCGTTAACGATCTTGTGCATCGGGGTGTATTCGGTGCCGAGATCGGTGATCTGTGTCACCCGCTGCGCAGCTGCTTTAGTAAGCGCACGACGTAACTCTGAATCTGGGTTCACAAACGAAGCACCGGCTAAGTGTAAGCCCATCATTTCAACCACAAGTTGGTTTGAGTTGGCAGTGCCATAAAAGGTACAAGTCCCGGCGCTGTGATACGACGCGGCTTCGGCTTCAAGTAGCTCTTCGCGGCCGACTTTGCCTTGCGCAAACAGCTCACGCACGCGGGCTTTTTCTTTATTTGAAATCCCTGATGGCATCGGCCCTGCGGGGACAAACACCACCGGCAAATGACCAAAGCGTAGCGCCGCAATCAGCATGCCCGGCACGATTTTATCGCAAATACCCAAGAACAAAGCACCGTCGAACATGTTGTGCGAGAGCGACACCGCCGTCGCCATCGCAATCACATCACGGCTCATTAAGCTTAAATCCATTCCGGGCTGGCCTTGAGTGACGCCGTCACACATGGCTGGCACGCCCCCCGCGACTTGCGCTACGCTGCCCACTTCTTTCACCGCAGCTTTAATTTGATCTGGGTAGTCGTGATACGGCTGATGCGCTGAGAGCATATCGTTGTAGGAATTTACGATGCCGATATTGGCTTCAAGTAAATTGCGCAACGAGGCTTTATCTTGCTTACCACAGGCGGCGAAGCCATGGGCTAAGTTACCGCACGACAGTGCGCTGCGATGCGGGCCTTTGCGGCGGGCGGCTTCCATCTGTTCAAGATACGCGGCGCGTAATTCGGCGCTGCGTGCTTCGATGCGTTGGGTTACTTTTTCAATGACTGGGTGCATGCTTATCCCCCCTTTTAAGCCGCGTAAATTGACGCGACCGGCACTTGCTGCTGGCGCGCAAAATAACCAATGGGCGCTTGCTCTGGGTCGGTTGCTTCGAGCGCTTGTTGCAGCACTTTAAACTTCGCTTCGCCGTTAAAATGAATGTAAATCTGACGGCTATCGAGTAAACGTTTGGGTGTGAGGGTTAAGCGGGCATGCGGCGCAGTGCTTGGCTGCAGCGCAACAATATCGGCGTGGCTACTAAAGACATCATGAATACTGTCACTGCATGGAAACAGCGATGCGGTATGCGCATCTTGCCCCATTCCCAAAATCACCACATCAAAGGTTGGCAAGCCATGCAAGCGCTGCTGGGCGAGCTGCTCCGCATCCTTGAGCGAGGCGTAATCATGCACCAGCTCAACTAACTTCGCGGCAGCGGCGAAGTCTTTTAAGAGTTCTTCTTTAACTAAGCGGGCATTGCTCGCGGTTGAACCGGGCTCGACCCAGCGATCATCTGCCAGCACCACCGTCACTGCCGACCAATCAATGGCATGAGTACGCAGTTCGCGGAATAGAGGCAACGGTGTGCTGCCGCCTGACACCACTAAATAGGCCGCGCCACGCTCGGCAATCGCCGCAGTCAATTGCTTGCAGATCTGCTCGGCAAAGGTGTGCACTAAGGTTTTCTCGTTCTCAAATTTTTGTAAGCTTAAGCTCATAGTTCGTCGTCCCAGGTTCGTCCATCTTGGGCTATTAAAGAAATCGCAGCAGTGGGTCCCCACGACCCTGCTTTATAGGGTTTTGGCGCTTCGTTGGTAAGTTCCCACGCGGCAATAATTGAATCGATCCACTGCCAGGCATGCTCCACCTCGTTGCGGTGCACGAACAGCGATTGGTTGCCTTCCATGACTTCGAGTAGCAAACGCTCGTACGCATCGGCAATGCGGTTATTGCTAAAGGTTTCATCAAAACTCAAATCCAGCGTGGTGGTATTCAGGCGCATGGTTTTACCAAGCCCTGGCACCTTGTTCAGCATCTGGATCTCGACGCCTTCATCAGGCTGTAAGCGAATCACTAACTTGTTCGCAGGCAAATCAGGCAGGCTTTCGCGGAAAATATTGTGCGGCTGGGCACGGAATACAATCACAATTTCGGTGCGTTTTTCTGGCATCCGTTTGCCGGTTCGTAAGTAAAACGGTACTCCGGCCCAGCGCCAGTTATCGATATGCGCTTTAATCGCGACAAAGGTTTCAGTGCGACTGTTATCGCGCGCGCCCTCTTCGTTCAAATAGCCCGGCACTTTTTTCTCACCGACAAAGCCATCGCTGTATTGCCCTCGCACGGTTTCGGTTTGCACGTTACTGGCGGTAATGGGTCGCAGCGATTTCAATACTTTGAGTTTTTCTTCACGAATGTTTTCGGCATCAAGGCGACTCGGTGGCTCCATCGCAATCAGCGACAGCACTTGCAGCAAATGGTTTTGCACCATATCGCGCAACTGTCCGGCATCATCGTAATAGCTCCAACGTCCTTCAACGCCCACCTGCTCGGCAGCGGTGATTTGAATATGGTCAATTGACGTGTGATCCCAGTTCGACGAGAAAATTGCATTGGCAAAACGCAGCGCTAACAAGTTAAGGACGGTTTCTTTCCCTAAGTAATGGTCGATGCGGTAAACCTGTGACTCATCGAAATGATGGGCAATGTGCTTGTTAATTTGTCGCGATGATTCAAGGTCATGCCCGAGCGGCTTTTCTAACACCACGCGCGCTGGCTGTGCGGTTAAGTCGACACTGGCAAGGCCATCG
The DNA here is from genome assembly GCF_003987435.1 of Pseudidiomarina taiwanensis. Taxonomy (GTDB): domain Bacteria; phylum Pseudomonadota; class Gammaproteobacteria; order Enterobacterales; family Alteromonadaceae; genus Pseudidiomarina; species Pseudidiomarina taiwanensis. Next base: position 330,016 of record NZ_PIQG01000001.1, on the reverse strand, counting down.
CAGATCACCGGGAATAACTTCGGAGGTGTGGCGAAATAAAACACGGGTGTGCGCTTTTTATTATCCACCACTTGAGTCAGCGTTCGATACGCTTCGATATCGGCGAGATCAAGCAAACAATAGTGTAATTTGCCGAGTAGCCGTTGCATGGTGTCGTTGCAATACTCGCTGCTATCGACATATTTGCGAATGGTTTGCTCGACGTTTTCCTTGAAGCTCTCAAGCTCCATTGCCTCACGCGCAACTCCAATTATTTGGGTATCGCTGGCCAGTAGACCGGTGCGTTCGAGCTGATAAATGGCGGGAAGAAGCTTGCGCTGGGCCAAATCGCCCAAAACCCCGAATAAAACAAAATCACAAGACTGTGTGGTGGTGGTCATATAAACCTCAAAGATTATGTAATTTTACTACATATTTGCTATGATGCTACCAACGAACTCGATCAAAATCCAATATTTGTAGTAAAATTACAAATAAAAATAAAAGGCCGATTATGAATATTCTTGATCATGTTAGCGCAACACTCGCTGAACTGAGTAAGTCTGAACGCAAGGTTGCGGAAGTTATCCTACGTGAACCTGAGACCACCATTCATCGCAGTATCGCAGTTATGGCCAAGCTTGCGGATGTCAGCGAGCCGACCGTAAACCGCTTTTGCCGACGCCTTGGCAGTAAAGGTTTTCCTGATTTTAAACTGCAACTAGCACAGGCACTGGTCGCTGGTACCCCTTATTTAAACCGCCATGTGCAACAAAACGATACGGTAGCGGAATACACCGACAAGATATTTGAATCGACCCAAGCAGCGCTTGAGTTAGCGCGCAACAAAGTCAACCTCGAGGTTGTTGAAGCCGCGGTGGCGAAAATCGTTAGCGCCCATAAAATTCTATTTCTCGGGCTGGGTGCATCCGCATCTGTAGCACACGATGCCCACAACAAGTTTCTACGATTTGATGTACCGGTGCTGTTTTCAGACGACATCTTGACCCAAAAAATGATGGTGATGAACTGTACTCGCGCCGACTTAATTATCTGTGTTAGCCACACCGGCCGTACCAAAGCCATCTGTGAGATCGCTGACCTTGCTCGCGAGACAGGCGCAACGGTGCTTGGCTTAACCGCAGATCAAAGCCCCCTCGCCCAACACTGTGATTTGGTGCTGGCCACCCATGTACCGGAAGATACCGACGTGTATATGCCGATGGTCTCGCGGATTGCTCAGCTGGTATTAATCGATGCCTTGATTACTGGCTTTACCCTGCAACGCGGGCCGGCGTTCCAAGCCAAATTGCGGGATATCAAAGAGTCGTTGGTGGGCTCTCGATTTGATGCGAAACAACAAAATAGTAATTAAATTACACTAAAACACTTGATAACCCCACAATTCCTGTTATTTTTCTAGCATAAGTGTAATTTTACTACACTAAAGAGAAACGTATTTGAGGAGTTGTTATGTCCATTCGAGTTGCTATCAATGGTTTTGGCCGCATCGGTAAAAACGTGTTGCGGGCTTTATATCAGCGCGAGCTTAACCAAAGCATCGAAGTTGTCGCCATTAATGATCTTGGCCAGTGTGAAGCCCACGCTCATTTATTTAAATATGATTCAACTCACGGCACTTTTGCTGGCGAGGTCAGCGCTGAGGCAGATTGTTTAACCATTAATCGTGATTCAATTGCCTGGATCTCACAGCGCGATCCAAGCCAACTGCCGTGGCGCGAGCTTGAAATTGATGTGGTGTTTGAATGTAGCGGTCTGTTTACCAGCCGCACTACGGCTAGAGCTCATCTTGACGCAGGGGCCAAGCGTGTGGTGATTTCGGCGCCGGGTAAAGATGTAGATGCGACGATTGTTTATGGTGTAAACCACGAGCAGCTAACTGCCGACATGAGCATTATCTCCAATGCCTCGTGCACTACCAACTGTCTCGCTCCGATTGTTAAGGTTTTAAATCAGGCGAACCCAATTGAACACGGCCTGATGACCACGATTCATGCCTTTACCAATGATCAGAACCTGGTTGATGGCTATCATAGCGACTTGCATCGTGCTCGCTCAGCAACAGGTTCAATGATTCCAACCAAAACCGGAGCTGCCGCTGCTGTTGGCCTAGTGATTCCAGAGCTTGCCGGACGCCTTGATGGTTTGGCAGTGCGAGTACCAACGCAAAACGTGTCTCTGGTCGATTTAACGGTCACCCTTGCCAACCCCACCAGTGTCGCCGAGGTAAACCAATTACTGAGCGATGCCAGCACACAAGCACAATGGCAAGGAGTTCTCAGCACCAACAGCCTGCCGTTAGTGTCGATTGACTTTAATCACAATAGCCATTCCAGCATTGTCGACCTCCGTCAAACGCGCGTGCAAGGCAATCTCATCAAACTCATGGCTTGGTACGACAACGAATGGGCCTTTAGCCACCGCATGCTTGATACCACGCTGGCTTGGTTTGCGAAAATCAACGCAAGTTCAGAAAAACAATCTTCATTAAATCAACAACGTAATGTCGCATAAGGCGGAAATTTAAGCGTTGATAATTGACGCTTATAAATTCTTGCACTATGTTATGAAAGCGCTTACATTCAACCATTATGCTTTAGTAAAAAGCGTACATAACGGAATGCGGGAACAACATCAGGAACGCACCTATGACTAAAAATATAACAACAAAAGCTCTCACAGCCTCGCTTATAGCCCTTGGCTTAAGCGCCTGTGGCGGTGGCGGCGATGTCAAAACCAACTCTGACTTCACCTCCATCGATACCACCCAGCCAGTAACCGATTGGCAACTGGTTTGGAGCGATGAATTTAGTGGTACCTCACTTGATTCACGTAAGTGGAACATCGAGGTCAACTGTTTAGGCGGTGGCAACCAAGAGCAACAATGTTACACCGATAGCGGTGATAACCTTGTGGTCTCGAATGACACCCTGAAAATTATCGCACTACCTGCAGAAGAAGGTGCTGAAAAGCCCTACACCTCTGCGCGCATCAACAGCAAAATGAAAGGCGACTTTAAATATGGTCGCATTGAAGTTCGCGCCAAGATGCCAGAGGGTCAAGGAACTTGGCCTGCAGTGTGGATGATGCCAACAGATGAAGTCTATGGCGGTTGGCCGAAATCAGGTGAAATCGATATTGTCGAAGCAGTGAACCTTAAAACTGTAGACGGTGAAGGCAATGTCGAATCAAAAGTTTACGGTACCCTCCACTACGGCCGTGATGCGCCGAATAACTCTTCTTCAGGCAAAGCCTACACCCTTCCAGGTGACGCCAATCCAGCCGACGGATTCCATACTTACACCATTGAATGGCAAGAAGGCGAGTTCCGTTGGTATGTTGATGGCTACCTGTATCAAACTCAAATGCAATCAACTGTTCGCCAAAACAGCAAAGGTGAAGTGATTGGTCTGCGCCACCGTGGTTGGTTTGCAGAGTACTTTGATGCGCAAACCGGTGAGCTTGAAGTTAAATATGGTCCTGAGCCATTTGATGAGCGTTTTCACTTGATTATGAACCTTGCAGTCGGTGGTTCATGGCCTGAAAACGTGAATAACCTAGGGATTGACGCGGATGCCTTTGTAAACGGTCAAACCTTTGAAATTGATTACGTGCGGGTGTACGAGTGTGCGGCCAACCCGAATACCGGCCGTGGCTGTGAAACCATTCGAGCCGGGTACAAAGATGAAGAAACCTTGGTCATCGGTGAAGCTCCGATCCCATCGCCTCCATCAACCGGTATCCCGCAAGATCTGACGATTTTCGCTGGTACCCCAAATCCAAACTGGCCAGCATGGGATTGCTGTGGTGGTTCAACTCCTGCGTTAGTTGACGATGTCGAAAAAGGTCAGGTGTATCAATTCAGTGTTGGGGCCACTCCAACGGTTAATGGCTTTATTTCACGTGAAGTCTTTATCACGGATCCAAATGGAACCCCTTCTCCATTTGATGCTTCACCAATTCTTGAAACAGGTTCGGTTAGCTTTGATATGAAAGTGGTTTCGGCCCCTATCAATCCTGATTCAACTTGGTTATTCAAAATTGAAAGCAACGAAGGCTCAACCTTTGCTGAGTTGCCGTTAGCCTCGAGTAATGAGGGTGTTTCACCCGTAGTTGGTGAATGGCAGACTTATACTTTCCCACTGCAAGTTCTCTCTGACGCAGGGCTTGATGTGTCAGGCATTGACGTGGTGATGATCTTCCCTGCTTGGGGCACCGGTGAAGGTGCTGAGTACCAAGTCACGAACGTTGAAATCTCATCACCTGCAGTTGAGCTGGTACTATTTGGTGATGCGAGCAACCCAGATTGGCCAATGTGGGACTGCTGTGGCGGTACCACCCCTGCCGAAGTTGTCGATGAAGAGCGTGGCACTGTGGCTGAGTTCTCAATCGGTGCAACCCCAACTGTTATGGGCTTCCGTCCGCCAGAAGGCAGCGGAATTCAATTTGATGCCTCAAGCATCGCGGTTGATGGCGTGGTTCAGTTCGACATGAAAGTCGTTTCTGCACCAGCGAACCCTGATGCAGTCTGGAAGTTCAAGATTGAATCTGATGGTGCCACAACTGCTGTTGAAGTTGACTTAGCTACCGGTAACGGAGATCAAGCTCCGGTCACGGGCGAGTGGCAAACCTATACCTTTAGCTTGCAAAGCTTGGTTGACCTTGGCCTTGATCCATCTGCCATTGATGTGGTGATGATCTTCCCTGCTTGGGGAACCGGTGAAGGTGCGGTTTATCGCGTCGATGAAGCACGGATTTATGATCCAAGCGCCGGTGCGAGCGATCTGACCATCTTCCAAAATGTTGTTAACAGCGATTGGAGCTTATGGGATTGCTGTGCAGGTTCGACTCCAAGTATCGTCGATGCGGGCGCACCTTATGGCTCTGTTGCGCAATTCGAAATTTTGGGCTGGCCAGAAACCGTATTGGGCTTCTTAGCGAACGAAGGCGTATCGTTTGATGCCACTCCGTTACTTGCTAACGGTGCGGTGAGCTTCGATATGCGCGTTGTTAATGCGCCAACGAACCCTGATGCGCAGTGGCTATTTAAAATCGAATCGACAGGTGCTGCGACAGCAGTCGAACTGCCGCTAGCAAGTGGCAACTTTGGCACCGCTCCAGTAACGGGTGAATGGGCCCGCTATACCTTCTCGTTACAAGATCTGTTCGATGCCGGACTCGATATCAGTGATATTAATGTCATCATGGTGTTCCCAACTTGGGGCACGGGTGGTGGTTCGGTATATCAAATTGATAACGTAACCATTTCGAACTTCTAAGCAGTACGACAACAGAGTGGATAAAATAATGATAAAACCAATCATGTTTAACAAAACCCCTGTGGCAGCTGCCGTATCTGTCGTGCTCGCTACTGGGTTCATGATGCCGCTATACGCACAGGACACTTCTCCACAAACTGAAGAAGTGGTCGCACAAAGCGCATCAGAAGAAACAACTGAAGCAACTGAAAATGTTGAAATCATCACGGTTAAAGGGATCCGCGGCAGTTTAGCGCGGAGCTCTGACTTCAAACGTTCAAGTCGCGGTATCGTCGACTCGGTTTCGGCCGAAGAAATGGGTAAATTCCCAGATACCAACTTGGCGGAATCGTTGCAACGGATCACCGGTGTCTCGGTGAGCCGTGCTAACGGTGAAGGAAGTCAAATCACTGTGCGTGGTTTTGGTCCTGAATTTAACTTGGTTACGCTGAATAATCGGCAAATGCCAGGTACAGGTTATACCCGTTCGTACAACCTCGAGAACCTCTCATCTGAAGGCGTAAGTGCACTTGAAGTTTACAAATCAGCTCGTGCAGAGATGCCAAGTGGTGGTTTGGGTGCAACGGTGAATATCGTCACCATGCGTCCATTATCACAATCAGGTCAGCGCTTCTCGATTATGGGTAAAGCCATTCACGACACCTCGAATGTCGAAGGCGATGACTTCACTCCAGAAGTATCAGCGGTTTACGCCAATACCTTCGCTGATGACCGGTTCGGGGTTGCGGTGACTGTGTCACAACAACGTCGTGATTTCCAAAACCAGCAGGCCTTTATCCAAGGTTGGCAAGCGAACGTTGCCCTACCCGACTTGGATCCGAGTCAAGTGATTGACCCACGTCCAATTGGCGAAGACGGCGAGCGTATCGGTAATCACTTCTTCCCGAAAGATATGAACTACGGTATCGAGAATTTCCAACGTGAGCGCACCAACGGTCAGCTTACCTTGCAATTCGCGCCTACCGATAATTTGATGATCACCACAGATTACACCGCAAGTCGTGCGATTACTGGTCGCGAAGGGCTTGGCTGGGGTATCTGGAACGAATTCGGTGGCAACATCAATGCCTATGAGCTTGATGCCAATGGAACCGCCCTCTATGCCGATATTTCAGGTAACGATGGCTCGTTCACCATTAGCCGTGACACCACCGAAGTGAAGGCTAAGTCACTCGGTTTGAACATCACTTATGATGTCAACGACGACTTAAGCCTTTGGTTCGACGTTCATGATTCAAGCAACAAAACTGACAACGGCGCTGACCCAGGTCTTGGCGCATGGGGCCAGGTTATCTTGGGCTCAGATCAGTTATTAACCAAGTTCTATGACTATCGCACTGGCGAAATCCCGCAGGCGAGCGTACTTTGGGCCAATGGCACAACCGTGCTTGACCCAAGCGAAATTGACTCGAACTTCAGTCAGTTTATTCGCTCACCAGGTGAGTCAAACATCAAGCAATACCAATTCCGCAGCGAATGGTACAACTCGAACACCTTTGACATCCCACTGGTGAAAGTTACTGCTGGCTTTAGCCGGACCGACCAAGACGTGGGTGGTTATAATGCCTGGAGTGGCTTGCGTGGCGGCCCTGGCTTTAACCCAAGCTTCACCGAGATCTTCCCAGATGGCATGTTCACCTTTAACCCAACGGGCGACTTCCTCGATCAATTCGTTGGTGGCGGTAGTGCTTTAGCAAGCCCGTATTACTACAGCTACGACTTTGACGAAGCGGTGGCGCGGCAATTAGCGTACTTGACCGAAGATTTAATGGGCAGTGATGTGTACGCTGTCGACCCGTTCTTCGATGGTATCGATAGCGAAAGCTACGTAGAAGAAGTCACTGATGCGATTTTCGTTCAATCAGAATGGGAATTTGATATCGGTCGCTTCCCTGCTCAATTAAACGCAGGTTTGCGTTACGAGCGCACTGATGTCACCAGTACCGTGCGTCAACGGGTTGAGCGTCAAGTGAACTGGGTGAGTGCATCAGAGTGGATTATGCAATATGAGCCGCAAGCAGAGTCGAGCTTCCTGACCCTGACCGGTAACCATAGTGTATTGCTGCCGATGCTTGACTTCCGTATCGACCTCACCGAAGACGTCGTTGCACGTTTCTCGACCGGTAAAACCATCTCTCGTGCCCCACTCGGTGCCCTTGCAGGTGGTCGTAGCCTGAGCGGTAGCCCGCGTCCAGGCGCGCGCGTCGGTAGTCAAGGGAATACCAACTTGTTGCCATTTGAGTCGACCAACATCGACTTAAGCCTTGAGTACTACTACGCTCCTGGCAGCTACGCAGCAGTCGGTTACTTCCGCAAAGATGTGGATAACTTTATCCAAACCACCATCACTGAAGTCACCATTGATGGCTTGCGCGATATCTTCAACGGTCCGCGTTATAACCAAGCCATTGCTGACATCGAAGCACGTGGTGAGCAGGCAACCAGCACCGCTATCTTCGAGCAAATGCTGGCAAATGGTCACGGTAATGCTGACGGTGTGATTGAGCCGGCCGCAGATGATCCACTCATCGTATGGAGCATCAGCCAGCCAACCAACACCGACAGCAAGAGTGTTGATGGTTACGAAATTGCTGCACAACACCTATTTGGTGAAACCGGTTTCGGTTTAGGTGCCAACGCAACCTTCGTTAGCGGTGATGTTGAATTCGATGTGAATAGCCTAGTGCAGCAAGCGCCTCTTACCGGCTTGAGTGATTCAGCGAACTTCCAAGCTTTCTATGAGAAAGATGGTTTGTCAGTAAAAGTCACTTACGCTTGGCGTGATAGCTACCTGATCGGCGTTGGTCAGTCGCAAGGCTCTGCTGATGCTCCACCACAGTTTGCCAAACCTTATGGCCAGTGGGACATGAGCATTAACTACGACATCGATGAGAACTTCACCGTGTTCTTTGAGGGGATCAACCTCAATAACGAAACAGAGCAAGGCTACGGTCGTTTTGAAGAGCAGTTCTTATTCGCTCGTCAATACGGTCCACGTTACTCTCTCGGGGCGCGCTATCGCTTCTAAGCGATAGCCGTGCTGGTATAAAAAAAGCCACTCGAATGAGTGGCTTTTTTATTGCTAGAGCCCGTTTAGTTAAACGGGCATGCTTGGCTTTCTGTGACGGTTTGGATACGAATGTCGTTGATACTAAGCGCGAATGCCGCGTCGGTCTCAATCCCAAACACTACCCCAACCTGCTGCAAATCAAGACCTGCGTCAGTTAAGCAGCTGATCGGGAACTGCACCGTTTGCCATTCATCGGCAGGCAAGCTAGCCAATTGCGCCGCAATATTTTCACGCAGCCCACAGTTGTCACCACAGTACTGAGTTAAGTAAACCTCTGCTGGTACCTCACCATGCCGCATTAAGGTCACTGAGAGCGCGCTAGGTTGCTCTGTGAAGGCACGTAAGTCGCGTGGGAATGGCGTGGTAAAGCTAAAGCTTGCTACCGCCTCACCACTGAACTCAAAGCGCCGTGCATCTTCTTGTACTTGATCATCAAAGGTACGGGTGCGAATTGCACCGTTCTCTTGAATACTGCTAGCGACTGCTTGTCGGTTACCGGCACTGGTTAATTCAAGTAACCATGGCGCTTGCGGCGCGCGTTCAAAGATAACCACCTCTTCGACTGCTGTCGCACCAGCAAATTGTTCAGGCAAGTCATCGGCCAAGGTGCTTGGCTCGCCATAACTTAAGCCAAAACCATAACTTAGCAGTGGTGCATAATCGGCTTGGTCAAAGTTAAGGACAGCTTGATCCGGCGTGGCTGGCCATGAGAACGGCAAACGCCCGACAAAGTCATGTTGGATCTCACCTTCTGCATTGCGCAGAATCACATCCGCAACACCGGCCCCTTCTGAGCCAGGTAACCAGGCCGCCACAAATGCATCAGAGGCATTCAACTCTGGGTTGACCCACAGCGGACGCCCGCTAATGAAGATACTGACCACCGGGATGCCTTGCGCTTTAAGCTTTTGCAATAAAGCTAAATCAGTCGCGTTACCACGCTGGTAATCTAGGTTATCTAAATCACCATTGCCTTCAGCATAAGGTTGCTCGCCGAAGACGACAATCGCGACATCTGGTTTTTGCTCAAACTCACCGGCGACATTAAGCTCTGCAACACCACCGGCGGCTTCGACTTGAGCTTTAATACCCACATAAATCGAGGTTCCGCCTGGGAAGTCCTCGTTGGTATTGCCTGTCCCCTGCCAGCTGATGGTCCAGCCACCCGATTGTTGGCCAATGTTATCCGCTGCTGGGCCTGCGACCAAAATCCGTGACTGCGGCTCAAGTGGCAGTAATTGCCCTGAGTTTTTCAATAAAACCAAAGATTGTCGTACCGCATCACGCGCAATTTCACGATGCTCGGCCGCACCAATCAGGCTACGGTCGCCTGATAGTTCGCGCGCAGCTGGACTCGGCTTATCGAATAAACCGGCGCGTAATTTCACCCGTAAAACACGGCGTACCGCGTCATCAAGTCGGCTCATCGGGATAATGCCCTGCTCGACTTGCTCAACGAGGTTATAAAATAATGGCTTCCATGCTTGAGTCGGGACCATATACACATCAAGACCCGCGTTCATGGCTTGCGCACAATTATCGTTGGTGCAACCTGGGATCTGACCATGACCATTCCAATCGCCCACAACAAAGCCGTCAAAGCCCATTTTGCCTTTGAGGACATCATTGAGCAGATAAGCATCACCGTGAATTTTTTGGCCATTCCAGCTATTGAAACTTGCCATCACGGTTTGCGCACCTGCTTCAAGACCACCGACGTAGCCCTGTGCGTGGATATCAAATAATTCTTGCTCTGAAACTTCAGTATTGCCTTGGTCGGTACCATTGGTAGTGCCACCGTCGCCGACAAAATGTTTGACGGTACTGATGACGCCATAATCGCCAAGAAACTCAGCGCCCGGCGTGCCTTGCAAACCGGCAACAATGGATGCCGCATAATTTTTCACAATTTGCGGATCTTCAGAGTAACTCTCATAAGTACGGCCCCAACGATCATCGCGGGCCACTGCAACGGTCGGCGCAAAAATCCAGTCAATGCCCGTGGCCATGACTTCTTTCGCCGTCGCGCGGGCAATAGAACGGATTAAATCAGGGTTATTGGCAGCACCTAAACCAATATTGTGCGGGAAAATCGTCGCCCCAATCACATTATTGTGACCATGCACCGCGTCAGTTCCCCACATGGTTGGAATCGCAATCCCATCTAACGAGTCATCAACGGACGCCTGATACATGGCATCGGCAAGCGCCACCCAATCATCAGGAGTGGCATATTTATCGTTATTTGGGAACGCACCGCCACCGTTCAGATACGAACCAAAGCCATATTTGCGCATATCTTCAACGGTGATATCGCGAATTTCTGGCTGAATAACTTGAGCAATTTTTTGCTTTAGGGTCATGCGACCGAGCATGTCGTCGATGCGTTGCTCGAGCGCTGGGTCAGTGGCAACCGGTAACTTCAGTTGCGGCCAAATCTCATTTTGCGCGGAGTCCGCAGTAACCGTCTCGGTCTCTTCAACCGCTGGGCTACACCCTGCAAGCCCAGCACTTAACATGGCGACGTATACCGTCGCCAGTGGGAACTTTTTTAGCTTCATGCTTGTTTCACCTCTTCATTCGATGGAGTGACTGGGCGATATCCTTTGATGCCGTAGAATGCAATATACACATAGCATACCACTGGCAAGATAAACGACATTTGTACACCGACCTGGTCCGCAAGCAGACCTTGCAGATAAGGTAGAATCGCACCGCCGACGATGGCTAAGCAAAGGATACCTGAACCTTGGCCGGTACAGCTTTTCAAGTTATGAATTGCCAAACTAAAGATGGTTGGGAACATAATTGAGTTACACAAACCGACAAAGATCACAGCCCACATTGCCACCGTGCCGGAACTTGTCATGGTAAGTAGCAGCAATAACACCGCACAGACCGCATTGAATGCAAGTACGCGGTTACCCTGAATTTTTTGCATGATAGCGGCACCTAAGAAGCGGCCCACCATAGCGCCGCCGAAGTACCATGAAATGTAGTGCGAGGCGGAAGCAACGCTCATGTCACCAATCTCGGGTAGCGCAATATACATGGCTAAGAAACTGCCAATCCCAACTTCTGCGCCAACGTACGCGAAGATACCGAGTGCACCGAGCACCAAGTGCCGTTGTCCCCACGCACCCTTGCTGGTCGGCAACTCTGGTTCGAGCTCAGCTTTACCCATAGCTGGCAGCTTCAGATAAACAAAGATCAAAGCCATCACCACCAAGGTTGCAGCCAAAATAAAGTACGGTAAGCTTACAGTATCTTTTGATACCCCCGAGACTTCAGGGTCAGCCACTCCACCGAAAATCAGCCAGGCGCCGAAAAATGGTGCAACCGTGGTACCCAGTGAGTTGAACGCTTGGGTCATGGTCAAGCGGCTTGAGGCCGTTTCAGGTTTACCCATTGCGCTGACATAAGGGTTCGCCGCAACTTGTAAAATGGTAATCCCTGAGGCCAACACAAACAGCGCCAGCAAGAATAGCCCGTAGACTTCCATTTGTGCAGCAGGGTAAAAAATCACACACCCAGCCGCGGCAATCAAAAGCCCGGTGACAATGCCCGATTTATAGCCAATTTTTGACACCAGTGCGCCAGCTGGAATTGAAACAATAAAATAGGCTCCAAAGAAGCAGAATTGAATCAACATCGACTGGGCATAGTTCAAATCGAACAATAACCGCAGGTAAGGAATCAAAATATCATTCAAGCAGGTAATAAAGCCCCACATGAAGAATAACGAGGTCAACGCAGTCAATGCGAAGCGATAATCAGGTGTGTTCTGTGACATAAGCAGCTCTTATCGTTTTTATTTTTTGACGAAAGCCTACACTCTCGCCTATGATTGAATGAAAGCGCTTTCATTTATAGCATAAAACGATAAAAGAGCAATCATCGAGAGCGCAACTTAGGGTCAAAAGAGATGACGACTAATAAAGTTATAAAACTAAACAGCGCAAACACGCCTCACCTTGCCTTACCGGCCGATAGCCGCCTGCGTGAAGCTGATTTCATTTTCGGGGTAGCCACTTCAGCATTCCAAATCGAAGGCGGCGCTGAAACCCGCGAATCATCTATTTGGGATGACTTTTGTCAGCAACCGGGACGCATTAAAGATGGCAGTGACGGTATCGTCGCTTGTGCCCATGTTGAGCGCTGGCAAGAAGATATCGAACTAATGCAACAGCTCGGGGTCGATGCCTATCGATTTTCAATTGCCTGGGGTCGGGTGATTCGTGCCGATGGCTCAGTCAATCCAGACGGCCTGGGGTTTTATCAAGCCTTGGTTGCACAACTCAATAACGCTGGAATAAAGCCTTTTGTCACGCTTTATCATTGGGACCTGCCCTCTTACTTGCAGGCACAAGGTGGCTGGTTAAATCGCCAAACCGCCTATGCCTTTGCCAGTTACGCTGAAGTGATCGCCAAAGCCCTTGGCGATAAGGTTTATAGCTACACCACCTTAAACGAGCCGTTTTGTAGTGCCTATCTCGGTTACGAAGTGGGCATTCATGCGCCAGGCGAGAGCTGTCAAAAACAAGGGCGACAAGTTGCCCACCACCTACTGTTAGCGCATGGTCTGGCAATGACGCATTTGCGTACCCATGCGCCCAAAGCGCAGCATGGGATTGTGCTGAACTGCAGTCCGTTTCATGCTGCCTCAGCATCGCCACTTGATGAAAAAGCTGCACAGCAAGCGCACGAATATCATAACTTATGGTACCTGCAGCCGCTGCTGACGGGGCATTACCCCAAAGTGATGGAACAATTTAATCGCGCTAATCTCCCTGAGATTAAACCGGGTGACCTGACCATCATTCAGCAGCCACTCGATTTTATCGGGATTAATTACTATACCCGCCATATCGTCCAAGCGACGCCGTCGGGCTGGTTCGAAGAGCTGCCAGCGCCGGTTGATGCAGAACTCACAGCAATGGGCTGGGAGGTTTATCCGCAAGGTTTAACCGAAATTCTAATGCGCCTTGACCAAGAGTTCGCCAACCTGCCGCCAATTTTAATCACCGAAAACGGCGCAGCCTTTGCCGATGCAGTGAGCTCTGGAACAGTTGCAGACTTAGATCGAATTCGCTATTTTCAATCTCACCTCAATGCGGTTGATCAAGCGGCCCGCAATAGCGTCAAAATTAATGGTTATTTCGCCTGGAGTTTGCTTGATAATTTTGAGTGGGCGGAAGGCTACACCAAACGGTTTGGCCTGGTTTATGTCGATTTCACGACCCAACAGCGGGTGTTGAAACAAAGCGCACTGGCGTATCAACAGCTATTACAGTCGCGCCATAATCAGAGTTAGAGTAGCGCATATGATGATTACAGCCCGAGAAAAGATTGCATACGGATTAGGCGACACCGCAAGTAATATCATCTTCCAAACCGTGATGTTGTTCCTTGCTTTCTTTTATACGGATATTTTCGGGCTCTCGCCCGCAGCCGTGGGAACCATGTTTATTGTGGTCCGACTGATGGATGCCATTACTGACCCAATAATGGGCTGGCTTGCCGATAAGGTCAAAACACCACAAGGGCAATTCCGGCCGTTTTTAGTCTGGTTAGCAGTGCCATTTGCGGGGTTAAGCGTCCTGGCATTCACCACTCCAGATTTTAGCGATACCGGCAAACTTATTTATGCCTACATCACCTACGCCCTGCTAATGCTCGCCTACACCGCAATTAATATCCCATATTGTGCCCTCGGTGGCGTGCTTACCGGCGATCCAAAGCAGCGGGTCAGCATTCAATCCTATCGCTTTGTGCTTGGTATGCTCGGTGGACTTATTGTCACTATGCTCACCCTCCCGATGGTTGAGTTTTTTGGCCAAGGCGACCGGGCCCTTGGTTATCAGTACACGATTGCAGCGATGAGCGCGTTTGGCATGCTATTATTCATCTTATGTTATGCCGGCACCCGTGAGCGCGTCCCCGCGCCAAGCGAAAAGTCAGTAGGTTTGCGCGTTTGCTTAAACTTACTATGGCGTAATCAGGCCTTTAAACAACTCGCGCTGGCCGCATTTTTCGTGTTGATTGCGATTGCGGTGAAAAACACCCTGGCGATTTATTATGTCACCTACTACTTAGACCGCGGTGACTTGGTCACCTGGTTTATCACCTTAGGTATGATTGGCAATATTGTAGGCTGTGCCGTTGCCTTTAAACTCACCCAATTCATCGAAAAGGTCACCGCCTATAAAGCTCTACAAATAGTTGCAGCCTTGCTCTCGATTGCTGCTTACTGGATTGGTTCAGGGCAACTTATCGCTGCGTTTGTGGTGTATTTCCTCTGGGGCTTTGCGCTACAAATGGCGACGCCTTTACTGTGGGCGAAAATTGCTGACGTGGTCGATTACGGTGAATACCGCACCGGCCAGCGCAATACTGGCTTAATTTACTCAGCGGTTATTTTCTTTATTAAGCTAGGGATTGCCGTCGGTGGCGCCCTCGCTGGCTGGTGGCTCGCTTGGGTTGGTTACCAAGCGGACCAAGTACAAAGTGCAGAAGCGCAACATGGAATTTTAGTGGCCTTTACTGTGATCCCAGCCGTTGCGTCAATACTTGTCGCAGTGAGTATGCGCGGGTACACTCTTACAGAGCAGCGTGTAGCCCAAATTGCTCGATTTTTAGCACGGGAATCAACCGCTTAATTCTATTCGTCCGACTGCGAGAAACGCTCACATGGCCACTATATATGAAGTATCGAAACTAGCCGGAGTATCTCTCGCTACCGTATCGCGGGTTATCAACAATACCGCGACCGTCCGTGAAGCGACCCGCGAACGGGTCGAAAAAGCTATGCGGGAGCTTGGTTACCAACCCAACACTATGGCCCAATCATTGGCCTCAAACCGCTCAAATAGCGTCGGTGTGGTGGTCTCGGAGTTAAATGGTCCTTTCTACGGCACCCTCTTAAGCGAAATTGAAAAAGCCTTTCGCGCGGTTGGCAAACATGTCGTGTTCGCGGCCAGCCACAGTGACCAAGCGATCGAACAGCAAAGCATCGAGTTTTTGAAAAGCCGCCGTGTGGATGCTCTCATCCTGCATGTTGAATCCGTTAGCGATGAGTATTTAGCCAAGCTTAACCAAACTGACTGCCCGGTGATCATTCTAAACCGGGATGTACCGGCACTTGAGAAGCAATGCATTACTCTGAATAACCGCTTAGGCGGGTATCTTGCGGCGCACTACCTATTGCAACTTGGCCACCGAGACATTGCCTACATTGCCGGTCCGCAATGGAAATCGGATGCGCGCGATCGCTACCTTGGCCACTGTGATGCGCTGCGTGAAGCAGGCATAGAGCCAAATCCTGAACTGTTTTATGAGGGGGACTTCCAAGAAACCGGCGGCACCCAAGGCTTTCTTGCCCTGCAACAAAAAGCTATTGCGTTTTCAGCGGTCGTCTGTGGTAACGACGAAATGGCCGCAGGGGTCATTGCTGAAGCGCACGACCAAGACATCGATATTCCCGAGAAACTCTCGATTATCGGATTCGATAATGTTAATTTTTCCCATTATGTTTATCCGAAATTAACGACTATTGATTATCCAATTGCTTCAATGGGGCAAATGGCAGCACACTGGATCTTACAACATGTGTATCAACAGAAGACGCCGCCATTGCAACAGTTATTTGAACCCAAATTGGTGATCCGAGACTCGACCACACATTATGACGACAACTGCGCTAAAAACTCGCCATAGCCTGGCGGAATTCACTCAAGCTAGTTTAAAACTTCTGCCTAAATTGCCACAGCTGGTTTGGTATCGGCAGAAACTGATGGGCGCTCGCAATGAGGATATCGGCTCGACCGGTTGGTACTTGCAACAGCAAGCGCAAAAGCGCCCTGACAAACTCTTTTTGCAATACGAGGATGTCCGCTATAGCTACGCTGAGTTTAACCAGTGGGTGAATCAAATTGCCCATAAACTAAGCGCCAGTGGAGTGAGCGAAGGCGATTGTGTTGCGGTGATGTTCGAAAACAGCCCTGAGCTCATCGCCAGTGTGTTTGCGATTAATAAAATTGGCGCGATTGCCGGTCTAATCAACCACAAGCAAACCGGTGCGGTGCTATTGCATAGCTTTAACACCATTCAACCTAAGCTGATTTTGAGCGATAGTGCCTGCCACTTTGCCATTAACTTTATTGCTGATGAGCTCAACCCTGCCTTGGGGCTGCACCTGTGGGATGATTTTGCCGAGGATATCGCACAGTACCCAAGTGACAACCCTGCCCTAACCGATCAAATTCAACTCGGTGCGATTTGCTACTACGTGTTCACCTCTGGCACTACGGGCTTGCCGAAAGCGGCGGCGGTAACACACTTGAAGTGGTACAAAGCTGGGCTGGCATTTGGGCGTATGGCATTGCAACTCAAATCGACGGATATTCAATACTGTGCCCTGCCGCTTTATCACAATACCGGGTTATCTGCTTCGATAAGCTCGATTATCCAAACAGGTGCCAGCCTTGCGCTGGCGAAAAGCTTCAGTGCCAGCCGCTTTTGGAGCGATATTAAACGCTATCAAGCCACCAGTTTTGTTTATGTTGGCGAGTTGTGTCGCTATTTATTGAATCAGCCACCACAACAAGGCGAGCGTAGCCACAAGGTGAAGTCGATTCTTGGCAATGGTTTACGGGCAGATATCTGGGAGGCCTTCCAGGAGCGCTTTGGTATCGACAAAATCGCTGAAATCTATGGAGCCAGCGAAGGCAACGCCGGCTTTATGAATATCTTTAACCTCAAGCGCACCGTTGGCTTCTCGCCAATGAGCTATGCCATTGTGAAATTTGACACGATCAATGAACAGCCGATTGTTGATGACAATGGCTTATTGCAACGGGTGAAAAAAGGCGAAACGGGTTTGCTAATCACCGAAGTCAGCGCAAAAGCACCCTATGATGGCTATACCAACAACGCCAAAGCCTCCGAGAAAAAGCTGCTGCACAATGTCTTTAAGCAAGGCGACTGTTGGTTTAACTCAGGCGATTTGGTCTGTGATCAGGGCTTTCGTCATATCGCCTTTGTCGACCGAGTGGGCGATACCTACCGCTGGAAGTCTGAGAATGTCGCAACCGGTGAGGTTGAAGCGCAAGTGCAAAGCTTAAAAGATGTCATTGAAGCGGTAGTGTACGGGGTTAAAGTGCCGTTCACCGAGGGCCGCGCAGGAATGGTTTCGGTAATTCTTGAACAGGGTAAAAAGTTTAACCCGAGTGAATTCTACCAACAGCTTAAAGCCAAGCTTCCGGATTATGCGGTACCGCTGTTCGTGCGTCTGCGCGAAGCCCATGAGCGCACCACCACCTTCAAAATCAAACGGACCGAGTTGCAACAAGAAGGTTTTCAGTTGAGCTCAGCGGCTGAGCCTATTTTTGTGCTGATTGATAAGGCCAAAGGCTATCAGCCTCTGACTCCAACCACCTACGAACGTATTTTAAGCGGCGAGGTAAGGTTTTAATGCAGTCGTATGCAGCACAGTTCCCAAGCCTTGTCGAGCATTGTGCGCCAACGCCACCGCGCGCACCACAGTGGATCAGCTTTAACGAACAACTCGCGCAGCAACTCGATTTAAGCGCTTTATTTCGCGATGCTGAGCAAGCGTTAGCCTGTCTATCAGGAACTGAGCTAAATGAGGCGATAACGCCCACTGCTAGCGCCTACGCTGGGCATCAATTTGCTCATTTTGTGCCGCGCCTTGGCGATGGTCGGGCGATTTTATTAAGTGAAGTGCAAGGTCGCGATGGGCTGACCTATGACGTGCAACTCAAAGGAGCCGGCAAAACGCCCTTCTCGCGTGGCGGCGATGGCCGCTCACCGATTGGCCCCGTGCTGCGTGAATATCTTTGTAGCGAGGCCATGCATGCGCTTGGAGTCCCGACAACGCGGGCACTGGCAGCCGTTGCCAGTGGCGAATTGGTGTTTCGCGATACCTCCCTCCCCGGTGCAATTTTAACCCGGGTGGCGCGCAGTCACTTAAGGGTGGGCACCTTTCAATACGTTGCCCAGCAAGGTGACAACGATCTTCTTCAGCGCTTTGCCGATTATGTCATCACACGCCATTATCCGCATTGCCGTGAAACCGATGCGCCTTATCTTGATTTGTTTGAAGCCATCAACGATAGCCAAGCACGACTGATCGCTCAGTGGATGGCAAACGGGTTTATTCACGGGGTCATGAATACGGACAATATGACCTTGTCTGGCGAGACCATCGACTATGGTCCGTGTGCATTTCTTGAAGCCTACCAAGCAGATGCCGTGTTCAGCAGTATTGATAAGCAAGGTCGCTACGCCTATCGCAATCAGCCGGGGATTGGTCAATGGAATTTGGCGCGCTTAGCCGAGAGCATGCTGGCGCTGATTGACCCAGATACTGATACGGCCATTAAGCAGGTCACTCTGGTGTTAAACGCCTTCCCGAAAATGTATGAGCATTATTACGACCAATTGTTTGCACAAAAACTGGGGCTGTATCAAATCAGCGATAACTCACGCGCCTTGGTCAAAGATTTTCTCGAGCTGCTTGAGGCCGCTGAGCTGGATTTTACATTGGCGTTTCGTTATTTAAGTGACCCAGACGACAGCCGTCGTCAGCCATTTTTTGCCGCCGCTGAAAATTGGCCGCAGTGGCATAGTCGCTGGCAAGCGGAGCTTGCGCAACAAGGCCTCAGCGCAACAGAACTAAGCCAACGCCTACAAGCGACCAACCCAGCCTATATTCCCCGTAATCACCTGATCGAACAGGTGATTCAAGACGTATTAGAAACCGGCAAGTTAGAAGCGTTTCAGTTGCTCTTAGAAGCGCTGCAAAACCCCTTCGATGAGCGCCCTGAGTTTGCCCATTTGATGCAACCGGCGGCACCCACTGAACGGGTCACCAAAACTTTCTGTGGAACCTAATGAAAATAAAAATTTATAGTTTAATGTTCGTGCTGGCCAGCGCTATCAGTGCCAGTGCTCATGCCGAAATAGCCGAGCGCGTCAGTTACGGCGCCGTGTTAGAGCAAGACATCACAGGCTCAGCTGAGGTGCTCCGCTATGGTGAGTTAGCCCCGCAATTTATCGAATATTGGCCGGCGACTCAGCCCCCGAAAAACCTCAACATTGCCTTTATTCACGGCGGTTGCTGGCTCGATGCTTATGATATCGCCCATACGCGTGCAGCGACCAGCGCTTTAGCCGCTCAGGGCTATCCGACCTGGTCCATTGAGTATCGCCGCAGCAGTGCCGAGCAAAAAGCATGGCCTGAGGCGGATCGTGATATCCGCCAAGCACTGCAGCAGATCCGCGCCAAAATCGGTACGCAACCTTTGGTCGTTATGGGCCATTCCGCTGGTGGCCACTTGGCTTTATTAGCGGCTGCCGAGCCAACACCAAGCGCTGATGCGGTCATTGGCCTTGCGGCGATCACCGATGTCGTCGCCTATGGCGCAGGTGAAAATAGCTGCCAAGCCTCGACCGCACAATTCTTCGGCGGCGATGCGCTAAGCCTCGCCGAGGCTTATCAGGCAGCCAACCCCGTCAGCAAAGACTTCACAGTTCCAGTTTATTTGTTGGGCAGTGAGAATGACCGGATTATTCCAGCTGAGCAAATGAAGCTGCCGACAGCCGAGCTAAAATGGGTTGCAAACGCCGACCATTTTGATTTCGTCCACACTGCAACGCCGGCTTGGCAGCAGCTATTGCAAACCCTTCAACAACTTGAACAACAACTCGGACATCGCTAACTCATGAGCTTACGTCAACGCGCCAAAGAACTTGATGCCGCCGATCCGCTGGCGCATTTGCGCACGCAGTTTGCCATCCCCGCAGGCAAGGTCTATCTCGATGGGAACTCGCTTGGGCCCCTGGCCCATCCTGTGCGGGAGCGGATGCAGCAGGTTTTAGCTGAGCAATGGGGCGAAGACTTAATCGAAAGCTGGAACAAGCATAGCTGGATTGATCTCCCGCAACGCAGTGCCGCCCGCTTAGCACACTTACTCGGGACGCAAGCAGATCAAGTGCTCTGCTGTGATTCAATCTCGGTCAACTTATTTAAGGTCCTTACCAGTGCCCTTGAATTACAACACCGCACTGAGCCTACGCGTAATGTGGTGTTGTCGACGCAAGATAACTTCCCCACTGATTTATATATGGTGCAAGGTGTCAGTGAATTCCTAGGGCAGCATGCTTGTCAGTTACAGTTAGTGGAAGAAGAGCAGTTGCTTGCAAGCTTATCGGAAGAGATTGCCGTTGTGCTTGTGACTGAGGTGAATTTTCGCAGTGGCCGCCGCCTTGATATCGAAAAACTCTGCCAGCACGCCCATCAGTTGGGTATTTTAGTGATTGTTGATTTGGCCCATAGCGCCGGCTCCGTCGCCGTTGAACTGGAACGCTGGCAAGTGGATTTTGCGGTGGGCTGTACCTATAAATATTTAAATGGCGGACCCGGTGCGCCGGCATTTTTATATTGCGCCAAACGTCATCTTGAGCAAAACCTTAAGCAACCTTTGCAAGGTTGGATGGGCCATGCCGAGCCCTTTGCATTCACTCCGGACTACGTTCCAGCTGAGGGGATCCAGCGATTTTTAAGTGGTACCCCAAGTATTTTGGCGATGACCGCTGTCGATGCGGCACTCGACTTGTTTGCCGGGGTTGATATGCAACAGCTACATCAAAAAGCACTCGCTGTTGCAGATTTTTTTGCTGAAGCCCTCGAAAACAGTCGCTGGGCAACTGAATTTACCCGGCTTACACCAACTCAGCATAGTGAACGCGGCTCGCAGTTGTCGTACTCTCATCCACACGCGTATGCGATCTGCCAAGCCTTGATTGCGCGTGGCGTGATCGCTGATTTTCGTGCGCCGAGTTACTTGCGGCTTGGGTTTACCCCGCTTTATCTTGGCTTTGAGGATATCGTGAACGCATTTGAAGCATTAGATCAGGTGCTCAGCAATGCCGAGCACCTAGATCCAAAATGGCAAAAGTTACAAGGAAAAGTAACTTAGAAGCAGTCGCCTGGGACGCGTACCCAGCCTTCCATTAAGACCCGCGCGCTGCGGCTCATAATGGCTTTATCGACACTCCAACCTTGCGCGCTGTGGCTTGCCTCAGCGCCCACTCGGAGTGTTCCCGAAGGGTGTCCAAAGCGAATAAACTTACGTTCACCGCCACCTGCAGCTTGGTTCACCACAGTCCCAGGAACAACCCCTGCTGCGGCAATAGCCACCGCGGCGGTGCCCATCATGGCATGGTGAAGCTTGCCCATTGAGAGTGCTCGAACCACTAAATCTATGTCGTTTGACATGACTTCTTTGTCGCTTGACGCAGCATAGCTCTGCGCAGGGCCAACAAAGGCAATTTTCGGAGTATGTTGACGGCTTTGCGCTTGTTCGATTGAATCAATCAACCCCATTTGCACCGCGCCATAGGCCCGAATAGTCTCGAACATGGCAAGGGTTTCAGGGTTTTCATTAATCACAGGTTGTAACTCAGTTCCATTAAAACCAAGCGCTTCCGCCCATAAGAAAATGGTTGGAATACCTGCGTTAATAAAGGTCGCCTCAAATTCGCCAATGCCCGGTACAGTCAAGGTATCGACGACATTGCCGGTCGGGAACATGCTACCCGTGTCGCCAGCTGGGTCAACAAACTCAACTTGTACTTCAGCAGCAGGAAAGGTCACCCCGTCGAGTTCAAAATCACCCGTTTCTTGCACTTCGCCGTTGCTCATCGGCACCCGCGCAATGATGGTTTTTTCGATATTCGCCTGCCAGATCCGAACCGTCGCAATACCATTTTCAGGCAAGCGCGCTGGGTCGACCAGACCATTACTAATCGCAAACGAACCAACTGCTGCCGTTAAATTGCCGCAGTTGCCGCTCCAATCAATAAAGGGCTTATCAATTGAGACTTGGCCAAACAAGTAATCGACATCATGATCGGGTCGCTCACTGGCGGACAGAATCACTGTTTTACTTGTGCTCGAGGTCGCTCCGCCCATACCATCGGTATGCTTACCGTATGGATCAGGGCTGCCGATCACCCGCAATAATAAATTATCGCGCGCACTACCGGGCTGCTGTGCCGCAGCCGGTAAGTCGCTCAATTTGAAAAACACGCCCTTTGAAGTTCCGCCACGCATATAGGTGGCGGGGACTTTAATTTGCGGAACATGTTGCATAACAGCGACTCCTTAAGCCGTTTCAGACGCTTCTAAGAAGTCTTGTGCGAAGCGTTGCAACACGCCACCGGCACTGTAAATTGAGACTTCTTCATACGTATCGAGACGACATTTCACCGGTACCTCAAGGGTTTCACCAGCGTGGCGATGAATCACTAGAGTCAAAGTAGCACCTGGTGCTGGTTCACCTTTGACATCAAAGGTTTCAGTACCGTCAATCGCAAGAGTCTTGCGCGTTGTGCCCGGCTCAAATTCAAGTGGCAATACGCCCATTCCAATCAAATTGGTCCGGTGAATGCGCTCGAATCCTTCGGCAACAATTACTTCAACACCGGCAAGGCGCACACCTTTTGCGGCCCAGTCACGGGATGAACCCTGACCATAATCCGCACCTGCGACAATGATCAATGGCTGCTTGCGCTCCATGTAGGTTTCAATCGCTTCCCACATGCGCGTCACTTTGCCCTCTGGCTCAATCCGAGCAAGCGAGCCCTGCACTACATTGCCCTGCTCATCCGTAACCATTTCGTTAAACAGTTTCGGGTTAGCAAAGGTTGCCCGCTGCGCCGTTAAATGGTCACCGCGGTGGGTTGCATACGAGTTGAAATCTTCCTCTGGCACGCCCATTTTAGCGAGGTATTCACCGGCAGCACTGTCCGCCATAATCGCATTTGACGGCGATAAATGGTCGGTGGTGATGTTATCTCCAAGTACCGCCAATGGACGCATCCCTTGCATGGTTCGTTCAGCCGCTAAAGCGCCTTCCCAATAAGGTGGACGGCGAATATAGGTACTCATCTCGCGCCACTGATAGAGCGGATCGATGCTGTCGCCATAATCGACGTTCAAGCTAAACATCGGGTCGTAGACCTTGCGGAATTGGTCTGGCTTCACAGCAGATTTTACAATCGCATCGATTTCTTCATCACTTGGCCAGATATCTTTCAAGGTCACCGGATTGCCTTCGCTATCAAACCCAAGCGGATCTTTTTCGATATCGAAGCGAATCGTACCGGCAATCGCATAGGCGACAACTAGCGGCGGTGAGGCCAAGAAAGCTTGTTTCGCGTAAGGGTGAATCCGACCATCGAAGTTACGGTTACCCGATAACACTGCAGTCGCATACAAGTCACGATCGATAATTTCTTGCTGGATCTTCGGATCCAAGGCGCCACTCATTCCGTTACAGGTAGTACATGCAAAGGCCACTACACCAAACCCAAGCTGCTCAAGCTCTGGCAGTAAGTTGGCTTCTTCAAGGTACATCTTGACGGTTTTTGAGCCCGGCGCCAGTGAGGTTTTCACCCATGGCTTGCGCGTTAGCCCAAGTTTATTGGCATTGCGCGCAATCAAGCCTGCCGCAATCATATTGCGTGGGTTACTGGTGTTGGTACAACTGGTAATCGCAGCGATGATACAGGCACCATCTGGCATCAAACCTTCTTGTTGCTCATATGCTCCAGCAATACCCCGGCTGGCCAAATCTTTGGCTGGCAACAAGGCATGTGGATTTGATGGTCCGGCTAAGTTGCGCTCCACTTGACTCAAATCAAACTTGAGCACCCGCTCATATTCCGCATCCACCATGCTATCAGCCCATAATCCAGTGGCTTTAGCAAAGGTTTCAACGAGCTCAACTTGGTCATCATCACGACCCGTAAGCTTGAGATAATCGATGGTTTGGCCATCGATATAGAACATGGCAGCAGTCGCACCGTATTCAGGTGTCATGTTTGAGATGGTTGCGCGATCGCCCACGGTCAGTGCATTTGCACCTTCACCGAAGAACTCAAGATAAGCACCTACCACACGTTCACGGCGCAAGAATTCAGTCAATGCCAAGACCAAATCAGTCCCGGTAATGCCTGGGCGCAGTTTACCGGTAAGCTCAACCCCAACGATATCAGGTAGCCGCATGTAAGATGCGCGACCAAGCATCACGCTCTCGGCTTCTAAACCACCTACACCCACTGAAATAACCCCTAAGGCATCAACCATTGGGGTATGGCTGTCGGTTCCGACACAGGTATCGACAAAGGCTACCCCGTCTTTCACCTGCACCACAGGTGACATTTTCTCGAGGTTGATCTGGTGCATGATGCCGTTGCCTGGCGGGATCACATCGACGTTTTTAAAAGCCGTTTTAGTCCAGTTAATAAAATGGAAACGGTCATCGTTACGACGATCTTCAATCGCGCGGTTTTTCTCAAAGGCATCTTTTTCAAAACCAGCGTGTTCAACCGCAAGTGAGTGGTCCACGATTAACTGAGTTGGCACCACAGGGTTGACTTTGGCAGGGTCACCGCCTTTGGCCGCGATGGCGTCACGTAAGCCGGCCAAATCGACCAAAGCGGTCTGGCCTAAAATGTCGTGACACACCACCCGGGCCGGAAACCAAGGGAAGTCATGCTCACGCTTGCGATAGATAATTTGCTCGAGCGACTGGCGTAAGTGTTCTGGCTCACACCGGCGCACGAGGTTTTCAGCCAATACCTTCGAGGTATATGGCAGTTTGTCATAGGCTCCCGGTTCAATTGCTTCAACTGCTGCACGGGTATCATAGTGCAGCAGTGAAGTTCCCGGCAGCTGTGTACGATATTCAGAGTTCATCATTACACTCCTGCCCTAGGGGCGATTAGCGGTCTGCAAGTGCGGGTACTGGACGCGCCTCTGGACCTGTGTATTCTGCGCTTGGGCGAATGATACGGTTATTCGCGCGTTGCTCTTTCACGTGCGCTGTCCAACCTGTTACCCGTGACATCACGAAGATTGGGGTGAACAATTTAGTTGGAATACCCATAAAGTGATACGCCGACGCATGGAAGAAGTCCGCATTTGGGAACAGTTTCTTCTCACGCCACATCACTTCTTCACAACGTACTGAGACATCATACAAACGGGTATCACCGTATTCTGCAGCAAGCTTCTCAGACCAAGCTTTAATGATGTTGTTACGTGGATCAGACTCACGATAAATGGCGTGGCCAAAGCCCATGATCTTGTCTTTGCGTGCCAGCATCTCCATCAGCGTTTCTTCCGCATGCTCAGGTGACTGCAAACCTTCGATCAATTCCATCGCCGCTTCGTTGGCACCACCGTGAAGTGGTCCACGCAATGAACCAATCGCACCGGTCACACACGAGTGAATGTCCGACAAGGTCGAGGCACACACGCGCGCAGTGAAGGTTGAAGCATTAAATTCATGCTCTGCGTACAAAATCAAAGAAGTATTCATCACTGCGGTATGCAGCTCGCTTGGTGCTTTGTCATGCAACAAATGCAAGAAATGCGCGCCAACTGAATCGTCATCGGTTTCAGTTTCGATACGCACGCCGTCGTGGCTGAAACGGTACCAATACAACAAAATGCTTGGGAATACCGCAATCATCCGCTCGATCGCTTTATCCGCATCAGCAAAGCTAAGCTCTGGCTCGAGATTTCCGAGCATTGAACAACCGGTGCGCATGACATCCATCGGATGTGCATCAGCTGGAATGCGCTCAAGCACGTCTTTTAACGCACTTGGTAAGCCACGCATGCCTTTTAAACGTGCTTTGTAATCTGCTAACTGGCTAGCGTTTGGCAGCTCGCCGTGCGCAAGTAAATAAGCGACTTCTTCAAAGGTTACTTTTTCAGCAAGTTCAGCAATATCGTAGCCGTAATAGGTTAAACCACTTCCTGTTTTACCGACTGTACAAAGTGCTGTTTGACCTGCTACTTGTCCGCGCAAACCTGCGCCACCTAATGCTTTATCGACCATTTCTAACTCCTTAAAATTAATTGCAATCGCTTATTTTTTGAACAGCGCGTCGAGTTTTTCTTCAAACGCGTGGTAATTCAGGTAATCGTAGAGTTCGGCGCGGGTTTGCATGATATCCACCACTTGCTTTTGGTCACCCTCAGCAAGGATGCTCTCATAGACATTCACCGCAGCTTTATTCATTGCGCGGAATGCACTCAGTGGGTACAACACCATTTCGACCCCAACCTCAGCCAGCTCAGCTTTATTGAATAAAGGCGTTTGACCGAATTCAGTAATATTAGCCAATACTGGAACATTTAGCGCATCAGTGAAAGCTTGATACTGTTCAAGGGTGTGTACAGCTTCTGCGAAAATCGCATCGGCACCCGCTTCAACACAGGCTTGTGCGCGCTCAATTGCAGCTTCAAGACCTTGCTGTTGCAATGCGTCGGTACGCGCCATAATCACAAACTGATCATCGATACGCGCATCAACAGCCGCTTTGACGCGATCAACCATTTCTACTTGGCTAACGATTTCTTTGTTAGGACGATGACCGCAGCGCTTTTGCGCAACCTGGTCTTCGATATGGAAACCTGCTGCACCCGCTCGGGTCATCTCTTTCACTGTGCGCGCAATGTTAAATGCGCCACCCCAACCGGTATCGGCATCGACCAAAAGTGGCAAGCTGCTCGCGGCAGTAATCCGCCGGATATCTTCACAGACATCGTTCAACGAGGTCATGCCTAAGTCCGGTAAACCAAATGAGGCATTGGCAACGCCTGCACCTGATAAATAAATCGCTTTATGGCCAATGCGCTCGGCCATCATCGCCGTGTAAGCATTGATGGTTCCGACGATTTGCAGTGGTTTTTCATTGGCTATGGCTTGGCGAAATTTCGCACCAGCGCTCTCAATTTGGTTCATATTAACCTCTCATTTGTTGCAATTTGATTTCGATGTTCTTGCGGGATGCGCCAATGTGCCGGCGCATCAATAAGTCAGCGAGCTCGCCATCACGATTGGCGATCGCCTGCATAATGGCTTTGTGCTCATCAAATGCGCGCGATACCCGCGGACCGTTCATCCCGAGTTGCACCCGATACATGCGCACTAAATAATACAGCTCATCGCAGAGCATATTGATAAGATACGGATTCTTACTGCCGAGTATGATGCGATAGTGAAAATCGACATCTCCAGCCTCTTGATAGTAGCTTTCACCTTCGCGGACCCGTTGGGTCGATAAGTGTTGGTCTAGCAGCCCTTGCAGCTCGTTGATTTCGTCTTCCGGCATGTGCTCTGCGGCCAAACGACAGGCCAGCCCTTCGAGCTCCTCACGAATTTGATATAAGCTCACCAGCCCCTCTAACGATAGCGTCACCACGCGCGCACCGGCATTTGGAATCCGCTCAATCAAGTGACAGCGCTCTAGCCGCGCCAACGCTTCGCGCAGTGGCGCGCGACTTACCGCAAAACGGCGGGCGAGTTCAGGTTCAGATATTTTACTGCCTGGGAGGATATCGCCTTCCACAATCGCGCGCTGGATCTCGTGCAATAGCCGATCCGCTGAGGTTTGGCGTTTTTCGAGGGGTAAAGTCGACATTCTGACTCCATGCACACCTGCAAGAATGTCGACATATTACGGCATTTATACGATCAAATCAATTAGACTTCGGTCTAATTGTCGACAATCTACCGCAAAACCAGTACTGGCGTAACAGATTTGCGCAGCATGTGCGTGGTGGTGCTGCCCAACAAGAATTGGCGTAAGCGTGAATGCCCGTAGGCTCCCATGACCAGCATATCCAAGCCAGCTTCGGCCTGATAACCATGTAAAGTGGGTTCCACCTCGCCTGCTAATACTTTAGTGACCACTTCATGGCCTGCTTCAGCGAGCACCTTAGCCGCCGCGTGCAGCTGCTGCTGCAACTCTTGCGTTGGGTTTGAACTGACTGCCACGACATGAATAGGCAAGCCCAGAAACAGTGGACTTTGGGCCACCATGGCAATGCCTTTTTGGGCGGTTTCGCTGCCATCAAATGCGAATAACACGCTGGTCGGCTCTTGATATTCAAGTGCAGTCAATAACACCGGTTTGCTGGCGGTACGAATAACCGTCTCGATATGAGTCCCCAGCAATTCAGGCTTCTCGCTGGTTTGCTCACCATGAAGGCCTAGCACAATAAGCCGTGTGTCGGCTTGTAAGGCTGCCACCGATTCAGCTAAATCACCGTGCCGTTGACGCCATTGCACCTGTTCAACGCCAGCTGCTAAGGCGTGTTGCTGAGCCGCTTCAAGCATATGCTCACCATGTTGAAGTGCGATTTTAGCGCGCTCATGATCAAGTTTTGCAAGCTCTTCAAGTAAGTGTTCGCGACTACCAAGTCCAATATTACCGCTGGCATCGGTCGCCACGGGGTAACTGCGCTCATCGAGTACATGCAAAAAAGTAAGCGGTGCAGTTAAACGACGCGCTGCCCATACCCCATATTGGCGGACCGCATCGCTTGCTGCTGAACCATCGATACAAGTAATAATCTGTGTCATGTTAGCGCTCCTGTTAATGGTTCTCGATTAAGCGGTCAATGGCATCGGGCTTATCATGCACACCAAAGCGATCGACGATCGTGCTGCTGGCTTCATTTAACCCTAACACTTCAACCTCTGCACCCTCACGGCGTAGTTTGATCACCACTTTATCGAGTGCCCCAACTGCGGTGATATCCCAGAAATGCGCACGACTGAGATCAATCACCACATGGCTAACCGCCTCTTTGAAATCAAATGCGGCGATGAATTTGTCAGCAGAGCTAAAAAACACCTGACCAATCACAGTGTAGGTACGAACTTTGCCATCTTGACTTAAGCTCGACTGCACATCCATGTAGTGACCAATTTTATTCGCAAAGAACACCGCAGCAAGCAGTACGCCAACCCCCACGCCTAGTGCGAGGTTATGGGTTGCAACCACTACAATCACTGTGCTTAACATAACGATATTGGTCGACAAGGGATGCTTGCGCAGGTTGCGAATGGAATCCCAACTGAAGGTCCCAATTGAGACCATAATCATCACTGCAACCAGAGCTGCCATTGGGATCTGCTTGAGCCAATCATCGAGCAGCAAAATTAAGATCATTAAAAACGTTCCGGCCACAAAAGTCGACAGCCGGGTGCGACCGCCTGATTTTACGTTGATCACGGATTGTCCAATCATCGCACAACCGGCCATTCCACCGAATAAACCCGCGCCAATATTGGCAAGCCCTTGGCCTTTACACTCGCGATTTTTATCCGATGAGGTATCGGTTAAATCATCGACAATCGTCGCGGTCATCAGACTCTCGAGCAAACCCACAGCGGCAAGACCAAGGCTATAAGGTAAAACAATTTGCAGTGTTTCAAGGTTAAGCGGAACATCCGGCCACAAAAACACCGGTAACGTGTCCGGCAGTTGTCCCATATCCCCTACTGTGCGGATATCGATTTGAAACACAATCGCGACAATGGTTAAGCCGATAATGCACACCAAGGGGGATGGAATCACTTTGCCAAGCACCGGCACATAGGGGAATAAGTAAATAATCCCGAGGCCTGCAGCGGTCATCGCATAGACATGCCACGAGACATCGGTTAGTTCCGGCAACTGCGCCATGAAAATCAAAATGGCTAAGGCGTTAACAAAGCCCGTTACCACCGAGCGCGAGACAAAGCGCATCAGCTCGCCGAGCTTTAAATAACCTGCGATGATCTGAATCACCCCGGTGAGCAAAGTGGCCACCAATAAGTATTGCAGCCCATGCTCTTTAACCAAGGTCACCATCAACAGTGCCATAGCACCCGTCGCCGCAGAAATCATGCCAGGCCGGCCACCCACAAAAGCGATGATCACGGCAATACAAAACGAAGCATATAGACCGACTTTCGGGTCAACTCCGGCGATAATCGAAAAAGCAATGGCCTCAGGAACTAATGCCAGCGCCACGACTAAACCGGCGAGCACATCTGCGCGTATATTTGAGAACCACTGCTGCTGAATGTTTTTCCACATAAAGGTATAACCTAGGCTTTGTTAAAGCGTTCAGGAAGGATAAAAGGCATCGGTTTTAGAGCCGCGCATACTACCTTAAAGCAGGCATTCAGGCAAATTACGGCCTGATTTGAACGGCTTATTTAAAGCCGATTTTGTGCTAGCATGCGCAAATCATCAGATTAATCGAGAGGAGTCATACTGTGATGGGAAAAACCAAACTTACTGCGCTTATCGGCACTGCTGTGATGTTAACAAGTCTAACCTTTACCGGTGCGGCTGCGGCAAGCACTTGGCAGCTCAATAGCGATCAGGCCGAGTTACGCTTTGCATCGGTTAAAAACAAAACCATTGCAGAAATCCATCGCTTTACCGAGTTAAACGGACAAATTACCGATGGCCAAGTGCAGATCGCAATTGCCCTCAGCTCGCTTGATACACAAATCCCGATCCGCAACGAGCGGATGCAGCAGCACTTGTTTAACGCCGCCGAATTCCCGCTGATTGAAGCGGCAGGACAAGTACCTATGGCAGAAGTCCAGACGCTTCGCATTGGCCAAACATTGGCTTTGAACATTCCCCTCAGCTTAACCATTCGTGATATCACCAAGTCAGTCAGTGCCGAAGTCATGGTCACACGTTTAAGCGCAAATCAGCTCAGTGCCGCGACGACCGCCCCAATTATGGTCCGTGCTACCGACTTTGACTTAGTCGATGGCATTGAGAAACTCCGTAACATTGCGGGTTTAAGCGAAATCGACTACGTCGTACCCGTAACCTTCTCAGTCAGTTTCTCGCAGGCCAACTAAGCCTTTTCGCTGCGCGCTACAGATGCAGCACTTGCATATGCCCAGCAATCTCTACCTCAAACGGAAAGTTCTGTTTGAGGTAGTCTGACTGGGCCTCAAGGGCATCGGGCTCACCGTGAACTAGCACAACTTTGGTATTCGCCGATAATTCAGACTGGCGCAGCCAATCACCAATTTCTTGATAGTCTGCGTGCCCTGATAAGCCCTCCAACTGATGAATTTGCGCGCGCACTTGTAACCACTCACCGTGCACTTTGATGCGCTCAACGCCATTAATCAGCTTAGCACCGCGGGTGCCGCCAGCTTGATGCCCTGAAAACAACACAGTACTGCGATGGTCGGCGAGCCAGTGCTTAAAATGATGCAAGATACGACCACCGGTCGCCATCCCACTTCCAGCAATAATAATATGCGGTCCAGTTTGCTTGGCGATCGCTTTCGATTGCTCCACATCGCGGGTAAATTGCACCCGCTGCTCTGCGCGGGCAAAATCTGCTTCGGTCAGTTTCAAATAGTGATTGCAGTTGTGATACACCGCCGAGGTTGAAATCGCCATTGGGCTATCAAGAAAGATCGGTAACGGCGGGATCTCGCCAGCATCCATGAGCGTGCTCAACATATATTGCAAGACTTGCGCCCGCCCCACAGCAAAGCTTGGAATCAAAAGCGCTCCGCCGCGTTGTGCCGTGTCATTGACAACTTGTTTCAGCTCTTGCCAAGGATCGTGTTCACCATGAAGCCGATCACCATAGGTTGACTCAAGTAACAACACATCGACATCGGGTAACGGCTTTGGCGGCTGCATCATGAGGTCGTCAGGACGGCCGACATCGCCACTAAAGCCAATAGTCTTGCCCTGATGGCTGGCGATAACAGAGCCGGCTCCTAAAATGTGACCGACCGGCTGGATCCGAAACTGAATATCACCAATCTCAAACTCCTGCTCAAACTCAACCGGCTCAAGCAAAGTGCACGCTGCTTCTGCGGTTGCTTCATCATAAAGGGGTTCGGGATTTTTATGTTTGCCGATACCATGGCGTTTATAAAACTTGGCATCTTCTTCTTGGATTTTGCCAGAATCAGGCCACAAGATACGGCACAAACCTGCTGTACCTGAATGGGTGAACACCCGCCCCCGAAAGCCCTGCTTGTATAGCGCTGGGATAAAGCCTGAGTGATCGAGGTGAGCATGGGTCAACACAATCGCATCGACATGGTTGATGCCAAGTGGCAAAGGTTGCCAATTACGCTGTCGCAGCCACTTATAGCCTTGAAACAGGCCACAATCGACCAATACTCGGGTGCGATCGGTTTCGAGCAAATACTTTGACCCCGTCACCGTTTCTGCCCCACCTAAAAAGACTAAACGCATGGCAAGCTCCTTTTCAACGTCGTCACAACATCCAATCGATTGGTAACCACGATAACACTCGTGATGCCATTCGTCGCCATATACTTGCGCCCGGTTCGCGTAAATGAATACGTTCTTGGCGGCCAATACGCTCGCGCCAAATCAGCCGCTGATTGGCGATATCAAGCTGGTAGGCATAATTAGGGACCACCTCGTTGAAGGCGTTTTGAATGGTCTTGGCAAAGTGCTGACTATCAATCACAAAACCGAGCTCGGTATTCAGTTGGGTCGAGCGTGGATCAAAATTAAACGAGCCAAGAAACACCCGCGCACCATCGACCACAAAGGTTTTTGCATGCAGGCTCGAGGCAAACGTACCGAGCCGCTCTTTGGCATTGAGTTTTTTCCGGCGCGCGCGTTTTTCTTGCTTGCGGGCCAGCGGTGACAAACGCTGTAGTTCGAATATTTTAACCCCAGCCTCAAGCAAGCGTTTGCGCCATTTCGCATAACCGGCATGCACCACCGCAACGTCCGTGGCCTCAAGTGAGTTGGTTAATAAGGTAATGGCGACACCATTACGAGCTAATTTAACTAATTCAGCAAAACCCGAGCGGGTTGGCACAAAATAGGGTGAGACAATCAAAAACTCAGACTTTGGCAAGCCGATGCTTTGTTGTAACTGATGCGCCAACAAATGCTGTTGTTCATAGACCCCATGGCCCTTACTCGGTGAATCAACCACAAGTTCCGCGTCAGTCCAGTGTAAATCAAGTTGTTGGGTGCGAAATTCTTGCCAAAACGGATCATCGGTTAACGCCTTGAGATAATCTTGGGTAAAAGGATGCTCGCGCAATCCCTGCGCGCGCTTGGCCAGCATAGATAAACGCAGCGATTTCGACTGATCCAATAAGTGTTCGACGGACACCGCGCTGGCGCTCTCCCAATAGGCATCAAAAGCCGCTTGCGTGGCATCCACTACAGGCCCTAATAGCAGCGCATCCAAGTCTGCGAAGAGTCGCGCATCGGTCGCACCAAAATACTCATCGCCAATGTTCCGCCCTCCGCTAATCAAGACTTTCCCATCAACCAACCAGGCTTTGTTGTGCATACGCCGGTTGAGTCGGGAAAAATCGAGGAAATAATTGATAAATCGCGGCCAGCGAATG
The DNA here is from genome assembly GCF_003987435.1 of Pseudidiomarina taiwanensis. Taxonomy (GTDB): domain Bacteria; phylum Pseudomonadota; class Gammaproteobacteria; order Enterobacterales; family Alteromonadaceae; genus Pseudidiomarina; species Pseudidiomarina taiwanensis. Next base: position 296,390 of record NZ_PIQG01000001.1, on the reverse strand, counting down.
CGCAGTGCATTAAACAGTTTCACTTCAATATTGGGGTGCCGCGCAAGGCTAATCAATAAAGCATCAAGCCCTGCCGTATTGAAGTCGTCGAGTAAAATTCGGACCTTTACGCCGCGTTCGGCAGCCGCATGAACGGCTTCAAATAAGAAGGTTCCGGTGCGATCCGCACGCCATAGATAATATTGCAAATCAAGTGTTTGCTGCGCTTGCTCGGCAAGATGCAAGCGCGCAACAAACGCATGTTGAGCCTGAGTCAGCGGTAAAACACCGGTTTTGCCGGGATGAGCAGCAAGCGCCGCCGCAACTTGCTGGGCGAGATTAGCTGTTGTCGTCATGCGGCTCTGAGTCGCATTGCTCGCTATCGTCAGGCTCTGAGCTTAAACTAGGTCGACACAGTCGACATTCGCCTGCATCTCCCGTCGCAACGGACGATTCAACATAGCGTAATTTATGCCGCGCTCGACCACGATTGGTCGACACCTGAAACTGGCGCTCGCGCGCTTCAGTGGTTTGCTCTTGCTCAGGCTTGTCCTGTTCCGCCATCTGGGTCACCTAACTCCTTTGCACGCTGCGCTCGCTCAGCTTCATCGTGAGCAAGACGCCAGCCTGATAATTCGTTTGTGACTAAAGTATAGAGCAAATCTACGTGATCGTCTTGCGCATTTAATGCAGGAATATAGTGATAGTCTTGACCGCCCGCTTCCATAAAGTACTCGCGGTTCTCTTCGCCAATCTCTTCGATGGTTTCAAGGCAATCTGAAGAAAAGCCCGGACAAACCACATGCACCGATTTGACGCCCTGCTCAGGTAAGCCTTTTAAGGTTTCATCGGTGTAGGGTTGTAACCACTCTTCACGGCCAAAGCGTGACTGAAACGTGGTCATATACTGGCTTTTGTCCAAGCCCAGCTCAGCCGCGATCAAGCGTGACGTTTTGTGGCATTCACAGTGATAAGGGTCCCCCTTGTGCAGGTACTTAAGCGGCACCCCGTGATAGGACAAAATCAATTTATCTGGCTGACCATGCTGCTGCCAGAATTGACGGATGCGTTCAGCAACCGTTTTGATAAATTGCGGATGGTCATGGTAGTGCGTAATAAAGCGAAAATCAGGCAACCAACGGCGCGTTTTAAAATCATCAGCGATCGCATCAAAGGTCGAGCCTGTGGTTGCAGCGGAATATTGCGGATAAAGCGGTAACACCACCAATTTACGTGCTCCAGCATCGAACAGATCCTGCAAGCCTGAAGCAATCGAGGGGTTGCCGTAGCGCATAGCAAACGCGACTTCGACATCCTCACCGTAACTTTGCTGCAACCGCGCTTTCAGCCCTGCGGCTTGGTCCGCAGTATGGTACAACAAGGGCGACCCTCGTTCAGTCCAAACGGTTCGATATGCGGCCGCAGAACGGCGCGGACGGATGCGCAAAATGATCAGGTTTAAAATCATCCACCAGATCAGGCGTGGCACTTCCACCACGCGAGGATCCGACAAAAATTGCCGAAGATAAGTACGAAGTTTCGGTGTGGTCGGTGCATCAGGGGTCCCTAGATTGGTGATCAAAACCCCGAGTTTATCTTTTTGACCATGGCTAAACTTTGGACTGCCTTTATATTTCATACATACACCTATCACTTATGTCCACAACTGAACTTTTTCACGAATTTTTCCTGACTCAATCCACTCATGTAACTGCTCGGCCAAACGCTGGCCCTGCTTAATCGAATGCGTCCAATACTGGATCCGCTCCGCGGCAGGAATATTCGCAAAATCTTTGCGGTCAGGAATTTTGCCGTACGGCAACGACTCTGTAAATTCGCGCGTTGGCGCCATAAAGATCACATTCGGCCAATGCTTACCTGTGGAGCGGCGCGATTTAATGTGCTTGTCGAACCAACCCGGCACAACTTCACGATGAAAATGTGGATACAGCACCAGATCATCGATGCCGGTTAAATCGAGATCAAAATGATAATCGGTAATTCCGCCATCGCGATACATCCCAGCTGGGGCACCGGCAATATCGCGAACGCCGTCGAGCACCATAGGAATCGAGCCGGTTGCCAGCAAAGCATCCTGAAAGTTATCGGTCGATAGCGGTACTTTGATGGTCGGTAAATCGCACCAACGCTCGGTGAAGGCGGCATCTGACTGCGGATGATGAAACACTACACGCTGGTAAAACTTACCAAGCCACTCACGCTTGAGCGTATTTGCCGCCGCCGAGGTTAAAAGTCCCAATGCTTGCAGCTTATTTTCCACAGCGGTCAGGCCCTGACAGCGGGCGACGATCATGTGGTGAAGAAATTTGCCTTGCTGAATAATTTGCTGCACCGCTGTATCGGGCACATATTCAGCCAATAACTTTTTTGCTTCGCGGGTAATTTCAGCGATATCTGGCTTGTCGCTGTAGGTTTGATGACTGTACAGCCGCGCAAATAAATCGCTAGCAGCAACAGGGTCAAGTTGCCCTAAACTGGCAAAACGCCAGCCGCCAGCTGAAGTGCCGAGTAACTTAATCGAACGCTCGGTGCGATGAAAGAAATCACCGAATAAAAACCGATCAAGCCCCTGTAACACGAACCACTTTGGCCCACCCGACGCGCCTAGCACTAACTCAATATCACTTGCATTAAAGCCTGATTCTTGAATCCGTTCGTATGCCTTGCGCCCGGCTTTGATTTGTAACCATTGTGTGCTCATGTACCGGCTCTCTTTCTTGTTATATCGGTTTTAAACCCCACGAGTATACTTAAATAATGCAAGGGGTTCACTAGTTGCATAGCCGGCCGTTGAACCTAGTGCGAGAAAAAGCGATACTGAGGGTCTCATTTCATTAATCTAGCCCTATATATTCGCTATGAAAGTTATTTCTTTTAATATCAATGGTATTCGAGCTCGCCTTCATCAATTGCAGGCTGTTATTGATAAGCATCAACCCGATGTGATTGGTTTGCAAGAGACTAAAGTGCATGATGAAGCCTTCCCCGTCGCTGATGTCGAGGCCATGGGCTATCACGTCATCTATAACGGGCAAAAAGCCCATTACGGCGTTGCGATGCTCAGTAAAAAGCCATTAGAGAACCCTCTTTTCGGTTTCCCAACAGATGCTGACGAAGCGCAGCGACGGATGATTATGGGGGACTACATTACCGACAATGGTAGCCGTGTGCGGATCCTTAATGGCTATTTTCCGCAAGGCGAAAGTCGCGACCACCCGCTGAAGTTCCCGGCAAAAGAAAAGTTTTATGCCGATTTAATGAGCTATCTTGAGCACTATCATCAACCCAGCGAGCAGCTGATTGTGATGGGTGACGTCAATATTTCGCATCAAGATTGTGATATCGGGATTGGTGAGCAAAACCGTAAACGTTGGTTAAAAACGGGCAAGTGTTCGTTTCTACCCGAAGAGCGTGAATGGCTGAATACCTTACTTGGCTGGGGGCTTGTGGATACCTATCGCCAATGTGTCCCCGAACCGACCGAGCATTACAGCTGGTTTGATTATCGCTCACGAGGCTTTGATGACAATCGCGGCCTGCGTATCGACTTAATTATGGCGACGCACTCACTTGCCGAAAAATGCCTCGATAGCGGCATTGATTATGAGCTACGAGGCATCGAAAAACCATCTGACCATGCTCCAGTTTGGAGCTCTTTCGCAATCTGATTTTAACCTCCTCGCTTAGTGTTGGTCCGGGGGTAACTGCTCAAGTGCCCGCCGGACCATTTTGATCAGGTCTAAATACGTGCCCTCGGGGCGCGGTCTTAACTCTAACTTTGCCGCCAACTCTCGATACCAATGGGCCAGATGAGGCGGTAATTTGGTTTGCGAGCGCTTGCCTAGCCAATACCAACCCTGTAGCGGTAACGACAACAAGAATAACGACGCCCCCCAGGCTAAAGGCTGTAACTGCGCGCTTTGCAGCTGCCATTGGACCAATAGGTTCAACACTGCGGCCGCTGGCATGACCTTTGCGGCAAAGGCAGTTGCAGGAACGACAGTAGCCTCGGTCATGGCCGCAACGACGGCATGTTTAGGCCAAATTGAGGCGTAATGCTGCCCCTTTTTTAATGTTGCGATAAACCCCATTTGGCGACCTTTTCAGCACAATGATTATGTTTCATACAGTGGTGTATTTTATTTATATTCAATAACTTATATAATTTGAAGCAGCTAACCCACAGAGTTATCCACATAAACTGTGGAGAATTCACATGGCTTTTGCCACAATGCAACGAGTACTTTAATTTACCACAAGCCGTCTTAAAGGAAGCAATCTCATGAGTCTTATCGCCACAATTTATGGCATCCCAAATTGTGATACGGTCCGCAAAGCTCGTAAATGGCTCGAAAATGAGGGAGTTGAACACGCATTTCATGATGTTCGTAGTAATCCCCTCCCCCTTGAAACCCTGCAACATTGGGCAGACCAAGTCGGTATCGATACGCTGGTGAACAAACGCAGCACCAGTTGGCGACAACTTGACCCAAAGCAGCAACAAGCCGATACAGCAGAGCTTATTCAGTTGTTACAGGACCATCCAACGCTAATGAAAAGACCGGTATTGGTGATTGCGCCAACTATTATTGTTGGCTTTAACGAAAACAACTGGCGAGAAGCAGTCAAGCGATGAAGCAGCACGAGGTTATCGCTCTCACTCAAGAACTGATCAAACGCCGCTCAGTTACTCCTGCTGATGAGGGGTGCCAAGAGCTTATCGGTGCGCGACTCGAAGCGCTTGGTTTTCAGCTTGAAACCATGGTTTTTGCCGACACCACTAATTTGTGGGCGCGCCGTGGCGACACGGCTCCGGTCTTTTGTTTTGCCGGGCACACCGATGTGGTGCCGCCTGGCAACGAGCGCAACTGGCAACATCCACCGTTTGCTGCGCATTTTGACGGAGAGTATATCCATGGTCGCGGCGCTGCCGATATGAAGGGTAGCTTGGCAGCTATGGTTTGTGCGACCGAACAATTTATTGCGAAACACCCTGATCATAAAGGTTCGATTGCGTTTTTAATCACTAGTGACGAAGAAGGTCCTTTCATCAATGGCACGCCAAAAGTGGTCGAAACCCTCGAGCAGCGCAATGAGAAAATTGATTACGCATTAGTTGGCGAACCTTCAAGTACTGCGGAATTGGGCGATGTGGTGAAGAATGGACGCCGAGGGAGCCTCAGCGGCTCGCTTACCGTGTTTGGGATTCAAGGGCACGTGGCCTACCCACACCTTGCACAAAACCCAATCCACTCGATCGCACCGGCGTTAAGTGCATTAGCTGAGGCCGAATGGGATCATGGCAATGCGTACTTTCCACCGACGACTTTTCAAATCAGCAATATTAATGCCGGTACCGGCGCGGGTAATGTGATCCCCGGCGAATGTCAGGTCGAGTTTAATTTCCGCTTCAGTACCGAAGTCACCGCGCAACAATTACAGCAGCGCACCGAGGCGATCCTTGATGCCCATCAATTGGATTATCAATTGAATTGGAAACTCAATGGTGAGCCATTTCTAACCGATTCGGGTGAGCTTCTGACGGCAACCGTTGACAGTCTTTATGCGATTCGAGGTACAGGTCCGCAGTTATCGACTGCAGGCGGTACCTCAGATGGTCGATTTATTGCCCCAACCGGTGCTCAAGTTATCGAATTAGGGCCTGTGAATGCGACCATTCACAAAGTGGATGAGTGCGTTAAAGCAGATGATTTAATCGTCCTCAGCGAAGTCTATGAAAACATTCTTGAGCGCCTGTTATGCTGAGTAACGATGCCCGCCTTGGATGCAGCGCCGAACATGTGCAGCAAGTCGCCGGTGAAGCCGAGGGCGTCATGCTCCAAGCTGAGGTGAGTGCCAGCTATGCCAGAATGCGCGCAGCGATTCAGGCCGATGGACTCGATATTGCGATTGCTTCTGGGTTTCGTGATTTTGCTCGGCAATTAGCGATTTGGCAGCAAAAATGTCAAGGCAAACGGCCGTTATATGATTCGCATGGGCAACGCGTTGACCCGAGCCAATTAAGCGTGGGGGAAAAGCTTGAATGCATTCTCACTTGGTCGGCATTACCGGGGCTAAGTCGCCATCATTGGGGCACTGACTTTGATGTTTACGACCCCACCGCCTACCGTAACAACCCGCAACTGCGACTAGAGTTGACGCCAAGCGAATACCAAGGCGACGGTCCAAGCGCCAAACTGGCGCTGTGGCTGCAACAACATGCCGAACAATTTGGCTTTTTCCTACCCTATCGCGAGTATCAAGGCGGTGTTGCCGCTGAACCTTGGCATTTAAGCCATCTGCAACGTGCCTCAGAGGAACTTAAAGCGTTTGACCTGACGGCCCTTAGAGCCCGACTAGCACAGGTTGAGATTGCCCATCAGGATTATATTTTAAATCAGCTCGAAGAGATTAAGGCGCGTTATGCGGACACGATTTGTCCGCCGCGACAACAAGGACATCAAGAATGGTTTGGTTAATGCTGGCGCTGGCCTTTGGGATTATTATCGGCAACATTATGCTGGTGAAACACACCGCCAATATGAAGATGCCGTCGCTTAAAGATCATGAACAAAAGAACGCCGACTCACCTGATTCAGATGAGTCGGACGACCATGATTGGGACCGAAATTAAAGCTCTACACCAAGTCGCGCAGCGACTTCTTCATACGCCTCAACGACGCCCCCTAACCCTTGACGGAAGCGGTCTTTATCGAGTTTTTTGCGCGTCTCAGCATCCCACAGGCGACAGCCATCTGGGCTGAACTCATCGCCAAGTACGATATTACCATCAGCGTCGACGCCAAACTCAAGTTTGAAGTCAACTAACAACATTCCGCCATCGGCAAAGAGTTGCTTGAGAATCGAGTTAATTTGCAGCGTCAGCGACTTCATCTCGGTGAGTTGCTCTGCCGTTGCCCAACCAAAAGCGACCGCGTGCGACTCGTTGATCATTGGGTCGTGTAACGCATCGTTTTTCAGAAACAGTTCAAAGGTAACCGGATCCAGCGCGGTGCCCTCTTCGACGCCAAGTCGGCGCACCAAGGAACCGGCAGCATAGTTACGCACGACACATTCGACCGGAATCATGTCGAGCTTTTTCACCACGGTTTCATTGTCGCTGAGCACTTCAACTAACTGGGTCCGAATGCCTTGTTGCTCGAGCTTCGCCATAATGAAGTTATTAAACTTATTATTGACCATGCCTTTGCGATCAAGCTGTTCGACTTTCTCACCATCGAACGCCGAGGTGTCGTTACGAAACTCCAACACCAATAAACCCGGGTCGTCGGTGGTGTACACAGTTTTGGCTTTACCACGATACAATTCGCTGCGTTTTTCCATGCGCTTCGATTCTCTTTAATAAGGTTAAGTTATAGACCACTTTGCTTGCGGATCTCCGCGGCGAATGGACCAAAAATTCGCGTCAGGTCATCGGCTGAGAGTGGCTTGTCATTATAATGCAAAGTCACTGTTGTTGTCGTCCGATCTCCCGTTACCCGGATCATATATTCACCATCTACGAGCGGCAATTTACCTTGTTGACGGTCGCGCCAGAAGGCCCAGTCGAAGCCAGAAGCTTCTTCGCTATAGGTGGTGAAATACTGGCCAGTTGATTGGTTTAAATCATCAATTTCAAAGCCAAGTTCAGGTAATACTTGTCCCATCAACGCCCATACGGTGGCAAAGCTACCGTCAATAACCAGCGCTGGGAAGCCTTCTTGGTTAAAGCCCGCTTGCACGTTTAGGCTGGTGTCGCGCGTAGTTAAGATATCCTCGTCGATTTGCGCAACGGCAACTTCAACAATCAGAGCATTTAAGAGAGCTGTTGCGGCATTACGCTGCCCCATTTCAGCATCATAGAGCGCAGAACCCGGCCCCTGTGACTGCGATTCGAGCACTTCGACCTTAACGGCGGTGGTGCGGCCATGGGATGCGGTATCCATCGACACTTTAAAGCGGCGTTGATTCACCACTTCAAGTTCATCTTCACCGACCAATGCCGTCTCGCTAACCCAACCTGTGACAAGTTCTTGTTCGGTCTGCTCCGAGACGATATCTATCCCCTGCTGGCTAACTCCGGCACGGACATTTTCCCATACGAATGGCGCCAGCGAATCCATATTCTCAAGCTCGTCAAAATAAACCCGAACTTGATCTTCTGTTTCTTCTACCCGGCTCCCCGCGGCCACAGCTCGTACTACAATGGGTGCACGAATATTGAGTTGGGCGCCAAGTGCGCCTGGAAAGTCGCCCTCTGGAACTTGATAGCGTTGACTTTGGGCATCAAATTCCAACCCAGGAGCTGCTTCAATCGGGTCTTTCAACTGCTGTTGAGCATAATCAAAATCTCCCGCGGCTTGTTCCGGTGGGGTAAAGCTACAAGCTCCTAGGGCAGTGCTAGCTGCCAGCACCAGGGCCATTTGTGAACGTTTCATTGCGACTCCGCAGTTAAATTAATCCGGCTGTTCTAAGTGTTTGTTCGATTTCTTGTTGTTGAGGAAGTTCAGGTGGGGTCATGGGTAAACGATAATTTGCATCAATTTTGCCCATCAGTGATAACGCCCACTTCACCGCAATCGGATTCGCCTCAACAAACATTGCCGCATGCAGCGGCGCGAGTTTGTCATTTAATTCAAGTGCTAATTCCGTCGCACCAGCACTTGCTGCAGCAACCATAGCTTTGAGTTGTGCGGGGACCACATTGGCGGTAACGCTGATGACACCCTGGCCGCCATTGAGAATAAAGTCACACGCGGTCGAATCATCCCCGCTCAGGAGAATAAAGTCATCCCCACATCGTTCGCGTAATTGCTGAATACGCTGGATATCACCCGTCGCTTCTTTGATCCCGACAATATTGTCGATTTGGGCTATTTCAGCGACATGTTCTGGCAATAAGTCAGTCCCAGTACGACACGGGACATTGTAGAGCAACTGGGGTTTATCACTGGCCGCCGCACAGGCTTCATAATGCAGCACCAAGCCACGCTGTGAAGGTTTGTTGTAGTACGGGTTAACGTTTAAAAAACCCGCCAATGGCAAATGGTCCATTTTTTCGGTCAGATGCACAGCTTCGGCGGTTGAATTGGACCCGTTGCCAGCTATCACCGCAATGCGACCTGCCGCGATTTCGGTAACGGCACTGACCACTGCAATATGCTCGTCATGCCGCATCATCGTCGCCTCACCCGTGGTTCCCATCGCAACAATTGCATCGGTCCCCGCCTCACAGTGCCAATCGACCAGTTGCTGTAAGCGACTGTAATCAATGTTGCCCCGTTCGGTAAACGGTGTCACTAGAGCGACAATACTGCCTTTTAGCATGCTTTCCCCCAACAAATTTGTAGTCCACAATGGTACTTTCACCGTATAGCAAACACAAGGGGGAGCCGTTATGATCCCGCATGAATTTGTGATTGATGACCATCTACTGACAGCAACTAAGGAGTCTTGTTCATGAAAATGTTGCAAGCCGGCGATAAAGCGCCACAATTTAGCCTTCTCGATGCCAACGAAAACACCTTAGAATTGGCAAATTTACTCAGCCAAGGTCGGGTCTTAGTGTATTTCTACCCGAAAGCAATGACCCCAGGTTGTACCGTACAAGCCCAGCAGTTGCGTGACCATCAGGCAGAGCTAGCTGCTCAACAAGTGAGTGTAGTCGGTATTAGTCCTGATGCCCCCAAACGCCTCGCCAAGTTTACTGAGCGCGATGCCCTCAATTTCACTTTATTAAGCGACGAAGACCACGCGATTGCCGACGCCTTTGGTGTATGGGGACCGAAGAAGTTTATGGGCCGCGAATTTGATGGCATTCACCGCATCAGCTTCTTGATCAATCAAGACGGCACCATCGCCCACGTTTTTGATCAATTCAAAACCAAAGATCACCACCAGGTGGTACTGGATTATCTGGCCGCAAACTAATCACTCGTTGGCTGAGATTGCGGTGGCTCGGGCGGTGTGGAAAGCGCTCGAATCACCGCTTTGATCAGACTCGCCAGCGGAATGGCGAAGAACACCCCCCAAAAACCCCACAAGCCACCAAAAATTAAAACCGCTGCGATAATATAGACAGGGTGAAGACTGACCGCCTCAGAGAATAATAACGGTACCAGCAAGTTCCCATCTAACGCTTGCACCACAAGATATGCCAACAATACGTAGGCAAACATGGCGCTCCAGCCAAATTGGAATAAGGCAACCAGGAACACTGGCAAGGTCACCACTGCCGCACCGATATATGGGATTAACACTGATAGCCCAACAAGAACGGCGAGTAAGGCGGCATAGCGCAATTCAAACGCGGTAAAGACTGCAAATGTCACCACCCCGACAATCAATACTTCAATCGCTTTGCCGCGGATGTAATTCATGATTTGAATGTGCATTTCACCGCTTACTTGCGAAATCAAGCGACGGTTATAAGGCAACACACTATTCACGTGAGCAAGCAATTGCTCTTTGTCTTTGAGCATGAAAAAGATCAGTAAGGGCACCACAATCAGATAAATCAAAATGGTCATGACCCCGACTAATTGATTCAGCGATTGTCCCAAAATCGTTTCACCAAACGCCAGTAAGCGCGCCGTGCTCACCTCAATAAAGTGATCTATTTGCCCGACATTCAGATAATTAGGAAAGAGTTCGGGTAAACGATAGAGCAATTGTTTCGCATTGCTCAGCATGGCGGGTAGTTCACCGGCTAAGGTCACGGACTGTTGCCAAATAACCGGCACTAAAAATAGCACTAGGGCCACCGCAAGCGCGATAAATAAACTGAATACAGTAATCACACTGGCAAACCGAGAAATGCCGGCACGTTGGAGCTTTTGAGTTGGCCACTCGAGCAGGTAGGCCAAAGCAATCGCCAACAAAATCGGCGCAAGAACTTGGCTAAATAGAATGATCAGTGCAAACGCTGTGACCAACAACAGGAACAAGGTCACCGCATCTGGATCGGAGAATTTTCGCTGATACCAGTTCTTGAGGTAGTCGAACATGCCTAGCCAACTCCAAATTATTGAGTATAGTGGGCTAATAATAAGGAACCTTTTGCGGTTAAGCTACTCATATCAGCAGATTAATAAACCTAGGCGTCGTATGCAGTTGCAAAAATTAATCAGTGCGTTGTTTGCACTTTTCTTTGCTTTCAGTTGTGCCCAAGCAGCCTCACAGCAAGATCGGTTGCCGGATATTGGCACTGCTGGTGGGGGTGCGCTCTCGGTCGAGCGGGAGCAAATCATGGGCGATTTATATATGCGCCAAATTCGCGCCACTGCTCCACTCGTCGCTGACCCAGTCTTAGCTGAATACTTGCGTGACCTTGGTTTACGCTTGGTGCGTGAGGCCGAGGGAATTCGTTTTCCATTTACTTTCTTCTGGGTAAATCAAAAAGACATTAACGCCTTTGCCTTTTTTGGTGGCCACGTCGGAATTAATACCGGCCTAATCGCGGAAACCCGCAACGAATCTGAATTAGCATCGGTGATAAGTCACGAGATTGTCCACGTCTCTCAACGCCACTTAGCCCGTCAGATTGAAACCTCACAAAACAACGGCGGATTGGCGCTCGCCGGCGTGCTCGGCGCGATCATTCTGGGAATGGTCAGCCCTGATTTAGGGATGGCGGCTTTAAGTGGCAGTATTGGAGGGATTCAACAGTCGCAATTGAACTACTCGCGAATGTTCGAGCAGGAAGCTGACCGAATTGGCATGGATATATTGGTCCGCTCAGGCTTCGACCCACAAGGTGCCCCTGCCTTCTTTGGCCGTTTAGCGGAAAAATATCGTTACTCCAGTAAATTGCCAGAAATGCTGCGAACTCACCCCTTAAGCGAAAACCGGATTGCCGATACTCGGCAGCGGGCAGATTTGCTGCCAAGCCCCATCAATCGTGATGAGCGTCGCTATTGGTTGGCAAAATACCGCGTGTATGCACGCCATTTACAATCGCACACTGAACAAACTTTCCGTCAGCAGTTGAGCGCCAATGACCCAGCCATAGTGGCAGCAGCCCGCTATGGTATTGCCATCGTCCAACTCGACCGTGGTGATGCAGAAGCGGCCGAACGTACGCTCGCACCTTTGCTTACGGCTGAGCCACGCAATCCATTTTTTATCGATGTACAAGCTGATATTTTGCTCAAACAACAGCGCTACAACGAAGCTTTGGCCATGCTGGAGCAAGCCTACCTGCGCTTACCGAATGAGCAAACCATTACCCTTAACTACGCCAATGTCGCGCTCGAAGCCGGACAGGCGCAACTCGCGGTCGACCTATTGCGGGCCTACCTGCAAAAAGAAAGTGACAATGTTCTGGCAATCGACTTACTAGCAAATGCCTATGCCAAATTAGGTAAAACGAGCGAGATGTACGAACAGCGGGCAGCACTTTATGCGCTGTATGGCAATTTCGATGAGGCCATCAACAATCTGCATAATGCCTACAAACAAAATGGCAGCGAGCTTGAGCAGCGCCGCTTACAGGCGCGGATTGACCAATTACTCGACAAGAAACGTCAACTCGCCGCCCTGCAGCGCTAATCATTCGACTTCAGTCACGGCCCGTAAGGTGGCTAAACTCTGTTCCCCGAGTAACGGCCCTTTCACTTCGCCTGTTGGGGTCACGATATAGGTCGCGGGTAACATTTCCGGACGTGGAAACGGGAGATACGGCGCCGGTTGATTTAGTATCAAAGGGAATTCGATCTGATGCCGTTGTTGCAGATCAGCCAAAGCAACATTATCTAAGCCATCGAAACTCACCCCAAACAAACTCACTTGGTCACCATGAAGGTGATGAAATTCGTTCAATTCAGGCAATTCGCGCAAACACGGTGCACACCATTCGGCAAAATAGTTTACCACGACATATTGCCCTTCTAGCGCTTCCCAGCGCTGTTCAGCGCCTTGGTTGGTGTGAAAATCAGGCGCTGGGGTACACCCCAAAATGAACAATAAACCGAGAGTTAGCGTAAATTTTGCTGGAATCATCAATCGACAAGGCATGTGCAATCCCTTAAGCTTTTATTATGTTGTATTGCTAGGATGTTTTGATTATGACTAAGGTTACCATATACCACAATCCGCGTTGCTCCAAGAGCCGTCAAACCTTGCAACTTCTTGAACAGCAAGGCGCAGAAATTGACGTGGTTGAATACCTCAAGCAGCCACTTAGCGCGGCAACTTTGCAGCAACTTATCAAAGCCCTCGGCTTTAGTAGTGCGCGCGAGTTAATGCGGACCAAAGAAGATATTTATAAAGAGCTTAAACTCGCTGACGTCAGCGACGAAGATGCCTTGCTTGAGGCCATGGTGGCGCACCCGAAATTAATCGAGCGCCCGATTGTGGTGGTGGGTGATAGCGCCCGACTCGGCCGTCCACCTGAACAAGTATTGGAGATTTTATAAGATGAGCACTCCGCGCATCGTGATTTTGTATTACAGCCGTGGTGGCAAAACTCAGCAATTGGCTGATGCGATTGCCAGTGGAGTCGAAAAAACTGGCGCGGAAGCCTTGCTACGAACCGTTCCAACTGACACAGATGCGGCCTGTAGTCGTGATTTAGCGATCGTCGAAGATGATCTCAACCAGTGTGACGCTCTGATCATTGGCAGCCCAACCCGCTTTGGTCATATGGCAAGCGGGTTACAACGCTTTTTTGAGCAACACTCGAGTGCCTGGCTCAAGGGCGTGTTGGTAGATAAACCGGGTGCGGTGTTTACCTCAAGCTCAAGCATGCATGGCGGCCAAGAAACCACCTTACTGTCGATGGCGGTGCCGCTACTTCATCACGGCATGTTGTTAGTTGGCCTACCCTACACTGAGCCGGGTTTACAGCAAACCGACGCCGGCGGCAGTCCATACGGAGCCAGCCATGTTGAGCATGCCGCCGGGGCCCGTATTACGGCTATCGAAAAACAACTTGCTAGCGCCCTCGGTGAACGGGTCGCACGCGCTGCCGCACGATTAAAATAGGAGACGACTTGATGCAACACGCAAAGCCAGAGCATATCCGACTGGTTAAAACCATCGCTCTTGCTGGTTACTTAGGGCTATTAGGGTTAACGCTGATTTGGCAACTGCTGTGCAATGCCCACAGTGAGTTTAGTCTATTGTTCCGCGTCGGTTTGTGGATTGTGCCGCTGCTATTACCGCTGCCAGGCATGCTCAAAGGCAATCCCTTTACCTTCGCTTGGGCCAACTTCATTTTGATGTGGTACTTCTTGCATGGTTTCACCATGGTTTATATCAGTGCAGAGCAGCGCAACATGGCCATCATTGAAATTCTATTCACTAGCATGGCATTTGTTGGTTGTACTCTTTATGCACGCTGGCAGGGTCGTGCACTTGGTTTAACCTTACCGAAATTGAAAAAAGGTCAATAACCGAGCACGTCTTTAATGAATGGAATGGTCAAGCGTCGTTTGGCAACAAACGATGCTTGATTCAGTCGATTCAGTTGCTGCAACAACTCGCTTAAATCGCGCCCGCTACGCTGAATCAAAAACTTCGCCGCATCATCCTTTAATTGCAAGCCAAGCGCCTCTGCGCGGCGCTGCAGCAACGTTAACTTATCCTCATCTGCTAACCGCTTAAGTTGCAACACTAAGCCCCATTGCAACCGCGACTGAACATCCGCAAGTGCCGCATCAAGATGTTGCGGTGAGCAATTGGCGGTGATAACCGTACGCCCACTGCCTCGGTCGAGACGCTGATTTAGAAGCGCAAAGAGCCCATAACACCAGGCCCGGTGACTAATCACTTGATCCACATCGTCAAGGCATAACAGATCGACTTCGGCGAGCCCCTGCAGCAGCACCTCCGGCTCATCCACCTGCTTTAATTCAGCCAACGGCAGGTACATCAAACTCTGCTGTGTAGCACTGGCTTCGGCACACAGGGCATGTAAGAGATGGCTTTTACCGGTTTGGTGGCTGCCCCAGAGATAAACCAGCGGCTGTGATTCACTTTGCAGTAAACTCACTACCTCGGCATTAGCGCCAGCAACGTAGGTGGCAAAGGTTTCATCTAGCGGCGGTTCAACCGATAACGGCAATTGTTCAAAACTCATCGAGTTTGAATCCATAAATAGTGCGGCATCACAGTCTGCTCAGGTTGCTCTTGCGACTCTGGTTCAAGATAGACTGGTTTCACTTGCTTACTCAGATCCAACGCTTGCATTAATCGAGCAGGCGCGGCCTGGGTCAGTAACTCAAACACGCCTTGGTGCTGCTGGTATCGAATCAACTGCACATCTTCAACTGCGGGTAGGTCATTCAGCAACTGCTCGGCAGCTATGGCTTTGGCTAAACTATCGAGTCCAGCAATTTGAATACGCCAGAGGCGCGAGGTCTCTTCGCTGGCATCAATACGATAGCGTTGCGCTAATTGCGCGGTAATATCGGCCACTAAATCGGCACCAAGTAGGCTCAAATCCATGCCATCTACCGCGCCCCGCCAACGTAAATCGCCTAAATTCAAGGTCCAATCAATACGCCAGCGTTCAGCGGCAAGAGATGGATCATTTTGATACGCGCGCGCCACAATCACACCATCGGGACTATAGCGGGCACTGGCGAAAGCGATCCGGTCTTCAAACCGGCCCCAAATATCGACGGTATCAATCGCCATCCGATCGTTCAAATCGAGGACTGGGAATTGAACGGGTAGCCCCCGCGCTGTGGCGGCATTACGTAGTTGCTGGGTGAGGATGGATTCATCGGCACTGGAGAGGACCTCGCGACGTAAATTCTCATCCTCGACCACCAACCAGATTAATAGCTGCGGACGCAGATTGCTCCAAACGCCCGAACCAGCCTGCTGAATCAAGGCTTCGACCCGTGCTTGCTCAAATTGCGCCCACAAAAATAGCCCATCATCTTGCTGGTAACCATATTGAACGACGTAATCACGGACGTTATCGAGTGCGTTTTGCACGGCCGGATGATTGATTAACTCAGTGTCACCGGTGACTTTGAGTAAAGTTGCGGTAAAGGCATCACGAAGCGCCTGATTTCGCTCAGTTGTAGCTTGCGAATTCACCTGCACTCGGTTCTGATACAGTTGTTTCAGTTCAACTGCAGCATGACCGACAGTCACGCTCAAAAGCGCGACAAGCATTAGAATATGGCGATAAAAGGCTGGCATAAAATCCCGATTACATCCCAGAATATTCGGTTTCAATCGACATCATAAACAGCGCATGGATTGGGAGCAAGTATTGTCACCGATTGCCGCGATTCTCGGTTTAGCAAAGCGTGTTGCTGTGCTACAGTGCAAATTAATTTTACTCATACATCATTAGGCCAAAAATACGTCATGTTAAAACAGCAACTCCGCGCAATTAGTTCACTTTTAGGGAGCATCACCTTAATCGGAATTTGTGTCGGAATGACCAGTACCCTGCTGTCGCTGCGAGCAACCATTGAAGGGTTCAGCACGGTCACCACAGGTTTGATCATGTCGGCGTATTTTGTTGGTTTTTTATTTGGCACCACGCGTGCCCCGAAAGATATTCGCCGCGTCGGCTATATCCGTGCCTTTGGCGGACTGGCCGCCCTAGCCGCCGTGAGTATTTTAGTCCAAGCACTCTGGGTCGAACCGGTGGTTTGGTTTGTGATGCGTTTTCTAACGGGCTTTGCGAACTCGGCGATTTTTGTAATCGTTGAAAGCTGGCTCAATACCATGGCTGATAATAAAAACCGCGGCAAACTCCTAAGTGTTTATCTGGTTCTTATCTATGGCGGTCTAGTCGCGGGGCAATTGATTCTCGGCTTAACCGATCCAAGCGGTTTTATGGCCTTTGCGATTATCTCGCTGCTCATCAATCTCGCACTGATCCCTATTTTAATTAGTGTGACGGTCGAGCCGACCACCCATGACCCAGTTAAAGTGCCCATGAAAAGCCTGTTCAAGCTGGTGCCACTGGGCATGGTCAATGCCTTTATCATGCAGGCGTGTTACGCCATGTTCTATGCGATTGGTCCGGTTTATGCCATTTATATCGGCTTGAGTATTAGTGAAATCTCATTCTTTATGGCCTCGTATATTCTTGGCGGTATGCTCGCACAAACACCGTTTGGAATTCTCTCAGATCGGATTGATCGGCGCATTGTGATGGCCATTTGTGCGGGAGGCGCCGCTGTTATTGCATTAATTTTATCGCAATTAACATCCGACTACGTCCACTTTATCTACCCACTTGTCGCGCTGTATGGGGCCTTTGCAATGCCGCTGTATTCACTTGGGATGGCGCATACCAGCGACTTTTTAGAGTCCGACCAAATGGTTGGCGCGACCGGTGCGATTATTAAAATTGGTGGGGTGGGTTCAATTATCGGAGCGCCACTGGTGGCGGTGCTGATGCAACTCGGCAGCGCGAATTACTTTTTCTACTTGATGGCTTTACTGACCGCCCTAGTCTGTGGCTATTCCTTGTATCGGGTAACGCGCCGCGCGAAGCCAGATGACCAACAAGCCAGTGCAACATACGCCATGATTCCACCAGGGCAAGCCTCAGATGAGATCTTAACGGCCCTGGCGGAAGAAGAAGAGCTTCAGCGCGAGGCTAACTCAACCACTGGTTAACCGCTTGCTGGGCTTGCTCGGCAAGCTCTTGCAAATGCTCGGCACTGACAAAACTCTCACAGTAGATTTTATAGATGGGTTCAGTACCTGAAGGCCGTGCCGCAAACCAACCGTTCGCAATGACAACTTTGACCCCACCGATCAGCGCATCATTGCCCGGCGCTTTGGTAAGAATATCTGTCACGGCATCGCCTGCTAACTGTTCTAACTTCAGTTTGTAGCCGCGAATTTGACCAAACCGCGCATTTTGCTCGGTGCTGGACGCCACATCGATACGCTGATAATACGAGGTACCGTGCTGAGCACAGAGGTTTTGATAGTACTGCCCTGGGTCAATCCCTTCAGTGGCACAGATTTCTGCCGCTAATAAGGCTAAAATAAAGCCATCTTTATCGGTTGACCATGGCTCACCTTGCAAGCTCAAGAAGGTCGCTCCAGCACTCTCCTCTCCGGCAAAAGCAATGCTGCCATCAGCGACGCCTGCAGCAAACCATTTAAAGCCAACTGGCATTTCTAACAAGGTCCGCTGGTGCGCTTTCACCACGCGATCAATCATAGCGCTTGAAACTAAGGTTTTCCCAATCGCCGCAGACGCAGGCCAAGAGCGCGTCTTGCACAAATAATCAATCGCCACCGCGAGGTAGTGATTCGGATTCATTAAGCCAACACTCGGCGTCACGATGCCATGTCGATCATAATCGGGATCATTACCCAGACCAATATCATAGCTATCTTTCATTTCTAATAACGACGCCATGGCATAAGGTGACGAGCAGTCCATGCGGATTTTGCCGTCTTTATCGAGGCTCATAAACGAAAAAGTCGGATCGACGTGGGTGTTATGTGCTTCAATATTTAACCCGTAATGCGCGGCGATTTGTTGCCAGTAACGCGCCCCTGCACCGCCCATGGCATCAACACCGATACGAATTCCCTTGGCTTTGATGGCCGCCATATCAATGACTGAGCTTAAGCCCTCAATATACTGACTGCGCCAATCGACACGTTTCAACAACGGGCTGGCTAAAGCTTCTTCATAACTTACCGCATTCACACCTTGCAAATCGCTTGAGAGCAAGGCGTTGGCATATTTTTCAATGATCTTGGTCGCGTCGCTATCCGCTGGGCCGCCATGCGGTGGATTGTATTTAAAGCCACCGTCCGCGGGCGGATTATGTGATGGGGTAATGACTACGCCGTCGGCTAAATCCTTTGTACGACCTCGGTTATGGCTCAAAATTGCGTGGCTAATCACAGGCGTTGGAGTGTAATCGTCATCCGCTTGTACATGGACTTCGATGCCGTTACCGATAAATACTTCCAGTGCAGTGACATAGGCCGCCTCAGACAGTGCATGGGTATCGCGACCAAGCATCAAAGGCCCAGTAATACCCTGTTCTTGCCGATAAGCGACCAAAGCTTGACTGATCGCCAAGATATGGGCTTCGTTGAATGAGTGCGTCAGCGCACACCCACGATGACCGGAGGTACCAAAACTCACCCGTTGGCTCGCCTGACGAGGGTCTACTTCATTGACAAAGTATGCCGTAATTAATTGGGCAATATTGGTTAAGTCATTTTGCTGGGCGCGTTGCCCTGCCCGTTCATGAATCGCCATTACAAAAAGTCCCTTATTCGTTCTGCTTCACCATCAGTGTAGCCTAGCATGATTGCGACCTGGGTCAGAATCGATTTTTTCCGAGTGGTATTATTATTGGTGACCACATAATAATCCGTATCTGGAATCGGCTTAGGATTCGTGCTGTTGCCGGTTTGCTCTAATTCCAAACGCGAGCGTGAAAAGTACTGGCGGTCGCGGCCACTGATTTCGAGTACGCGATGGAACTGCTCTGGGTGGCATTTTTGTAAACTTGCGAGGATATGCAAAAAGCGCGCAACGATACTCCGTTGACCGGCTAGGTCCGCATGGGTGAGACGATCAAATACCCGCCCACTTGCTTTGCGTTCATTGGCGACGGTTTCGATATCTTGCTGCGGCTCAGCAATGGCGGATAAGTCGAGTAATCGCCGTAAAATTGCTGAGGCGCTCTCGCCTATATGCTGGGTATGGGATGCGATAAATTGGTACAATTCATCATCAATTTCTATCCGCTTTGTCATCGATTGCTCACTTAATCACCACACAAATACCGTCAAGCCGTGTATTATACTGATCCGACTCACGGGGTACAGAGCGAGGCAGAGAATGACCGCACCAGCGTTATTAAATTATCAACGAAGTGGACAGCTTGATGCGCCCACAACGATTTTGATTCATGGCTTATTTGGTGATCTCGACAACCTCAAACGCCTCGGCCGTGAACTTGAAGACAGTTATGACGTCGTTTACCTCGATGTCCGTAACCACGGTGATTCATTTCACTCAGAACAAATGAGCTATCCAGAGCTGGCCGCTGATGTGTTTCGGCTCATGGACCACCTTAAGATTAACAAAGCCCATCTGATTGGCCACTCCATGGGCGGGAAAATCACCATGCAATGTGCCTTGCAAAAACCTGAGCGAGTGCTTTCAGTGGTTGCTGCAGACATCGCACCTGTGGGCTACTCAGCGCGCCATAATCATATTCTCGAGGCACTCGAACAGCTCCCGATTGATACCATGAGTCAGCGCAAAGAGGCCGACCAAGCGCTGGCGAAATCAATTGCTGAGCCTGGGGTTCGGCAATTTCTGCTAAAAAACCTAACGCGAGTCGATGACCACTTTGCTTGGCGCCTTAACCTCGAGGGAATTAAGCACAATTACCCGCAAATTAATGGAGAGATTTCGAGCGGTCACTACAACGGCCCTATTTTGTTCATTAAGGGCGGCAATTCGGATTATTTAACGGCTGAACATGAGTCGGCTATCCGTGATCGTTTCAGCGACACTGACGTAAAAGTAATTGCGGATACAGGGCATTGGTTACACGCTGAAAAGCCCCATATTTTTAATCGATTAGTGCTGTCATTCCTTGCGCAACAGCAGTCGCAGTAGCATTCGCTTTATGCTAAAATACGGCGCAAACAACCTGAAGTAGACACAATGTTAGCTGAGCATTTTGAGTTAATTGAAACCATTGGCACTGACTTTGCCATCGCCGTCTTATTTATTTTAATTGGGCTGGCAATTCGTGATGTGCTGAAAAAAGCGAACGTGCCAAAATTTGGTCAGTGGTTCGTATGGTTGGTTCTTTTTTTGGGCTGTGCAGGCTTTATCGCCAAAGGTATCATTCAGGCGATTTGGGAAGCAGGTCTTTAATCTTTAACAGTGAGTAGGTAGTACAACACTATGGCAAGCGTTGGTATTTTTTTTGGCAGTGACACCGGCAACACCGAAGCCGTTGCACAAATGATTCAAAAAGAGCTCGGTAAACAGCTCATCGACGTGCATGACATCGCTAAATCATCAAAAGAAGACATCGCCTCGTACGATCTTCTGATGTTTGGCATTCCAACTTGGTATTACGGCGAAGCCCAATGCGATTGGGATGATTTCTTCCCTGAGCTTGAAGAGATTGATTTTAACAACAAACTCATTGCTTTGTTCGGCTGTGGTGACCAAGAAGACTACGCTGAGTACTTCCTCGATGCGATGGGAACAATTCGCGATATCGTTGAAGCCCGTGGCGGGATTATCATTGGTCACTGGCCGACGGACGGCTATCATTTTGAAGCGTCGCGGGCGCTTGTCGATGACGCTCACTTTGTCGGTCTCGGTATTGATGAAGACCGCCAGCCGGAGTTAACCAAAGAGCGCGTTAAACAATGGTGTGCGCAGATCAAGGACGAGATGGGGCTTGCCGAATTAGCGTAAGCTGTAATAGGATGCAATCAACGACCACAGATAAGCGAGAACTATGAGCAATCCTGGCGAATTACAACTGAAAAAAGCAGGACTTAAAGTCACTTCACCACGGGTGAAGATTTTGGCGATTTTAAAACAACCTGAAAATCAGCATGTGAGCGCAGAAGATGTTTACAAGGTCTTGCTCGAGCAAAATGAAGAGATTGGTCTCGCTACAGTGTATCGCGTCCTCAACCAATTTGATGATGCGGGTATCGTAACCCGCCATCACTTTGAAGGCGGCCGTTCAGTGTTTGAATTGAGCGCTAAAGAGCACCATGACCACCTCGTCTGTCTAACCTGTGGTCATGTCTTTGAGTTCGAAGACCAAATCATCGAAGATCGCCAAGAAGCGGTCGCTAATGCCAATAATATTCGTCTGACCAACCACAGCCTTTATCTCTACGGTGAATGCAAGACCCCTGACACCTGCGAGCATAACGGCGACGCCAACGAATAGCCTAGACCTCACTCCACATCCGCAACAAGTTCGCATGGCTCAACGCCAGCGTTTGGTACGCTTGGGTATTGCCCTGTTGCAGTAACTGTTGTGCGGTTTGTCCAAGATCGAACAGAATTTGCCGTTGTTCAGCTTGTCGCACTCGGCTTTGCCACCAGCCGACGCAGGCAACTCGAGCACCAGCTGTTACTTGCGTCACCTGATGCAAATAATGGCTCGGATACACTAATAATTGGCCCTGCTCTAGACGCCAACTGCGGACTCCGCTGGCATCATGTAACTCCAATTCACCCCCTTGGTACCCGTCACTTGGACTCAACACCAAGGTAAATGAAATATCCGTGCGGACATTGTTCATCACTGCATCATCAACATGTAAGCCGTATTCCATTCCGGCTCGATAACGGTTCAGCATAAGCCGAGCACATTGTTTCGGTAGCACTGCTTGCTGAAACAACGCATGTTGCTGCAGGCGTTGCTGAATAAGTTGCAGCGCCGGATGTTCAGGTGCGGTAATTTGCTCGTTATGTTTTACTTGGCGCGCTGCGCCTCCAGCCGTCGCTTGGCCTGAATTAAAGTCAGTGTCCGCAAGAGTATCTATGATTGCTTGACACTCTTCGGCGGCTAAAAACGCATCAATTTGAAGAATCATATGAATCCACTTATTGAGAATAATTCTTATTTGTGAAATGATAATTCCACCATATCACTTGAGTAAAGATACTGCTATGCAAGAACAACGCAAACTTTGGCGTGCCGTAGGCTTAGCTCTCACAACTTCAGCGGTCGCAGGCTCATCAATCTACCTTGCGCCAAGCTCACCAGCCACAGCGGCAACACCGGCCTTAACACCTGCAATGATGCTATTCCAAGCGGGTGAAGGTGATGAAGGTGGTGAAGGTGGCCAGAAAGTCGATCTAGCCACTAATGACGCTGCTTATCTTGCCCATCTCGGTCTCCTTAGAGGGCATTTATGGGTCGGGATGCAGCTTTATCGCGATGGTCATATGGAGATGGCTAAAACGCATATGAAACATCCCAAAGATGAACTCTATGCTGCCCTACTCCCTAGTTTCAAAGCCCGTCAGGTCGATGGTTTTGCAAGCCAGCTTGAGGCCTTAACCGAAGCCGTCACACAAGAGCAACCAGCAGCGCAAGTCGAAGCAAAATATGCTCAGTTAGAAACGGCGATAACAAGCGTTGAACAAAGTTCGCAGAAATCTGTGCGATCTCATTTGCTCGCTTTATCGTCCATGCTCCGTTCGGCCGCGGCAGAGTATAAACTAGGACTCGACCCAAACCAGCCGATGCTGCATGAATATCAAGATGCGGCAGGTTTTACCCAGATTGCTATCGCGCGCCTGACGCAATTGCAACAAGCTGAACTAAATGAGGCTGAACAAGAGGCGATGACTAAGGCACTGCGATATATCGAGCAACTACCTGAGCTATGGCCGCGCCTAGACCAAATAGAGAGTAGCCAAGATAGCTCGCTGCTATATGGCGTCGCGGCTCGTATCGAGCTACTTGCCTATAGCATGAGCTGAGCTTAACGAGGCAACAACGAGGGCTTATGCGCCCTCGTTCCAACTATCCCGCAAACCTACCGTTTGATTAAACACTAAGTGTTCTGCTGAGCTATCTTTGCTATCGGCACAGAAATAACCAATACGTTCAAACTGAAACGCTTTTTCTGCTTCAGCTTGTTGCAGCGAAGGCTCCACAAAACCATGCTTCACCAGCAATGACTCTTCGTTTAAAGCACTAAAGAAATCTTCTTCAGCAGCTGGGTTTGGCACTTTAAATAGACGGTCATATACCCGGAACTCGGCAGCTTTAGCGTGTGCTGCAGCAACCCAGTGAATGACCCCTTTCACTTTGCGCCCATCGGCCGGATCTTTGCCTAAAGTGTCCGGGTCGTAACTACAATAAACTGTTGTTACCTTGCCATCGGCATCCGTATCAAAGCGTTCAGCTTTGATCACATAGGCGTTGCGTAAGCGCACTTCTTTACCGAGTACTAAACGCTTATATTTTTTATTCGCTGACTCACGAAAATCCTCAGCTTCAATATATAGTTCGCGCGCGAACGGGACTTCGCGCGTGCCCATCTGCTCATCATTCGGATGGTTCGGGGCATTTAGCGTTTCCGTTTGTTCAGCTGGGTAGTTTTCGATGACAACTTTAATCGGATCGATAACCGCCATCGCACGTGGTGCATTTTGGTTCAATTCATCCCGAATACAGGCCTCGAGCATGCTCATTTCGACCTGATTATCCATTTTCGTCACCCCAATTCGATGACAAAACTCACGAATTGAGCCTGGCGTATAACCACGACGACGCATTCCAGCAATCGTCGGCATACGCGGGTCATCCCAACCACTGACCTTGCCCTCATCCACCAACAAATTCAGCTTCCGCTTACTCATCACCGTGTATTGCAAATTCAGCCGTGAGAATTCAATTTGCTGCGGGTGACAATCGATACTGATGTTATCGAGGACCCAATCGTATAAGCGACGGTTGTCTTGGAATTCAAGCGTACAGAGTGAGTGCGTAATGCCCTCAAGGGCGTCCGAAATACAGTGGGTAAAGTCATACATAGGGTAAACACACCACTTATCACCGGTTTGATGGTGGTGGGCGAAGCGAACGCGATAGAGCACCGGATCGCGCAACACCATAAACGGTGAGCTCATATCGATTTTGGCGCGTAAACAGACTTCACCTTCGGCGTATTTGCCCGCTGTCATATCATTGAAGATACGTAGGTTCTCTTCGACCGAGGTATCGCGGTAAGGGCTGTTAACGCCCGGCTCTTTCAAAGTGCCACGCATTTCCCGCATTTGCTCTTGGCTGGAGAAATCACAGTAGGCCAAGCCCTTTTCTATAAGCTCAATCGCAAAGCCATGTAATTGCTCAAAATAATCTGATGAATAGCGCGGTTTACCCTGCCATTGATAGCCCAACCAACTGACATCTTCTTGAATTGAGTTGACGTAATCGACTTTCTCTTTGAGTGGATTGGTATCATCAAAGCGCAAATTACAGGTGCCTTGGTAATCCTCAGCAATCCCAAAATTCAATACGATCGATTTCGCATGGCCAATATGTAAAAAGCCATTTGGCTCAGGCGGAAAACGGGTATGGACACTTTGATGCTTGCCGCTAGCAAGGTCATTATCGATAATTTGGCGGATAAAGTTACGGCGAGGCGCTTCTGCTGCCATGGTAATTGCTACTCCAGGTTCAAACCGGTTTAAATATCCGCCTATGATCGCAGTTTATCGGCTATCTGGCAAGGTTGAAGAAGCGCATCACGGCAACATATTCTGCTTCTGCAGCGGCCATAGATTGCCAATAAAACCGTAATTTTGTTCCTGCAACAGCTTGGCTGAGCCGGTTCAAGCCATGCCACGTGACCGTACCGATTTTATGATAACCGCCCAAGCTTTGCCGATCGCGCAACATGACAATCGGCTGGCCGCCAGCAGGGACCTGCACGGCACCTACGGGTAACGGCTCGGAAATAAGATTGCGCTCTGGTACTTCGATTGGCTCATCCCCTTCTAGACGCATCCCCATGCGGTCTTGTTCAGCTGTTACGGTATAGCTTTGGCGAGTAAATAATTCGCGCATGGGTGCACTGAACATTTCGTATTGTCCAGTAGCGATAAGCGGAATTTCAAGCGGGTCTGAATAGTTCGGAATAAATTGCCGTTGCGGGCGCCGATTAATCTGCGTCGACGCGTGTGCAGGAGCCGCGACAGCGCAGAGTTCATCGTTTACTTGCAAGAGCCGGCCTTGGCCTTGCAAGCCACCGAGTTGATCGCGACTGACGGTGGCAACACTGCCGTATACTGGCACGGCTTTGAACCCTCCCACAACCGCTAAATAACCGCGCAAACCTGCTCCTGGGCGCGCTTCAATGCTACTCCCCGCTTCGATGAAATAGTTTTGCCAAGCCTTAACTGGACGCTGATCGATGAACCAATTCAAGCCGCCGGTGAGACTAAACCAAGTCGATTGCTCCACCTGCCCTTTAAAGCCCCCCAAAGTGACCTCAATTTGGGCACAATTTGAATCGTTTAGGAGCAATCGATTCGCCCATAAAAAGGCATTTTCATCCATCGGACCGCCTAAGCTTATGCCCCGCTGTAAATAGCCAAACCGACCTCTATCTTGCAAGGTTGCAGCAAGCCCCGGCTGAAGGATAGTGAGCACTGTCATCGGCTCGCGTCCATGCGTTCGAATTGCGCCAGGCTAATGGGCTTGAATTGAATTCGGTCACCCAATTCAAACTCTGGCCAACGCACCGCGCGGCCGATGATATTCCAACCGCCCGGCGAGGTTTTAGGGTAAATGGCTGTTTGCTGATTGGCGATGGCGACACTGCCTGCCGGCACTTTTTTACGCGGAGTCGCTAAACGCGGGAATCTTAATTGCTCAGGTACGTCCCCTAGATAGGCAAAACCGGGAGCAAAACCAAGCGCATAGACCCGATATCCCACTTCACTGTGACGCTGAGCAAATTGCTCCACTGACAGCCCGGCTGTGGCGCTAAGTTCGACAAGATCAAGCCCAAGACTGGGGTGATAGCACACCTCAATCTGGTGGAGCTGAGGCGATTTCGTTTGCTTGAGAGATTGCTGTTGACCAAATTGTGCAGCTTCGATAGTTCGTATCACTTGCTGCGCATCGGTTCGACGCAAATCAAAATAGACCATCACAGTTCGATAACTGGCGACCCACTCCAGCAGCGCAGTATCCTTGGTTTGTTCTAGCCAAGCCAAGCAGCGCATGACCTGTTCATGGACTGGCAGGGAAATCTCATCGGCGAATTCAATCATCACCGCATCAACAGCGGCGGGCACCACACGTGGATAGTTCATGAACGATCATTGCTAAGTAACATTTGCCGAATCGCACTCACAGTTGCAATAGCATGTGGGTTGTCACCATGAACGCATAAGGTATCCGCGGTAATCGTCAGACAACTGCCATCATGACACAAAATAGGTGAACCGGTAGCGAAAGCTTGGGCCTGTTGGAGGATTTCTGCTTCGTCAGTTAACACCGCACCGGCTAAGCGCCTCGGTGTTAAATAACCATCTGCTTGATAACGGCGGTCGGCAAACGCTTCAAAGCTCAAGGCAAGGTTAAACTGTTGCGCAATCTCACTCTGCCAGGCATGGTCAGGGTGCGCCAAGGTGACGAGGTAGAGTGACACACCATGATTTTGATTAAAGCTCGCGATGCTCTCAACGACAGTGCGAAACAGCGAACGATCGTTTTGCATATCGTTGTAGAGTGCCCCATGCGGTTTAACATAGCTTAAGCGAGCATTGGCCTGACGACATAAGCTCGCCATAGCACCGAGTTGATAGAGCAACAAAGCGCGGAGTTCTTGCGCTGGCAGTTGCATACTCGTGCGGCCAAAGTTCTCCCGATCAGGGTACGAGGGATGCGCACCAAGTTCGACGCCATGTTGTTGTGCCAGTGCGATGGTCGCTAGCATAGTGGGTGCGCTACCGGCATGAAAGCCACAGGCGATATTAGCCATATCGATATAGGGCATGACCTCACGGTCACTCGCGACCATACCGTGGTCCGCACTCTCTGCCATATCGCAGTTCAGTTTAATCACTTGCTCTGTTTATCCTTATTGCGCTCTGCCGCCGCATTAAATCGCGCAAAGCTGTAGGCCCAGAAATAGACCCCTAAGCCAATTGCACTAATCATCAATGGTGCCAGCGTAAGCCCACCAATTTGATGGGCAACATAGACTGCGGCAGCCCCAGTTAAGCCTAAGGTAATGAGCGAGGCCGCAATATAAGTTGCAGGCTCCAACCATGTCTTGAGAAATTGAAAGCCAAGTAAATTACTCAATGCCCCCAAAATAACACCCCACGCAAGCGGCACCCCGAGGGCATACCAATCCAACTGATAATCAGCAATGATCGCCCAGAGTTGATTTGCGCTAGCCGAGTAGAACATCAACCCAACTAATCCTGCGAGTACGACCAGTCGCGTCGTTAGATTCATCCCTGGCCTCCAAACAACCATACCAGTAGGCCAATAATGGCAACCACGACCGGGACCCATAAAATCGGCGATTGATACCACTGCAGTGGTTCTTGCGAGCCTATAGGTTGCGTCGTTTGACCGTCAGGTCCTGTGACTGGCTTGGTTGGCTGCAATACAAACCATGCGATACCAAAAATTAAGAAGGCCAAGCCAAGCCAGCGCTCATTCGCAAGAACCACCAGCAAGATGCCACTGACAATGATCGCAAGTGCTGCAATCCGCTTTAAAATACGTGCATTATTCATTGTTGTTGTTATCCTCACGTGCTTGTTTGTTCCAACTGAGCCGGAACCAAATGACTCCGAACAGTTGCATGAATACCCCTAAAATAATGACCCACAACTGTTGCTCCCAGATCCCTGACAGCATGACCGCAAAACCGATCACTGCGATGATGAGTGCGCTTATCATGAGTATGCTCCCTTGGTGTTATGCTCTACCATAGCATTCGACTAATATATCTCACAATGCCATAATCGTCAGCGCATTCTAAACCAAGAGGCAAAGCCCGATGTTGCGTCGATTATCGTTGTGGCTAGGCGCTGCAGCTGTGACTCTCGCAGTCTTATTTGTCAGTGTCTTAATTTACAAACTGATTCATGCAGAACCCGATACTCCTGAGCAAGTCGATTGCCGCCTACTCGACCGGCACGAGCTTGCCAATACCGGTGCAGACGTTCGACTTTTTCATTGTCGACGTGGCGAGAAAAACAACTGGGAAGGACTTGAACTGTGGCTTTATGAGGCCAACCAAGAGCCAAGCCAAAGACTGGTATCGGCACCGCTTGATGCCTGCTTTCAGGCCCGAGTTGATCGCCGCGACCAGCTGACACTGCTGCATACAGTGAGTCGCGGTGAACTCGGAATTAGTCGCAGTTCGGTCGTCTATCAAGGGGACGCGCAAGGCCCGTATACCTTGAGTATCCAGACCGAGCGCGTAACTGATTGCTCAGCCGAGCTTCATCACCCATTTGAGCGGTAAACGCTTCATTAAAAAGCCAATAATAGCCCAAGGCCAGCGCGGCACGTATGCACTTACGGGTTCGCGCTCAATGGCATTGACCATAGCGCGACAACCGGTTTCGGTATCGACCATAAACGGCGTATTTTTAACTTTCTCGTTAATTTCAGAACGAATAAAACCTGGGCAAATGGTCGTCGTTTTAATCGGTGAACGAGAGCGAATCAAATCCGCACGGATGCCCTCGGTCAGCGCGGACAAGCCGGCTTTGGTTGCAGCATAAACGGTCATCGCCCGCGGCATACCGCGCAAAGCACTGATCGAACTGATGGTGACCAAATGCCCATCGTTTTGCTCGCGGAAGATTTCTAGCGCCGCCTCACACTGTGCAATAGCTGCCACAAAATTAGTTTGCGCCGTTTGCAAATTGGCATAGAAGTAACCGGTTCCAAGCGAGGCGCCCTTGCCCATCCCGGCATTCACGATCACGCGATCCAAACTACCAAACTCAGTTTTGAAGGCTTTGAATACCTCAAATACTTTATCGTGGTCATTTACATCAAGTGCCATCACGCTGATCTTGATGTCAGGATATCGCCCTAGCAGTTCACTTTTAAGCTCATCTAAACGCTCGGTGCGCCGCGCGCATAATGCTAAGTTATGCCCTCGTTTGGCAAACTCCCGTGCCATCCCAGCGCCAAGGCCAGAGCTTGCTCCGGTAATTAAGATTGTTTTACGCATGGCTTACCCTTTCTTGATTAACTGGCGTGCGCGCCAGTGTAAATAATTGACTAAAAACCAGAAATTTTTAAACGCTGGATTGCGCGTCTGTTTGTGGTGATAGCGGTAATAAATTTGCTGCGCGATCACACTCAAACGAAACAGCCCAAATACTTCGTAAAAGCGAAAATCTTTTACATCCACACCCATTTTGCGGCAGTAATAATCGATCACTTCGGCCCGCGTAAACATCCCCGCAATATGAGTCGGCTGACGGCGGGTTGATTGGGCGATGCGGTCATCACCCGCCTCAATCCAATACGCCAAAGCGTTACCGATATCCATGAGCGGATTACCGAGGGTGGCCAGCTCCCAATCGAGTACACCAATAATATGGGTTGGGTCCTGTTCATCGAGCACCAGGTTATCAAAGCGAAAATCATTATGGGTCATGCAAATGGTTTCATGCGCTGGCATGTTTTGCTGCAACCAACGCATCAGCTTTTTACCTGACGGCACGTTCCAAGTTTTTGCTTTACGATAGCGCTCACACCAGCCGCTGACTTGGCGCTCAGTGTAGCCGGCGCCTTTGGCCAAGCTATCAAGACCTGCCGCTTTAATATCGACTTGGTGCAGCTCAATCAAACAATCGATTGCGTTTTTACACAGCTGCCGGGTTTGTTTCTCGGACAAATCGAGTCCACGGGGCATATTCTTGCGAGGAATAATCCCAGCAATGCGTTCCATGATGTAAAACTCTGCCCCAATAATACTCTCATCATCGGTATAGAGCAGTACCTCTGGAACGTATGGAAAGACCGGCTTTAACGCCTTTTGTAAGCGATACTCGCGGCCCATATCGTGAGCTGATTTGGCCTTGGTACCAGCCGGCGGGCGGCGCAAAATCAAATCGGCATTGGCAAATTGCAAACGATAGGTCCAATTCGACGCGCCGCCACTGTATTGGGTCACTTGCATCGGACCTTCTAAATGTGGCAGCTCCGTTTGCAGATAGCTTAGCAGTTGCGCTTCAGGTAATTCCTCGCCCGGACGCACAGCTCCTGCTTGATCTTGCACCTTACTCGGGTTATCCGTCATTTTAAGCACCTCGATATTTGCGTAGTTCCATCTTGGCGATGGTGGCGCGATGTACTTCGTCTGGGCCGTCCGCAATGCGCAATACCCGCGCGGTCGCAAATAGTGCAGTCAGTGGCACATCATGGCTGACGCCGGCGCCACCATGGATTTGAATTGATGCATCAACAACCTGTTGCAGAACATTTGGCACCGCGACTTTAATCGCAGAAATTTCTGTCAAAGCCTTCATGGCTCCGACTTGGTCAATTTTCCAAGCCGCATAAAAGGTCAGCAAGCGGGCTTGATCAATGGCGATGCGCATATCCGCTAAACGCTCGAGATTCCCCCCCAATTGCAGTAGCGGCTTGCCAAAGCCAATACGGTCCTGACCGCGCTGAATAAAGAGTTGCAGTGCTTTTTCAGCGGCACCAAGCGCGCGCATGCAATGGTGTATACGACCCGGACCAAGCCGACCTTGGGCAATTTTAAAACCATCACCAAGATTACCGATAAGATTCGCTTTCGGAACGCGCACATTTTCAAAGCGGACTTCGCCATGTCCATAAGGTGCATCATATTCACCGAAAGCGGGCAACATCCGCTCAATGGTCACACCATCGGTATCCAGCGGGACCAGTACCATGCTGTGGCGGGCATGACGATCAGCTTCAGGGTCAGTTAAGCCCATCACAATCGCTAATTTTGCATTGGGGTGGCCAATCCCTGTCGACCACCACTTACGGCCATTGATCACCACATCGTCACCATCCGCAACGATGGTGGTCTGCATATTGGTTGCGTCTGAGGAGGCGACATCTGGCTCAGTCATGCCAAACACCGAGCGGATTTCACCCGCTAACAGTGGTTTCAACCATTGCTCTTTTTGTGCGGCGCTACCAAAGTGATAAAGCACTTCCATATTGCCGGTATCCGGCGCATTGCAATTAAAGATTTCAGGTGCAATCAAACTGTGCCCCATCACTTCTGCAAGGGGAGCATATTCGAGGGTGGTTAAGCCTGCACCAAGCTCATCATCGGGTAAAAACAAATTCCAAAGCCCAGCTGCTTTTGCTTTCTGTTTTAACTCTTCAATAACAGGCGCAAGCTGCCATTCACGCCAATTGCCATCTGGATTGAGGCGCCGATTTTCTTTGTGATAATTACTCTCAATCGGCTCAATCTCATTGCGCATGAACTGAATTAAGCGCTCACGATACTCGAGACTGCGTTTTGATGGGGTAAAATCCATAATCTGACTCGCTTTATTAAAACAGGTGTTTAAATGATTGTAGAGAGCGAGTGACCAAGATTCAACAACTAAACCTCGGGATCAAGTTGCGGTAAACGCTCGACCAAGAAGTCGATCAACACACGAACGGCAGGCAGTAAGCCACGCCGATGCGGGTAGACCAAATGCATGATGCCCATAGGTAACCGCCACTGTGGCAAAATAGTTTGCAACAAACCATTATTCACTGCGTCATCGACGATGTAAGGCGGTAACGCAACGACACCTTGACCCGCTATGGCAGCCTCTTTTAAAACCATCATGTCATCGGTAATTAATCGAGCTCGGTAGCTAATACTCAAGGTTTCAGCCGTTTCTTGGTGTTTAAATTCATACCGGTAGCGGCCACTGCTGTAATGCAGACTTAAATGCGGGCACGCGGTTAAATCGAGTGGATGCTCGATACCGAATTGGGCCAACAAACTGGGGCTTGCGTACAAGCGACTTGGCGCATCCATCAATGGTCGGGCAATCAGCGACGAGCTTTCGATTTCTGGCCGCACCCGCAAGGCGATATCAATACCATCATCAATCAGGTTAACGGGGGTGTTGGTGACCACCAGCTGAATCCGTACATCAGGGTAACGCTCGAGAAATTCAGGTAACAATCGCTTTAACATGGTTTGACTGATGGCATAGGGTGACGAAAGTTTAATATCGCCACGCGGATATTCTTGCACCACTTGGGTCGTCTGTTGTGCTGCCTCAGCAGCACTGACTAAACTTTCGCAGTGCAATAAGAATGCATGCCCGATATCGGTCAACTTGAGACCACGGGTGCTGCGATGCATTAAGCGCACCCCCTGCTCTTCTTCTAATTCCGTTAACCTGCGACTAAGGGTGGATTTTGGCATTCCCAACTGCTTCGCCGCCGCACTTATTGAGCCAGATTGAGCCACTTTGGCAAATAAATAGTAATTAGTGAGGTCTGGTAGTTTTGAGCGCATGAGTTACCTCAAATTAGGGTTCCATTTTTGGAACGATAGATTCAAATAATACCATCTACCGAAAAAATTGGAACATCGCTACCATAGCTGCGTTAACTCATTACCCTTAGGAGTTTGAAATGACTATTCTTCATCTTGATTCAGGTTTGTTTGTTGACCAGTCGGTCAGTCGTAAGTTAAGTAAAGACATCGTCGCACAGCTCAACCGTGATGATTCTCATCAAGTGGTTTACCGCGACTTGGTCACCAACCCTATCGCTCACCTTGATGCCGCGGCGTTAAGCCCAGATGAGCCAATTGCAGCCGAACTTATCGCTGAGCTTAAGCAAGCGGATATTATTGTTATCGGTGCGCCTATGTACAACTTCACCATCCCAAGTCAGCTTAAAGCATGGTTGGATCGGGTCTTAAAAGCAGGCGTCACTTTCGAGTACACCGAGCAAGGTCCACGCGGGCTATTACAAGGTAAAACCGTGTATCTCGCCTCAGGTCGTGGCGGTGTATACAGCGAAGGTGAAGCAGCCAGTATGGACTTCCAAGAGAGTTACCTGAAAACTGCGCTGGCCTTTATTGGCATCACCGATGTCCATGTGATTCGCGCAGAAGGCGTGGCAATGGGCGATGAGCCTCGTCAGCAGGCGCTTAACGCTGCTGAGCAGGCAATTGCTGAAATCTGATCACCAAATAGATGCCGCCGAGAATTAATCCGGCGGCAATCGCAAACCGCAGGGTGAGCGGCTCGGCACTGAAGAGTGCTCCCCCGAACGCAGCGAGCAGTGGCACACTCAATTGTGCCACTGCGGCGCTACTTAGCGCCAAATGCGGCAATACGCGATACCAAATCGCGTAGCCCAGTGCCGAGGTTACGGCACCGGATAATACGGCCCACACCACACTGCTACTATCCCACTGACTGCCGTTATAGAACAACCAGAGCAAAATTAGCCCTTGCAAGGGTATGGTTGCGATAAAATTTACAGCGGTTTGCTGCAATGGTTGGGTCGCGCCCGCGCCAAGCACGCTATACACTCCCCAAGCCATACCAGCTAACGCCATTAATACGGCAGCGGTCATTGAGCTGGGGATTTCTGCACTCGGTAACATCAGGTAGATTAAACCGAGAATCGCCAGCGCCACCCCAGCGAGCTCAAATACCGAGCTACGATGACCGCGATACCATTTAATCGCTAACATGGTCAGCTGCACCAAACCAAATAAAATCAGTGCCCCGGCCCCCGTGCTCAACGACACATACGCCAGCGAAAAGCCTAACGCGTAGACGAATAACGCCAGTGTGGCAGTGGGGGCTATGCTCGAACGAAGGTTCGCCCAAGCACGTGGTTTGGCACTCAAGAGTAAGCCTAAAACCAGGCTTGCGGCGAACAGTCGGATCAGTGTGAAGGTATAAGGATCCATGGCTCCTGGCGCTAACGCGAGGCGGGCAAAAATCGAATTGCCCGCAAATGCGAGCAACGCCAACAGGAGCCAAAAACCGATTTTAATCGGCATGCGCAAGAATATAATCGATTGCTGCAGTCACCGCCGCAACTTGAGCCTCGATGCAGTTCTCTGGGTTGGTTCGTGGGCTATCAGGATAGACTTCGGTGGTGCTGACATAAGGTGCATCGGTCACTCCAGCACAAAGATTTAAGCTCTTAACCGGATAATTAATCACGCCGTGTTGTTGCATCGGCTCGCCAATTAATTTGCCCTCTTCATCTGCCTCGGCAATGTGGGTCACCTGGGCCACACCTGCAATAATTGCAGCCTGGAAATCGACCTGATCACGCTCAGTATCCCCTACTGTGTAAAACCCATCGGGAATGTTCCAGTTGTGGTTTACGGTGCCATTGCGCGCCGCCAGTGCGGGTCGAAACTCACTATTGTCGGTATCTGTGGTCTCGTGCAAGTCAATATGCAGAACCGGCATTAAGCTTGATTCTGCAAGATAATTCACCACAGCTTCGGCCTCGGCTACCCCACTTCCTTTGACAAACGAGCGATTGGGATCATTCGCCTCAGGGTTCCAACGATTGATGGTTTCGTAACCCCAAGGGCTCACACACGGTAAAACGACCAGATTAATCTTACCGGCATAGTCTGCCGCAACGCTTTGTAAAAACCGCAAAGCTCCCAGGACGCCGCTGGTTTCATAGCCATGCACTCCACCGGTCACTAGCACTGTTGGCAAGTGCTCATTCCAAGCATGGGATTGTGCCCCCCAGAGGTGGTAATTACCCTCAGGATAATTTAACTCACCGTATTGAAATAGCTCAAATTTGCCGGCCAGCTGCTGCAGCGGCGCTTCAACTTCATCGTGATAACTACGTTTAATCTGTTGCTGCGCGCGCCACAGTGCGCGTTCTTCCGCACCCCAAGGTTGTCCAGGAGTACCTATTGGATATTGAGCTTGGCTCATAACGTCTCTCCACTACTCGTCGATTGCAACATAGTATCAACCAGGGCCTCAATATGTAATTGGGTGGTGTCATAAATTGCCACTGGACTGTCTTGTTGCTGAATTAATAAACCAATTTCGGTGCAGCCAAGAATCACGCCTTGCGCTCCTCTTTGCTGTAGTGAATCGATCACTGCTAAATACTGCTGCTTCGCGCTCGCGGTAAGCGTACCTTGAACCAACTCATGCCACCTATCAAGCCTAGTTTACGCATACTTATAAACTCCCATGCCCACAAAAAAGCCGCTCAGTAGAGCGGCTTTTGTAACACAGTGCAGATGAAAACTCGAGCTTACCAGCCTGTCTTCTCACGCAATGCTTTACCGATATCAGCAAGGCTACGAACGGTTTTCACACCAGCAGCTTCAAGCGCAGCGAATTTCTCATCCGCAGTACCTTTACCACCAGAGATGATAGCGCCCGCGTGGCCCATACGCTTACCTGGAGGTGCAGTCACACCGGCAATGTAAGAGACAACTGGCTTGCTGACGTGATCCTTGATGTATTCAGCTGCTTCTTCTTCAGCTGTGCCACCGATTTCACCGATCATAACGATTGCTTCGGTTTCTGGATCTTTCTCGAATAACTCAAGAATGTCGATGAAGTTTGAACCAGGGATTGGGTCACCACCGATACCGACACAGGTAGACTGGCCGAAACCTTCGTCAGTGGTTTGCTTAACCGCTTCATAGGTCAGAGTTCCTGAACGAGAAACGATACCCACTTTACCTTTCTTGTGGATGTGACCTGGCATGATACCGATCTTACACTCATCAGGAGTGATCACACCTGGGCAGTTTGGACCAATCATCCGCACGCCTTTGTGGGTCAGGTATTCTTTTACATAAAGCATATCTAAAGTTGGGATACCTTCAGTGATACAAACGATCAACTCGATACCTGCATCCGCAGCTTCAACGATAGAGTCTTTACAGAAAGGTGCTGGCACGTAAATCACAGAGGCCGTTGCGCCGGTTGCTTCAACCGCTTCACGAACAGTATTGAAAACTGGCAGACCTAAGTGTGTTTGACCGCCTTTACCTGGAGTCACGCCACCAACCATTTGGGTACCATAGGCAATTGCTTGCTCAGAGTGGAAGGTCCCTTGGCCACCGGTAAAACCTTGGCAAATAACTTTGGTGTTTTTATCGATCAAGATAGACATTATTGACCTCCTGCTGCAGCAACTACTTTACTGGCAGCATCAGACAAGCTCTCTGCTGCGATGATGTTCAAGCCACTTTCTGCGAGCTTTTGACGACCTAAGTCAGCGTTGTTCCCTTCAAGGCGAACGACCACAGGTACTTTAACGCCTACTTCTTCGACTGCGCCCATGATGCCTTCAGCAATCATGTCACAACGCACGATACCACCGAAGATGTTAACCAGAACCGCTTTCACGTTATCGTCCGACAAGATGATCTTGAATGCTTCGGTCACACGCTCTTTGGTTGCGCCGCCACCTACGTCCAAGAAGTTCGCTGGCTCACCGCCGGCTAATTTAACGATATCCATGGTTCCCATCGCCAAACCAGCGCCGTTAACCATACAACCGATGTTTCCTTCCAAGGCAACGTAGTTCAGTTCCCACTGAGCTGCTTGTGCTTCACGCGCGTCTTCTTGCGAAGGATCGTGCATTTCTTTGATTTTTGGCTGACGATAGAGCGCATTGCTATCAATGTTTACTTTACCATCAAGGCAGTGCAGATTGCCCTGCTCGGTGATCACCAGCGGGTTGATTTCTAATAGGGCGAAATCATACTGCTCGAACATTTTCGCAAGACCTAAGAAAATCTTCGTGAACTGCTTCACTTGGTCAGGGTTCAGACCCAATTTAAAACCAAGCTCACGACCTTGGTATGGCTGCGCGCCAACCGTTGGGTCGATGATCGCTTTCAGAATTTTTTCTGGTGTTTCTTCTGCAACTTTCTCGATTTCAACACCACCTTCGGTAGAGGCCATGAAAACGATTTTGCGTGTTGCACGGTCAACGACAGCGCCGAGGTATAACTCAGAGGCGATGTCAGTAAGGCTTTCAACCAAAATTTTGGCAACCGGCTGACCATTTGCATCTGTTTGATACGTGACCAAGTTTTTACCTAGCCAGTTGCTTGCAAAGTCGTGAACTTTATCAAGGCTATCTACGAGTTTAACCCCGCCAGCCTTACCACGACCGCCTGCGTGAACCTGAGTTTTTACAACCCAACGCTCACCACCGATTTTCTTTGCCGCTTCAACCGCTTCATCCGCAGTGTCAACTGCGTAGCCTTCTGATACTGGCAAACCGAACTCTTTAAAGAGTTGTTTGGCCTGATACTCATGCAAATTCATGATGCTCTTCCGATTCGTGTTGACAACATAAAACAAATATAAAGCAGCCCGTTGGCTGCCTACCCGAAAAACGCGCGTATTTTACAGTGTTGCGCGCTAAAAAGAC
This sequence comes from Pseudidiomarina taiwanensis, assembly GCF_003987435.1. Classification (GTDB taxonomy): domain Bacteria; phylum Pseudomonadota; class Gammaproteobacteria; order Enterobacterales; family Alteromonadaceae; genus Pseudidiomarina; species Pseudidiomarina taiwanensis. The sequence continues at coordinate 258,513 of NZ_PIQG01000001.1, read as the reverse complement.
AGCCGCCAACTGAATTTCTCCAGTTGGCGGCTTGTTTATTTCGTTACACGTCCAACAACAAACGTTGTGGGTCTTCAAGTAACTCTTTGATGGTGACCAAGAAGCCAACTGACTCTTTCCCATCAATAATGCGGTGGTCATACGATAACGCCAAATACATCATTGGCAAGATCTCGACTTTACCATCTACCGCCATAGGACGGTCTTGGATTTTGTGCATGCCCAAGATTGCGCTTTGCGGTGGATTCAAAATAGGCGTTGAAAGCAACGACCCAAATACCCCACCGTTAGTGATGGTGAAGTTACCGCCTTGCATGTCTTCCATTGCAAGTTTGCCATCACGACCTTTGAGGGCAAGCTCTTTAATGCCTTTTTCGATTTCAGCAACGCTGAGCTTGTCGGTATCACGCAATACCGGCGTGACTAAGCCGCGTGGAGTTGAAACCGCGATGCTCACGTCAAAGTAGTTGTGGTAAACGATATCATCACCATCGATTGACGCATTTACTTCTGGGAAGCGTTTGAGGGCTTCGGTCACTGCTTTCACGTAAAAGCCCATGAAGCCTAGACGCACACCATGACGCTCTTCAAATACGTCTTTGTATTTTTTGCGTAAATCCATGATTGGCTTCATGTTAATCTCGTTAAACGTGGTTAACATAGCCGTTGAATTTTTCGCTTCTAACAAACGCTTGGCGATGGTTTTCCGCAGACGGGTCATCGGTACGCGTTTTTGCTCACGGTCGCCACTGACGGCAGGCTGTGCTGGAGTTGCACTTGCTGCTGGAGCTGCAGCTGGCTTAGCCGCATTTTTCACATGGTTTTCTACGTCTTCTTTGGTGACGCGTCCACCTTTACCAGTGCCCTTCACGTCACTCACTTGTAACCCGTGTTCTGCAAGTAAACGACGTACAGCTGGACCTGCAACTTCGCCGTCGCTATCGCTGCTTTCCGAGGCTTCAGCCGCTGGAGCTGATGCTGCCGCCGGTTTAGCGCTGCCTGCACCTGCTTGAACTTTACCGATCACTTCGTCGGCGCTCACTGTTGCGCCTTCATCGTGAATAATTTCGGCAAGTACGCCGTCTGCTGGAGCGACGACTTCAAGAACCACTTTATCGGTTTCGATATCAACCAAGTTCTGATCGCGCTTAACCGCATCACCGGCTTTCACATGCCAGGTTGCAACGGTTGCATCGGCAACAGACTCAGGCAATTGTGGAACTTTCACCTCAATCTCTTCACCTGCACCCGATTCAGTTGCAGCTTCAGTTGCTTTTTCTTCAGCTTTTGGCGCTTCATCACTCGCTGCTGCTTCACCGGCACCCGCTTCGAGTTTACCGATAACTTCTTCAGCACCGACTGTCGCACCTTCTTCGGCGATGATGTCAGCAATCACGCCATCTTCTGGGGCAACCACTTCTAGCACGACCTTATCGGTCTCAATATCGACCAGATTTTGATCACGAGAAACTTTGTCGCCTGGCTTAACGTGCCAAGTAGCGACCGTCGCATCAGCGACAGATTCGGGTAATTGTGGAACTTTAATATCTATGGCCATGATCAATTATCACCTATTTAATGGTTAGCGCGTCATCGACGAGTTGCTTCTGCTGTTTGTTGTGCTCTGACAAGTAGCCTACCGCAGGCGCTGCTGAGGCAGCACGGCCAGCGTATGTCAAATTGGCACCTTTCGGAATTGCAGCCCAGAAGTTGTGCTGGCTGTTATACCAAGCCCCCTGGTTCTGCGGCTCTTCTTGGCACCAAACAAAATCTTTAACGTGCTGATAATCCTTAAGAATTTCAGCAACCTCTTCTGCTGGGAACGGATACAATTGCTCGATCCGAACAATTGCAACGTCTTCTTGCTCACGTTCACGCCGAGCTTGCAGCAGATCGTAATAAACTTTTCCTGAACAGAATACCACGCGCTTGACCTTTTTCGCATTCAAGTTATCGATTTCGCCAATCGCGTTTTGGAATACACCGGTGGTCATTTCGTCAAGTTCAGACACAGCTAATGGGTGACGCAACAACGACTTCGGCGTCATCACAATCAGCGGTCTGCGCACTGGACGCAACTGCTGCCGGCGAATCATATGGAACACCTGAGCTGGGGTCGTTGGCACACACACCGACCAGTTATGGTCTGCTGAGAGCTGTAAGAAGCGCTCTAAACGTGCCGAACTATGCTCTGGGCCCTGTCCCTCATAACCGTGCGGTAACAGAAGCGTTAACCCACACAGACGTCCCCATTTCTGCTCACCTGAGCTGAGGAACTGGTCAATCACCACTTGCGCGCCATTGGCAAAGTCACCAAATTGCGCTTCCCACATCACCAAAGATTTCGGCTCAGCGGTGGCATAACCATATTCAAAAGCAACCACAGCGGCTTCTGATAACACCGAGTCGTAAATTTCGATCGGGCCTTGGTTATCCGAAATATTATTCAACGGCATATAAGTCGAGGCGTCTTTCTGGTTGTGTAAGACCGCATGCCGATGGAAGAAGGTTCCACGACCACTGTCTTGACCAGTGAGACGAATATGAACGCCATCATCGACTAGGGTTGCGTAGGCGAGCGTTTCAGCAAAGCCCCAATCTGCCGGCTTTTCACCAGCTGCCATTTTTAGGCGCTCTTCGTATACTTTGGCAACGCGCGAATGCAGCTTATGCTCAGCTGGAACGGTCGCAGCCTTTTTACCGAGTTCTTGTAACCGCTCTTTGCTGATTTTGGCGTCGTATTCGACGTCCCACTCTTGGTCGATGTAAGGCGACCAATCTGAAGAATGGCTCTTCATTTCGCGGAATTCTTCGACCACGATTTCGCCTTTATCGAGCATGTCACGATACGCGCTAACAAAGTCTTTTGCTTGTTCGCTGCTCACCACACCCTTGTTAGCCAAACGCTCAGCATATAACTCACGCGCTACCGGGTGCTTTTTAACCTTGCTGTACATCAACGGCTGAGTTGCACTTGGCTCGTCCGCTTCGTTGTGACCATGACGGCGATAACACACTAAATCGATCATCACGTCACGTTTGAAGGTGTTACGGAAATCAAGTGCCAATTGGGTTACAAATACCACAGCTTCTGGATCGTCAGCGTTGACATGGAAAATAGGTGCTTGGACCATTTTCGCGATATCAGTACAGTATTGGGTCGAACGCGTATCTTCACGTTTTGAAGTAGTGAAGCCTACTTGGTTATTGACCACGATACGAATTGAACCACCCACTTGGAACGCGCGAGTTTGCGACATATTGAAGGTTTCTTGCACGATACCTTGTCCAGCAATGGCTGAGTCACCGTGAATGGTGATCGGCAATACTTTTGAACCTGTGCTATCGCCAAGGCGATCCATTCGTGCCCGCACCGAACCCATAACGACTGGGTTAACGATTTCAAGATGTGATGGGTTAAAGGCCAACGCCAAGTGGACATCGCCACCTGGCGTAGCAAAATCTGACGAGAAGCCCATGTGATATTTCACATCACCTGAGCCTTTCAAATTAGCGTGCTTACCTGCGAACTCGTCGAACAAATCGGCTGGCTTTTTACCCAGCACGTTCACCAACACGTTGAGGCGACCGCGGTGAGCCATACCAATGACAACTTCTTTACTGCCTTGCTCACCGGCACGGGTAATTAATTCCTTCAACATCGGAATTAAGCTATCGCCACCTTCAAGTGAGAATCGCTTCGCACCCGGGAATTTTGAGCCCAGATACTTTTCAAGACCGTCAGCTGCAACCAATTCTTTTAGAACTTTGAGCTGTTTTTCTTTGCTAAATTGCGGCTGTCCCAATACGCCCTCGAGACGCTGCTGAATCCAACGCTTCTCTTCCGTTGAGACAATGTGCATGTACTCGGCACCAATCGGACCACAATAGATCTGTTCGAGTAAGTTATGAATCTCGCCCAGCTTCATGGTCTCTTTGCCAACTGCGAGCGAGCCTACATTGAACTCAGTGTCGTAATCATCTTTCGATAAATCGTGATACTGAAGGGTTAAGTCTGGAACTTGAGGTTGTTTCCAGAGCTCGAGTGGGTCCAGGTTTGCGTGCTGATGACCGCGGAAACGATAAGCATTGATCAGTTGCAGCACCTTAACTTGTTTTAAGTCGGGTGCAGCAGCACTGGAACTACCTGCTTGTTTCAGTTTATTTTTTGCGGCTTCACGGAATTGCTCGCGAACGACACTGTGTTTAGTATCGACTACCCCATTGTCGCGCGGAAGTTGGTCAAAGAATTGCCGCCACGCATCGCTAACAGCCGTGGGGTCATCAAGGTAAACCTCAAACAACTCCTCCACGTACGCCATGTTTCCACCAGCTAGGTGGGAGGATTCTAGCCAAGCTTGCATTACGCCATCTTGCATCGCTGTTCCTTCACACTCATTTTACGAAAAAAATAGCCATCCGGGCGTGGATGGCTATTTCTTACAGCTCGCCCTAGTCTATTGGGACCCTCGGATCAAATTAGATCGCGCGGTTCAATAGCATTGATTTAATGTGTCCAATCGCTTTAGTTGGGTTCAATCCCTTCGGACAAACGTTGACACAGTTCATGATACCGTGACAACGGAACACGCTGAACGCGTCATCTAAATCATCAAGACGCTGTTCAGTCGCAGTGTCACGACTATCAATTAAGAATCGATACGCGTGTAACAAACCAGCAGGACCGATAAATTTATCTGGGTTCCACCAGAATGATGGGCATGAAGTTGAACAACATGCACACAGGATACACTCGTATAATCCATCTAATTTAGCACGATCCTCTGGTGATTGCAGACGCTCACGCGCAGGTGGTGTCTTATCATCATTAATGAGGTACGGCTTAATTTTCTCGTACTGTTTGTAGAATTGGCTCATATCTACAATCAGGTCACGAATGACTGGCAAACCAGGTAATGGTCGAACGACGATCTTACTGCTGCCACCTTTCAAAGCTGATAATGGCGTGATACACGCGAGACCATTTTTACCATTCATGTTCAGACCATCTGAACCACACACACCTTCACGGCATGAGCGACGGAACGCGAGGGTTGGATCCTGCTCTTTCAACTTAAGCAGCACATCCAACACCATCATGTCACGACCTTCCTCAACTTCGAGGGTGTAGTCTTTCATGTATGGCTTGTTATCAACATCTGGGTTGTAACGATAAACTGAAATTTTCAACGTCTTCATCGCTTTCACCTTGCCTTAATAGGTACGTGCTTTCGGCGGGAAGGCTTCACGCAGCTTCGGCTGCATGTTGACTTCGCGCTTGGTCATCGACTCATCTTCTGGACGATAGACTGTGTGTACCAACCAATTCTCATCATCACGCTCAGGGAAGTCAGCACGGCTGTGCGCGCCACGGCTCTCGGTCCGGAACGTTGCAGAAACGGCAGTCGAGTATGCTGTTTCCATCAAGTTATCCAACTCGAGGCACTCAATACGTTGCGTGTTGAATTCTTTACTGGTGTCGTCCAAACGTGCGTGCTGCAGACGCTCACGGATTTCTTTCAGCTCTTTCAAGCCTTGCTCCATTGCGTCACCTTCACGGAATACCGAGAAGTTAAGCTGCATGCAGTTCTGCAAATCTTTCTTGATTTGCACTGGGTCTTCACCTTGCTGGGTGTTTTCCCAACGATTAACGCGTGCTAATGCTGCATCGATATCATCTTTTGATGCTTCACGTGCTTCAGTGTTAGCTGCCAGAGCTTCACCAAGGTGAAGGCCGGTTGCGCGTCCAAATACCACCAAATCAAGCAGTGAGTTACCGCCCAAGCGGTTTGCACCGTGCACAGATACACAGGCGATCTCACCACAAGCAAACAGACCAGGGATCGGCGTTGAATTGCCGTTCGCATCGACTTGCAGTGCTTGCCCGTGAACGTTGGTCGGAATACCACCCATCATATAGTGACAGGTTGGGATAACCGGAATCGGCTCTTCCGCAGGGTCAACATGGGCGAAAGTTTTCGCCAAGTCACAAACACCCGGTAAGCGACTTTCAAGAATTTCACGACCTAAGTGGTCGAGTTTCAATTTAATGTGGGTACCCCAAGGGCCTTCACATCCACGACCTTCGCGAATTTCGGTCATCATGGCACGTGCCACAACGTCACGGCCGGCTAGGTCTTTAGCGTTTGGAGCATAACGCTCCATGAAGCGCTCACCATCTTTATTCAAGAGGTAACCACCTTCACCACGACAGCCTTCGGTAACGAGTGAACCTGCACCGGCAATACCAGTTGGGTGGAACTGCCACATTTCCATATCTTGCACCGGAACGCCAGCGCGCAATGCCATACCTACACCGTCACCGGTATTGATGTGGGCATTGGTGGTCGACGCGTAGATACGACCTGCACCACCGGTTGCTAGAACGACCGCTTTTGCTTTCACAAAAACAATTTCACCGGTTTCGATATTCATCGCGGTGGTACCGACAATCGCGCCGTCTTGGTTCTTCACGAGATCAAGCGCATACCACTCAGAGAATACTGTGGTTTTGTTTTTAACATTTTGCTGATACAGCAAGTGCAACAAGGCGTGACCGGTACGGTCTGCTGCTGCCGCTGTACGCGCGGCTTGTTCGCCGCCGAATTCTTTTGACTGACCGCCAAATGGACGCTGATAGACTTTACCATTTTCAAAGCGCGAGAATGGCAAACCCATGTTTTCCATTTCCAAAATCGCTTCAGGGCCGGTCTTACACATGTACTCGATCGCATCTTGGTCACCGATATAGTCGGAACCTTTAACCGTATCGAACATGTGCCATTCCCAGTTATCTTCGTGCGCGTTACCGAGCGCAACTGTGATACCACCTTGCGCTGAAACGGTGTGTGACCGCGTTGGGAATACTTTCGACATCAAGGCACAGGTCATGCCTGACTGTGAGATTTGTAATGCTGCGCGCATACCCGCGCCGCCAGCACCGATGACTACTGCATCAAATTCGAGTGTTTGGATACTCACTTAGACACCCCCTACTGGCCACACTACCATCAGGCCAACGAGCCAATAGACGATGAGTGCAACGCTAACAACGAATTGAATGAATGCGCGAACGCCTGAGTTTTTCACGTAATCGGTGAGCACTTGCCAAATTCCGATCCAGCCGTGAATAAGAATTGAGGTCAGTGCCAACATGGTGAACACTTTCATCCCAAGGTGCGCAAACAATTGAGTCCAGGCCGCGTAGCTGAGTGGTTCAGCAGTGACCATAAAGCTCACAAGAAAAATCGAATAAAGCGCCATAATAATGGCTGACGCGCGGAGTAAGATGTAATCATGTGTTCCGCTACGGCCAAATGTCGAAGCTACTTTTACCATAACCACACCCCTGCAAGAACTGATAAGACGATGGCGAGTACGAACAGCACTTGCGCGCTGATGCGACCGGAGTCAATCTCTTCCCAGTAACCTAGGTCCATTACCATATGCCGAAGACCAGCAAGCAGGTGATACCCTAAAGCGGTGAGAATGCCCCATGCAATGAACTTCGCAAAGCCACTAGTGAAGAGCTGCTGCATTTGCGCAAACCCTTCAGCTGATTGCAGAGATAAAGAGAGTGCCCACATCAAAAGTCCCACCGCCACTAACATGATGACGCCAGAAACACGATGCAGAATTGAGCTAATGGCAGCCGCTGGGAAGCGGATCGTTGCCAAGTCTAAATTTACAGGTCTTTGTTTTTTCACGATTGTTGTGCCTTTTTGAAAAGCATTGTTAACATGCTCGGAACTTCAAACATCCCCAAACTGGGGACCCTGTCAGATCGCTGCCAAAGTATATAAGTCATAGCCATGAATTACAATTCTCTGGCGGCTTGTTTTTTAGCTTAACGTAAAGTTTTTTACTGTAGATCAAGCCAATAAAAATAATGCCCCGAATACAATCCGACCATAGTCGTATATTTAATTTGACAGTTCCGCAGTACAAGTAATCTTTCTGTCATACTTTTGCGTAATCATACGGTGCTTGGAATTCAGTTTAAACAGTCGTTTGAATTGACAAGTACCGTTAAGATCGAGTAAAACTAGCGTCCTTTTTTGTGATGAAGCAGACTCAAACAAGGAGATTTCCTTATGGCTGATCGTAAAGCCACCCTGCAGATTGACGGCCAATCCATTGAACTACCAGTGCTTTCTGGTACAGCCGGCTATGATGTTGTTGACGTGCGTACTCTAGGCAAGCATGGGTACTTCACTTTTGATCCGGGCTTTTTGGCCACCGGTTCATGTGAATCTAAAATCACTTTTATCGATGGTGAGAAAGGCATTCTTCTGCATCGCGGATATCCGATTGATCAGCTCGCAACGCAAGCCGACTATCTCGAAGTTTGTTATATGTTGCTGCACGGTGAAGCACCAACCGCCGAGCAATATGCTGAGTTTAAACAAACCATTACCAAGCACACTATGGTGCATCAAGGGCTCCATACCTTCTTCGAAGGTTTCCGCCGCGATGCGCATCCAATGGCAATGTTGTGTGCAGTAACCGGTGCGCTGTCATCCTTCTATCATGATGACCTTGATATTCATGACGAAAACCAGCGTTTACGCAGTGCGATTCGCTTAATTGCGAAAATGCCAACGATCGCTGCCATGGCATACAAGTTCAGCATTGGTCAGCCGTTCGTTTATCCACGTAACGACCTCAGCTACTCTGAGAACTTCCTCAATATGATGTTCTCGGTCCCAGCAGAAGATTATGAAATCAGCCCAACCATTGCCCGGGCGATGGATCGTATCTTCACCTTGCATGCGGACCATGAGCAAAACGCATCAACCTCGACTGTGCGCCTAGCTGGCTCATCAGGTGCTAACCCTTATGCATGTATCGCCGCGGGCGTTGCATCACTTTGGGGTCCTGCGCATGGTGGTGCGAATGAAGCGTGTTTGCGTATGCTCAAGCAAATCGGTTCAGTCGAAAACATTCCTAAGTTCATCGACAAAGCAAAAGATAAGAATGACCCATTCCGTTTGATGGGCTTTGGTCATCGGGTCTACAAAAACTTTGATCCACGCGCGACCGTGATGCGTGAAAGCGCGCACGAAGTATTGAATGAATTGAACATTCAAGATCCACTGTTAGATGTCGCAATGGAGCTTGAGCGTATCGCGCTTGAAGATCCGTACTTCGTCGAGAAGAAGTTGTATCCGAATGTTGACTTCTATTCTGGTATCATCCTTAAAGCAATTGGTATCCCAACCAATATGTTTACTGTGATTTTCGCGTTATCACGCACTGTCGGTTGGATTTCACACTGGCACGAAATGATGAGCGAAGCGAACCAGAAAATCGGTCGCCCGCGTCAACTTTACACGGGTGAAGCTCAGCGCGAGTTCAAACCGCTGAAAAAATAAGTGTAAATTTCACTAATTAGTGATGATTATTAGATTTAGTCAAGATATCAGTCGAATAATTGCGAATTAGCACGGGCTAAGTCGGCAGGGGTATCGATCCCTGCCGGCGGCGTTACAATCGCCTCCGCCACATGAATCCGCTCACCGTACCACAGGACCCGCAATTGCTCGAGCGATTCAATTTGCTCTAAAGGGCTTGCTGGCCACTCGATATAACGCCATACAAATCCAGCCCGGTAAGCATAAATACCGATATGGCGATGGTAATGCGCTAACTGTCCCAGCTGCTGCTGCGCCATCCCATCACGTTCATACGGGATCGGTGCTCGCGAAAAATACAAGGCGTAGCCATTGGCATCGGTTACCACCTTAACCGCGTGAGGGCTCATGACTTCGTCAATCGACTCCATCGGTACCGCCAGAGTTGCCATCTGCGCAAGACGCTGATTCGCTAAATTATCCGCCACTTGGCGAATAATTTCTGGTGGAATAAAGGGTTCGTCACCTTGCACATTGACCACCACTTGATCATCGGCAATCGCCAGATAATCAATCACTTCAGCAATTCGTTCGGTTCCAGACTGATGGTGACTTGCGGTCATCATTGCGCGCCCACCAAAACCCTCAACCGCTTTAAGAATACGTTCATCATCCGTAGCGACAATCACCTCAGCAGCACCTGCCGCGGCAGCCCGTTCATACACATGCTGAATCATCGGTTTTTGTCCGATCAAGGCAAGCGGCTTACCCGGCAACCGAGTGGAGGCATAGCGAGCTGGAATGATGACAGTAAAACTCATGACGGCAATTGCTCCAATTCAGCACGGCTAAGCTCAGTTGCTGCCGTTAGGATTAATTGAGGAATATCATTTTCAACGGGAAAGCTAAGTTGGCAACCACGACAAATCAGCGCTGCTGGTTCGGCTTGTTTCAAATAGACCAGTTTCCCCTTGCATTGGGGGCAGGCCAAAATCGCTAGTAGTTCGGGTTCGATACTCATTATTCTCGCTCTAAACTATTTTTGCGCGGTGCAGTTGTCGTTCAATATGTTGCCAAAATTGCTCTGGGAAATCTGCTTCAACCCGTAAATAGTACCAATTTTCTTTGGCAAAACCTGCGCATTTGTCCGCATCTTTTTCGGTCATCACCACGCATTGATCGGGGTCAACTGCGGCAAAATCCGCAGCCTTAAAGGAATGGTGATCGGCAAATTCACGCTGGCTAAAGTCTTGATAGCCCAAGTTCTTTAGGGTGTTAAAGAAGCGCTGCGGATGCGCAATCCCGGCACAGGCAAGATCGATGTACTGTGGCGCGTCCACGGCTTGACCATCACTCACCCGATACCAACCGCACGGACGCAATTGAAATAGCATCGCCTCGGCAACTAAGGGGGATTCGCTATTCCCATTTTGCACCACAATCTCGCTGCGTTTGAGGCGGCTTAATGGTTCTCGCAGGGGGCCAATAGGTAAGCGCCAGCCGTTGCCAAAACCACGCTCGCCATCCACCACCACAATCTCTAACTGGCGCGGCAAGGCATAATGCTGCAGGCCATCATCACTGAGAATAAGTTGCAGATCTGGATGCTGTTGACACAACAGTTCAACGGCTTGTTGGCGATTTGGCGCAGCCGCCATTGGCACCTGAGTTTGTTTGGCAAGCAACAAAGGCTCATCACCCACCACTTCGACTGCGGAATCAGGCTGAACTAAACACGGAAACGGACCCGTGCCGCCATAACCGCGCGTTACGATGCCGACTTTGATATGGCGCTGTCGCAGCCATTTGACCAATGACAATGTGGTTGGAGTTTTACCGGCGCCACCCACCGTCAAATTTCCCACCACCCAAATCGGGACCGGTGATTGCCGGGTACGACTTGAGCGAATGCCCATTCGAGTCCGGATACTGCTGACCACCACAAACAACCAATGCAAGGGGAACAACACCAGTAGTAGCGGGTTTAAGTAGGCTTTATACCACTGTTGTTGCAGCCACATGAACTCTATTCCACCGGCGTTTCGTGACTAAATTGTAAGCGATATAATTGGTGATACGCGCCTTTACGCTCAAGCAACTCGGCATGTGTCCCCCGCTCGACCACACGACCATCTTCCATCACCAAAATCTCATCCGCACTTTCAATGGTGGATAGGCGATGGGCGATAACGATTGACGTTCGATTTTGTTGTAAGCGACTCAATGCGCTTTGAATGTGGCGCTCAGATTCCGTATCAAGGGCAGAGGTCGCTTCATCCAAAATTAAAATAGGTGCATCACGGAGTAACGCCCGAGCAATGGCAATACGTTGCCGTTGTCCACCTGAGAGCATCACTCCATTTTCACCCACCATAGTATCTAAACCAAGTGGCAGGTTATCGGTAAATTCGGTGACATAGGCTTGTTCCGCTGCTTGCCGAATCTGTTCAGCGCTCACCTCGCCATGGGCTCCATAGGCAATATTGTTGGCAATGGTGTCATTAAATAAGGTGACGTGCTGCGAGACCAAAGCAAACTGACGGCGTAAGTGCTTTAGCTTATAGTCATAAATATTTTCACCATCAAGGCGAATTTGCCCCGCTTGTGGCGAGTAGAACCGCGTCAGCAAGTTAGAAATAGTCGATTTACCACTACCAGAGCGGCCCACCAGAGCTAAGGTTTTACCTGCAGTAACGGTGAAACTGACATGATCAAGCGCTGGGGTATCGGCTTCATCATAACGAAACAACACGTCATCAAAACAAATCTCACCTTTCGCTCGCGTCAATGACTTGCTGCCCTGATCAATTTCAGGTTCATGGTCGAGCACCTCAAAAATGCTCTGCGCTGCGGCAATCCCGCGCTGAAAATCACTATTGACCGTGGTCAGTTGCTTGAGCGGGCGCAACAACATGATCATTGCGGTCAGTAAGGTTGTAAAAGCACCCGCTGACAGTTCAGCTAACATTTGTGGGAAGCTCGCCAACACCAAAACCATCGATAAGCTGAATGAAGCAATCAACTGAATCAAAGAGGTACTCAAGGTCTGGGTATTAATCAGCTTCATATTTTGATTACGGGTGACATTGTTGATGTCGTTAAAGCGCTTCGATTCCCGCTTTTGCCCTTCGTACATGACCACAACTTTGTGGCCATTAATCATTTGCTCGGCGGTCGTAGTCACATTCCCCATTGCCGTTTGAATCCGACTCGAAACTTTCCGAAAGCGCTTCGATACCACGCCTACGATTTTCGCAATCAGCGGCCCTACCACCAAAAACACTAAGGATAATTGCCAGCTGTGATAAAACATCAAACCAAGCAAGCCTAGAACAAATGCGCCCTCGCGAATAAGAATCAGAATCGCCCGACTCGACGCTTCCGCAACTTGTTGAGTGGTGTAGGTTATTTTTGAAATTAAATCACCGGTTGAGTGACGGTCATGAAAAGCGACGGGCAACTTCATCATATGGTCGAACAGCTGTTGTCGCAGCGTTGTGACCACGCGAAACCCGACCCAATTTAGGAAGTAGGTCGAAATAAAGTTAAATAAGCCTCGCGCTATAAATACAACTGGTACGAAAATCGCACCATAGATCAATATTTTAGAGTTTTGGTTGGTTAAGCCATCGTCAATCAACGTTTCAATTTGAGAAAAGAAAAAAGTATCGACTGCGGCGTAACCTAACATCCCAACGATCGAGAAAATAAATGCAGCTCGATAGGGTTTGATATACCCCATTAGGCGCCGAAAGGTGCGTTGCTTCGCGGTATTTTGACTCATGCACTATCGCTATATAAATGAATAACGTCTCTATTCTAAACGCTAATATGCCGCGCTGGCTAGTTATCCCGATCAAACCAAGCCCGACCGCTTGCCTGCCAAGGCTGCTCTGCAGTCCACTTATACCCATCTGTGTAAATAGATATTTGGCCGCCACGAGCGGTATCCAGCACCTGAATTTTTAACTCTGTTAAACGTTCAAGCACACTGCGATGAGGTTGTTTATATGGGTTATTCCGACCACGGCTGATAACGGCCAGTTGCGGACTCACGGTTTGCAGAAATAACCGACTTGAAGAGCTCTTACTGCCGTGGTGAGGTAACACTAAGACGGTCGCGGCCAGCGGTGCCAGTTGCGCCAGCAGCTGTTGTTCAGCCTTTTGCTCAATGTCGCCGGGATACAGCAGCGTAAACTCATCTAATTGAAATGAAATGACACACGAATCATTATTGGCTGAGTTGTCACCCACCTGCTGTGGATGCAAAACCTGCCATCTTACTCCCTGCCAATTGCCCTGCTGTCCACTCACGCACGGATACTGGGTGCTCGCTCCAAACCAACTCAGCTGTGGGTAGTGCTGCTGAAGTACTTGATAGCCGCCACGATGGTCTGCATCGGTATGGCTAATAAATGCCAGTTCGGGAGTTAACTTACGCGCCCGCAAAAACGGTAGAATGACTCGCTCGGCCATACTGCCTCCATGTTGGTATTGCACTGCGGTGTCCACCAAAAGCGCGCGCCCGTAGCGCTCTAGAACCATAGCGCTGCCTTGCTCAACATCGAGAATATGAAGAACCAGTTGCGGCTGATATAACCGCGGAGTATCAAAAATGTAATACCCCAGCACAGTGACTGCAATGAGTGCTGTGCGCACTCTCAGCGCCACCGGCAACAAAGCCGCTACCAGCACCATCAGTGTGAGCATCACCGAATTTATCTCGCTCTGATCCAGCCATTGCCATGGCGCCTCGGCAAGTTCGGTTAATGCAGGCCAGAGCTGCTCTAACGGCCATAATGCGATTTCCGTAAGCCAACTTGAAAGCCCATAAAAACTCAAGCTAAGAGCGCTGAAGAACAATAAAGGTAAGGTCCAAAACGATACAATCGGCACGACCAATAAATTGGTCAGTGGCGCCAGCATTGCCAACCCCCCAAACCACATTAGCGTTAACGGCCACAGGGCCAAGGTCAAAAATAGCTCGAGCCGCCAGAGCATGCGAAGACCACGCAAGCGACCTTGAATCGGCGTCCAACGCCACTGCATCAGTAATATCGCAGCAACAGCGCCGATGGATAACCAAAAACCAATTTGCAGCGGTGCCAACGGTTGCAATAGCATCACCAGTGTTCCTGCACGCAGTAAAATTCGGCCCGCTGACGTGCGCGTTCGTACCAACTTGTGCAGTAATACCACAGCGACCATCAACCATGCTCGCAGCGTTGCCGTGGCAAAGCCGGCAAGATAGGCGTAGCACAAACTTCCAGACAAACTGATCAGCAGCGCAAGCGGTAGCATGTTGGCCTGCTCACGTTGACTGCGACGACGATAAAAGAGCGGCAGTAAATAGCGACTTAGCGCAAATAGCCCTGCCGCGACTAAGGCCAAATGTAAGCCAGAAATTGCGATCAAATGTGCCAGCCCAGTGCGTTGCAAAACAAACCAATCTTCATCTCGCAAGTGCTGCCGTTCACCTAATAACAGCGCGGGGACAACCCCAGCTAGGTTCGACTCAAGCTGCAGGGATTGAAGCTTTTCGTAAATACGCTGGCGCAACTGAGTATTTGATTCGAGTACAACGCCGCTATCAATGCTGCCAAGTGCATCAATTCGTTCGCCCAGTAAATAACGATGATAGAAAAAACCACCTTGATTGCGTGGGCCTTGTGGGGCACGCAGTTTGACCTTAAGACGCCAGGTTTGACCGGCGCGCGGAGTGACTTGAGGGGGCGCATCATACCAGTTTAAGCGCAATAGATAGCGCCTTGTTGCCGTCTGCCAAACCCCTTGCAATTGGATAAAGTCATCCTGTTGGCGGGGGATTTCAGTAATGGTAAAGGTCAGCGTTCGCGATTGCTTGAAGTGTTCCGCCAGACCTTCTTTGCGACTGATTTCGCTGACAATCACCAAAGCGCCTGCCATCATCCCTAGCATTAACGCCAGTAGGAGTCCTGCAACTGTATGTAAGTGTGCTAAATTATGTACATTACGGCTCTGCCAAAACGCGACCAGCGCCACCAACAACAGTACCAACAGCGTAGCGATTGTTTCAAGTTGTGGTAAACTGCCGCGCAGAATTACGGTGAGGTAGCCCGTAGTGAGTGAAAGCAACCACCTATCCATGGTTTGTTGCACCTTACCTTTAAAAGGTCACTATGCCAAAGAAGTTCATGAAAAGGATCATGCCGAACCATGATCTGATCAAAAACAGTCGTAGCTTACGCATGTTTGGGAGTTTGTTGCACGATGCCAACCTCTGGCATCTGAATCGACGCTCTGCAGCAGGCGCGTTTGCGGTTGGGCTTTTCTGTGCTTTTATTCCAGTTCCCTTTCAGATGATTCTTGCTGCCGCTGCAGCAATTCCACTGCGGGTCAATTTGCCCCTGTCGGTGGCCATGGTGTGGGTCTCAAACCCAATTACCATGCCTCCTATGTTTTACTTCTGCTATATGGTGGGCACCTGGATTATCGGCGCTCCCTCGCAAGCCTTCAGTTTTGAACTGAGTTGGCAATGGTTAATGAACAGTATCGAAACCATAGGCCCGGCATTTTTATTGGGTTGCTTGATCTGCGGGATGGTCGCCAGCGCAGCGGGTTATTTGAGCATCCGCCTATTGTGGCGGCAGTCCGTGGTCAATGCTTGGCGCGAGCGTGCGTTTGCCCGCGCCGCGCAGTTACGCAAACCTAAGTAACTAAGATTCAATCGCTTTCACGATATCTAGCTTGGCGGCTTTCCAAGCAGGATAGATGGTCGCAAGTGCCCCCATTACCAAGGCACAAAGCGCAACAAACACCACGTCCTGATAATCTAACAGCACAGGAATCGTCTCGATAAAATAGACTTCTCCATTGAGCAAACTAGTGCCACTCATGCTTTGAATTGCAGTAAAAATCGTCGGCAAGTTAAGGGTAAACAACACTCCGAGTACTACCCCAATGCTCACGCCGCGCAGTGCATTTTGAATCCCTTGCCAGACGAACACTCGAATAATGCCGCCCTGCTTCAAGCCAATCGTGCGCAGAATACCAATCTGCCGATGCTTTTCTTGTACCGTCATGACGAGAGTCGAGACAATATTAAAGCAAGCTACCGCGAGCACTAACATCAGTACCAAGTACATCACTAAACGCACCAACTGAATATCGCGATACAAGTGCCCTTGAGTACGCATCCACGAATCAAGATACAAGTACTCTTGCAGTTGACGACCTAAGTCATTGGTAATTTGTTTAGCGCTAAACACATCATCTAAGACTAATTCAACTGCACTTACGCCCTGCTCAAGTCCAACCAATTTTCGCGCGGTCGGCAAACTGACATAGGCTTGTTGTAAGTCAACCTGACCACCAAACCCAAAAATCCCCGCAACCTCAAGCACGACGCGGCGAGGTTGGCGAAAACTATTGGCAATTGCCACTAAAAAGGTGACGGTTTCGCCCTTACTCACCCCTAAACGCGCCGCCAGGTTCGCCCCAAGCAGGACGCGATTCGGCTCTGCGAGTGCCTGTAATGCTGTACTTGAGGTATAACCTGAAATTGCCTGTTCAACCTCTAGGTCAATTCCGTTGACCTGCACGCCGAGAAATTCGGTGCCCTTCTGGAGCATGGCTTGAGTACGAATCACCCGCCGTGCCATGCGCACCCCAGGGAAAGCTTGTGCTTGCGCGACTAAGCCTGCAGGATCATTTAATTGTCCGTCTACCGCGGTGAACTCCACTTGTGGGATCAGACTTAGAAAGCGCTTTTCGAGCACCTCTTCGAAGCCATTCATTACACTCAAACCAGCGATAAATACGATACAGCCAAGCGCTATCCCGACCGTTGATGCGGTGGTAATAAAACTTAAAAAGCCCAACCCTTTGCGAGCGCTGCGCTGTTGCCGACGCAGCCGTTGGGCCAATTGCCAATACAAACCGCTACTTTGCATCGGTCACCAACCTGCCATGTTGCAGTTGGTAGCGGCGCTGGCAACGCTGGGCGAGACTGTAATCATGCGTCACCACTACAAATGCAGTGGCAAGCTCGGTGTTAAGTTCCAGCAACAGCTCGAACACTTGCTCAGCATTTTTATCGTCGAGGTTACCCGTCGGTTCATCGGCCAGCACAACCGCCGGATCATTAGCCAAGGCGCGCGCAATCGCAACGCGCTGGCGCTCACCACCAGAGAGTTCACTCGGACGGTGATGTTGCCGTGCTTGCATCCCGACTCGAGCCAGCAGCTGTTGCGCTTTTTGCTCGGCTAGCGAGTGCGATACTCCGCCGATAAGTTGCGGCAACATGACATTTTCAAGCGCATTAAACTCCGGTAACAAATGATGGAACTGGTAAATAAAACCGAGTTCCTGGTTGCGCCAGTCTGCCAATTGATTCGCATTCCAAGCCTGAATGTTCTGTCCATTAAAAAGCACCTCACCATTGTTCGGATGGTCAAGCCCGCCTAAACAATGCAATAGCGTGCTCTTACCCGAACCCGAGCTCCCTAATATGGCAACCAATTCACCTTTGTGCAGACAAAAATCAATCTCACTGAGAACCACTAACTGTTGCGTGCCATCATCATAATGACGACCGAGTTGGCGACATTCTAGGATCACCTCAGCCGGATTTTGCTCGGCAACTTTATTCATAGCGTAATGCCTCCGCAGGCAAGGTTTGGGTCGCTTTCCGCGCAGGGTAAAGGGTTGCAATAAAGGTCAGCATTAGCGCGGCAACTACAATAGTCGCGACCTGAGCAGGCTGAATCAGAACCGGCAAGCCTTGTGGCCCCATCAGTTCTTGCTGCACCCCAAACAAAATTAAAATATCGTTCAAGAAGAGACTGCCAATGAGCCCTAAAATAGTGCCGAGTATGGCCCCAACCATGCCGTTACTCATCCCCTGAATAACGAATAATAAATACAGCTGTGTCGGGCGCATACCCATGGTTTGTAGTAGCGCAATGTCACGCCGTTTATCTTGAATCACCATCATTAACGCAGACACAATATTAAATGCAGCCACGGCGATAATCAGCGCCAGCATTAGGTTTACCATTCTTTTTTCCAACGCCACAGCATCAAACAGCTCACCATAGCGATCACGCCAAGTTGTCAGCGACCAACCGGCTATTTCCGCCTGTGGCTGGAGCTGCTGGGCTGCATCGAGTGCGGTAAATGGATCGTTAAAATAAAAGCGAAGAGCTTGTACCTGTTGGTCTTTTAAGCGCAGCAAACGAGCCGCGTCAACGCCATGCATTAAGACCAAATGCTGGTCTGCTTCAGATTGCATATTGACGATACCTTGCACTGTAAATTGCCGCTGCGATGGCAACAGCCCCACTGGGGTATAAAGCCCTGCGCCAGCAGCTATCAGGCGCAGGCTATCACCTGGCCAAACCTCAAGCTCTGTGGCTAAGCCTTGTCCAATAATAATCCCGTAAGAACCCGGCTGAAGACGCTGCAGTGAGCCCGTGGTCATATTAGCCTCAATCAGCTCCAAGGGCTGCTGTGCTGACTCTTGTTCGCTAAACACCCCTTGAATTTGCACCGGACGCAAGCGCCCACCGGCTTGAATTACGCCACTCGTAGCAAGATGAGGAACCCGCGCATACTCATCAACGAGGACCGGGATCTCCGCGCTTAACTGCTGCCAGTCGTCGATCGCGCGCCCCGCAGTGGCGACCGTCAGTTGTGGAACGACGCCTAGGATACGCTGCTTTAACTGCTGTTCGAAGCCATTCATCACCGAATCGACGATAATCAAAGCAGCAACCCCAAGCAAAATGCCCGCAAGTGAAAAGCGGTTGATAAAACGCGCAAATTGTTGGCCATATTTTGCTCGGCCATAGCGCCAACCGATAAATATTGCAGCTATACTCAAGGTCATCCTCGGGGTGTTTTCCATATCGCTTGTCAGCATAAAGAAAACTGCGCACTGATCCAAGCAAGAAGTTTCGGTATACTGTGGCTAACTTATCCATGCAGTCGTTGTAGAGAATCACTCCATCATGCATCAAAATGTCCTCTTTTCAGGCCAAATCCCAGCCCAAGCTGGACAAGATAAAACCTGGTTAGAATTGCAAGGCAGTAGCCCCGCCTTGGCTATTGCAGAGCTCGCTCAGGCTGGTAGCGAGCCGGTCTTGATTGTTGCTGCCGATGCGCCCCAAGCACATCGGTTAGAGCTTGAAATTAAAGCTTTCGCGGCGGATCTCGAAGTGGTTTTGTTTCCAGATTGGGAAACCCTGCCATACGATAGTTTTTCACCGCATCAGGATATTATCTCAGAGCGGCTCAGCACGCTTGCGAAGCTCCCTGAATTACGCCGTGGTGTGATTGTCGTGACCCTAAGCACCCTGTTGCAACGGATTGCTCCTACCGATTATGTTGCCGGCTATACCCTACAACTGCAGCAAGGCCAACAACTTGATATTCATGCCTTGCGGCAACGGCTCGAGCATGCGGGCTACCGTGCGGTTCAGCAAGTTCTCGAACATGGTGAGTTCTGTGCGCGTGGATCCTTGCTCGATTTATACCCTATGGGCAGCAAAGTGCCGTTTCGGATCGATTTCTTTGATGATGAAATCGATAGTATCCGAATCTTTGATCCTGAAACCCAGCTATCGCAAGAAACCGTTAACCAGATTTCGTTATTGCCGGCGCATGAATTCCCGTTGACCGATAGCGCTATCGAGTTATTTCGTGGGCAGTATCGCGACCTGTTCGGCCCTTCAAACGAGCGCGACTCCGTTTATTACCAAGTCTCGCAAAAGGAGTTGCCAGGCGGCATTGAGTTCTATCTACCGCTGTTTTTCGAGCAAACCGCTACCCTCTTCGACTATTTACCCGATACCACTTTGCTGGTGACCTTTGGCAATATTCAAGGGCAGCTCGAACAGCTCTGGCATGATATTCAACAACGCTATGAGCAACGTCGCTATGACCCATTGCGGCCCTTGTTAGCGCCGCAACAATTATTTCTCGCCAGCGAGCAATTATATTCAAAGTTTAAAGCCTATCGTCGAGTTCGGGTGCAGGTTCCAACTGAGCACGCCAAGCCGGGCCCTATCCGCTTTAAAACAGCGGCGGTAACCGAAGTTGCCGTTAACCACCAGTTGAAAGACCCGTTGGCACCGCTTCGGCAAAAGCTCTTAAGCTGGCAGCAAGACAATTATCGTGTGCTCTTTGTCGTTGAGTCCGCAGGACGCCGTGAAAGCCTGCGTGATCTGCTTAAGCCGCTTAATTTGTCTCTTACTGAAATTGAACATCTTGCTGATTTTATCCGTGAACCGGAAACCTCAACCGCTATCTGGGTTGCTCCTATCGTCAATTCATTTGAGCTAGCAGATGCCAAGCTGGTGGTGCTCAGTGAGACTGAATTACTGGGCAATCGAATTGCTCAACGGCGGCGACGCGACAGTAGCAGCAACAGCCAAGAGAATATGGTTCGCAACTTGGCTGAATTACAAATTGGTCAGCCAGTGGTTCATATTGACCATGGCGTCGGCCGTTATCAAGGGCTACAAACACTCGATGCTGGCGGCATGCCGACCGAGTTTGTCACCATTGAGTACGCCGGCGGCAGTAAGCTCTATGTGCCGGTGGCAGCGCTCAACGTCCTCAGCCGCTATAGCGGCGGTGAAGAGAGCTCGGCGCCACTACATAAACTGGGTAACGACAGCTGGGATAAAGCCAAGCGCCGGGCGGCAGAAAAAATTCGTGACGTTGCCGCTGAGTTACTCGATGTCTATGCCCAACGCGAAGCGAAGCCCGGTTATGCGTTTAAGGTGAATCAAGAGGAATTCGAGCGATTCTCAGCGAGCTTTCCGTTTGAGGAAACCGATGATCAAATTGCTGCAATCGCCAGTGTCTATGCCGATATGGTGGCACCGCGTGCAATGGACCGGCTGGTATGTGGTGATGTTGGCTTCGGTAAAACAGAGGTTGCCATGCGCGCCGCCTTTATTGCTGCCAATGATGGCAAACAAGTTGCCGTATTAGTGCCAACCACGCTACTTGCCCAACAGCACTACGAGAACTTTAAAGATCGCTTTGCTGACTGGCCGTTTCGAGTTGAAGTGCTATCGCGCTTTCGCAGCAGTAAACAAACCAAACAAACCTTAGACGACATTGCTGCGGGCAAAGTCGATATTGTCGTCGGCACACATAAGCTATTGCAGAATGACGTAAAATTTCATGACCTTGGGCTATTAATAGTCGATGAAGAACATCGTTTTGGGGTGCGCCAGAAAGAAGCGGTAAAACGACTTCGTGCCGATGTCGATATTTTAACTTTGACCGCAACGCCGATCCCTCGCACCTTAAACATGGCGATGAATGGGGTCCGCGATTTATCGATTATCGCCACCCCACCGGCAAAACGTCTGGCGGTGAAGACCTTCGTCCGCGAATACGACGCGCCAACGGTGCGCGAGGCCATCTTGCGCGAGATTTTGCGCGGTGGCCAAGTTTATTATTTACACAATAATGTCGAAACCATTGATAAAACTGCGCGCGAACTGGCTGAACTCGTTCCTGAGGCGCGTATCACCATCGCCCATGGACAAATGCGTGAACGTGAACTCGAGCGCGTCATGAGTGACTTTTACCATCAACGGTTCAACGTGTTGGTTTGTACCACTATTGTGGAAACGGGGATTGACGTACCAAGTGCCAATACCATCGTTATGGATCGCGCTGACCACCTTGGTCTAGCACAGCTGCACCAATTGCGTGGTCGGGTCGGACGCTCCCACCATCAAGCTTATGCGTACTTGCTCACCCCAAATCCAAAACGGATGACCAAAGATGCGGTGAAACGACTCGCGGCCATCTCACAACTGGAAGATCTTGGTGCGGGCTTTATGCTTGCCACCCATGACCTTGAGATCCGTGGCGCGGGTGAGCTGCTTGGCGAAGAGCAAAGTGGTCAGATCGAAACTATCGGCTTTAGTCTCTATATGGAAATGCTGGAACAGGCAGTGAAAGCGCTGCAAGCGGGCAAAGAGCCGGCGCTCGATCAACTCTTAAAAGCACAAACTGAGGTTGAGTTGAAAGTCCCAGCACTGTTACCTGACACTTATATTGCTGATGTAAACCTGCGCCTAAACCTGTATAAGCGCATTGCCAGTTGCTCAAACCTAACCGATCTTGAGCAGTTGCAAGTGGAAATGATTGACCGCTTCGGCTTACTCCCAGAGCAAGCCAAAAACTTGGTGCGAGTCACTGCGCTGCGTAACCGCGCGGAGAACTTAGGCATTAAAAAAATCGAAGGCGGACTATCCGCTCTCACCATTGAGTTCAGTGCCCAGCCAAAAGTATCTGCGAGCTATTTGATCCAATTGATTCAAACTCAGCCGCAACAGTTTAAGCTCGAAGGAGCCAACCGTTTACGTGTTCTTGGCAAAATGGAAGATACTCAAGAGCGCTTGAAACTGGTAGAGTCATTACTTGATGATTTCGACCAAAATGCGCAACAAGCATAACTGGATAAACTATGACTGGCCCGTTTCGCAAAACTCTTCTGGCGTTGACTTCGCTGCTGACGATTCATACCAGCATCAGTCATGCCGCGGATCTGCCCGGTGAGCCCGCCGACTGGCGCTGGTTCGACGTTGAAGTCCTCGTCTTTAAACAAAGCGATGAGAGCGCTGCGAATACCGAACAATTTCCATATCTACTGCCGACATCTGCCGATGCAACCGCAGTGGATATGCTGACCTCTTATTACGTTCCTGATATCACCAGCTATTTGCACGCAAGCCCGCCCTGCGACTTTACCAGCGCCTGGGAACGAGGTTATCTCGAACCGTTTGAATGGCTCTGCCATCAACCTGAAGAGGTTGATCCCTATCGGCTCGAACCTCTGTATCAGCCGCAAGCTTGGTTAACGGCACAAGCGACTGCGCCGGTATCGGTTATCGACGGCGGAACGCTCGATATGCGCAACACTCCGCAAGCATTTTTATTACCCGAAACGGCCAACGAGCTAATCGAATTACGCCAGCAACTGGAGCGCAGAGGCACAGGTACAGCCTTGCTTCATATGAGCTATCGACAACCAGTGTTTGGCCGCGATCAAAACTATCAGATACGTTTATTCGGCGGAGCTAACCTTGCTTTCACGGCAGCTGAAAGTGAACGCTTAAGTCGTTTGGAACAAGCCTCAGATGAGCTAACGGCTGAGCCAGGAAGCGAGTTATTCGATGAGTTGGCGCAATTATTTACGCAGATAGAACAAGCGAACAGTCCCGTCTTTAATAGTGCCGTCGAGCAAGCTAATCAAGCCAAACTAAGCCTTGACCTCGCGCAGGATTCGGACAAACCATTATGGGAATTAGATGGAACGTTACATGTCTATTTAGTGGGGAACTACCTGCACATTCAAAATAACTTGCAGCTACGCCAAATTGAAACCGCTTTACCGGCTGAGTTAAGCCTTGCTATGCAAGCTGAGCAAACGCTCGTTGGCGCAGACTCCAGACAACTCATCCAAACCTATTTGCTGACACAACTAAGACGTGTTATCAGTCATGAAACACACTATTTTGACCATCCGAAATTTGGTGTTGTGGTACAAATAAGACGAACGGAATTGTCCGCACGGCGATAACCTTAACGAGGGTGTATTGATGGAAAAGTATGAAGAGTTGCTGCTTGCCTTGCGCAAGGTTATTCGGGCAACCGACCTCTACTCAAAAAAACTCAATAAACTGACCGGGTTAACTGCACCGCAATTGCTTATCTTGCGCGAAATTAGTTTTGCCGAAGACGGCATTACCGCTAGTGCCGTAGCACAAAATATTACCTTGAGCCCAGCAACGGTCAGTAATGTCATCGACCGCCTTGAACAGCGCGAATTAATTACTCGAACCCGCAGTACCACTGACCGCCGCCGAGTTGAACTGACCTTAACCGAGCAAGGTCGTGAGCGGCTTGCCGCAGCTCCACGGCCGCTACAAGAAGACTTCATTGAGCGTTTTCACGCCCTCCAAGATTGGGAACAATCACAATTGCTTGCTGCGATGCAACGGATTGCGGCAATGATGGATGCGCATCAGTTGGAAGCCGCTGAGGTTCTTGAAGTCGGAACCTATGAACCACCAGAGAGTGATAAGTAGTTATGTTCATTAGCACCTTAACCAGCCTGATGCTGGGTCTTCCACAGCCCGAGATGCCAGCGCAGTGCCACGAACCGAGTACCGCTATTGCCGCGGTGCAAACAAATGCTGCTGCTTCGCCCTTGCAGGATCAGCAGGTTATTGTACAAGGCGTGGTTACCGCAAGCTGGACTGCAAGCAAGCAACTCGGTGGTTTCTTCATTCAAGCGGCCTTACCTGATGCAGATCCTGCGACCAGTGAGGGCCTATTTATCGAGAGCAGCACATATCAAGTTGAACCAGGCGAGTTAGTGCGACTTACCGGAGTGGTAAGTGAAAACGAGCAAATGACGCGGCTGCGCGAGGTGGAATTGCTAAGCCGTTGTGGTAAGCAGGCACTGCCCGCAGCAGTTACCCTCGATTTACCGCTAGAAAACCAAGCATGGCTTGAGTCCGTCGAAGGTATGCGGGTCACGATTAAGCAACCGACCGTGGTCAATGGGCATTATCAATTAGCACGCCACGGCCAGTTTGATATCGCTCATCAGCGCCTCTATAGTCCAACCCAAGTCGCCGAGCCTGGTGCTGCTGCGCAAGTAGTCGCGGAGCAAAACCGCCAAGCGTTGCTAACCATTGATGATGCGCAAGCACCGAACTCTGCGGTTATCCCCTATCCGCCTGTGGGGCTCAGTGCCAACAATACTTTGCGCAGTGGTGATTGGGTGCAGCCATTTACCGCGATTGTGACTGAATATGAAGGGCGCTATCGACTGCAACCATTGCAGCCTTTGGTATTTACTGAACGCAACCCGCGTCCCGCCGCACCAGTCCGCCTCAGTGACAATGATGTTCGGATCGCCGCTTTTAATGTGCTCAATTATTTTAATGGTGAAGGCGAGAGCAAAACTTTCCCAACCAATCGGGGTGCTAAAAATGCCGCCCAATTTAAGTTACAACACGAGAAAATTATCGCGGCACTCACTGCACTCGATGCCGATGTGATCGGTTTAATGGAAATCGAAAACGATGGGACCGGCGCGCACAGTGCAATCGTCGAGCTCACGACTGCTTTGCGAACAAGTACCGGCCACGCTTGGCAGTTTATCGATACGGGTACAGCAGGCTTTGGCGACGATAGCATCACTAATGCACTTATTTACCGCAGCGACAAGGTTGAACCGCAAGGCGAGTTTATCACGACTTTTGCCTACCCTTTCAATCAGCGCAGTCGGTTGCCACTGATTCAAGTGTTCCGAGATAAGCGCTCAGGGGAGCAATTCAGTGTTGCAGTGAATCACTTTAAATCAAAAGGCAGTTGCCCTGGTGATGCCGACCCAAGTAATCATCGTCAAGGTGATGGCCAAGGTTGCTGGAACCCAGTTCGGGTGAAATCAGCCCAACAGTTATTAGCAACCTTGAGCAGCAGCGAACGCCTGCAACAGCTGGAATACCATATTGTTTTGGGTGATCTAAATGCCTATGCCCAAGAAGATCCACTGACGACTCTTGCCCAAGCTGGCTTTGTTAATTTAATCGAGCGATTCGAACCCAATGGCTACTCCTACGTCTTTGCGAGCCAAGCGGGCAGTCTTGATCATATTTTGGTGAATCAACCGCTGGCCGCAAAAGTGCGCCAGCTCAAGCATTGGGCTATCAACGCAGATGAGCCGATTGCGCTTCAATATCAAGCGCTTGATAAGTATCCAGATCGGGTTGATAGCAGCCCCTATCGTGCCAGTGATCACGACCCCCTCTATCTTGATTTAAAGTTTTAATCTAGATCTTTGTGATTTCTGTCACACATCCCCTCGCCACGGCATCTATACTTATTGAAACAACTGAGTAGGATGCCTTGGTGAGCACAAACTTTGCGACACAACTGGATCACAGCTTAATTAGCGCAGCCAAGCGGGGTCGCAGCGCAGCTCAGCGGGTCATTTTTGAGACCTATAAAACGCCTGTTTATCGACTGATTCGAGGCTTGACGCGGGATCCCGAATTGGCCCAAGACTTAAGTCAAGATGCGTTTATCCAAGCATTTCAAAAGCTCCCTCAGTTACAAGACCATAACGCGCTAGGCTCATGGTTAAAGCAACTGAGCGTGAATCTGACCCTTGCGCATTTACGCAAACCACAACGCCTGGTTGCAGTTGATTCAGCTGCTCTCGAACATGAAGAGTCACCACAGCCATCGCAGGCAGCGGCTGAGCGTTTGAGTGAGTTAGATGATCTGGAAAAATACCTCGAGTTATTGCAACCCGAGGAACAACAGATTGTTTGGCTCTATTTGGTCGAAGATTTTAATCACAACGAGATTGCCGAACTTTACCAGATACCCGCTGCAACAATTCGGCAGCGTTATCATCGAGCGTTAAAGAAGTTGCAGCAAGGAGTTTTAAAATATGTCGAATAAATCACCTGACGATTTGTTTGAAAAAGCCCTTAAAAAGCGCCTACACGGGCTTGCCGAGAGTTATCATTCAGAACTCGAGTGGCAACAGGTACAGCCACAGCAAGCCAAGCGAACCAGCTGGCGTTGGGGCATGGGTATCGCCGCTGCGGCGGTGCTAACGGTCGCCATCACCCAGCTCAATTTTAATTCGCCCGCAACTCCAGTAAACCAGAACACCCCGATGTTACTGGTCGAAAATTATCGCCTTGATGCCATCGAACAAAAAATTCAAATGGCGTATCTGCGCGGCGTGAGCGAGGCAGAGCTGCAACAACTTTGGCAGCAACGTGAGCTGCTCTTAGCGCAACAACCTAACGGGAGAACCTTATGAAGAAGCTGATGAGTGGATTATTGCTTTGCCTACTTAGCTTTATTGCAACGGCAGCGAGCGCCGATGTGACGCAAGAGCAACAGGCCCGTGAACTCGCGCGAGCTGCAGCCGTCGCTGCTGCCAAAGCAGATGGCGCGGCAACCCGAACCGTCCTACAGGAACCCGCTCGCAGCTATTTCGAATGGGGCGTTATCTTATCTCCGCAACTGCAAGTCATGAGTGTTAAGCCCGGCTCAGTTGCAGCAAGTATGGAGGTTCAGGTTGGTGATATCCTGGTTGGGATAAACTCTGAACGTAACTTGGGCAGTTTGACCGAAGTGTTAGCGCACCTAGCTGAGCTTGAGCATGGCCAGCCGCTGCAAGTGAGTTTGCAGCGCGGCGACCAAGAACTTGCTGTAACAGGTACAGTAACCGCCACAGTTGTTCCTGGCTGGCGGCTTGAAATCGACAATGAACTCGAGAGTGAACTGCTGACAACTGAGAACCTTGCTGGCTGTGGGCGTATCTCGATCTTTCAGCATCCGCCGGAAAGTCGTGAATTATTCCCGGTGAGCCTTGCTGACATTGACGGTGACACCTCACAAAATCACCGTAGTATCATTAAACTTCCCGTTGGGGAGCATACCATTCACTTGTATGAGCAAATCAGTTCAACAGAGCTTAGACGCAGTCGCAGTCTAAAAGTGGATAAACCCCTCACGATCACGATTGAGGCCAATAAGCAATACCATCTGGCGGCAGAGTTTTTCCCGCGCAAGCGCTTCGAGCGCAGCAGTCAGGACTATTGGCAGCCCGTGGTATGGAAGGTGACAGAGAGACAATGTGACACAGACTGAGGCGCTGTATTAGTCATCAATTTGTCATTCAGTTGTGGTACGATTAGAGGTATCTTTTGATGCCGAATTATTGGCTTTATATGTTGTGGTATTAAATCATGCGCAAATCAGTTTTATCGCTCGCTGTTTTGGGAACCTTAGCAGCATTTAATTTAAGTGGCTGTCAAACCACCGACAACGCAAATGCAGAAGTTGAAGCGGCAACCACGCAGCCGCCAAATATCATTTATATGATTGGTGACGGCATGGGCTTTGAGTTCATCTCAGCTTATCGCTATGCCAACAGCACCTTAGGCGCAGATACGCTGACTCCGACTGTATTTGATGATTTGCTCGTCGGCGCAGCTACCACCTACCCGGACGATGATACCTGGGTGACTGATTCCGCAGCCAGTGCCACAGCTTTGGCAACTGGCGTAAAAAGCTACAACGGTGCGATCGGTGTTGATACTGAACAGCATCCACAACAAACCTTGATGGAACTGGCGCGTCAGCATGGCTGGTTAACAGGGGCTATTTCAACCTCACAAGTCACCCATGCAACGCCGGCATCCTTCTTTACCCATCATCCGTCGCGGCGCGAGTATCACGCCATTGCCGACTCGCTCGCAACACCTATTGCGCCGGGTAAGTGGTCTTTTGATGTGCTCCTCGGTGGCGGTTATGCTGATTTCAGTCGGGCCGATAAAGATTGGTTACCTGAGCTGCGCGAGCAAGGCATGACCATCATTACCGAATTTGAGCAAATGGACGGGTTAACACGTTTGCCGGCTATGGGGTTGTTTGCTCCGGTTGGGCTACCTCATGCCATTGATGATCAGCCGCGCCTTGCCAGCATGACAACGACTGCCTTACGCCTACTCGAACAACAGCAGCGCGAACAGCAAAAGCCTTTTGCACTGATGATTGAAGGCAGCCAAATCGATTGGTGCGGTCATGCCAACGATATCGCCTGTGCTATTCATGAAATCGAAGATTTCGCTCAAGCTATTGCGGTCGTGCGCGAATTTATGCAACGTCACCCGAACACCCTATTGGTGATTACTGCCGACCACTCAACCGGTGGCTTAACTCTGGGCCAAGGCGGCGAGTATGCTTGGCACTCAGATAAAGTGATGCGGATCCAAAACTCCCTGCAGCACCTGACCACGGCGATGCTTGAAATGCCACGCAGCGAATGGCGAGATTACCTCGGGCCACGGCTCAATCTGGCATTTACTGAAGCTGAGTGGGATGCGGTGCTTAGTGTTGAATTTGCAGCTGATAGCTCAACGCGTACCCAGCAACGTCAATTGGGTGCAGTGTTGGTGCAACTTATCAGTGAACATACTCGTACAGGTTGGACGACGACGGGGCACACTGCGGTTGACGTGCCGATTTTAGCAGAGGGCCCAGGGGCTGATGAACTGCGCGGTTATCGCGATAATACCGAGATCGCGAAAGTCCTCTTAGAGCTGGTGAAGTAACCTCAATCAGCTCGGGATGACGATCTATCTGCGCTTTAACTGCGTAGTGTATGCAGGTTCAGACGACAGGAAATTCTCATGTACCGGTACCTATGCAGTTTAGGCGCGAATATCGAACCCAAGCAAAACTTTGCCAGAGTCCAACAACGACTTGAGCCTCTGGGAGAGGTGTTTTACTCAGCGGTTATCACCACCAAGCCCGTTGCCATGGAATCAAATTCAGACTTCCTCAACGGTTTGTTTGTGATTGAAACCGAACTCTCTGCAACTGAGCTAAAACTTGAGTTCAATCAAATCGAAATTGAATTCGGTCGAGATCGCGAAGATCCTCGTTGCAGCATTCTTGATCGACCTATGGATATCGATATTCTTGGGCCCTACTCTGACCAAGTCTGGGCGCAAGTCCCGAGCTATTTGCGTACTCTTGGTGCTGAATTCAAGCAACAATTTGAAACCCACAATGCATCTCAGGAGCTTCAACTGTGACTCAGAAAGTAGCTGTTATTACCGGTGCCGGAAGACGTTTTGGCTTTGAGTTAGCCAAAGCTTTACTCGCTGAAAATTATATCGTTCTCGCTCATTACAACACCTCTCGCGCAGGCATTGATGAACTCGAGCAACTCGGTGCCATAGGTTTACAGGCGGATTTAAGCGATCTGCAAGAGGTCAAGCGACTGATTCGTGCTATTCAGAGCCACACGTTAAAAGTTGATTTGTTAGTCAACAATGCCTCGTGTTTTTTCAATAATCAAACCGTAGATGCAGATCTTGCTAATCTCGATGCCGTTTTTCGAGTGCATGCTATGGCGCCTTATCTACTGATCCATTATTTGCAAAGTGAGTTTGAGGCGGCTGATGACGCCTTAGTGGTAAATATTACTGATATCTATGTTGATAGCCCTTCACCACAATATATTGCTTATTGTGCGGCGAAAGCCGGTCTTGCGAGCCTCACTCAGAGCTTTGCGAAAACACTCGCCCCGCATGTGCGCGTTAATGCGATTCAGCCCGGCCCTATTCTATTTCTGCCTGAGCATGATTCCGAGCATCGTCGCACCGTGCTCGAGCAAACCCCATTGAAAGTAGAAGGTGGACTTCAGCCCATGATTGAAGCGGTGCGCTTTTTACGCGACAATCGCTTCATCACGGGTGAGTCCATTAAAGTTGATGGAGGGCGCGCACTCAATATTTAGTGCGCTTTAATCATCTCCCGCAAAACATAGTGCAAGATACCGCCGCTGCGATAATAGGCAAGTTCATTGCCGGTATCGATGCGGCATTTGACCGTGAACTGCTTATCTTTGCCATCGTCAGTTACGGCTTTGACCTGGAGTTCAGCACCGGTCGTTAAATCACTCAGACCTTCGATGGTCAATACCTCGTGTCCTGTTAAACCAAGTGATTCAACCGATTCTCCGGGCATAAACTGCAACGGTAACACGCCCATCCCGACTAGGTTAGAGCGATGGATGCGTTCGAAGCTTTCCGCAATAACTGCTTTTACCCCCAGCAATCGGGTTCCTTTCGCCGCCCAGTCACGACTTGAGCCAGTGCCGTATTCCTTGCCCGCTAATACCACCAGCGGGGTTTGCTCCGCTTGGTAGCGCATCGCTGCATCGTAAATCGACATTTGCTCATGCGATGGAATATGGAGCGTGTACCCCCCTTCAACGCCATCTAGCAATTGGTTTTTGATACGGACGTTAGCAAACGTACCTCGCATCATTACCTCATGATTACCCCGGCGTGAGCCATAGCTATTGAAATCACTCGGCGCGACACCATTGTCTTGTAGATATTGACCGGCTGGCGAATCCGCTTTGATGGAGCCTGCCGGCGAAATATGGTCGGTGGTAATCGAGTCACCAAATTTCGCCAGTACCCGAGCATTTTCGATACGCTCAACGACCTCAAGAGGTTGGTCGATGCCTTCAAAAAATGGTGGGTTTTTGACGTAGGTGGAATCATCACGCCAATCATAGGTTTTTCCTTCACCAATAGGGATCGCGCGCCAATCTTCATCACCACTGAAAACATCCGCATATTCGCGACGGAACATCTCGCCATCCACCAGCGCAACTGCTTCGGCAATTTCATGACTAGTGGGCCAAATATCGCGCAAATAAACCGGCTGTTCGTTGCTATCAACGCCAAGTGGTTCACTACTCAAATCAATATGGGTCGTACCGGCCAAGGCATAAGCCACCACCAGCGGTGGCGAAGCAAGCCAGTTGGCGCGCACTTCAGGGTGCACCCGACCTTCGAAGTTACGGTTCCCAGACAGTACTGACGATACCGTTAAATTGCCCTTTTGAATTGCTTCGCTTATGACCTCTGGTAATGGTCCAGAGTTACCGATACAGGTGGTACATCCATAGCCTACGAGATTAAAGCCGAGCTTATCGAGATATTCAGATAAGCCTGCTTTACTGAGGTAATCGGTGACTACTTTTGAGCCGGGGGCGAGTGATGATTTCACCCAAGGCTTGCGCATTAAGCCCCTTTCTACGGCCTTTTTCGCGACTAAGCCTGCCGCCATCAACACACTCGGGTTGGAGGTGTTGGTACAGGAGGTAATGGCGGCAATGACTACGTCACCATGATTGAGCGTATAGCCTTGCCCAGCAACTTCAACACCCTCATCGCTGCTGGCTTGACCGGAGTTGGCGAGCATCAGATCAAGTTGTGGTTTCAACTCAGTTAATGCCACCCGATCTTGTGGCCGTTTCGGTCCGGCCAGTGAGGCAACTACCGTATTCAAATCAAGCTCAAGGGTGTCGCTAAAGACGGGTTCACTGCCTTCATCGCGCCAAAAACCTTGCGCTTTTGCATAGGCCTCTACTAAATCCACAGTCTGCTCAGAGCGACCAGAGAGTCGCAGATATCGTAAAGTTTCCTGATCAACTGGGAAAAAGCCACAGGTCGCGCCATATTCAGGCGCCATATTGGCAATTGTCGCGCGATCCGCCAACGGTAGATGCGCTAACCCAGGACCATAGAATTCGACAAACTTACCCACTACCCCACGCTCACGCAGCATTTGGGTCACAGTTAACACTAAATCGGTCGCGGTCACTCCCTCTGGCAGCTTACCGGTGAGACGCATGCCGACTACTTCCGGAATCAACATGGAAACGGGCTGACCGAGCATGGCAGCTTCTGCTTCAATCCCACCCACTCCCCAGCCAAGGACGCCCAAACCATTGATCATGGTGGTATGCGAATCAGTTCCCACTAAGGTATCTGGCATCACCACAGTGCGACCGTCTTGTTCTTCGGTCCAAGCAACTTTTGCTAAATATTCCAAGTTCACCTGGTGGCAAATACCGGTACCCGGTGGCACCACACTAAAGTTTTTAAAGGCACTTTGGCCCCAACGCAAAAACTGGTAGCGCTCAAAATTGCGCTCCATCTCGATTTTGACGTTTTCGGCAAATGCTTCGGGAGTTGCAAACTTATCCACCATCACAGAATGGTCAATGACTAAATCGACCGCAGATAATGGGTTGATTTGCTCTGGGTCGTGGCCAGCTTTAGCGACCGCATCACGCATTGCTGCAAGATCGACAACGGCTGGAACACCGGTGAAATCCTGCATCAACACACGAGCAGGTCGATATTGAATTTCAGTGTTTGAGCGGCGCTCTTTTAACCATTCAGCAATGGCCTCAATATCGGCACGGGTGACAGTGTCTCCATCTTCATTGCGCAACAGGTTCTCGAGCAACACCTTCATTGACACCGGTAATTGAGAAATATCACCAATATCTGCCAGCTCCTCTGCAGCCTTGGCTAGACTGAAGTAATGATACTCTTTGCCTTGCACATCTAAGGTTCTTGCCGTTCCTAAACTATCCACACGGTTACGAGTTTTGGCACTCATTATTCCCTCCTGCTGTCATCATTGACCTGCATACACTATGAGCATCAGCGCGGCAAAGATCAAATCTTGCCCCTTGTATGCAACGACAACAAACCGCAAAATATAGCGATTAGAAAGATGGGAGATGCAGATGGGTAAGGTACTGGACGACTTATTAGATTTATTGAAACTCGAAACGATTGAGCAAGGACTCTATCGTGGCCAAAGCCAAGATCTCGGATTTCGTGCCGTGTTCGGGGGACAAGTCATCGGCCAAGCGCTTTCTGCCGCAAAAGAAACAGTCCCGGAAGATCGCAAAATTCATTCTTTTCACAGTTATTTCTTACGCCCAGGCGATGCCAGTCGCCCGATTGTTTATGATGTGGAAGTTATTCGCGACGGCAAAAGCTTTTCCGCTCGCCGGGTGCAAGCGATTCAGCATGGTAAAACCATCTTTTACATGACCGCTTCATTCCAAGTAGAAGAACTTGGTTTTGAGCACCAAGATAAGATGCCTGATGTGCCAGGACCTGAAGGCTTGGTGTCTGATCTTGATATCTACCGCGAGCACGCCGACCTTATTCCCGAGTCGATTCGGAATAAATTCATCTCTGAAAAGCCGGTCGAGATGCGTTTTGTAACCGCTAATAATCCATTTAAACCTCAGGTCATGGAGCCCAAACGCTATGTTTGGCTGCGCGCCAACGGCACCATGCCTGATGACCAACGCGTGCATAAATATTTACTTGCTTACGCCAGTGATTTCAATTTTCTGCCGACGGCGGTGCAACCCCATGGTAAAAGTTTTGCGCAGCCGGATATGCAACTGGCAACCATCGACCATGCGATGTGGTTTCATAAAGATTTTCGGATGGATGACTGGTTACTTTATGCCATTGATAGCCCCGCCGCTGCAGGCGGTCGAGGCTTAGTCAGAGGACAGTTCTTTACCCGTGAAGGGGTGCTGGTTGCCTCCACCATTCAAGAGGGCGTGATTCGCCAGCACCAAAAGCCAAAACAGTCTAGCTAAGGCTAAAGAAGAAGCCTGCGATGGCCGCACTCATCATGTTGGCTAGAGTCGCGGCTAGAAGCGCACGTAAACCTAAACGCGCGATATCATGGCGTCGGCTCGGCGCCATCCCACCTAACCCACCGAGTAAGATAGCGATCGATGAGAAGTTCGCAAAGCCACACAAGACAAAGGTAATGATCACTTGGCTATGCGCACTAAGTTGATCTTTGTAGTTTACAAAGTCGAGATACGCGACAAATTCATTGATAACCAGCTTCTGGCCAATAAAACTTCCCGCTAATTGTGCTTCGTCCCAGCTTACTCCTAAGATATAGGCGATGGGCTGGAAGATATAACCGAACAGCTGCTGCAGACTTAAATCAGGATAGCCTAACCAGCCGCCGACCATACCGAAGATACCGTTAATAAGGGCAATCAGCGCGACAAAGGCAATCAACATCGCACCGACGTTAATCGCCAGTTGCACCCCGCTTGAGGCCCCCGCAGCGGCGGCATCAATCACATTAACCGCGCCATCTTCGACTTGCACATCACCGCTTTTTTTGCCATTTGAATGGTCAATGATGGCATCTAAATCATCGCGTGGTTGGTCTAACTCAGGGATGATCATCTTGGCCATCAGAAGCCCTGCAGGCGCTGCCATAAAGCTTGCTGCAATTAAATACTTTAACTCAACCCCTACACCAGCGTAACCGGCCAGAACTGAGCCAGAACCGAGGCCATGCCGCCGACCATGACCGCGAACAACTCCGATCGCGTCATACTTGAAATAAACGGTCTGACCATCATCGGCGCTTCAGTTTGCCCGACAAAAATATTTGCTGCGGCTGACATGGATTCTGGCCGACTGCTACCAATGACTTTCTGCAAGCCACCGCCGAGTACCTTGATGATCCATTTCATGATGCCCAGGTAATACAACACCGAAATCAATGACGAGAAAAAGATAATGACGCTTAATACATTGATTGCAAAGACAAACCCTGTACTGTCAGAGAGCAGGCCACCAAACATAAATTGGATACCGGCATTGGTGTAACTGATAACGCTTCCCACCGCCGTTGCAACACCATAAAGCACGTCTTGACCAAATGGCACATACAATACGAAGGCGCCAAGTGCGACTTGAATTGCAAATGCACCACCCACTGTGCGCCAGCGAATACCGCGACGATTGGTAGAGAATGCAAATGCAATAAGAAGGATTATCAGAATGCCTAAAATACTATTCATAGGGTTTTGACCATGTTTTTGATATATGCCACTACTCGGCAAGCAGCTGGCGGATTTTTGATTTAATGAGGTCGATTGCAATTTCGTTTTGACCGCCACGGGTCACTACTAAATCAGCAAACTGTTTCGAGGGCAAGATAAACTCAAAGAAGGCTGGGCGCACCGTTTCTTGATATTGCTCCACCACCGATTGGATCGTCCGGCCGCGCTCTTCGACATCGCGCACCACTCGGCGCAGCAGGCAAACATCGAGTGGCGTATCCATAAACACCGAAATATCGAATAATTCCCGCAGTTTCGGGTCGTGTAGCAACAAAATGCCCTCGACCATAATCACTTTGCCGGGATTAACCTGAATTGAAGTGGGTTGCCGCGTATGCGTTTTATAGTCGTATTGCGGCATCGCAACAGCTTGGTTATTGCGCAGTTGCTCTAAATGTTTCACTAACAACTCGTGTTCAAACGCCGAGGGATGGTCGTAATTAGTGAGCTGACGCTGTTCCAAAGTAAGGTGGCTTTGGTCTCGGTAGTACGCATCCTCTGCCAGTATCGCAATTCCATCACCGCCAAGCTCGGCGACTAGCTCTTGATAAACAGTCGAAGCAAACAAACTCTTGCCCGAGGCCGAAGCACCTGTAATCGCGATAATCGTCGTTTTTCCCACGCTTAAATTCTTCATCTGTCGGATATTAACGACAAATTATCATCGATTCGCGGCAAAATTGGAAGTGCAGAACCACTCTGAACAATCTTGTTACACTTTGACATCTAATCCGCCCTTACATCCATTTCGTAGTGTTTTATAGTAGTCATGCATTTATTTTAAACTAACAGGGTATTCCTATGCGTTTAGTGAAAACCATCACTGCGGTTGCTGTTGCAACTGTTCTGCTTGGCGGCTGTCAAGCGACTTCAAGTGAGCGTGCTGCCAATGACAACCAAGCAGCTGTCGTTCAACAACTCCCGGAAGTCAACATTCCGTACGAAATGTTCACCCTCGATAATGGCTTACGCGTTATCGTCCATACTGATCGCAAAGCGCCTATCGTTGCGGTCAACGTATGGTATGCGGTCGGTTCCAAAGATGAGCAAGTGGGTCAAACTGGCTTTGCGCACTTGTTTGAGCATCTGATGTTCAACGGTACAGAGAACTATGATGACGAGTATTTTGGGCCGTTTGAACGTGCCGGTGCGACCGATATGAACGGGACCACCAACAACGACCGCACCAACTATTTCCAAAACGTTCCAACACCTGCCCTTGATATGGCGTTGTGGATGGAATCTGACCGCATGGGTCACTTGTTAGGCGCGGTCACTCAAGAGAAGCTTGATGAACAGCGCGGCGTTGTCCAAAACGAAAAACGTCAGGGCGAAGCTCAGCCTTATGGCCGCGTATTTGGATTCCTTGCGGAGCAAACCTTCCCTGAAGGGCATCCTTATTCATGGTCTGTGATCGGTTCAATGGAAGACCTTAACGCCGCTTCACTGGACGATGTCCATCAGTGGTTCAACGACTATTATGGCGCAGCAAACGCAGTTGTAGTGCTGGCTGGTGATATTGATGTCGAAACCGCGCGGGAAAAAATGGAAACCTATTTTGGTGACATCAAAGCAGGTAAGCCACTGAAAAAACTTAACAGCTGGGTTGCGAAGAGCACCGGCACTAAACGCGCCACGATGGAAGATAATGTTCCAGCAGCGCGTATTTACAAAGTCTGGAATACTGCAGAGCTCGGAACCGAAGATAGCACCTATCTTGAACTTTTTAACGAGATCCTAGCCGGTGGTAAGAACTCACGCCTGTATCAGCGTCTCGTTTACGATGAGCAAATTGCAAGTATGGTCTCTGGGTTCCAATACAACCGTATCCTAGCGGGACAATTCTTCGTGATCGCGGATGCGAAGCCAGGAGTTGAACTTGAACGCATTGAAGCAATCATCGATGAAGAAATTGCCAAACTGCTGCAAGAAGGGCCGAGCCAAGAAGAACTCAACCGAGTTCGTTACTCGAGTGTCGCAAGTTTTGTGCGCGGCGCGGAGCGGATCGGTGGATTCGGTGGTAAGTCAGACATTCTTGCTGCGGGCGAAATTTATCAAGGTAACCCAAGCGCTTATCGCGATGAGATGGCAACCCTAAGCGCAGCAACGCCGGCAGATTTACAAGCCGCTGCTGAGCGCTGGCTGACAGATGGTGCCTTTGTTCTTAACGTGGTACCACAGCCTAAATATACCACTGCACAAACCGGTGCAGACCGGAGCAAGCTGCCGGAAGTAGGTCAGCTGCCGGAACTTGATCTGCCAGAATTGAACACCTTCACGCTATCTAACGGGCTCGAAGTTGCCTTGGCAGAACGCCATGATGTTCCGACCGTACAGATGAGCTTGGTGTTCGACAGTGGTTACGCGGCAGATGTTGGCGGTAAAATGGGTACGGCAAGCTTCACTATGAGCATGTTGCGCGAGGGCACAGCGAAGCGCTCAGCGCTCGATTTGAGCCGCGAACTTGAAGAGCTTGGGACCAACCTCTCGACCTCGGCGAGCCTCGATTCATCACGCATCACCATGGATAGCTTGATCACCAGCCTTGAGCCAAGCCTTGATATCATGACTGACCTGTTAATGAATCCTGCCTTTGATGCAACAGAAATCGAACGCAAGCGCTCATTGTGGTTGGAAGGTATTAAGAAAGAAAAAGCCTCTCCGCAGCAACAAGCTCTGCGTATTCTGCCGAGTTTGATGTTCGCTGACGACCATCCGTACAACGCACCACTAACAGGTTCGGGTACCGAGACGTCAATTAACTCACTGACTCGCGCTGACTTAGTCGCGCATGCAGAGACTTGGTTGCGTCCAGATAATGCTCGACTCGTTATCGTAGGTGCGGTCACTGAAGCTGAAATTAAGCCATTACTTGAGCAATATCTTGCTGAATGGCAAGCTCCAGCAACCGCTGCACCTGTGAAGCAGTTCCCTGAAGTGGCGCGCTTCAACGAGAGTCGCGTCTTCTTGATCGACCAGCCGGGTACTCCACAATCAACCATTATTGCGGGACAACTTGCGCCGTCTGGCAAGGTTGATAACGCAGAAGCTATCGATGTCATGAATACCGTCATCGGTGGCAGCTTTACTTCGCGTTTAAACATGAACTTGCGTGAAGACAAAGGTTGGTCTTATGGGGCACGCTCATCGTGGGTTCAAGCGGATGCTGAAGGGCTGCTGCTAGCTCTTGCACCAGTGCAAACCGACAAAACCAAAGAGTCTGTGCTAGAAATTCTAGCGGAACTCAATGGTTATATTGGCGATGAACCTGCAACCGCAGAAGAGCTTGATAAAGTGAAAGCCAATAAAACTGCGAAGCTACCAGGTGCTTATGAGACCAAACGTGCGCTGCTTTCGGCCATTGTTGACATGCTTGAGAAAGGCAAAGACATGACTTGGTTGGAAGCGTACGGGCAACGTGTTAATAGTCTTGAGCTAGATGAAATCCAAGCTGTTGCTGCAGATGTCATCCGTCCGGATGCACTCACTTGGGTCATCGTCGGTGATCTCGAACAGATCGAAGAAGACATTCGCAGTCTGAACCTC
Organism: Pseudidiomarina taiwanensis; assembly: GCF_003987435.1. Classification (GTDB taxonomy): domain Bacteria; phylum Pseudomonadota; class Gammaproteobacteria; order Enterobacterales; family Alteromonadaceae; genus Pseudidiomarina; species Pseudidiomarina taiwanensis. Next base: position 219,282 of record NZ_PIQG01000001.1, on the reverse strand, counting down.
GGTACTGTGACTAAGCTCGACACCAATGGTAACCCCATTGACTAAACGCGTTTTAATGATAAAAAGCCGCTCTAACTAGAGCGGCTTTTTTAATCCAGCTCGCTTGAAAACGCGTATAGTAAAGACCAAGCATGTAATTCTGAGTGACCCACTATGGCGCATCAACTAACGATATTTTACGACGGCGGCTGTCCACTTTGTGTTCGTGAGATGCGACATCTGTTCAAACTGCAACAACAGCAACACCATCAGCGCATCATCTTCGAAGATATTCTCGCCGAAGATTTCGAGCAACGTTTCCCGATGATTGATCCGCAGCGAGCGCGCGCAATATTGCACGGTATGACCGCAAACGGTGAGCTACTCCTCGGTTTAGACGTAACTCACCAAGCATGGAAAGCGGTAGGACGTGGTTGGCTTACCGCTCCCATACGCTGGCCTTTGATTCGCTGGTTTGCCGACCGTGTTTATCTTTGGTTTGCCCGGCATCGCTATAAAATATCAGAGGTTGTGACGGGTCAAGCGCGCTGTAAACAATGCCGTATTGACCGTTAATCTACAGTAGCAACATTTTGGTCGATCATCTTGATCGACCAAAACACCCCTATTCCATATTAATGAGACGGCTTAGGAGTCGATGACTTTGGTTCGCGCGGCTGTTCATTCACTGTGTTACGAATAAAGTAGATCACATAGAAGATACAGATCCCGAGTAACACCGCCAAACCGGTAAATGAAAAGAATAGCACTGGGTCAGTAAAGAACTCTTTGAATAATTCCATGACAGTCTCCTTGATTAACTGTTGTCACTATCTTAATCAAGGAGCTGTTTGAATTTCATGATCTGGATCAAGCCTATTGGCTTATTGAATAAATACCTCACGTTTACTTACCATGCATGACGCTTCACTGCGTAATTTCCCCAGTTTAAGCAGCAGTTATCGGTAAAATTAATGAACCGCTTGCGTTAAATTTATAAGTTCATACCACCGAACTTGGCGCTCCATTTATAAAATTGGGCTGAGCTCATACCCTGTTCAGGGCAAAGCTCTGGAACAGGAACACCGTTCTCGCTCTGTTTTAGAATCGCTAGGATCTAACTGTCTGTTTAACGTGATTTGCGCATAGAAAATTCCTTCGTTTTAGTTTAATGGAATTTTCTGCTTATAACTGCTCCGATTTTTCGGGGGGATTACAAGCCCAACCAGATCTTTCAATGAGCGTGCCAGGCGGTCAAGTTTCCAAACAACCAGGACATCACCTTTGCGAAGCATGCGCAGGCAGTTTTGCAATTCAGGCCGCTCGCGCTGCTTACCTGTCACTTTCTCACTGAGAACCTCCTGGCAGCCTGCTGTCCTCAGAGCATCAGTTTGTAGATCTAGAGATTGCTCTTGGGTACTCACCCGTGCATAACCGATAATCATCGCAAACCTCCATCAGCAAACGCATCACATTGGATTTTAGCCCAACCGCATAGAAAAGGTACCTAATCTTTACATAGATTTCTTTACATAATTTATTTACACATTCTGAGATTAGAGAGATATCATTTGTGAGTCGGCAAGTGGCGTAAAGAAAACGGTCGTTTATTTATCACTAAATACAGACCTAAAATAAGGGCGATATCCTTGTCGCCCCTTAAAAATGATCAATAGAAAATTAACTTTCCAGTGATTGCTTGCGCCATAGGTAGTAGACCACAGGCAATACCAGTAGTGTTAGAATTAAGGCGCTAATCATCCCCCCAACCATGGGTGCTGCAATTCTGCTAACAACTTCGGCACCGGTGCCATCACTTAACATAATGGGCAGTAAGCCGGCGATGGTTGAGACTGTCGTCATCATTACCGGTCTGACACGAAGTCCCGCGCCCTGTGTCACGGCTTCGAGCAAATCTTCTTTTAATGGTTGCACTCCACGCTCACGACAGGTATCTATCAATTGGTGATATGCTTGGTTAAGATAAGTTAACATGATGATACCTATTTCCACCGTAACCCCCGCCAGTGCAATAAAACCAACCGCAACCGCGACAGAAAAATTATAGCCAAGCAGGTACATCAGCCAGATTGAACCAATTACCGCCAGTGGTAGTGTTCCCAGAATAATGGCTATTTCAGTGAAGTTACGAAAATTCATGTATAACAGAATGATAATGATGGCAAGCGTCAAAGGAACCACATAGGTCAGTTTCTCTTTGGCGCGCAGCATGTATTCGTACTGACCGGACCAGGCCACCGAGTAACCGGCCGGTAAATCCAACTGCTGCTCGACCGTTGCCATGGCCGCTTGTACATAGCTGCCCACGTCCACCCCATCGATATCTACAAAGGTCCAGCCATTCAGCCTGGCGTTCTCGCTCTTGATCGCTGGCGGGCCGTCCTCCACATAGACATTGGCCACATCGGCGAGCGCAATGCGTTGGCCGCTGGGCGTAACGATGGGCAGCAGCGCCAGCTGTTCTGGCGAGTCTCGATAGTCCTGCGGGTAGCGCAGATTGATCGGATAACGCTCCAGCCCCTCAATGGTCTGCGCCACATTCATTCCCCCAATGGCCGTGGCTATTACCTGCTGCACATCAGCAATATTGAGGCCATAGCGCGCCGCCTGTGCACGCTGAATATCCACCTTGATGTAACGCCCACCGGCCACCCTTTCGGAATACACCGAGGCTGTGCCGGGTACATCCTTGAGGATCTGCTCTAGTCGCTGACCAATCTTCTGAATTTCTCGCAGATCCTCGCCCGCCACCTTGATGCCTACCGGCGTCTTGATACCGGTGGCCAGCATGTCGATGCGAGTCTTGATCGGCATCACCCAAGCGTTGGTTAGACCGGGGAATTTCACTAGCGCATCCAGCTCCTTCTTGAGCTTCTCCGTGGTCATGCCCTCGCGCCATTCCTCTTTGGGCTTAAGCTGAATAAAGGTCTCGATCATGGTCAGCGGAGCGGGATCCGTGGCTGTCTCGGCACGACCGATTTTGCCAAACACGGTTTTTACCTCAGGCACTGTCGCGATCAGCTTGTCGGTCTGCTGCAACAATTCCCTGGCTTTGCCTATCGAGATCCCCGGATAAGTGGTCGGCATATACATCAGATCACCTTCATCCAGATCGGGGATGAATTCACTACCAATCTTGTTAACCGGCCAGATCCCAACGAGGAAAATCACAACCGCAATGGCAAGTGTGATTTTCGAAAAACGCAATACGGTTTTCAGCAGGGGCATGTACCCGGCAATCAGTAATCGATTAACGGGATTCTTGTTTTCCGCTACCACCTTACCTCTGATGAAATATCCCATCAAAACCGGCACCACTGTGATAGCAAGCGCCGCACTGGCTGCCATGGCATAGGTTTTGGTAAGGGCCAACGGGCTGAACATCCGGCCCTCTTGGGCTTCCAGGGTAAACACAGGTACAAAGCTCACAGTGATAATAAGCAAACTGAAAAACAGCGCCGGACCGACTTCACTGGCTGACGCCGCCACGATTTTCCAACGGTTCTCTGGCGTCAAGGGCGTACGTTCCATATGCTTATGCATGTTTTCGATCATGACAATCGCGCCATCAATCATGGCGCCTATCGCAATCGCTATACCGCCTAATGACATGATATTGGCATTAAGGCCTTGCCAATACATCACGATAAAAGCCGTAAGAATACCTAGTGGCAGACTGATGACCGCCACCAGTGAGGACCTGACATGAAACAGGAAAATGACACAGATCAACGCCACAAGAGCGAGTTCTTCGACCACACTTTTCCACAAACTGTCAATGGCGCGAGATATCAGCCCTGAACGATCATAAACGGTTACGATCTCCACGCCCTCGGGCAAACCCGCCTTGAGTTTTTCCAGCTTGGCCTTGACCCCATCAATGGTTTTCTGGGCGTTCTCACCGAAACGCATCACCACAATACCGCCCACCACTTCACCTTCGCCGTTCAACTCGGCGATGCCACGGCGCATTTGCGGCCCCAATTCGATATCCGCCACATCCTTGAGCAACAGCGGCGTACCGTTAACATCCAACCCTAACGGAATGTTGGCCAGATCATCGATACTCTGGATGTAACCGCTGGCGCGCACCATGTATTCGGCTTCGGCCATTTCCACCACCGAGGCGCCCACTTCCTGGTTGCCGCGCTGGATAGCCATCTGGATAAGAGACAGGGGAATACCGAAGGCGCGCAGTTTTTCAGGGTTTACCTTCACTTGATACTGCTTGACCATGCCACCGAGCGCCGAGACTTCGGAAACACCCGGCACGGTTTGCAGCTCGTATTTCAGGAACCAGTCCTGCAGGCTGCGCAGCTGACTGAGGTCATGCTTGCCGGTACGGTCCACCAGGGCGTAGAGATAGACCCAGCCAACTCCGGTAGCGTCCGGCCCCAGTTGCGGCCGGGCGCTGGGCGGTAATGTGGGCGCGACCTGAGACAGGTACTCCAGCACCCGGGAACGTGCCCAGTAGGCATCGGTATCCTCGTCGAAAATGACATACACAAAGGAATCGCCAAAAAAGGAATAACCGCGCACGGTAACCGCACCGGGTACCGACAACATGGCAGTAGTCAGTGGATACGTGACCTGGTCCTCCACCACCTGCGGTGCCTGCCCAGGAAAACTGGTCTTAATAATGACCTGTACATCGGACAGATCGGGAATGGCGTCCACCGGGGTGTTTTTCAGCGAATAGAGACCCATCCCCACCAGCATCAAAGTAGCCAGCAGCACGAAGAAACGGTTACCGATGGACCAACGGATTATCGATTCAATCATGATTGTGCTCCTTTTGATCGTGACCGCCGTGGTTCATGCCCTGGTGTTCGCTGTGCTCCGGCATCGACATATCACCGTGATCCATACCCTCGTGCTGACCGTGATCCATTCCTGCAGGCATGGTATCATTGCCTTGCTCATTGGGAATATGCACTTGGGTAATCTGGTATCCACCACTGTTGTTATTGGTGATCTGCACATGCAGGCGCATTCCCTGTTTGAGCGCATCCATGTCCACAGCCTCAGCGACGGTGAAATCCATGGTCATGGTGGGCCATTGCCAGTCCGGGATGGCCTCGTGCTCCAGGGTCACCATGCGGTGATCCGGCATCAGGCTGTCGATACGTGCGGCCACCCAGACTGAGCGGGAATCAGCGTCTGCCTTTACATCCATTGATTCGCCTTCCTGATCGCGCTTGGCCATGCGCTTGAAGTCCGACGTCTTGCTGGATTCCGAGTCGATCAGGAACTGAGCAGAGGTCACAATGCGTTCCCCTTCTTTGAGTCCCGACTGAATTTCCACCTGCCGTTCGCCCACACGCCCGACCTCAACGGCCACCGATTTGAATTTGCCATCACCCAGCGCCAACACCACGTGCGCCTGGCTGCCGGTACGGATCAGCGCTTCCCGCGGGATTAACAGTGCTTCAGCCCCCGCCTGGGTCTCAATGACCATCTGCGCGAACATGCCCGGCTTGAGGAAGTCGTCCGGGTTGTCGAAATGCACCCGGATTTGCGCGGTACGTGTCTTGGCATTCAAAGACGGATAGACATAGTCCACCTGGCCCAACCAATCCCGACCGGGCAGGTAATCGAGCCGCATCCGCACCTGGTCGCCGGTCTTGACCAGGCTTGCCTGTCGTTCGAACACCTCACCGATCACCCAGATATGTTCTAACTGGCCGATGCTCATCAGACTCAAGCCAGGCTTGACGAACATGCCCTCACGCACCGCGAGATTGTCCAGTACCCCGGACTGCGGCGCGGCAACGGTGATGGTCTGGCTGACCTTGCGGGTTTTACGCAGCCGGTCGATATCTGCCTGAGGTACTTGCAGCGCCAACAAGCGTTCCACGGCAGCGCCAATCAACACCGGATTGTCGCGTTTCAACGCCAACAACAATTCCTCCTGGGCGTTGACCAGGGTGGGTGAATAGAGGGCGTACAGGGGGTCGCCCTGTCTGACCGGATCCCCGGCGGCCTTGACATGGAGCTTCTCGATCCAGCCTTCCACGCGCGGGCTGATATGCACCAGCCGGTTCTCATCGTATTGCACGTAACCGACGGTTTTGACATCCAGATTCAGAGACCCGGACCCAACCGTGGCGGTGCGCACGCCGAGATTGTTGACGACCTCGGGCGATATCTTGACGGTGCCGGCTTCATCCTCTCCGGCGGATTTCTCGTACACAGGGATCAGATCCATGCCCATGGGCGATTTGCCAGGCTTGTCGCGCTTGTAGTTGGGATCCATGGGCGCCACCCAGTAAAGTGGCTTGCGTTCACCGCCGGTTGCTGTCATATCCCCCTCATCGGGGTTGCCGAGTAGCCAGACGCCGGATGCGCCGAGCAGCGCGCCGACGGCCGTGCCCAGCAAGGTTTTGGTGAATGTATTCATGTTGAACTCCTTTAAAACGGTTTCGCCGGCCGTGCATCGTCGAACGACGCCTCGGCGAGCAGGTAATTGATTTGGGCGATGGTCTTCTGCCGATCCACGGCAATGGCGAGCGCGTCGATCTTGGCATTCAATTCGGCAATGCGGGCACGCACGGCTTCGGCGAAGTCGCCGTCGTCGTTGTTGTAGGCCGAAAGTGAAGCCTCTGCCTGCTCGGCCATTTGCGGCAACAGCTGATCGGTGTATAACGCCTGGCGTTCATCGAGACGTGCCAGTTGTACGCTCGCGGTTTCCAGTTCCGCCATTAGCCGACGACCAAGCAAGTGCTTTTCGGTTTTGATGGCCTCGGTTCGATTTACGGCGGCGCTGACTTCCTTGTCCTGCCGGTTACCGGTGAAAAGGGGCAGATCGAAGGTGACGCCAACGGAGAACAGATCGGCCCGGTCGCGCCCCAAGGGGTCGTTGTCGCGATAGCCGTATTGGGCGGTCAGGCCCCATTCGGGCTTGTATTTCTGTTTTGCCAGATCCACACCGGTTTGCGTTGCGTCGATACGCTGGTCCAGCGCCCGTAGCGCGGGATGATGGCGGATCCATTCGTAGCGCGTATGCTCGCTGGCCTGCTTAATGGTCGGTACCGACAGTGGCCTGGAAAGAGACTGTGTCGGTAGTACCGGAGCCAGAGGGACAGTGGCAGGCGCACCGATCCATTCGGTCAGACGCTTTTGTGCGGCTTGCTGTTGCTGCCTGAGCATCGTCAGTCTGTCTTCAAGACGAATCAGCTCCAACTGCGCGCGAATTACGTCCTGCTGACGTGCCCTGCCCAGCGCCGAGGAGTAACCCGCTTTGGCGGCATCCACCAACTGCTCAAACAGTGCGCGATCCTGTTCGATCAGCCGGATACTCTCCTGAGCTTTGAAGGCCTCCAGCCACAACTGGCTGACCATAGCGCTTACCTTGGCCTTGCGATCCAACCTTAGCAGTGGATGTTGCTCGGCTAGTTGCTGCTTTTGATGCTGGGCGAGCGCAAGGCTATCGCCCCGTGGAAACATCTGGCTGACCCCTACCGACAACTGGGTCATGGCTTCCTGGTTCAAATCGAAAGTGTCCACGGGGAAATTGCCCGCCATCAAGCTCACTCGTGGGTCCGGTAAAGTCGCCGCGGCTATCGCTTCATCATTGAGAGCTTCCTGAGTGAACTGGCTTCCCGTAAGCCAGGGATCAGCATCTACGGCAAGTGCAACCGCCTGCTCCAACTTAAGTGGCTCAGGAAACGTCTGAGCATACCCAATAACATTGCTGACGCTTAGCGACAAAACGACAAAGAAAGTAACATTTGACAAGTTCATTAGTGCCTCCAAAACAATTTAACAAAAAGCAAACTAACCACTAACGAAGCGACATGCTCTCATTATTAGTGTTAGCAAAATACTTTGCAGTATGCCTTTCTCAAACGTATTAAAATCAAGTGATTTAGTTGTCATTACAGCACCGCGTAGCAGCAAGGATTGACACTACACTACTTACTGCATGGCAGCATCACTGATGTGAGCGTAAACGCTGGCGCTGCCATCTTTATGCAGCAGCAGAATGTCGTACGGCATAAAGCGGCCTTCCACTTCCATATCCGGTGATCCAAGCGGCATCGCCGGTACACTCAGGCCAATCGCATCCGGATGCGACTCTGCGAGGAATTGCCGGATGTATTTAGCAGGGATATGGCCTTCAAAGGCGTAGCCCTGCTCAGATACTGCGGTGTGACAGGAGTAATACCGTGGCGCAATGCCGTAGCGGGCTTTTATGTCGCTTAAATCATCATAGTCTCTCGTCTGTGCAACCACTCCCTGCTGCTCAAGGTGCGATACCCACTTTTTACAGCAACCGCAGCTTGGTGTTTTGTATACCGTGAGGGTTAGTGCTGCCGCATTGCCAGCACTGTCGGACACAGCTGTAGTTTCCGGTTTAGCCGGGCCGGCGTCTTTACAGCCGGCCAGCAGCGCGACGGCTGCCAGCACGACCGCTGTCAGAGTTAACTTCATAGTGCTCTCCCGCTGTTGCCTTAGTGCGACCAGTGCACATGCACGATCTTCCAACCGTCGCCGTTATCTACCAGCACCAGCGTTTCTTTACTGACAACGTCAACCGGCTTGCCTTTATATTCACCCGTCAGTTGGCTACGGCTAACCGAATAGGCCACCTTGCCCAGCACCTTGGTCTGATGCTCCAGCGCTTCTACCTGTACCGCCGCCATAAATTTCATATCAGCCAGCATATGGTGGCTGGCATACTCGTCAGCCGAGCGCTCTACGCCATTACCTTCGACAATCAGCACGTCATCTGCCAGCATGGCGCGCACCGCTTTGGCATCACCAGCGCGTAACGCCTGATGAAACGCTGTTACCGTCTGCGCCGCGGCGGTGCTTTCGCCAACAAACAAGGCCGGGGTGGCAGGTTTTTCATTGCCGTGCGCCAGCGCGCTAACGGGAGAGAACAACGCCAGGCTCAGGCTGATGGCAGATAAGGTTTGAACTTTATTGCGAAACATATTAGGTATCCTGTTGTAATTATTAGAATAAAGTGGGCTTAATGGGCTAAACCCACCACAGTGGTAAAACTGCTGCTGGTTGCCAGTACCAATAGCGCCAACAGCATTTCGATAAAAATAGACCGTGCCAGCAAGCGGCTGTTCTGATGCTTCGCCAACGCTTTGACCAGATTAAATTTATGCCAGGCGGCCAGCAGTAACATGGCCGCGATCAACATCAGCTTAAACAACATTAAACGGCCATAGTCGCTGACAAACAACGCACTGGGCGAGTCGAGCAGTTGCAGTAAAATCAGCACGCCACAGCTGATCAGCAATACCAGCAGATAGAGCGCAACCTGGCCAAACTGCTGCATCAGCGCCTGCAGCCTGTCTGGTGCTAAGCGGTAACAGCTTTGCCACAGCGGCAGCAAGGAGCCTACCCAGGCCGAAATTGCCAGTACATGCAGCGTCAGTAACAGCGGCCACAGTCCTGCCAAACTGGCCACATGGCCGGTTTGGCTGAAACTGGCGGCAAGCAATAACGCAGCCAGGCTAACAAGCGCAATGTTAACCGCTACCGCGTTGCCGCTGTGTTCAGCGCGCCAGGCCCAAAACCACAGCGCCGCAAAACCGCATAGCAGTAAAAGCAGCTGGGTGCGCATTGCCGATTGCCAAACCATTTGCAGCATCAGCCTGTCAGCCATGCCAGCTATACCCGCCTCGGCCAGCGCACCAGCCTGCAGCGGCAGATAAAGCAGCGTCAGTACCATACCTGCAGCCGACCATCCCAGTACCAGGCGTTTTAACCACAGCCGAAAGGCAAGGCTATCAGACTGTGGCTGAGCCAGCGCCGGTAACAGCAGCAAAAACGCTGCACCAATACTGCCGCTAACTGCAAGATAACTCGCCAGTTTGTGGGCGAATAAGGCTAATACCCAGGCATCACTAAACATCGCCAATCTCAACCCATCTAGTGCTGATGGGAGTGCACGCTATCAGCTTTCCCCCCGCCGTCAGCGCTGGCGTGTAGCATAAAACTGAAATCACCTTTCATTTTATGACCGTCTTCGCCCAAACCTACCCAGCTGACCTGGTAACTGCCGATGTTGAGCGATGGCAACGGCCAGCTAAACTGCGCGGCCGCAGCGGTGGGCGTAAAGCCAAAGTCGATAGCGCTGCCGCTATCGTGCAGCAGCGTGACTTTCGTCAGCCGGATCGGGCCACTAAAGCTGATACTGAGTACATCCGGCGCCTGCATCAGCATGGCGTTATCCGCCGGTACCGAGCCGCTTTGTTTAACATGCGCCAGTACGGGTCCAGCAAACGCCAAACAGAGCAGGGTAAGCAGCGAGATTAATTTGTTCATGTTGACCACCTTATTTATTAACATCCAAATTGATTAAAATCCTGATCTATTAAAACCAGAACCGCACACCGGCAACCCAGGATGTTTCTGCTGTCGATGCATCCTGCAGGCGGGCAAAATCTGCCGTGTTACCATATTTGTTCTGCCACTCGACCCCGACATAGGGCGCAAACTGGCGGCTAAATTCATAGCGTAGCCGAAGCCCGGCGCCCAGTGAAGACAGGCCTTTACCCAGCTGATTGACTGCATCGTCTTTGCGCAAGCGTAAGGTCGGTGCCGGTATCGAACCATTGATGGTGGTGGCTTTACGGACCACGCCGGTAAAATTTACCAGCGCTTCGCCGATGGTTAAATCAATCACTTTACCGCTCAGCTCAGTGGCATAGCCGGTAAAGGCATTATCTTTAAAGGCGCTACCCGCCCTGACGATATGCGGAAAAGTGGCCAGCACGCCGCCCACCGCCAGCCCCTGCACAAACCGGCGCCGTGAAACCGATACCGGCATCATGGTGTTAGCCTTTATCATCTGCAACCTCCAATACTCTCTATATGCGTAGCAGTGTAGAGGACGAAACTGTCAGCAGCATGACATGAACATGACAAAGTTGTAATCTTACTGTCATGTTGCTGTTTGGCGGTTTATGGCCTAATACTGCCAGAGCGATCTTTGGAGAGAACAACGTGCGTTTGCTGATAGTGGAAGATGAACAAAAAACCGGTGACTATCTAAAGCAAGGCCTGAGCGAAGCCGGTTTTCAGGTGTCACTGGTCAGAAATGGCCTGGATGGCCATCATCTGGCGATGACAGAAGATTTCGATTTAATCATGCTGGATGTGATGCTGCCGGACGTCAGCGGCTTACGCATTGTGCAGGCGCTAAGAGAAAACCATAACCACACGCCGGTACTGTTTCTGTCGGCCCGCGACAGTGTCGACGACCGGGTAAAAGGCCTGGAGCTTGGCGCCGACGACTACCTGATCAAACCCTTTGCTTTCTCTGAAGTGCTGGCCCGGGTCAGAACCCTGCTACGGCGTGGTCAGGCCGTACCGCAGTCAGAATTATTGCAGGTCGCCGATTTACAACTGGATATCGCCAAGCGTAAAGCCAGCCGCAGCGGCGCCAAAATAACATTGAGTAATCAGGAATTTAGCTTGCTTGAGCTGCTGATGCGCCGCCGCGGCGAAGTACTGCCACGCTCGCTTATCGCCTCGCAGGTGTGGGATATGAATTTTGACAGCGACACCAATGTTATCGATGTAGCTATCCGCCGCTTGCGCGCCAAAATTGATGATGGCTTTGCGGCAAAACTGATCCACACCGTGCGCGGTATGGGCTATAAACTGGACGATGAGCAAACTGATGCATAACGCTGGCAAACGCCCTCTCTCGATCACCGTTCGCGTGGTACTTTTTGTCGCGCTAACCATTTCGATTTGCCTGTTCTTCGTGCAGCAATTACTGCTCAGCTCAGTCGAACATCACTTTATCGAGCAGGACGCCGACGAATTAGCCGTGATCCTGCACGCGGTTGAGCACACGCTGACTACCGCTCAGGACGGCCAGCAACCGCCGGCACAGACGCTGGCCAAAGCGGTATCGGGCCATCACGGTGTTTACTATCAGGTGATGGATAGCCAGAACCGCTTACTGTACCGCAATGCCGACGTTGACTTAAGCCTGCTGGCTGCCAACACCCCGGCCAGCGCCGACTACAATGCCAAAACCATCCACCACTGGCAGCTGGACGGCAAAGCCTATCGCGGCGTGTTCAGCCGCCTGACCACGGCAGATCAGCACTATAAGGTAATTGCTGCTATTGATATCAGTTTTCATACCCATTTCTTGGCGCAGTTACAGCGCAGCCTGGGGCTGATTTTACTCGGCTCTGCACTGCTCACCTTGCTGGCGGCCTGGCTGGCGGTGCATCAGGGGTTGAATCCACTCAGAGGCCTTAGCGAACAAATGCGTGATATTCAAACCAGTAAACTGGATATTCGCTTGTCCCCGGGCGAGGTCCCGACCGAACTGCGCCACATGGTGCAGTCTTTTAATCTGATGTTAGATCGGCTGGAGCAGGGGTTTACCAAGCTGTCGCACTTTAGTGCCGACATCGCCCACGAGCTGCGCACGCCGCTGACCAATATGATCACGCAAACGCAGGTCAGCTTATCGCGCGCGCGCAGCGCCGACGAGTACCAGAATCTGCTGTTCTCCAATCTGGAAGAGCTGGAGCGGCTGAATAAAATGATTAGCGATATGCTGTGGCTGGCCAAAAGTGACAATGGCCTGTTAACACTGCAAAAGCAGCCGCTGGAGCTAAAGCAGGAAGTGGCCGCAATTTTCAACTTTTTCGAAGCCTGGGCGGCAGAAAGTCAGGTTGGCCTTAGCTATCACGGTGCCAATATTATTGTGCAGGCAGATCGCACCTTGCTGCGCCACGCCCTGACCAATTTATTATCCAATGCGCTTAGGTATACCCCGCCCGGCGAAACCATTACCGTCAGCACCACCGCAGCAGCCGACAGCACCACCATCACGGTAGAAAACCCGGGCCAGCAGATCCCGCCACAGCATTTGCCGTTTTTATTCGATCGCTTCTATCGTGCTGACGCCTCGCGCCAACGCCAGATAGAAGGCTCGGGTTTGGGCCTAGCCATTACCAAAGCCATAGTCGATGCTCATCAGGGCCAGTTAAGCGTCGAATCAGATGCGCGCTCTACCCGCTTTAGCATCAGGATTAAACTGAAATAACGCCGGTTTCTGCTAACTATGTCGGCGATTAAACTCTCTGCGTTGCTATGCGGCATTAGCCAAGTAACATCCATAGCGCCACGCCAAACATCAGGCTGGCGCCGATGCGGTTTAAATACTGCACCCGGTTGGTTTTACTAAAAAACAGCGCCAAGGCTTTACCGCCACTGGCGTACAGCAACATAGAGCCAAATTCCAGCAGCAGAATAATCGCCACTAGCACCAACAGCTGCGGCCAGAATGCCAGCTGGCTATCGATAAAGGGCGGCAGCAGCGCCATATGAAACGCCCAGCCTTTGGGGTTAGACACCGCCGTAATAAAACCCTGGCTAAACAAGGTACGCCGCGCAAGTTTAGCCGGCAACTCGCCCGGCTTCGGTAGTGCCAGCTTGCCCTTAGCACGCCACATTTGCCAGCCAATGTAAGCCAGGTAGGCGGCACCCACTAATTTAAACCACTGAAACAGCGTTGGAAACTGCAGCATTATCGCCGCCACACCGCATACCGCCAGTATCGCTACCAGCGCCACGCCGAGCATTTCGCCCCACATCATCCACAGCGTACGGCGCACGCCCTGGCTCATGCCCAACGTCATCGCCAGTGTCATGCACATGCCCGGGGTAACCGAAACAAACAAAAACGTCGGAATAAACGCGCCCAGCAACGCCAGATTAACCATAACCATCTCAACTGCAAGATGGCGCTATTCTGGCCGGTTGCAGCAGCGCCAGCAAGGGCGTTAAGCGGGGGTTTTTAGTCAACCCGGCGCAGTAGCAAAATTATTCACAAAGAGGTTTTATTGCAATGGTAAGCAGGCAAAGTAGGAACGCTATTTAAAGGATTTAGCCCAAAAATCAAAGCGACTCTCGCGGTATATCTTTGCCTTGCCCTGCACGCAGTTCTTCCTGTATTGGCCCCTTTTTAAAACGGACACTTATTAGTTAAGCGATAGGCTTAGACCTATCTTTAAGGAGTGTCTATGGAACGTATTGATAATCGCGAGGTTATTGGTCAGATCGTCCGTTTGATAGCAACGGTTCCGGGTTTTATATTTGGTTGGGTTCCAAGGGGAAATCCTGGAGGCGCGAATATCTCTGCTTTAAAGCCAGTGCCCTTGCCAGCTGACTTGCAACCCTTGCTAGCTGACAGCCCCATTTGGCGGGACGTCTTAATACGCCTGACTATTTACGCGGTTATCGTTTTAATCGTATTAGCATAAACACCCATACTATTGCCAAAACGTTCTTCGCTGCAGCCCAATGCTGCAGCGAAGCAGGTTAATGATTATTCCGTTTGCTGTTTGCGGTTATCGTTTTTGTGCACCCAATGATATAACACGGGCAATACCAACAATGTCAGCAAGGTTGACGAAATAATACCGCCAATCACCACTGTCGCCAGCGGGCGCTGCACTTCAGCACCGGTGCCAATATTAATCGCCATCGGCACAAAACCGAGGCTCGCGACCAAAGCGGTCATTAGCACAGGGCGCAACCGGGTAAGCGCGCCTTCCGTTATCGCTAACAGCAAGTCACCTTTCTCACGCCAGAGATCGCGAATAAAGCTCAGCATCACCAGACCGTTCAACACCGCTACGCCTGATAAGGCGATAAAGCCAATGCCAGCAGAGATTGATAAAGGCATACCCCTCAAATACAAGGCCAACACACCACCGGTGAGCGCCAACGGCACACCGCTGAAGATAATCAACGCATCTTTAAATGACGCAAAAGCCATCACCAGAATACCTAAAATCAGCAGCAACGTAACAGGCACCACAATGCTAAGGCGCTGACTGGCGGACTCCAGCTGCTCAAAAGTACCACCATAGTCCAGCCAGTAACCGGCTGGTAATGTAACGTCACGGTTGATTTGGGCCTTTACCTCTTCTACAAAACTACCAAGGTCTCGCCCGCGCACATTCGCGGTTACCACTACCCGGCGTTTGCCATTTTCACGACTAATTTGCGCCGGCGCAGGCGACACATCTAAGGTAGCCACTTCCTGTAACGGTACAAAGTCCCCATTTGGTAATGGCACCGGCAACACCGCCAGTTTGTCCAGATCGCGACGCAGGGTTTCCGGCAAGCGCACAATCAGCTCAAAGCGTCTGTCACCTTCATACAGAATACCGGCCGACGTACCTCCAATTGCCGCTGATACCCAGTCCTGTAGTTCAACCACATTTAAGCCGTAACGGGCAAGCGCAGTTCGGTTGGGGATCACCGACAAGGTTGGCAAACCAGTGACTTGTTCCACTTTAGTATCCGCAGCACCTTGCACCTTGTTGACGGCTTGCAGAATTTGATTAGCGCTTGTAACCAGCTGATCTAAATCATCACCAAATACCTTAATACCCAGATCTGCTCGTACACCGGAAATCAGTTCATTAAAACGCATCTGAATAGGTTGGGTAAATTCATAGTTATTGCCCGGCAATGTCGCCAAAGCAGCTTCCATTTCAGTGACCAATTGGGCTTTGGTTTTATCCGGATTGGGCCATTCACTGCGCGGTTTTAATATCACAAAGTTGTCAGCCACATTGGGTGGCATCGGATCGGTCGCCACTTCTGCGGTACCAATTCTGGCAAACACTTTATCAACCTCAGCAAAGGTTTTGATCTTCTGCTCCAGAATTTCCTGCATTGCAACGGCTTGTTCTAAGCCGGTGCCCGGAATACGCATGGCATGTAAAGCGATATCGCCCTCATCAAGCTGAGGCACAAACTCTGCCCCCAACGTGGTCGCCAACCACAGACACACACCAACCAGAGCACTGGCCAAACCAATCACCAGCCAGCGAAATTTGAGTGCCAGCGCTAATAGCGGTGCGTACAGGGTTTTAGCGCCTCTTATGACCGCACTTTCTTTTTCACTGATTTTACCATTTAAGAACACCGCCACAGCGGCAGGCACAATGGTCAGCGACAACACCATAGCGGATAACAGGGCCATCACCACAGTCGCTGCCATAGGATGAAACATTTTACCTTCGACACCGGTCAGCGAAAAAATAGGAATATACACGATAGTAATAATGGCCACACCGAACAAACTGGGCCGGATAACCTCTGCAGTTGCCAGATACACCGTATTTAAGCGCTCTTTTAGCGGTTGGATACGGCCGTTGTGCTGTGCCTGCGCCAGGCGGCGAACCGCATTCTCGACAATAATCACCGTACCATCAACAATTAAGCCAAAATCCAGCGCACCCAGGCTCATCAGGTTGGCAGAAACGCCGGCTTGTACCATGCCGGTAATGGTCATCAGCATTGATAGCGGGATCACCGCCGCAGTGATTAACGCCGCCCGCAGGTTGCCCAGCAGGATAAACAACACTACGATCACCAGTAATGCGCCTTCCAGCAGGTTTTTACTGACGGTTGCAATGGCTTTATCCACTAAGGTGGTGCGATCATATACGGCTTCAGCAATAATACCCTCTGGCAGAGAGCTTTTGATCTGCTCCAGCTTTTGCGCGACATCGCGTGCCACTGTGCGTGAGTTTTCACCAATTAACATCATGGCTGTACCCAGCACAGCTTCTTTACCATCCTGGGTTGCCGCACCGGTTCGCAGCTCTTTGCCAATGGCAACATCGGCAACGTCACTCAGCTTTACCGGTATGGTGTCGTATTGCGTAATAATGACATTAGCAATGTCATCCAGAGAGGTTAACTGACCGGGCGAGCGTACCAGCAGTTGCATGCCCTCACGTTCAATATAACCGGCACCCCGGTTGTCATTGTTGGCTTGCAGGGCCAGTTCAACATCCTTAATACTCAGGCCATAATTAAGCAGTTTCAGTGGGTCGGGTAACACATGGTATTGCTTGTTGTAGCCACCAATGCTGTTTACTTCCACCACACCTTTAACCTGTGCCAGCTGAGGTTTTATTATCCAGTCCTGGATTTCCCGCAGTGCCATGGCATCGTAAGGTGAACCATTTTGTTGCAGCGCGCCCGGCTTGGCCTGCACCGTATACATAAAGATTTCACCAAGACCGGTTGAAATAGGGCCCATTTCAGGCTCTATGCCCTCGGGCAACATATCCTTGATAGCGCTTAACCGGGTGTTGATTAAATTGCGGGCAAAGTAGATGTCCGTGCCTTCTTCAAACACCACCGTTACCTGTGACAAGCCATAGCGTGACAATGAGCGGGTATAACTTAAATTGGGTAAGCCATACAGGGCAGTTTCTACCGGATAGGTAATACGCTGCTCTGCTTCAAGTGGCGAATAACCTGGCGCCGCCGTGTTTATTTGCACCTGAACGTTAGTAATATCCGGCACTGCATCAATCGGTAACTGTTGGTAGCTCCAGCTACCAATGGCAATAATCAACAGTGTCAGCGTTAAAAATAGATACCGCCTCGCAATAGCCAGGCGCAACATGGATTCAATCATAGTGCCCCCTTAATGATCATGCTCGGCTTCAGATTTTTCAATATCCGCTTTTAACAGATAGCTATTTGTCGTGACATACCACTGGCCGGGCTTTAAACCGGCAATCACTTCGACATAATCCATGTCGCTACGGCCAAGCTGCAATGGGGTAAAGACATATTCGCTATTGTTTTTTACGAAGACTCCGCTTTTATTGTCCAGTATTTGAATGGCCGATTTTTTAACGGCAAGCTCAACGTTGAATTCACCGCTTATCACAGCACCTTCGATCAATTGCCCGGACGACAGTTTACCGTCACGGTTATCCAGCTTAACTCTGGCCAGCTGGTAGGGCTGGGTTAATGACGGGATGATATGCGCAATTACGCCGTTAATCTCAGTGTCAGCGGCCATAATGACCACGTTTTGCCCTGTCGCGACAGCATCTTGTTGTGACGGGTACAGCCGAAAATCTGCCCACAGGCCGCCAAAATCAGCAATGCTAAACAGCGTCTGCTGCTGTGCGACTTCACCAACATTGGCGCTGCGCTGAATAATAACGCCGTCAATTGGCGCTTTAATGGTATAGGTATTTAAGCTCTCATTTGACTCGACAACGGCCAGTACATCGCCTGCTTTTACGCTGTCACCCAGCGAGAATTTCACCGAGGTAAGAATACCGGGAAAACGGGCATTAACATGGCTGATGCGGTTTGGATCAGCGCTAAGCTTGCCATAAACAACCTGATGTTGGCGTAATCGCTGGCTGTCAGCACGGTCTGTGACAATATTAACCGCCGTAGCCATATCATCACTAATGCGGCTGCTTAGGGTTTCGTTGTGTTCATGCTCGTCGTTTTCGTCGTGCCCTTCATGCTCATTGTGTTCTTCATGTTTTTTGTGCTCTTCATTTTTCTTAGTGTCAGATTGCGGCTTTACCGCTTGTTCTTTGGCATGGACGTGAGCTTGTTCTTGCTCATTGGCGGCCATTACATGCATCGGCATCAGCCAGGCTGCAATAAACATTGCCAGTGTTACATGTGGTTTCATAATGCTATCTTCCTGTATGTTCTGTTTGCCACGTCGCACAGTTAATGAAGTGCGGCAGCGGGGCAATAATCTTGTCAGTTACTGCGTTACCGGCTCGGCGGTAAGCTGTTCAATCGTCGCCTGGCTCAATAGCACCGCAGTGGCGGTTTCCAGTAAGTGTCTTTTTGCCTGCAACAATTCTTGCTGGGCATTAAGCCAATCCTGATAATTTGAGCGCCCGCGCTGGTATGCATCACGCGTAAGATCCAGCGCTTGTTCCAGGTTGGGGATCACGTACTGCGCCAACTGTTGGTGACTGGTAATAAATTGCTGTCGTTGCGAGTACGCATCAAACAAGCGTTCATGCAGGATCAGTAAGCTATCCTGCTGTCGATACTCGACATTGTTTCGCTCTGCCAGCGCAGCTTCGATGGCTGCACTATTGCGACGTTCAGCAAATAACGGCACTGAGATACCAAAGGTAAGGCCTGTATCATCACTGGCCTGATAGCGTCTTACCCCTACCTGCCAACTCAGATCGGCGCGATTCTGGCTTTGTGCCAGTCGCACTTCAGCGTCTTTTAACCGACGTTCAGAGGCAAAAATGGTTAACGCCGGCGATTGTTGCAGCCGCTGATACAGCTCAGCAAAAGGGCGGCTTTGGCCAAAAGCAAACAAGTTACCTGCCACAACGTTAAAGTTGGCGCTGGTATCACCCCAAAAACGTGCTATGGCTATTTTTTGCCGCTCAATGCGCTGCAACAGGGCGTCCCGCCCGATCTGAACCTGCGCCAGTTGCGCCTTTGCCCGCATGATTTCAGCATCTGACAAGGCACCGCTGGCAGCACGTTTTTCAGCGCTTTGCAGCAGGGCTTCTGAGAGCGCTACGGCCTCTTCTGTCAGTGTCAATTCCTGCTGGCTGGCCAATAGATTAATATAATTGCGGGTAAGCTCTGCCAGCACATCCAGGGTTTGCGCCTGTTGCTGCCATTCAAGAGTATTGAGCCTGGCGTCTACTACCGCAGCGCGCCATTGAGCTTTATTATCCAGCTCTATCACGGAAGATAAGGCGATTGTCAGCTCAGCACCGGCCAGCCCTCTGGCCTCTCCGGTGCCCGCAACATTCTCAAGCTCTACACCGAGTTGATAACCGGGTTTAAGGCTTTGCAAATCACGCTCTGCAAACAGACGCTGTTGCGTAAATTTAAACTGATGCAGCTGAGGGTTGTGTTGCAGCGTTTTATCTATTGCCTGTTGTAATGTCAGTGCTTGCGGCTCTGCACGTAGCGGAAGCGCGCAAAATACCGCCGCCAGTATTGCTGGCAGCATTAGTGTCATACGCATGGGTATGCTCCTGTAAGTTAATCGTTAATAAAAAAAGATAAACAAGCAGGATCAGATATTTGGCGGCGGCACCGGTGGGCGATAGCTAATGAGGTTTAACCCTGGTTGGGTAGCGGCTATAACGCTGTCACGGAAGTTAAGCACCTCCATGCCCTGAAAAAAAGCGATATAGCAGGTGACATGAGCATGATTACTGTGTTCGTCGGTATCATGCTCAGAGTTATGTGCAACGTTATGTGCAGTGACTTGCTCACTGCTTACGTCGAAAAGGGTATCTGAGTGGCAGTGTTCATGTTGCAGGTCAGTGTAGGTATGGGCATGATCGGGCAAATGCATAACTAACGCATCACAGGCCATCACGGCATGATTCAGCATAGTCAGCAACAGTAATAATAAGCCTGATGTACGACCTAACATAAATCCCTCAGTAAGTTAGCGCTATGGTAGCGCTATTGCGACTTAACAACAAGCTACGCTTTTAGCTGTAAAATCCTGCGCGCACCATTGAGTACAACTAATCCAATGATGAACCCTATTACCAGATCCGGATAGCGTGACCCGGTCCAGGTGACTAATAATCCGGCCAAAATCACCCCAGCATTTGCGATAACGTCATTTGCAGAGAAAATCCAACTGGCTTTCATATGCGCGCCGCTTTCTTTTTGTTGATGAATTAACGAAAGACAGATCACATTAGCAACCAAAGCAATAGCGCCCATAATTAACATCAACGTCGACACTGGCTCGTTACCAAACAGGTAGCGCCGTATCACCTCACTGATCACCCCAAAAGCTAAAATTAATTGCAGCCAGCCGGCAAGCTGTGCGGCGTTTAATTGAACCTTGCTACTACGCCCGACTGCGTATAGCGCAACCCCGTATACCGCTGCATCGGCAAACATATCCAAAGAGTCGGCTATTAACCCGGTTGATTGAGCCAGCCAACCGGTCACAAACTCTACTGCAAACATCACCGCGTTAATGCCCAGCAACCATTTTAAAATTAACTCCTCACGCAGCGAACCTGATGCTGTGGATTGTCTGGCCTGCGTTACCTCTTCGGGTTTCACCGGCCCGGTCTTTGTCAGCGATGCGCCCAGCCCTAAGCTGTGCATTTTTGGTGTAATTTCATTGGCATTCACCGTGTGAAAAACGCGAACCTGCCGTTGTGGGATATCAAACTGTAACAGAACACCAGGCTCAACTGTTTCCAGCGCCATACGGATCAAACGCTCTTCGGCAGGGCAGTCCATTTTAGGCACCCTAAATTCACTAAGGTAGGCATATTTTGCATGCTTATCAGGTGCATCAACGGCGCTATTTTCACTGTTGCCCGTTTCGCTACACTTATCATTGGAACAGCATTTTGCATTCATAACCGATAAACCTTGGGTTGATATGAAACCTAGTTTAAACTCTGTAGTTACTATAGAGTCAATAGGCAGTATCGAGATGATCAAGATTGGAGAGCTGGCAAAAATCTCTGGCTGTTCTGTGCAAACCATCCGTCACTATGAAAAGGAACAGCTTCTTGCTGCGAAATTACGTAGCGATGGTAATTTCCGCCTCTACGATCACGCTGATATCGAGCGGTTGTTATTCATTAAACACTGCCGGAGTTTAGATCTGAGTTTGGCAGAAATTCGTCAGTTACTGACACTGCATCACTCGCCTATGTCGCAGTGTGATGATGTCAATCAGATGATTGAACAGCATATCGAGCAGGTAGAACGTCGCATAGCGGATTTAACGCAGCTTAATAAACAACTAAAGGCTTTACGTCTTAGCTGCAACTCGAAGCGCACGGTAGAGCACTGTGGTATTTTAAAACAATTGAATGAAGCCGTTAGTCAAACCAACTAAGTTGTTATCAGCAATAAATAGGTGAGTCTTAATGCACCAGCACAACCATTCACATATCAAAGACGACAGCGACAACCGGATCGCTATGGCTTTTTTTCTTAATGTGGGTTTTACCCTAATTGAGTTTATCGGCGGTTGGTTAACCAACAGCACAGCAATTATGGCAGATGCAGTGCATGACCTGGGTGATAGCTTATCTATTGGCAGTGCATGGCTGTTGAACCGGCTTGGCCGAAAGTCTGCAAACCGACAATTTACTTACGGCTACCGCAGATTGTCATTGTTTGGCGCCTTAATTAACGGCTTGGTATTGATTGCCGGATCGGTTTGGGTACTGACTGAGGCAATACCGCGGCTGGCTAACCCGGTAATGCCAGTGACAGAGGGAATGCTGGCTTTAGCTGTGCTGGGTGTTGCAGTCAATGGCTTTGCCGCTTACCGCTTGAGCAAAGGAAATACACTGAATGAAAAAGTGCTGAATTGGCATTTGCTTGAAGACGTTCTTGGGTGGGTTGCAGTTTTGGTTGTGGCTATTGTGCTGCAATTTGTGGATTGGCCTATCCTTGACCCTTTGCTTTCTATTGGTTTCACCTTATTTATTTTGGTTAATGTTTTACGAAACCTCAGCACAACTGCGCGTTTATTTCTGCAAGCCGCGCCAGATAGCAAATTGCAAAATGAAATCCAAGATACTTTGCTGAAAATTGATGAGTTAGACAGCATTCATCACCTGCATCTCTGGTCGCTTGATGGTGAACATCATGTACTCACCGCACATGTGGTAACCAATGCCAGCAAGGCATTTACTGCAAACCATTATGCCGATATTAAGCTGCGTATTGCTAACGCATTGGAGCAGTTTGATTTAGCACATACCACGATAGAACTGGAGTTAACACAAGAACATTGTCGGGATGAATTCCCGGATAAGGTGCAGTGAAGTGACCGTCATTACAACGTTAGGTTTATTTATCATTACTGCAATAGCAGAAATTGTCGGTTGCTATTTGCCTTACTTGTGGCTGAAAAAAGGAGCTTCAGCCTGGGTGCTGTTACCTGCTGCAATCAGTCTGGCATTATTTGCCTGGTTGTTAACGCTTCACCCAACGGCTGCTGGACGTGTTTACGCGGCTTATGGCGGAGTATACGTAACAATAGCAATAGTCTGGTTGTGGGGAGTAGATGGCATTCAACCACACCGCTGGGATCTGGCTGGCGTGGTGCTAATGCTCGCAGGCATGGCAGTGATCATGTTTGCGCCGAGATAAACAATTTGTTTTGAGCACGGTATTACGAAAAGAAAGACTTAGGTACTTTTATCATTTATAGCAATGGTTTTTCTGTTCTTGATTAAGAATTTTTCAGAATACATTGTGTATCAAATGTTAGTCGCCCACAAAAATGGTTACAGCAGTGCCTGATTTACCTATTTTTTTACAAGGTGTACGCTTTGTTACTATTTCAGTTAAAAAGCTGCACTTTAATCACTATTAAAGTGCAAAATGAAACCATGCTCATTTTATTGACGCTAATGTCAGCTTTTCGCTCATAGTTAAGATCGTCTGTGTGCCAATTGCAGACATTCCAACTTTAAGGCTGTAAAGTCCGCTTTTAGGTGTTAGCAGAACGCAAAGCTTTGGGGCGGCTGAAGCGCAGCGTAAGCCGTCCCAGCCGCGCATGCGGCGACAATAGCGCCTTGTTATACAAACTGACAACTTACCGCTTTTTTGGTGTTGCAGAGATACTGTATGTATTTCGTGGCAAAGGCGGTAAAGATCGAGTCACGATGTTACCTGAAAAGCTTGTTGAACCCCTTAAATTGCATATTGAAAAGGTTCGTGATCTTCATGAAAAGGATCTTTGCGAAGGTGAGGGTAAAACAAGTCTCCCGCCAGGGCTCGCTCGAAAATACCCTTACGCAATTTCTGATTTTAAGTGGCAATTTATATTCCCATCATCTGTCAGGTGTAAGCATCCAGTGGATGGATATGTTTGCCGCCATCACTTGCATTGGACGTCCCTAACAAAGAAATTAAGGAGCGCTGTTATACCATTCCGTCTAGTTTTCTGTTTTAATTGCAGGTTTCGAATAATCACTCGCTTAGCTTTATGAATCAAACCGCTGAAGAACTCCTCAAGCTCTCCCGAGCGGAGAAAAATGCGCGTAAACGCATGCGTTTACTCGCGATCGCGCAATTCCTTGAATGTAAAAACCGCACACAAGTCGCTAATCAATAGAAGGTCAGCCGCACCAGCGTCAATAACTGGGTGTCAAGTTACCTTGAAGCGGGCTTGGATGGTCTTGAAGCCCGCAAAGCAAAGGGGCGGATTCCTTATCTCAGCGCACAACAGCAAAAGCAATTAGGCGAGTTTATTGAATCGCATAGCCAAAGTGAGCAAGGTGGCAGACTGACCGGCGAGAAAATTCTTCACTACATCAAAACCGAGTTTGGTGTGGAGTACCACCACAACGCTATTTATAAACTCCTCAAACAGCTGGGATTTAGCACCACCTTAAGGTGGCTTTTTCGTTAGGCGCTGTGGCAGGTGTTCGCCGGATTACAGCAGCTGGCTTTGACTTCTGTCGCCGGATATCCCGCCTCTGTTAAGACCTCCATTACCTCTGCAGAGCTCAGTTCCGTGCTGAGCTGCAGCGTTTTGTCGGTCAGGTTCGTCTGTATTTTTGCATCACCATCTGCTGTGAGGATGGCTTTGGTAACCATGCTAACGCAGTGGCCACATGTCATGTCAGCGATATGGAATTTCATAGTGTTTCTCTCCTGTGGTGTGTTCATGACACAAGCTAATGCTTGCCACTGTGGTACAGTCAAGCCGCTATTTTAAGTTTTTTTGAAAGTTGTTTGACCTTGCCATAATGGTAAGGTTTAGTCTTGTTATGCCTGATAACATTTCTCAACCTGGAGTTACGGATATGGCAGCAACAATACAACTTGCAATAAAGGGCATGACCTGTGCGTCCTGCGCGAATCGGATTGAAAATGCACTGCGCGCTGTGGCCGGCGTGACCTCAGCCAGCGTCAACCTGGCAACAGACATCGCAACGGTAGCAGGCGATGCCCGCTTTGACGAGCTTAGTGCAGCGGTAACCCGTGCCGGCTATGAACTGGACACGGCTAACCGGCAATATGCGGTAAAGGGTATGACCTGTGCGTCTTGCGCCGGCCGGGTGGAAAAAAGCCTGTTAAAGGTGCCTGGTGTGCTAAGCGCGTCAGTAAACCTGGCTACAGAGCAGGTAAGCCTGACCCTGTTACCCGCCACAGAAGACCGCGCCCTGAAACAGGCCGTTGCCGATGCCGGGTATGAGCTGATCCTCAGCCAGGCTTCGCCTGAGGCTCAAAATTCCCCTGCTCAACCACGACGTTTTTATCAGCGTGACAGCTGGCCAGTGATCGGTGCTGCCTTACTCACCCTGCCGTTAGTATTGCCGATGGTGGGCATGCTGTTCGGTGCCGACTGGATGTTGCCTGCCTTGTGGCAATGGCTGTTAGCAACACCGGTACAATTTTACTTTGGCGCGCGCTTTTACAAAGCCGGCTGGCATGCACTGAAAGCGGGCACCGGCAATATGGACCTGCTGGTATCAATGGGTACCAGTGCCGCTTATGGCTTATCGCTCTATCTGTGGTACAGCTTTGATGGGCATCATGGCGCACCACACCTGTACTTTGAAAGTGGCGCGGCAGTATTAACCCTGGTACTGCTGGGTAAGTTCCTGGAGAAACGCGCCAAGCGGCGTACGACCGATGCGCTGCAAGCACTGGAAAACTTAAAACCGACATCAGCAAGGGTCTGGCGCAATAATAGCTGGCACAGTATTGCAGCGGCTGAGCTGCTCAAAGGTGATCGCATTCAGGTGCTGCCAGGAGAACGGATACCGGCCGACGGCATAGTGACAGAGGGCAGCAGCCACGTGGATGAGGCACTAATCAGCGGCGAAAGTGTGCCGCTGCATAAAACCTCTGGCGATAAAGTGACGGGCGGCTCGGTTAATCTCGATGGTCGGCTGGAGTTCGAGGCCAGCGCCTTAGGTGCAGAATCCACCTTGTCAAAAATTATCCGCCTGGTAGAGCAGGCTCAGGGCGCGAAAGCACCAGTGCAAGCCCTGGTGGATAAGATAAGCAGTATCTTTGTACCGGTAGTATTACTGGTCGCCTTAGCCACCGTGCTGATTTGGGGTCTGGCGTTTGCCGATTGGCAGCAAGGTATTCTTAATGCAGTAGCGGTATTGGTTATAGCCTGTCCCTGTGCTTTGGGTCTGGCCACTCCGGCGGCCATTATGGCCGGTACCGGCACAGCGGCGCGCCAGGGTATTTTGGTGAAAGATGCTGTCGCGCTGGAGCAGGCGACAAAAATTGATTATGTGGTGTTTGATAAAACCGGCACCCTCACCGAGGGTAAACCCGTATTAACGCAGCTGAATGCGCTTAACAACGAAACTGAGTTGGCCGCACTGGCCTATGCGTTATCACAGTACAGCGAACACCCACTGGCCAAAGCAATTGTTAGCTATGCTATCAACCACAATGTCGATTTATTGGCAGTATCGGATTTTGCTGTAGTGGCCGGAAAAGGCGTGAAAGCTAACGTCAAAGGCCGTGCGGTAATGCTGGGCTCAGGTAGCTGGATGAGAGAGATGGGGCTGACATTACCGCAAGACCTTATCGCAGTGCCGGGCGCCTCGGTATCCTGGCTGGCAGAGAAAACTGCTCAGGGCACGACATTACTCGGTTTGCTGTGTTTTGCCGATAAAGCCAAAGCCCAGGCAAAAAATGCGGTACATAAGTTACAAGCTGCCGGTATTCAGGTTGCCATGTTAACGGGTGATTCAGCGGCCAGCGCCGAGTATGTTGCCAAAGAGCTGGGGCTGGATAACTTTAACGCAGAAGTGCTGCCGCAGGGTAAAGCACAAGCCGTAGCGGCCTATCAGCAGCAAGGCTATAAAGTAGCGATGGTGGGCGATGGCATTAATGATGCCCCTGCTTTGGCTCAAGCTGATTTAGGTATCGCGATGGCAACAGGTACCGATGTTGCGGTCAGTGCGTCTGCATTTACGCTGATGCGTGGCGACCCGGAACTGGTTGCGACAGCACTGCTGCTCGCCAGTGCAACCTACCGTAATATTCAGCAAAATCTGTTCTGGGCCTTTGCCTTCAATACTATCGGTATACCGCTGGCGGCGCTGGGCTTTTTAAACCCGGTGATTGCCGGCGCAGCGATGGCCTGTAGCAGTGTGCTGGTGGTAACCAATGCCCTGCGTTTGCAACGCATGTCTTTTTAACAAGGAGCAGCAAATGGCGACCTTACTGACCATTGGTGATGCGGCAAAAGAGAGTGGCTTAAGCGCCAAAATGATCCGGCACTATGAGCAATCCGGTTTGCTGAGAAAATCACCACGCACTGATGCCGGTTACCGGCTTTACAACAGTGAGCAAATTAACCAGCTACGTTTTATTCGTCAGGCACGCAACCTGGGGTTTTCGTTACACGATATCCAGTCGCTGCTGGCATTATGGCAAGACCCACAGCGTGAAAGCCGGGTGGTAAAACAGCTGGCTCAGCAACACCTGGATGAAATTGCCGGCAAAATTGCCGAGCTGCAGCATATGCAGCAGGTGATGACGGAGCTGGCGGACAGCTGCCGGGGCGATGGCAGCCCACATTGCCATATCTTGCAGCAACTGGCGAAACCCGGCTGACATTATCGTGCTTCAATAAAAAAAGGGTATACGGATTTAATGGTTGATGGGGCACCTTCACCCCATCAATCTGATACCACCCTCAGATGGTTGATAGATCGACTCCGTAGTTGAGTTCCTCTGCGAAGTCCGGCAGTCCGTAACCGATGGTTTTCTTGTAGAAAGGAGAGACCTTCGCAGTCGGTGCCTTCTTCTTGTGCTTCGTGGTGTAGAGCATTCGTGCCCGCATCACCTCGAAGGAGTAACCGCGCCCTTCACGGTTCTTGTCCTTGGCCAGTCGGTTGATGGACTCCGTGTAAGCGTTGGTGACGGGCATGTCCGTCTCGAAGTAGGTCATGGTCTCTTCGCGCCAGTTTCCCACTGCCCTGACCAGATCGCTCCAGACTTCCTTTTGGCCCTTCGGGATGGTGGCTATCCACTCGTCCAGGGCGGCTTCTGCCTGGAGCCGTGTGGTGGCGTCCCAGATGCCGTAGAAGCGCTCCTTGTGCTCGTAGGCGGCCAGCAGTTGCGGGAACGCGCCTGTCCAAGTCTCCATGATGAGGCGCTCCCGGTCTGAGACTTCGTGAGCGCGTTTCAGCAGGATTTTCCGGTCTCCCTTGAGAGTCCGGCTCTGGGACGGTTTCAGCTCCTTTCTGAGGCCCTTGCGCACTCTCTCTAGGGCATCGTTGGCCATGCGTACCACATGGAACTTATCGACCACGATACGGGCCTGGGACAGCACAGCCTTGACCGCTGCCCGGTAGGGGTTCCACATGTCCATGCTGACGATCTCGACCTTCTGCCGGTCTTTCAGCTTCATCAGGTAGTTGGTCACCACGTCCTGGCGGCGGGTGGCCAGCAGGTCGAGCAGGGTTCGCTCCTCAATGTTGGTCAGAATGCAGCGGTAGCGCTTGTTCAGGTATAGCTCGTCAATGCCCAGGATGCGGGGCGTCTCGAAGCGGTGCCAGCGCCCCAGGAACTCGGCGCGGGCGTTGAAGATGTCGCGCACCGTCTTCTCGTCCAGGCCGGTCTGTGCCGCCACAAAGGTGTAGGGGTGGTTGAAGGATTCCTTCTCCACGTACTCATGCAGCCGCAGTGTCATACGGAATCCGTCCACCATCTCCGGTAGCTGGGGCCTGAATGTTGTCTTGCAGGCCCGGCAGGTGTATCGGCGGCGGACCACCCAGAGAGTGACCCGCTTGCCGTGGATGGGCAGATCACGATAGGGAACGTCACGCTTGCCGAACCGTACGAACTCACCCTGCACGCCGCATTCCTCGCAGGCGATGGGATCGGGCACGTCCACCTGGAAGTGCATTTCGTCGTCGGTTGATTTGCAGCCCAGTACTTGGTATTGCGGCAGGTGAAGGATGTTGTCGGGAAGTTCGGTCATGGTGTTGTATAGGCGTAGGTGTCAGTCAGATCCATCCGACTCGGCATTGGTGCTTGCTTTTTTACCCAACAAGCTGCTGGAAACTAAAAGTAAGGCACCGAGGACAATTGCAATATCAGCCAGGTTGAAGGCCGGCCAATGCCAGTCTCGCCAATAGAAATCAAAGGAATCCACAACATAGCCGCGAAAGACCCGGTCAATCAGGTTGCCCATGGCGCCACCGAGGATAAGACTGTAAGCGATGGCTTCTCCTTTATGACGATTTTCAAGGATCAGCTTGATCAGAAAAATCGAGACCACTACCGCGATTCCGATAAAAAAGTAGCGCTGCCAGCCTCCACCATTCGCAAAAAGACTGAATGCGGCACCGGTATTCCATACGTGTACCCAGTTAAAGAATGAGGTCACTGAAATAGACTCGCCATAGGCCATTGATTGTTGCACCAGCCATTTTACGGCCTGATCAGACGCTGCCAGCAGGCCGGAGATGGACAACAGAGCGTACGGTGACAGATGTTTGCCAAAAATGGACATTGCTTAATCCTTGAGCGCCAGAATGCGTCTAGCACCGTTAAGCACAATTACCCCCGCGATGGTGCCGATAATCAGATCCGGATAATTGGACCCGGTCCACGCGACCAGAGCGCCGGCGGTGATGACCCCCAGGTTGATCACCACGTCGTTGGCCGAGAATATCCAGCTTGCCTTCATGTGCGCCCCGCCCTCCCGATGTTTGGATATGAGCAGCAGACAACTGGTATTGGCAATCAATGCGACGAATGCGATAGCCATCATCACCAGCGATTCAGGCTCACTACCGAATACAAAGCGTCTCACCACCTCTATGAGTACGCCCACAGCCAAGATCAGTTGCAGTACACCAGCAAGATGCGCGGCACGTACCTGCATTTTCACGCTATGTCCAACCGCATAAAGGGCAAGCCCGTACACCGCCGCATCGGCAAAATTGTCCAGGGATTCTCCAATCAGGCCGGTGGACCGGGCGATCAGACCGGCAGTCATTTCCACCACGAACAGAAGTGCATTGATGCCGAGCAACCAGCGCAGGGTCCCGGATTCTTGCTTAGCAGAAGCTGCCGAAAACTCGGCGGCCTTGATGGTCTCCGGATTTGCAGCAACGCTTTCCTGAAGCGCGGCGCCTAGCCCCAAGGTCTTCAGTTTCGAGGTGACGGGCTCGACCTCGCCGTCATGCACGACCTTCAGCCGGCGGTTCGACAAGTCGAAGGACAGCGCCCGAATCTCCTCAAAGCCGTTCAGGGCTAGGCGAATCATTCGTTCTTCTGATGGACAGTCCATCTTCGGCACGGCATAAACACTGACCCATCTCCCTGGCGCCTCGGAGGAGGCCTGTATATCGGTATCCGCCGCAGGCCTTGCATGGTCGCCACAGGGGCCTCCGCAGTTTTTACTCATGATATGACTCCACTTGAATGTGATCGGGTTTTCATTTAAAACTATATAGTAGCTATAATGTCAATAGCGTAGAGAATCCGTTGCGGAGGAACCCGATGCGTATTGGTCAGTTGGCACAGTCAGTAGGGGTAGATACACAGACGATCCGCTTCTACGAACGGCAGGGCTTGTTGCCGCCGCCTGGTCGGCAGGAGAACGGTTACCGTGTCTATACCGAGAAACACGTTGAGCGGCTGGCCTTTATTCGTCGCTGCCGCATCCTGGATCTGTCACTGGCAGAAATTCACGAACTAAAGCGCTATCAGGACGACCCTCATCAGTCCTGTACCGCTGTCAATGCCTTGCTCGATGATCACATCTCTCATGTGCGCTCGCAGATAACCGCTCTACAGGCGCTTGAGAAACAACTCGTTTCACTAAGAGCGCGTTGCAACGATGACCGGGAAGTTAAGGCGTGTGGGGTTCTTGCTGGAATTAGCGAGGGAAGCATGCATCAGCAGTAGGTTGGAGTGCCAACCAGATAATCCGATGAGATGCCGGTTTGCCTCACTCTCATGCAAAGGTAAGATCAACCATTTAATCCCCTTACCCGAAAAACCGAAGAAAAATGGCGAGTAGAGACTCGCCATTTTCCGCTACCCCCTCGACGTATCCAGCTTAAACCGAACCACGAAGCCGCAGCGAGTTGAATACAACGGACGCTGAACTCAGACTCATCGCCAGGGCTGCAAACATGGGTGATAGAAGCAACCCGGCAAACGGGTACAGGACGCCAGCAGCCAGTGGAACGCCTAATGCATTATAAATGAACGCAAAACCAAGGTTCTGCTTCATATTGAGAACAGTCTTGTTTGACAGGTCCCGGGCAATCGAGATACCCCGCAGGTCTCCTTTTACCAAGGTGATTTGCGCACTGTTCATCGCTACGTCCGTCCCGGTTCCCATAGCGATACCGACATTCGCCTTGGCCAGTGCCGGGGCATCGTTGATGCCGTCGCCCGCCATCGCAACGATGCAACCTTCTGATTGAAGCTTATCAACCAGATTCAGCTTGTCGGCCGGTTTCACTTCGCCATGAACTTCGTCTATGCCTAGTTGTTCGGCGACCGCTTTTGCCGTTGAAATACCGTCACCAGTAGCCATGATGACCCTGATTCCCGCGGCCTTGAGCGCCTGTACCGCTTCAGGGGTGCTCTGTTTGATGGGGTCGGAAACGGCGAGTAGGCCGACCAGTGTGCCGTCAACCGCCAGGTACATCACACTCGCACCCTTTATCCTCCATCCCTCAGCGGTGGCAGCCAGGCCATCAACATTGACGTTATCCTGCTGCATGAACGCAGTGTTGCCCAACAGCAGTATTTTGCCTTCAACCTTGCCCCGTACGCCTATGCCGCTACCCGAGTCAAAGTCGTCCACTGGGCTGAGCACCAAATTACGTTCGCGCGCAGCGCTGACAATAGCGTCAGCCAAAGGATGCTCGCTGCCTTGATCGAGGCTGGCAGCCAGGCGCAAGATTTCATCGGCGTCCAACTCGCCAGCGGAAACAGCCTGATCGAATGCGGGTCGGCCTTCTGTCAAGGTGCCGGTCTTGTCTACGATGAGCGTATCGACTTTGCGCAGATTTTCTATTGCTGCTGCATCACGAAACAGAACACCCTGGGTTGCGCCTCGTCCGGTAGCAACCATGACTGACATGGGCGTTGCGAGCCCCAGCGCACAAGGGCAAGCGATGATCAGAACAGCGACCGCATTGATCAGGCCATAGACCCAGCTTGGCTGCGGGCCGAACATGCCCCACACGACCAAGGTGAGGATGGCGATGGCTACCACCGCCATGACAAAGTAACCCGCCACCAAATCAGCCATCCGTTGCATCGGCGCCCGAGAGCGTTGGGCCTGAGCCACCAACTGGACAATTTGTGACAACACAGTGGCCGAGCCGACTTTCTCCGCCCGGATCACAAGTGCACCAGAGGTGTTCATCGTTGCCCCTATGACCTTGTCACCCGGGCGCTTGCTGATGGGTAACGATTCACCAGTCAACATGGATTCATCGAGAGAACTTGCACCCTCTTCAACAATGCCATCGACAGGAACTTTCTCACCGGGACGTACGCGTAAACGATCACCTTCATGCACATGCGTCAGCGGTACTTCTTCTTCTGTTCCGTCTGCATTGATACGGCGGGCCGTCTTGGGCGCCAGACCGAGCAATGACCGGACGGCAGCGGATGTCTGGGAACGCGCGCGAAGCTCCAGCACCTGACCAAACAGCGTAAGGGAAATGATCACCACTGCGGCTTCGAAATAAACCGCCACACGCCCCATGGACATGAATGTTTCCGGAAATATACCGGGAGCTACGGTTGCCAGCGTGCTGTAGACGAAGGCGGCACCGGTACCCAAGCCGATGAGCGTCCACATGTTGGGACTGCGGTTGACCACTGATTGCCAACCCCGTACGAAGAACGGCTGTCCGGCCCACAGCACCACGGGAAGCGACAGTACAAGCTCTATCCACGTTTGCGTCGCCATCTCGAACCAGCCAAGCTGTGGCCCAAACATGGCAAGCACCGTGACAATGACGGTAAAAGGCAATGTCCACCAGAATCGCCTGGAAAAATCGTCCAGCTCGGGATTGTCATCTTCCAGACTGGGCATCAGGGGTTCAAGTGCCATGCCGCATTTAGGGCAGGTTCCGGGGTTGTCCTGACGTATTTCCGGATGCATCGGGCACGTATAAATTGTGCCTTTGACCGCTTCCGAGGGAGGTGGCGGGGTTGGTGAAAGAAACTTCTCAGGGTCATGCTGGAATCTATTCATGCATTTGGTGCTGCAGAAGTAGTAAGTTTTACCCGCATGCTCAACATACTGGGCAGAGTCTGCCGTTACACCCATGCCGCAGACCGGGTCTGTAAGCCCTGAGCCCGTGTGGGAGGGTGTATGGTGATGACAATGAGACTCAGAATTATCGTGAACCATGGATAAGCACCTTTCCAAATAAGCAGGCAGTTTGCGCCGCGTTTTTTGCGGCTTCTTAAAGGAGGAGATTACATGAATCATGATACCATAAACTTATTAGGGCTTGTTGATCTTTCGCGATGGATTATTAGACAGCATGATGGGCTGGTATAATTACTTTCGCCAAAAACTAACCATGACAACCCATCATGCCAAGAACAATGTTAACAGACGAGTACTGGTCAAAGCTAATCAGATTGATGCTCAAAACGGGCCGCGTATATGACCCTCTAGATTTCGATTTTCCTGCATCTCAATACTGCTATTTACAAATAGGGAGCGATAAACTTAGTGAGCAACTCCGCAGCGCTTATGATTCCGCAACAAAGGACCTAGCTCAAAAAGTTGGAAAAGAAGAAGTGAAAACAGTAGTCAAGGATGAAACGTTGTCCTTAACGGCTGCCAAGTATTGCCGATTCATTTAGTTGTAGAGAAGGAATTTCATGTATTGAGCGTGGATAACTTTACGAAATGCGCAATGTGTCAAATAAAGTAATTATCGTTACCCATTCTAGTAAACTGAGATAAATTTTGAACATTTATCAACAATACCACTGAAATTATTGACTTTACTTCTGTAATTTTTATCGTCATTTGATATGTTGTTAACATTATCTTATTCGAAATCAAACTCTGCGATTGGTTTTTAAACCTAACTTCAACATGATTAAACGTGGGGTGAGCTTTCGACCATTTTCGAACTAACTCTATTTGATAGTCTCTGTGAACCAGTATTCTCCAACCGACTCGACCCAAATCTTTTAGTCTGATCCGGCCTACTTTCCTTTCCGTTGACTTTAGCGAGATATGAAAGACGAAAAATCACATTCTGCATGGCCTCCTTATCATGTCTCTGTATGAAGTAATAGCAATTTTCAGGTACGAAAAAACTGCCTTGTATGTATTCATCCCAATACAATTTTGCTTGTTCTAGAATTTTCGATGGATGCCTAACTTTGTGACCGTTTAGCATAAGTGCATAGTGATAATGTTGCTTATCACTGTTTTCCATCTCTCTAGCCCAGCAGAACCCCAAACGTTTCATTCCATAGTTTCTCCTAAGCCAGCGGTGCAACAATTCATTAAATCGAGATATCACTTCATTATCAGCAGTGTATACATAAAGACGCAAATCGAATCGAATGACCAATATCTTACTGTGATAGTCCAATATGCAATGCAGTTGTCGCATAATTGATGTCATAGCGCCCAGGTATACACCACCATAGCGATGATTAATAAACCAATCCTGACCATCATATCGAACAATTCTACTTCTAGTGATGTGTGACATAAAAGACCTAATAACCTTAGGAGATATTATTAAAAACCTATCATCAATATCAACACAGGATGTGCCATCGTCCTACTCCTCGGACTCTTCCGAGGAAAACCTAAAAAAATGCGGGGCAAAAAACCTATGATTAATGTCCAATAAAGACTAATAATTTATAATTCAAATGCTTGCCTTTAGATATTGATGCTTTTGCGTTACTACTTATCGTATTTTAGTCTGGTACAATTTGAAACGTTGGGCCGAAAGGCTACGAGCTACTTGTCGTAATTCATCGTCGGAAAGTCCAGCAATGACTGCATGCATATATTCTTGCAATTCACTCTCTACGAACCCGACTGATCGAGCACCGAGACTGACTGGCTTTGGAAATAAGCCAACTTTTAAACGATTGTATATGGTAGATTTCGACCATCCGGTTATTTTGATGACTTCTGGAAATCGGACTATTCTTGGAAAATTCACTTTACTCATAACCGTGCTCTCCTTTTGAGCTTCTCTAAACGGTTATGAGCTTAATTGCGTCATGTTGGATTTGCGATGGTGTCATAATGTCATGGTGACTTTGAATAGATACCATATCGCTAACAGACACCCCGATTTTAAAGGGTTATAGATATGACATCACTTATATTTAAAACCATCTGGCATAATAGCTAGAGCAAGTTCATTGGCCGTCCGAGAGGGGGCTGATGACGTTTTTCCAAGAGCTTTATCGATGTCAAATATGACCATTTTTTGCTGCGGGGGTTGTCCTGAATCAAGGTATGGTACCCAATAAATCTCTTGTGCTTCTAGCGCTGCTCTTAGCTTACGTGTGGAGATTGGAAAGTAAATCCCATCATGGATTTTCTTTGATCTAGCGTCAATATTCGGTAATTCCGGCATTCCTAAATCGAGCGCATCACAGACTCTAATCAACTCCGCAAATGAATATAATGGCTCTGTCAAAGAAAGCTTTGTAATCAATTTATATTCGCTGCTGGGTAAATAAGGGATAGGGCGTTCAGTCAAACTATCTTCACCGAGGATAACACTAGTTATCTTTGTTATAACAACAGGGGAAGCTTTAAATTCATCATCGATTTCAGTCAGTTTGTAAGATTCAGTCCCCCCAATGACGAAGTATCCATTTATTTTTATTAGTCTATTATCTGGCGCATAAGTAATATCTGAGACATAAATATATTGCTTTAATTTGGTGCTAACTTTATCAAACGGTACTGATAGTATATTGAACTGGACTATTTCATCGACCGTGAAAAAACCATTACCGTGATGATTTTCAAATAAATTTTTTGATGATTCCATCGTCAAACTCTCTCTTATATCCAGATTTCAATACATGAACACCAGTTAAGACATCGATTTTGATTGCTCTATATGGTCACTCCACCATTGCATCATCGCACGTCTTTGATCGAGGTAATTTGAGCGATTGTAGGCTCTTCTAACCTGATTTTGATCCGTGTGAGCGAGAGCAGCCTCGATAATATCAGGGGCAAAACCTTGTTCATTTAATGTGGTACTTGCGATAGACCTCATTCCATGGGCGACGAGGCGACCAGCATATCCCATGCGTTTAATTGCCATATTTGCAGTCTGAGAATTTGTATGTTGACTAGGATGACGGTCCGAGGGGAACAGAAATTTACTCTCGCCACTAATTGGACGCAGCCGCTGGATGATTTCCAGTGCTCGGTCAGTCAAGGGGACTATATGCTCCTGCTTCCTTTTCATTCTGGAAGCAGGAATAACCCAGACTTTCTGTTCAAGGTCTAACTCGCTCCATCGAGTGCCTGCAGCTTCATTTGGTCTTACCATAGTGTGCAGTTGCCACTCTATCAGAAGCCTTGTGACGATTTTGACACTGGCATAACTTAGGTCCTCCAAAAACATCGGAAGTTCTTTCGGTAAAAGTGCAGGCATATTGGACTTCACTGGACTCGGAAACGCAGCTTTTAATCCGCTCAGTGGATTCGAATGCACAAGTCCAGTGTTAACAGCAAAAACCATCACTTCATTTAGGCGCTGACATAACCGCTTAACTGTCTCGTGATTACCTTTGCTGGAAACCGGTCTGAGAATATCAATCACCTCAGGTGCTCTGATCTTGTCGATCGCATGATTTGCTAATTTGGGGAGGATGTATTTTTCCAACGATCGCCAAATGTCATCAGCGTAATCTCTACTCACCTGAGTTTGCTTAACCTCAAACCATCTTTGAGACACAACCATAAAAGTGTTTGATGCACTATGTAAGCGCTCGACTTGCTGCTTGTCTTTATGATCTTTAGGGTCGATACCTCTAACGAGTAGTTCTCGATAAATTTCTCTTTGCTTGCGTGCATCCGCCAGCGATAAAGCTGGATATCCACCGAGACCTATAGCCGAGCGCTTTTTAGTGTTCGGCTTTATATAGTCGAGCAACCAGGATTTGTTTCCGTTGGGCCGGATTCTCAATTGAAGACCACCGCCATCTGATAGCTTGTAGACCATCTGACGCGGTTTGGCTTGCTTGACTTCAGTATTTGTTAGCGGCTTCACCCGAGCCATTATGTAGTACCTCTAGAACCATACCTTATTAGGTACTACTAAATGTACTACTAGATTCACTGGATGTCACTGGACAAGTTTGGACTTTAATACACAATAAAACGGCTAAAGCCCAGTAATTATTGAAAAAATGAACAAAAAAAGACGCCCGAAGACGTCTTTATTTTTGGATTTGGTGGAGCTGGCGGGAGTTGAACCCGCGTCCGCAATACCTACATCCTCGGTACTACATGCTTAGTTTGTCTTTTAGTTAATCACCAAGTCGCCGACAAACAGGCTACTTAAGGTGACGATCCCGATTGGTTTTAACGTCTTGGCTACGGGCGAAGCCTCCACGCGAGTCTGCTATGGGGTGAACCGAGTGATCCTAGTCTCACAGACTAAGCGCTAGGGCTCGGGCATAGCGGGTTATTAAGCCGCTAAAGCGTAGTTGTCTTCGTTTGCAACTATTAGTTTGAGGCTTTTTACGAGGCCTGCCTCACCTCGGCATGCACCTTGGGTTTCGCGTATCCCGTCGAATCCGAATCAGCCCCAGGTTTTTACTTACTATGCGTACTATAACTCAGACCGCATTCTATAGCGAGAAGTTCCCTGCTGTTTGAAGATTTTTTAAACAGCGGTTGCGGCCCGATATCTCGCTTATTCTATCGCAGTATGACAACGAAAGTGATAAACTATTCGGCGAAAATTTTCGCACCGCTTGAGGACCCCTTCGTGAGTGAGCAAAAACCATCATTGAGTTATAAAGATGCAGGTGTCGACATCGACGCTGGCAATGCCTTAGTTGAACGTATCAAAGGCGCAACCAAGCGCACAAAACGCCCTGAAGTTATGGGGTCAATTGGTGGATTCGGCGCACTCTGTGAGATCCCGACTAAATACAAGCAGCCGGTACTCGTCTCTGGCACCGACGGTGTGGGGACCAAACTCCGCTTAGCAATTGATTTTAACCAACACGATACCGTTGGGATTGATTTGGTCGCAATGTGCGTTAACGACCTAATTGTACAAGGTGCAGAGCCCCTCTTCTTCCTCGATTATTACGCTACTGCGAAACTTGATGTGGATGTTGCGGCTGCAGTGGTTGAAGGCATCGGTGAAGGCTGTGTGCAGGCTGGCTGTGCCCTGATTGGTGGTGAGACCGCTGAGATGCCCGGCATGTACGAGCAAGGTGATTATGATATCGCTGGCTTCTGTGTTGGCGTTGCTGAGAAAGCAAAACTCATTGATGGACAGGCTGTTGCTGCGGGCGACAAACTGATTGCACTTGCATCATCTGGGCCTCATTCAAACGGCTATTCGTTAATTCGCAAAATTCTTGAAGTCAGTGAAACTGATCCACAAACCACCTTGCTTGACGGCAAACCATTGGCCCAGCACTTAATCGAACCCACCAAAATTTATGTCAAATCGGTTCTTGCCCTGCTCGAGCAGGTTGATGTGCATGCGATTTCGCACATTACCGGTGGCGGTTTCTGGGAAAATATTCCACGGGTGCTGCCGGCATCTGCCAAAGTGGTCATCGATGACAGCAGTTGGGAATGGCCGGCGGTATTTAACTGGTTACAAGAGCATGGCAATGTCACCACCAAAGAAATGTACCGCACGTTCAATTGTGGTGTCGGTTTAGTCCTCGCAGTTGCTGCGGATAAAGCCGAACAAGCAGTCGAAATCCTGCGCGAGCATGGCGAAGATGCTTGGATTATTGGCGATGTGGTCATGCGTAGCGCCGACGAAG
This sequence comes from Pseudidiomarina taiwanensis, assembly GCF_003987435.1. Lineage (GTDB taxonomy): Bacteria > Pseudomonadota > Gammaproteobacteria > Enterobacterales > Alteromonadaceae > Pseudidiomarina > Pseudidiomarina taiwanensis. Next base: position 180,489 of record NZ_PIQG01000001.1, on the reverse strand, counting down.
CCCAAGTCGAGATCAATTAATGCGCCGAATTCTCATTCTTATTAGCGGCTCTGGCACCAATATGCAGGCCATTGCTGACGCCTGTCAGCAAGGTCGCATTGATGGCGAAGTCGTTGGGGTGATCAGCAATAAACCAGGCGTACTCGGCTTAGCTCGAGCCGAGGCGATGGGTATCCCAACTGCGGTGCTGCCGCACACAGATTTTGCGAGCCGCGAAGAATATGATGCTGAATTAAAACTGGTGATTGATTCGTTTTACCCCGACTTTATTGTCCTCGCCGGGTTTATGCGGATTTTAACGCCTACTTTAGTGTCCCATTTTGCCGGTAAGATGGTAAATATTCACCCATCTTTATTACCCAAATATAAAGGCGTTAATACCCATCAACGTGCCTTAGATGCAGGTGACAAAGAACATGGTGTCAGTGTCCATTTTGTTACTGCGGAGCTCGATGGCGGACCGGTCATTCTGCAAGCCAGAATTCCAATTTTTCCCGGTGATGAGGTCGAAGATCTGCAAGAGCGCGTGCATGAGCAGGAATATCGCATTTACCCATTGGTGGTGCAGTGGCTCTGTACTGGGCGGTTACAGTTAACCGAGCGCGGGGCAATGTTGGATAACGAGATCCTCGGGCCATACGGCTACGCAGCAGATTAATTCATCTGCTGCAGCCGCAGCGTTGCGACTTCATCCCCATCTTTACGCTGATGCATTTGCACCATCACATAATTCAAACTCGGAGCGAACCAAAAATAAGTTTCCCGACTTGAGTTCTCGCGCACTCGCGCTACTTTAATCGCCTCAATTTCTGCATACGGCAAGGCCAACTGTTCTTGCCCCTGAATGGCAAATTTCTGCGTTTCAATACGGCCTTTTTCATCCAGTACCCGATAGCTCAACTCTGTCGCATCATTCTGACTGACATCATAGCGTAGCTGTTCTAACAGACTAGCTTCATCAATGGCTCCGACTTCGTAGCTGACGTTCATTGGTTCGTGCGTCTGTGGATCTAGTAGTTGTGCGTTGTCATGGTCTATTTCGACCGCAAAGCTTCGATCTTTGCCTGTCCCTGAACGTTTATAGCGAAAACTATGCGAACTCACTCGTGCGTCTGCCAAGCTAAATTCAGACCATAACCGACGCCGGTCCGAGATAAACAACCAAGAAATCTCAGTTTCGGTATAAAGCTGATAGACGCCCTCAGCGTCACGACTTAACTCGCGGCTTGCCTCTCCGTAATCCGAACCACCTCGCTCAACGATATAGCGTGCCTGGTAAGGCGCGAGTTCAGCTGCGGCCAACTCATTTGCACTCAGAGCAAAAAGCGCAGCAGCACTCATAAGGGCTGTTATCGTCGCGCCACTTTTAAATCCCATGGTGTTATCCCTATCTTGATAAACTCAACTCGCGAGTTCATAAGTTGTAATCTATGTTGCTGTATAGACCGTACAAGAAACAATAGGTTTAAGCCAAGTTAAACACCACAAAAAATTTCAAACGGGCGTTCAAATTCACCTTGAAAAATCTGATCAAAACGACTACGCTCAACGTACTATAAATTACTGGTCAGACCTCTAACCGATTGAATGGAGTGTTTTTATGAGTGTCGCCTTATGGGTAATCGCCACCTTAATCGTATTTGGTGGCCTAATGTACTATCGAACCTCACGCATCGCGACAAGCGCGGGTATGGTCGTCATGTTTGCGATCGGCAGCGCTGTTGGTGTGGTGGGTCCGATTCTTTGGATTCTACTGGCCTTAGTGCTCGTTCCATTGAATGTCACTGCAATTCGACGCGGCATTATTGCGAAGTCGCTATTGGGAATGTACCGCAAAGTCATGCCGGAAATCTCAGAAACTGAGAAAGACGCCATTGACGCAGGTACAACCTGGTTTGAAGGTGAACTGTTCCGCGGTGCACCGGATTGGCGCAAGCTCCACAGCATTCAAAAACCTGAGTTAACTGCTGAAGAGCAAGCGTTCCTCGACGGACCAGTTGAAGAAGTCTGCAAGATGATGGACGACTGGACAGCCACGCATGAATTGGCTGATATGTCGCCAGAAGTATGGCAGTACCTCAAAGACCACAAATTCTTCGCGATGATCATCAAGAAAGAATACGGTGGTCTGGAATTTTCTGCGTATGCGCAATCGCGTGTTCTGCAGAAACTTGCTGGGGTAAGTACGATTCTTGCTTCAACCGTAGGTGTGCCTAACTCACTCGGTCCGGGTGAATTGCTCCAACACTATGGTACTAAAGCGCAGAAAGACCATTACTTGCCGCGTCTTGCTAACGGTGATGAAATTCCATGTTTTGCCCTGACCAGCCCTGAAGCCGGTTCAGATGCTGGCTCAATCCCAGATACTGGCGTGGTCTGTAAAGGCGAGTGGGAAGGCAAAGAAGTCGTGGGTATCCGCTTGAACTTCAACAAGCGCTATATCACCCTTGCTCCAGTTGCTACTGTCATCGGTTTGGCCTTCAAGCTTTATGACCCTGACAAACTTTTGGGTGATAAAGAAGAACTGGGCATCACTGCTGCACTGATCCCACGTGATACCAAAAATGTTGAGATTGGTCGTCGCCACTTCCCACTGAACGTTCCGTTTATGAATGGTCCAATTAAAGGGAAAGACGTCTTTGTTCCACTCGACTTTATTATCGGTGGTCAAGAGATGGCAGGTAAAGGCTGGCGTATGCTGGTTGAATGTTTGTCAGTCGGTCGTGCGATTACGCTACCTTCGAACAGTGCTGGTGGGGTGAAATCGCTTGCTCTTGCAACCGGTGCCTACTCTTACATTCGTCGTCAATTCAAATTACCGATTGGTAAGATGGAAGGTGTGCAAGAGCCAATGGCGCGTCTTGCGGGTAACGCCTATTTAATGGATGCGGTCACAAGTTTCTCAACCAAAGGTATCGACCTCGGCGAGAAGCCATCAGTGATTTCAGCTATCGCTAAGTACCACATGACGGAAAAATTGCGTACTTGTATGGACGACGCAATGGACGTGCATGGCGGTAAAGGAATTTGCTTAGGACCAAGCAACTATCTTGGTCGCGGTTACCAGGGTGTACCGGTCGCCATCACAGTTGAAGGTGCAAATATCCTAACCCGTAATCTTATGATCTACGGTCAAGGCGCGATTCGCTGCCATCCTTACGTGCTTGAAGAGATGCTCGCCTCAGCTGAGGAAGGCAAAGAAGCGTTAGCGCGTTTCGATAATGCTATCTTTGGTCATATTGGCTTCGGTATCAGCAACTTTGTCCGCTCACTCGCGCTTGGCTTTGGCGGCTATAAGTTCAGTTCAGCTCCGGTAAGTGGTGAAACGGCTACCTACTACAAGCAAATGAACCGCTTTAGCGCAAATCTAGCCCTGTTAAGTGATGTAGCAATGGGTGTGCTTGGCGGAACCCTGAAGCGTAAACAGCGTATCTCTGCACGCTTAGGTGATATGCTGAGCTATCTGTACATCGGTGCTGCGACCTTGAAGCGTTTTGAAGACGAAGGTCGTCAAAAAGACGATTTGCCACTGGTGCACTGGGCAATGCAAGACACCTTGTTCAAGTTGCAAGAAGCGCAATTAGCGCTGCTTGAGAACTTCGGCGGAGTGGGTTCGTTCATGCGTGCCATCATGTATCCATTTGGTCGTTTCGTGAAACGTCCATCGGACAAACTTGATAGCAAAGTTGCGAAGATCTTATTGCAACCGAATGCTAGTCGCGAACGTCTTGGTGCAGGTCAATTCCTTGCTCCAGAAGGTGAATACGGCTACGTTGAGCAAACCTTGCGCGACGTAATTGCAGCCGAGCCTGTGGTTGCCAAGGTGGGCAAAGCATTGAACAAACGCTTACCGTTTATCTTCCTTGACCAGATTGCTGAGCAAGGAAAAGAGCTCGGGGTATTGTCTGATGACGAAGTTGAATTACTTAAGCGCACTGAAGAAGGTCGCTTACGCGTGATTAACGTCGATGACTTCGCGCATGAGGATTTAATGGCGGGTCAAGCAGCACGCGATTACGCTTTGGAGCAAGCAGCAAAAAAGCCTAATGCAGCCTAATTGCGGCTAAAAACACGCGATAAATTAAAACGGCGCCTGTGGCGCCGTTTTTTTTCGTGTACAATCGGCAATTCGATTGCTAGAAGTAGATGGAAAGGCGCTGCATGACGCAAAATAATTCTCAGACAAATCAACAACGAAGTGTATTTAGTCGCTTTTTAGATACGGTCGAATACCTCGGCAATATGCTTCCCCACCCAATCACCTTATTTGCACTATTTGCTATTGCCATCGTCATCGGCAGTGGCATTGCCAGTTACTTTGGCGTCAGTGCCCAGGACCCGCGTCCAGGTGGCGGCGTCATTGAAGTCGTTAACTTACTTAACGCGGAAGGTTTACAGCGGATCGTCACCGGCCTGGTGACAAACTTCACCGGCTTTACCCCACTCGGCACGGTTCTCGTCGCCTTACTTGGGGTTGGCATCGCAGAGCGCTCGGGGCTTTTGTCCGCCATGATGCGTGGTCTTGTGATGAATGCGCCACCACGCCTAGTTACACTTGCTGTAGTATTTGCTGGAGTCGTTTCAAATACCGCTTCAGAACTTGGCTACGTGGTCTTAATTCCGCTTGCCGCCATGATCTTCCACTCTCTTGGGCGACATCCGTTAGCCGGTTTGGCCGCTGCTTTTGCCGGAGTATCAGCCGGCTACAGCGCGAATATTTTTATCGGAACCGTTGACCCCTTATTAGCGGGGATCACGACCAAGGCCGCCAACCTACTCGACCCTAATTATGTCGTTGGCGCTGAAGCAAATTGGTATTTTATGTTTGCTTCAACCTTCTTGATTGCCTTGATGGGAACCTTTGTTACCGAAAAAATCGTTGAGCCCAAACTAGGTCAATACGACCCTAAACTAGCAACCATCAATCTTGGTGAGCAAAAAATCGAGCCGTTAACTGCGCTGGAAAAGCGCGGACTGAAAGGTGCGCTCATCGCCTTTTTGGTGCTTGCTAGTTTATTAGCTTGGACCGTAATCCCAGCCGATGGTATTTTGCGTAACCCAGAGACAGGTCTAGTCGCCAACTCACCCTTCTTAAAAGGTATCGTCACCTTTATTTTTATTACCTTCGCAATCCCGGGTTACGTCTATGGTCGTATTACAGCGGTGATGCGTTCAGATCGTGACGTCATTGATGCCATGTCCGACAGCATGAGCACCATGGGCATGTATATTGTCTTGGTATTTTTTGCTGCCCAGTTCGTTGCTTTCTTCGGCTGGACCAACCTTGGCACCATTTTCGCGATTAACGGCGCCGAATTCCTGCAAAACATTGGGTTAACCGGACCCATGCTGTTTGTGGTGTTTATTTTTATGTGTGCGTTCGTCAACTTGTCATTGGGTTCAGCGTCAGCTCAATGGGCAATTTTCGCGCCCATCTTCATTCCAATGTTGATGCTGGTTGGCTACTCACCTGAGGTGATTCAGGCGGCCTACCGCATCGGCGATTCAGTGACCAACTTAATCACGCCAATGATGAGTTATTTTGGCCTGATTTTGGCCGTTGCAACTCGCTATAAGAGGGATACCGGTATCGGCACCATGATTGCCATGATGCTGCCATACACAGTGATTTTCTTAATCGGCTGGACCGCCTTCTTTATGCTCTGGGTGTTTGGCTTCGACTTCCCAGTCGGACCTATGGCACCAACCTACTATCCGGTAACGTAACGGCTGGGGGAACTACCATGAATTTGAGGCTGAGTTTATTAGGGCAAAAATTATATTATTTCATCAAGTCGACAGTGATGTGGTGGTTAATATTTCTTGGTGCAATACACCTTATCACTACCATGGCACTTATATTCGAGTGGGAGAATCAACGTGATTTCTCGCTTGATGAACATATTAGGATAATTTTTATTTCTGTCATTCCAGCATTCATATTCAGCCTCAGCGATGCTTTTAGAAAGCTTTGTGTGGAGCTTAAAAAACGTGAGACACAATCGTAAGGTTGACCTTTGCTAATCTTTCGATTTTCTTGTAACCCGCAATAGCCCATACAAAACGACCGCCAAGCTACCGCAAATAGCGAGCATATAAGTCATGGCATAGGGGTCGAATCGGCCCCACCAACTGACAAGTGCCGAAACCCCGCCTGCAATTAGAAATTGCAATGAGCCAGTCAAAGCAGAGGCAGCACCAGCTCGGTGCTGCTGCTCCGCTAGCGCTCCGGCCATGGCATTGGGGAACACCATGCCAAGCGTACTGATGTAAATAAATACCAGAGCGATGACAGGAATCAAACTCACCTCTAATAGCCCTGCACCGCCAGCAGCTAAGGCCGTTACCCCCAAAAAGGGTAAGGCACGGTTGAGGATACGCTCGGCTGGATAGCGGCGCAACAACCAAGCATTGAATTGCGCGACACTGATGATTCCGATCGCATTGCTGGCAAATAACACCCCATACATACTCGGACTGAGCTGATAATACTCAATAAACAATAATGGTGATGCGGTGATATAAGCGAATAAACCGGATTGCGCCACGCCACCGGGCAGAGAGTAACGTAAAAAGCTGACATCCCGTAAAATCGCAAAATAGATTGATAAACTGCGACTGATGCGGACACTCGGGTCAGGTCCACGGGTTTCTTGCAGGCGAAAATTCATGATGACCAAGCACAATAACGCCAGACCTGCGACGGATAAAAAGATCATTTGCCAGCCGAACTGAGCGGTGATGGCGGCGCCAAGCAAAGGGGCCAAAATTGGGGCAATGCCCATCACTAAGATAAGCCAAGAAAAAACCTGAGCAGAGGCTTGCGCACTGTACAAATCGCGCACCATAGCGCGAGCAATCACCAGCCCAGCACATGACCCAAGCGCTTGCACAAAACGCCAAATGATAAAGCTTTCGAGGCTGCTAGCAAACGCCAGTGCAAGTGAACTGAGTACGTACAGAAACAAGCCAATATAAAGCGGCGGCTTACGCCCAAACCTATCGGCGACGGTGCCATACAATAACTGGCCAATAAATAAACCAAGGAAAAATGCGGTTAGGCTCAACTCCACATCGTTGGCACTGCGCTCGAAAGTCTCCGCAATCGCGCCAAAGGCTGGCAGATACATATCGATAGAGAGCGGCCCAAACATGGTTAGTAAGGCCAGCAGGACCACAGTCAAATCAAACCGTGCGCGATCTGACGGTGGTTGGTAATTCGACATAAGGGCTATTGTCCAATAAAGGTACGGGTACTATGGAATTCAGGACGGCTAATTTCGCCCTGAGCGCGCAGCCAATCAACAAAAGATTGAGCATAGTTCACATAAGTATCGGTAATACGCCCTTGCTCATTGAGTTGTTTTAGCAATTGCCAGCCATCGTTGCCGCCGGCAAGAAAGCTATTGGTGACCATGATATAGCGCTGCTCAGCTTGCAGTGGTTGCCAAGCTTGTTGTTGCCAGACTTGGATATTACTAATGCGTGAACCTGGCTGTGCTTGTAGGTTCACATCAAATTGAATCCCGGCGCCATGCGGGAACGCGCCATCAGAGCCGCTCTCGGAAAGGGCATAATCAACCGCTTGATTAATAACAGTTTGCAGCTCAGCGCCCGTGATCTCGACTTCCACCAGGGTATTGGCAAAAGGCAACAGTCGGTAGGCATCGGCAATAGTGAACTGGCCCGCAGCGATTTCAGCACGCACGCCACCCCCATTTTGCAAGGCAAAGTCTGCTTGCGGCGCACTTTGTAAGAAGGCCTGCGCCACTACACTATGAGCATCCGATTGGCGGCCAAGCCCACACCCAGCAATAGTCGATGGCCCCATCCGCTTCAAACATAAACGCTCAGGAACTTCAGCTATCACTTGCTGAGTTAACACATCAAGTTGTTGTTGATAATCAGCAATTAAATTTTTCGCAGTGGTATCTTCAGCCACCGCACCTAAACCGTCTTGTTGTAACAAGGCTGCTGGCGTGGCTTCACTCAATAATAAGTGTGGCTGTCCGCCGCAACGCTGCACCGCATCACCGGCAAATTCCACCTTCAACTCACCCACAACTTTAGCATATTCCCAAGCTTGAGCAATACAAACACGCTCACCATCGGCGTTGGTCACCTCAGTCGGATATGGACCTTCGCTCGGAAGGCCGTATTCGCTGAAGTCACCGAGTAAGGTATGGGAGTCACCGCCAATGATAAAATCAACCGCTGGCAACGCCTTGGCCAGACGAATATCGTTGGCATATTGAATATGCGTCAACAGACCAATTTTCTCGATGCCTTGCGCTTGTAACTCAGCAATATAATAAGCCGCTGTCTCGAGTTCATCGGCGAACATGGTGGTGGCATCAGGTTGCGAGGAATTTTTAGTCTTCACCGCAATATCAAGCCCAATCAAGCCCACTTGCTGTTGCCCAAACTGAAAAATACTGTACGGCTTAAAACTATCCCAACGCGTCTTTGGCGTTAACGGTGAAACCGTGACTTCTGGTTCAACGTTCGCGCCGAGCACCAAGGTCTCGCATGGACCCGTTGCTAGGTAATCAAGAAACTTGGCTAAGCCAGTATCACCGTTATCGAACTCATGGTTGCCCAATTCAAACGCATCAAAGCACACATGATTCATCAGTGCAGCATCAGCAGCGCCTTCGTATAAGGTATAAAACAAGGTACCGGTGACCGCATCACCCGCGTGCAATGCCAGTGTGTCTGGATTTGCGGCGCGGATTTCCGCGATTTTTTCAGCCACTCGCGCAAAGCCCCCTACTTCAGTCGTGATCACTTCACCATCAAGCATTAACTCGATGTTTTGCGTAGGTTGCAGGTGCGAATGATGGTCGTTGATATGAGCAACAGTGAGCTCAAACGTCGACACATCAGCGGGTTCGACAGCCTGCTGAGATGGCGAGCAGCCCCAAAGAGCTAACCCACAGGCTAGGACAAGTGGCTGATAAAACTTCATTACTTCACCAACCCAATCTCACGGAGACGCTCCAACAGGTAGTCATGTGAGCCGATCGGCTCAAACCGCTTCGGATTCTTCTCGGTAATACAGCTCTCAAGCGGGTCAATCACAAAGTCCGGATTGAAGTGCAAGAAAAACGGAATCGAATAACGCGATTTCGAACTATATGGAGCCGGTGGGTTTACCACACGGTGGGTCGTTGATGGCAACACGCCGTTGGTTAGACGTTGCAGCATATCGCCCACGTTACAAATGATCGCACCCTCGATAATTGTAACTGGAATCCAGCTACCGTCTTTAGCAAGTACCTCAAGACCCGGCTCGCGCGAACCCACCAACAAGGTTAGAACGTTAATGTCTTCGTGGGCACCGGCGCGGACTGATGGTGTCCCTTCATCAACAATTGGCGGATAATGCAATGGCCGTAAAATCGAGTTCCCTAGTTGCACTTTATCGCGGAAATAAGTCTTCGGCTGCTTCAGATAAACCGCAAGCGCATCAAGAACTTGCATTCCAAGGGCATCGAGTGCCTGGTATAACGCTAAAATTTTCGGTTTAAACTCTGGTAATTCTTGGGGCCATACGTTTGGCGTCAGCTGCGGGTAAGGTGGTTCACCTTCAATCTCTCGGCCAACGTGCCAGAATTCTTTCAAATCTACATGTTTCGCGTCTTTGGCAATTTCCGTACCAAACGGCGTATAGCCCCGCGCACCACCGCCACCTGGAATGTGGTATTGCTTCTTCACGTCTTCCGGTAGTGCAAACAAATCGCGGCAAATATCTAGCGCATCGTCGATAAGTTGTTGCTCGATACCATGGTTGGTAAGGGCAACGAAACCATTTTGCTCATAGCCTTCGCCGACATGTTGGGCAAAGGCGTCAAAATCTTGGCCGTACAGGCTCATATCGATATGTGGAATAGACTTCATAAGGGCTCTACTTTCCTAAAAATGAAATAACTTTAGTGGGGTTATTCTAACATTATTATGACTCAATCGTTAACGCTTATAACGTTAAAGCATAGCGTCTTAACGCTGAAATACGGTATGCTGTGATGACTAACTTTAAGGATTCGCGCATGGCAACACTTCCCTCATTTCTCGAGCTTTATCGCGAGCTTATCGCAAGCCCCTCGGTGTCTTGCTTGGATGCTCATTGGGATACGTCTAACAAAATCGTAATTGGCAAGCTCGCCGGTTGGTTTGAACTGCTTGGCTTTACCGTTCAAGTCAACGAGCTCGAGGCGCAACGCGGTAAATTCAACATGTTAGCGAGTTATTATCCTGATGGCGTAAGCTCCGGCGGGCTACTATTGAGTGGACACACCGATACCGTGCCCTGGGATGAGGGTCGCTGGAGTCAAGATCCCTTCACCTTAACCGAACGCGATGGTCGGCTATATGGTCTTGGCAGTGCTGATATGAAAGGATTTTTTGCCTTTGTCCTTGAGGTGTTGCGAGACCTAGATTTAACTAAGTTAAGCAAACCACTCCACATTCTAGCTACCGCCGACGAAGAAACCAGCATGGCCGGCGCGCGCGAAATCGATCGCTTCCATGGGCTTAAACCTGACTATGCCATTATCGGCGAGCCAACCTCGATGACTCCAGTCATCATGCACAAAGGTCACATGTCGGAAAGCATTCGGGTGACCGGTAAAAGCGGGCACAGCTCTAACCCTGCAGCTGGCATCAATGCAATTGAGGTCATGCATGATGTGATCACTGAATTACGTCAGATTCAGACCCGTTTCGCTGAGCGTTATTGCGATCATCATTTTGCAGTGCCTTATCCAACCCTAAATTTAGGCTCGATTCATGGCGGTGATGCGGCTAATCGAATTTGTGCATGTTGTGAGTTGCACATTGATATGCGCCCACTGCCCGGGATGCAGCTCAATGAGATGTATGAGTTAATTGACGAGCGCTTGGCTGAGGTAAAGCAAAAGTACCCAGGTGCGGTGGCACTGACTCACTTACATGCGCCAATTCCAGGCTATCGGTGCGCTGAAGATGCTGAGCTGGTTGATATCGCGACTGTGATCACCGGTAATGCTGCAGAACCTGCTAATTACTGTACCGAAGCGCCATTTATTCAAGCAGTGACACCACAAACCATTATTTTAGGGCCAGGCTCGATTGCGCAAGCCCATCAACCCGATGAATATATTGAGGTGAAAGAGATTGCGCCAGCGCTCGCTCAGCTTAGCCGCTTAATTCATCAGTTGACCGCTGCGCCAGCGCCCGTGTAACGGGCCCAAAGCTGCGCCGGTGGATCGGACACGGGCCTTGCTGCGCCAGCACTTCGAGATGAAACTTGGTTGGGTAGCCTTTGTGCTTGGCGAAATCATATTGCGGGTAGTGTTGGTGCCACTCCAGCATTTGTCGATCGCGCTCAACTTTGGCCAAAATCGATGCCGCACCAATACATGCTTCAATGCCATCACCCCCGACGATAGCTTCGGCTGGAACCGCGAGCTTGGGGAGTTTATTGCCATCGACTAACACTTTGCTTGGAGTAACACCAAGCCCTTCAACTGCGCGCTGCATAGCCAATAACGAAGCCTGCAAAATATTAAGCTCGTCAATTTCGACTGCGTCACATTGCGCGATCGCCCAATAGAGAGCTTTCGCTTTTATTTCTTCACTCAATTGCAAACGTTTCTTTTCTGATAATTTCTTTGAATCATTGATACCCGCAATCGGCTGGTTCGGGTCCAAAATCACTGCTGCGGCGACCACAGGGCCAGCAACAGGGCCTCGACCCGCTTCATCTGTCCCACAGATCATACGGTTTCCCTTGTTATGCTACGACGCTTGGGTATGATACGAGCATAGTTGTTTTTGATCTATGCCAATTATAAGAATCATAAAGGAATGACTCATGTCTGAAACTGCAACCACCCCAACGCTTCTCAACCGTGTGCTTGATAAGGTTGAAGTCGTTGGAAATAAACTGCCTGACCCTGCGGTCATGTTCTTCGGCTTACTCATTATTGTTTGGGTGCTCTCTTGGGCTTTATCCGGAGTTAACTTTGATGCAATTCATCCCCTAACCGGAGACCAGGTTACCGTAAAAAATCTCTTGTCAGGCCCGGAAATGGCCGACTTTTTAGCGAAGATGGTGACGACTTTCACCGGCTTTGCGCCATTAGGTGTGGTACTTGTAGCCATGCTTGGGGTGGGTGTCGCTGAGCGCAGCGGATTTATTAACGTTGCCATTAAATTAATGCTTAACGTCACACCTAAAATGCTGCTGACACCTGTGCTTATTCTGGTTGCGATTGTATCGCATACCGCAGTTGATGCCGGGTATGTCCTGGTTATTCCGCTGGGCGGGGTGATTTTCTATGCCGCAGGTCGGCATCCGTTAGCCGGTATCGCCGCCGCATTTGCCGGGGTGTCTGGTGGTTTTAGTGCGAACTTTGTGCCGTCAGCGATTGACCCATTACTGCAAAGTTTTAGCCAATCTGCCGCACAAATTTATGACCCAAGTGTGATGCTCAACCCACTGAATAATTACTTCTTCACGGCAGCATCATCGATTGTCGTAGTGTTAATTGGTTGGTACCTCACGGATAAAGTGATTGAGCCGCGGCTCGCGAATACCAAAATTGATGGTGACCAAGACGATATGCCAGTGCTTGATGATGTCACACCGCGTGACCGTAAGGCCTTCTATGCTGGCACCTTAACCATGGGCTTAGGTGTGCTCGTGCTGATTTGGGCAAGCCTTGCCGACAATACCCCGCTTGCTGATCCTGCGACGGGCAAACTCGCCTCATTTAGTGCGCCATTGATGCAGATGATTGTCCCGCTTATTTTCTTGCTGTTTGCACTGCCAGGTATCGTACATGGTTATATTGCCGGTACTTTCAAGAATTCGCAGGACGTTATCGGCGCAATGACTAAATCCATGGAAGGCATGGCTTATTACATGGTTATGGCATTCTTCTGTGCGCTGTTTATCAAAGCGTTCGGTGACTCGAATATCGGTACCTTGCTGTCGATTAAAGGCGCGCAATTCCTGAGTTCGTTGGCCCTATCAGGCGGCGTGACCATGGTCGGAATTATCTTCTTGGTCGCCTTTATCAATATCTTTATTGGTTCTTCTTCTGCCAAGTGGGCGCTGATTTCTCCAATATTCATTCCAATGCTAATGCAACTCGGTTACTCACCCGATTTAACCCAAGCGGCATACCGAATTGGTGATTCAGCGAGTAATATCATTACGCCATTGTTGCCGTACTTCCCATTAGTGGTGCTTTATTGTCAGCGCTATGTGAAAAATACCGGGATTGGCTCGCTGGTCGCCCTGATGTTGCCATTTACGGTGACCTTGCTCATTCTGTGGTCTGCCTTCTTAATCCTCTACTGGACCTTAGGTATTCCATTGGGCATTCAATCGAATTATATCTACCCTGCTGGCTAACTAAACGCAGCGTAGATAGGAGTGAATTATGAGCTACTTTTCTGGTAAAACAATCTGGTTAACCGGTGCCTCTTCAGGCATCGGTTTGGCCATGGCGGAGCAATTGGCCGCAGCTGGTGCACACCTTATTCTCACCTCGCGGCGCAGCGAAGCCCTTGAGCAAGTGCGCCAAAGCTTGGCTAATCCAGATGCGCATCAAATTCTCGCGCTCGATCTCAGTCAACCTGAACAAGCGGTAGAACAGGCACACGCGCAGCTTGGCCACCAAGTCATCGATATCCTCATCAACAATGCCGGCGTCTCTCAGCGTTCTTGGATTGTGGATACAGATTTGAGTGTCTACCGGCAATTGATGGAAATTGATTACTTTGCAGTCGTCGCACTCAGTAAATTGGTTCTGCCGCGAATGCTCGAGCGCAAGTCAGGGCATATCGTCACCGTCTCATCGGTTGCTGGAAAAGTCGGCACTAAGCTTCGTAGCGGCTACTGTGGTGCGAAATTTGGGGTGATTGGCTTCATGGATAGCTTACGCGCCGAAACGCGCGCTGCGGGCTTACAGGTCACATCGATACTGCCGGGCTTCATCAACACCCAGGTTGCCCACAATTCTCTTACCGGGGACGGCAGCGCTCTGGGACATGAAGACCCTGACAATGCCGGTGGGATTTCCGCTGAAGAGTGTGCTCGACAATCTCTGCAAGCCATAGCAAACGGCAAAGCAGAGGTCGTAATCGGCTCTGGCTTATCTAAACTTGCGCCGCGATTGCAGCGCTTTTTCCCAGGTCTTGTGCGTAAATTAGTCGCCAACCGCAAAACCTTCGACGAAAGCTAAACTTTTATTTGAGCCATAAAAAACGGTGCCTTGGGCACCGTTTTTTGTTGTTTCAGTCCAACTTAGACCATATGCACTAACATGGCGGTTGGGTTCTCGAGGAACTCCTGCCAACGCTTGTTAAAGCGAGCAATTGTTCCGCCATCAATAATGCGGTGGTCACCAGACCAGCTCACATTCATGATGCTGCGAGCGACCACTTGGCCATTCGCATCAAAGCGAGGTAATTGTTGCACCTTACCCAATGCCACAATAGCTGCTTCTGGCTTGTTAATAATTGGCGTTGCCACCGTACCCCCTATAACCCCAATGTTAGAGATAGAAATGGTTCCACCTTTCATATCTTCTGGGGCAACACGACCATCACGGGCGGCGTTGGTTAAGCGGGTCACTTCTTCTGCAATCTCAAGCAAGCTCTTGTTCTGCACCTGCTTAATATTTGGCACCAGCAAACCAATTTTAGTATCGACCGCCATACCAATATTGTGGTCGTCAAAATAGGTCAATTCAGTACAGTCTGCATTCACCTGCGCATTCATAATCGGGAATTCTTTCAGCGCCAGCGACATTGCCTTAATAAAAAACGGCATCATAGTGATGCGTACGCCTTGCTCGGCATATTGCGCTTTCAGTTGCTTCTGCAGTGCCATGACATCGGTCAAGTCGAACTCATCCGCGTAAGTAAAATGCGGAATGGTGCTCACCGATTCTTGCATTGCTTTGGCCATCGCAGCTTTTACGCCACGAATTGGCTCCACCCGAGTCCCACCGGTGCTTACCGGTGCTGCAGTTGTTGTTGCTGCCGCAGCAGTTGCAGGAGCGCTAGTGCTGGCTTGTGATCCATTGACGAATGCATGAATGTCGTCTTTTAACACGCGACCTTTCGCACCTGAGCCCGGTACTTGGCTAATATCAACATCGTGCTCACGAGCTAAGCGGCGCACAGCTGGGCTTGCAATTGCTTTGCCTGGACGGGCCGCGCTGGTAACCGTTGCCGAACTCTGCGCCGCCGGTTTGGTCGCTTGCTGCGCTTCTGTTGCTGGTGCAGCAGAACTTGTTGCCGCGCCAGCGACACGAATCGCAAATAATGGCTCGTGCACCTTCGCGATATCACCTTTACCGTAGTAGAGTTTCTCCACCACACCCTGCTCTTTCGCTGGGATTTGTACCAAGGCTTTGTCGGTCATGACATCGACAACAGGCTGATCTTCTTCAATCAGATCGCCTTCTTTGACCTGCCATTCAACAATTTCACACTCAACAATACCCTCGCCAATATCTGGCAAAATAAAGTCGGTGACGCTGGTGTCTGAGCTATCTTCGCCCGCAGTTTCCGGCGCTGCAGGAGCCTCGTTCTGAACAGGAGCTGCCGCGTCTGCATCCGTACTGATGGCAAACAAAGGTTCATGCACCTTAGCAATATCACCTTTTTGATAATACAACTTGGCCACCACCCCATCTTCTTTCGCTGGGATCTGGACCAAAGCCTTATCTGTCATCACGTCGACCACGGGTTGGTCTTCCTTGATGCTATCGCCTTCAGCAACGAGCCATTCGACGATTTCGCACTCAACGATCCCTTCACCAATATCGGGCAAAATAAAATCTTTACTCATCATCCTGCCTCTTAGTAGGTCATCGAAGCTTTAATGGCTTCAAAAACTTTCAAATGATCGACAAAGTATTCCTTCTCATGACTGAGCGGATATGGGGTATCTAAACCACAAACTCGCGCAATCGGAGATTCGAGATACAAGAAACATTCGTCTTGGATCGTCGCCGCAACTTCACTGGCAAAACCATTGGTCAATGGCGCTTCTTGAGTCACCACTAAGCGGCCAGTTTTGCGAACCGACTCGGCGACTGTATCGATATCCCACGGCAACAAGCTGACAAGGTCGATCACTTCGCATGAAATACCTTGTTCAGCGGCCATATCAGCAGCTTTCTCTGCCATCTCCACTTGTGCACCCCAGGCCAGTACCGTGATATCTGTCCCTTCCCGAACGATATCCGCTTTCCCAAGTTCAAGGGTGTACTCTTCTTCTGGTACTTCACCAACTGACGCACGGTAGAGACGCTTCGGCTCCATAAATAGAACCGGGTTCTTGTCGAAAATCGCACTCAGCAATAGGCCCTTCGCCATATATGGGTTGCGTGGCATAACGATCTTCAAGCCCGGCGTATGGGCAAAATATGCTTCCGGTGATTGTGAATGATAGTGGCCGCCTGCAATACCACCGCCATATGGGGTACGAATCGTTAAGCCACCGACATTGAATTCATTACCTGAGCGATAGCGGAATTTTGCCGACTCATTCACGATTTGATCAAACGCTGGAAAGATGTAATCACCGAATTGGATTTCAGCGATAGCATAACTCCCCTGCGAGGCCAAACCATTGGCAAAACCTAGGATACCCTGCTCGACCAATGGGGTATTAAAGTTGCGCTCACGGCCGTACTTCTCAGTAAGCCCCGACGTTGCGCGGAATACACCACCAAAGGCACCCGTGTCTTCACCAAAACTATAGACCTTATCACTCTTAGTCATGGCGATATCGAGGGCATTATTGATGGCTTGAAGTAAGTTCATTTTGGCCATTAGTCGTTCCCTCCATCAAGACGCGAGGCCGTTTTAGGGTAAGCCTCTGGATACTTACGAATATGCTCTTTCAACTGCTCTAGTTGCTTCTGCAACTGTGGAGTCGGCGTGTCGTAAACATCATTGATGAGTTCATCGATGTGAGGAACCGGTACTTTCTCCGCTTCTTTCAAAGCGGCAAGTACGGCAGCTTTCTTCTCGGCGAAATTCTCTTCCGCTTGCGCTTCGGTCAACCAACCCTTGTTAATGAGCCAAGTTTGGAAACGTGCCATCGGGTCTTTCGCGCGCCATGCGGCTTCTTCTTCCCGTGAACGATATCCGGTTGGATCATCAGAAGTTGAGTGGCCTGACATTCGATAGCTCATTCCTTCAATCAACACTGGCTCGTTCTCTTCAACGGCGAGTTTGCGTGCTAATTGAGTTGCTCGGTACACCGCAAAAATATCATTACCATCAATACGAATGGTTTTCATGCCATAAGCGACACCACGTGGCGCAATACCGTCACCCGCGTACTGTTCGCCTTGTGAAGGCGTTGAAATCGCGTAGCCATTGTTACGGCAGAAGAAAATTGCCGGAACTTTGTAAACTGCGGCCATGTTTAACGCGGCATGGAAGTCACCTTCTGAAGCGGCACCTTCACCGAAATAACATAAGGTACAGTGACCTGTTTTATCCATCTTCTGACCATAGGCATAACCGGTGGCCTGCGGAATTTGGGTGGCTAGCGGTGAAGCAATGGTCATAAAGTTCAACTCGGCACAGCCGTAGTGAACTGGCATTTGGCGACCCTTACCTAGGTCATCTTGGTTCGAGAACAGCTGGCTCATAAATTGCTCAACGGTAAAGCCACGATAAGCTAATGCGCCTTGTTCACGGTATTGGCCCATGATCATATCGCCAGCATCGAGTGCTGCCGCAGAACCAATACTGGCGGCTTCTTCGCCAAGTGAAGACAAATAGAAACTAATCCGTCCCTGACGCTGTGCAGCAATCATGCGCTCATCAAGGATGCGAATAAATTGCATGGTGTCGAACATTTTCAACGCCAGGTCCTGGTCGATATCTGGCACCTTCGCGCCTTTACGAATCGAGCCGTCTTCTGCCAAGATTTGCAGCATAGGAATCGTGAGTGCTGAGCCGTCAATAAACTCAGGCGCAGTCACAATATCAAGCTGATGTTGTTTATCTTTTGCCATAACTTTCTCGTTGTCACAAAAATTGGGCACACTTTACCTTTACGTCAACTGACATGCAAACCGACCAGTTTTAATTGTCCTTCAATAAACGTAAAGTGCTGCGGACATTTCTAATTACGCTAATGGCAACTGCTCCACCTCAAGTGGAGCCACCATGAGTAATGCTCTTTGGCCAATCTCGACCTTGGCATTAGGGAATACAATGCGCTCACCGGCTTGCTCAACCCGATACTCAGTATCACCGTCACAGGCTAACAACTCACCAACTTTAAACTCGGTAAAATTAGCAACATCATCGGGAAAATTGAGCCGAAATTGCTGCTGGGTGCGGTTAATTACCCTGCAGACGTCGTAAACCTTGTGCCGTTTGGGGTTAAATTCAGGTAGGTCGAGTGACGCTTGCGAGACCAGCTCGCGTAAACACCGGTCGACCGCGCTGAAGCGGCTCATATCATTTTGCCCAAACGGACGCACCTTACCGAGTTCAACGGTAAAGCCATGTGCGGCAAATTGCGAAACACTGAAATAGCTAAAGGTTGTGGTGGGCGCTTGATTAAGCAAAATTGCTTCGATCCCACATTCCGCCAAAAACGTCAGTTGCGCCTTACTGTATGGGCGCCCATGTTGAAATGGATAGACCGCAAATTTTTCATGTTGCGAATCGCGAATCGCCGTATGTAAGTCGTAATGGATGCGCTCTTTTTGCGGATATTGCTCAAAAAACTTGCGTACATAGCCTTCAAGCTCGGCTGCGCGCTGATGCTCCTTGCTGCTTCCTTTTTTATGCGCTCCACTAAACAAACGATTCATATTAGTTTCGACAAAGCGCTCGCCAGCCATAATCGACCAGGGATTAGCGAACAAAAATAAGGTCGGTTGGCGCACCTGCAAGCGATCGTTAAAGATATCGCTTAGCATGCGATTCAAAAGCTCAATCGGAGCGGTTTCATTCCCATGCACCGCACAACTCAGCACAATGGCTTTATTCCCCTCACTATCCTTATCTTTAGGGCTGATCTCGAGCACCCCAAAATCATGACAAGTGATATTCAACGAAGGATGTTGAATATCGGGTTGTGGGTTAGCATCTTCCTGATCAATGGTGAGCGTCCAATCCAATACATCAAAATCAATCATTTGCTTTTCTATCCTTCACTTCTTCTGCGCTCTCTACAGCGGCGTCGCTCTCCTGAGCAACGGTGATAGGTCCCGGCTCCAAGCCCTTAGTTGAGAGTAACGCGCGCAATACTCGGGCACGATATTCACGCCGATATAACACCAGAATCACCATGGTCGTGGCTGCAATAAAAGCATACGGATGAATAAACCAGAGCAAGAAAGCGAGAGCGAAATAGTATGCGCGTAAGCCGTTGTTGTACTCATGACCCGCTTGATCAAGAACTTTTGCAGTATGCCGAGCAAAGCGCTCGCGCTCCTCATCACTGTATTCTGTTGAACGATACTGCGGCGCAGCGCCCATTAGCACAGATACAAAGCCAAACTGGCGAATCGCCCAAGTGAACTTAAAGAAAGCGAAGACAAAAATCAGCGACAACAACGACAATTTCAGCTGAACTTTTTCAGTGGCGGTATCCGCGGTGAATGGAATCGATTGCAGCACTTCAACTGCTTTATCAGCCGATGCGAGTAAAGTGAGCACACCGGCTAATACCAGAATCGTGGTCGACGCAAAAAATGTCACCGTGCGCTCCACGTTTCCAAGCAGTGCAGCATCGGCAATTTGATGTTCTTTGCGGGTCAGGGTCATCATCCAGTCCACCCGCAACTGGCGGAGGATATTCGACAAACTATGCGTTGTACGCGCCCGTAAGCGAGCAAATTGCGCATAGCTGAACCATGATATGACAAAGAATGCCAGCGCAATAATATCGAGCAATGAGAGTGTCATCATAACTGAGCCCTGCCGATACAAAGACGCGACCAAAGGTGATCGCGTCTGTAAGTCGAGTTTACTCTCAGTAGTTTAACAAATTATGACAGGTTTGACTCATTTTTCGGCGGTGGCGGTGCCATCAGCCCATACCATGACAGCATGGTGCGAACGCCGCGACGCAAATCATTCAAAATGATATATAGACACGGGATCAGCACTAAGGTGATCACGGTTGCGAACAAAATACCGAAGGCAAGTGAAATAGCCATTGGCAACACAATTTTCGCCTGCAGCGATTTCTCAAGCACGATCGGTAGGAGACCGAAGAAAGTTGTCAACGAGGTCAAAATAATCGCCCGGAAACGTCGCGCTCCCGCTTCAGCCACAGCAACCCGCAGCGCAGTTCCTTCAGCTCGCGCCCGGTTAACGTAATCAACCATAACCAAGCTATCGTTCACCACAACCCCAGCCAAAGCAATGATACCGAACAGCGATAGAATCGAAATCGGCATACCTAAAATCCAATGGCCCACCACTGCCCCGATAATTCCAAATGGAATCACTGACATAATGATCAATGGTTGACTGTACGATTTCAGCGGAATCGCCATCAAGGCATAAATCGCGAACAACGCGAGCATAAAGCCAATCGCCAACGAAGATTCCGCTTCCGCTTGGTCTTGTGACGCCCCTTCAAGTTGCGCTGCTACTGACGGATATTGATTGAGAATATCCGGCAAGATGTCTTGCTGTACCTGGCGCACAATCGCGAATGGCTCAACATTATCTTTATCAACACGGGCACGAACATTCACCGAACGGTCTCGGTTGATCCGGGTGATAGTATTGTAGCCTTCAGCAAAGCGCACCTCAGCCAGTTCAGTGAACGGAATCATGGCACCATCAGCAGTACGCAATTTCATTTCCTCGAGATTACCGACTGAACGGCGTTCATCCAACGGATAGCGCACCATGACTTTGACTTCTTCATCAATGCGTTGGATCCGCTGCGCCTCGGCACCGTAAAACGCATAGCGCACTTGCGTTGCAAGTTCCGCCAAGGTAATACCCATGGCATTTGCCAGCGGCTTCAGTTCAAGGACAATTTCTTCATTACCCTCACCGAAGGTATCTTCAACATCGAATACCCCAGCAAATTCAGCCATCCGACCACGCAGTTCACGAGCAGCTGCGGCTAATTCATCCAAATTATCACCGGTTAGCTGGAACTCGACATCAAAGCCGCCTCCTTGGCCTATGCTGCCTTGGAAGTTCATGTTCTTCACGCCAGCGATTTCTGGGGTCATCTCACGCCACAGATTGATGATTTCAAAACCGTCTATTTCGCGCTCTTCGCCCTTTTTGAGCTCGGAGAAAATGGTGCCGCCGGCAGCGCCACTCATCCACACATTAGTATGACGGACCACGCCATCACCTTCGCGCTCAGCAATTTCAGCATCGGCACGCATTAAAGCTTCTTCGACTTGCTGTAAAACGCGAATCGTTTGCTCTTCTGATGAGCCTGGTTGCATTTCAATATTGGCACGAATAAAGTCACTTGGAATGTTCGGGAAGAATACCGAGCGAACAACACCACCAGTTATCAAACCAATCATCAAGATGAATAGCGCGATAAAACTCGCCAACGTGGTGTAGCGATAGTGCAAACACTTTTTCAAGAAAGGCGAATAGTACTTATCAACAAATACTTTAAGACTGTCGGAAATCTTATTCCGTACACGCTGGAACTTATTAAGGTTTTCACCGCCGTCACGGGAGAATTTCATCCCGGCAATGTGCGCTGGCAAAATCAATTTCGACTCAACCAATGAGAACGCTAAGCAAAGGATAACGACCCAAGCGATCGATTCCCAGATACCGCTCATGCCGCCTTCGACCATTAACATCGGGATGAAGGCCACCATAGTGGTCAATACCCCAAAGGTTGCTGGCATCGCCACGCGCTTCGCCCCACGCACTACGTTATCAACGGTCTTGCCATGCTTTTCGATTTCGGAATAAGCACTTTCTCCTATCACTATGGCATCATCGACCACTATCCCGAGCACCAATATAAAACCAAACAAACTAATCATATTGATCGATAGGTCGAACATCGGGAGCGGCATCAACGCGATGGTTCCGAGGAAACAAATCGGAATACCAATCATGACCCAAAACGCGAGGCGTAACTGCAAGAATAAACTGAGCATGATGAAGACTAAGATGCCGCCAAAAATCATGTTGTCGATCATCAAATCAAGACGACCTTGCAGGTAATAGGATGAGTCACCCCAATAGTTCAATTTGACTGCATCAGGGAGTTCTTTATTTTTGCGATCAATATAGCTCTTAACGGCAGCGGCAACCGCTAAATCATTCTGATCACCCACCGAGTTAACGCGCACAAAGGTTGCCGGCTTGCCATCAAATTGGGTGAAGCGACGACGCTCGATAAAGCCATCTTGCACTGTGGCGATATCACCAAGCGTCAAACGCGTCCCATCCGGGCGGTTGACCAGCACGATTTGTTCAAACTCTTCACCAACATAAGCTTGGTTGTTGGCACGCAGCAGAATGTCACCATTTGGCGTACGAATGGATCCGCCAGCGACGTCAATTGACGTGCCGCGCACCGCGTTAACAATTTGCTGGAAGGTGAGGTTATAGCGCTGCAAATCTTCTTCAGAAATTTCGATCGCAATTTCATAGTCGCGCGAGCCGACAACTTCCACTTTGGTGATTCCAGCGACCCCTTTAAGATCATCTCGAATTTCTTTCGCGAGTTCTTTTTGGGCACGCTCATCAACGTCCCCGAAGATACTTAGCCAAATCACTTCACGCTGCGGACGGGTTCGATAAATATTAGGATTCTCGATCTGCTCTGGCAGGTTCGGGATCGCATCCACCAACATTTTCACCTCATCCATCACCACTTGCAGGTCATAGTCTGGGTCGACCTCGATGGTGATCGAAGCACTACTCTCGCTTGCCCGCGAGGTCATTTTATCTATGCCATCAACGTCTTCGAGGGCATCCTCGATTGGAATAACAACGCCCTGCTCAACCTCTTGTGGGGCGGCTCCTGGGAAGGGCACTTGAATACTGATCATATTCAATTCAATTTCCGGGAACATTTGCTTCCGCACTTGCGAAATCGCCATGATCCCACTGACAATAATAATCAGCATAAGTAAGTTGGCGGCAACCCGATTATTCGCCCACCAAGCAATTAAGCCTTTTTCACGAACTTGTTCCATAGCGCTTTCCCTTAACCTTCATTCGGGTTATTCGGCAGCTCAGCTTGTGCTGGGACCGGGTCGGTTGCGAGTCGAACTTTTTGACCTGGAAGTGCGTTGACAAGCTGCGTCAACACCACTTTGTCGCCCGGTTGCAAGCCTTCACTAATATACAGCGTATTCTCTTCAGCTCGATCAATCACGACTTCACGAGCTTCAAGTTCACGTGCATCGTTGACCACCCAAACGTTCCCATTTGAAAATTGCGCATAACGTGGCACTTCATAAACACCCTTCGCAACAATGCCTTCGATATCTAATTGCACAAAGCGGCCAAAGCGCAGTGGTGTGGCATGTTGCTCACTTGCAAGGTTGTATGGATCGATAACTTCAACAACCCCATAAATCACGCGACTGTTACTATCGAGAATCCCCTCGCTACGAGTTAAGTGACCGCGCCAACGCTGCGCTTCACCTGCCACATTTGAGTACAGCATGACCTCTGGAGTTTGCGAGATTTGATCAAATTGCTCAGGCAAGTATAAATACGCGAGGTCGCGATCACTCAGTGGCACACGCACCTCAGCGACATCGGTTCCTAATAGTTGGCCAACTTGAGTGTTCATAGTGATGAACTGCCCTAACTCGGCATTTTTGTTTTGTAGAATCCCAGCGAATGGTGCCTTAATCGCGGTTCGTTCGAGATCGCGCTTCGCCTTTGCTAACGCTGCTTCAGCTGACTTCACCGCAGCTAAAGCGCTGGCGACTTGTGGCTCACGAATACCAAGGGCGGGAATTTCGCCCAACTGCAACGATTCCCATTCTTCTTTGGCGACTTTAGCCCGCGCACTTTCCTCAGCTAACGCAGCACGCGCTTGCGCAAGTGATGCCTCGGCACTTTGCACGGCAACCCGATAATCCGATGGATCGATCTGAATCAAGGTTTCGCCCTGCTTGAAAAAGCCACCGTTTACATATTTATCCGAGACTTCAATCACTTGCCCTGAAACTTGCGCATTCAGCGTCGTCATCCGCTTAGGCATGACATTACCTTGGCCAGCGACCACATATTGTTGGTCTTGAGGATACACCTCTAATACATCAACCAAGGCCGGTGGTCGCGCATTCGAGCGTTTAGGTGGTTCTGGTTTTAATGCCGACAACACTACGACAATCAAAATAGCTGAGAGAATAATCAATGGAGGGAGCAGAGCTCGTTTTTTCAAAGCCATAAGTCAGCGATCCAAAATTAAATTAAGTTAACGATATTATGGATGATGTTGCGCCGAAACGTTAGCACCAATATGTTGCAGTCTGTGAGTTAGATCACATGAGTTGTAACAGAGCGTTACAAACTCATGTGCAAAAAGCATGCAGATTAACCATTTAACAGATAGCTTTCAGCCGCTTCAACAGCTCGCGGGCCCCCACTCAGCAACACCACATCGTTTGCAGCTAACTCAAAATCACCACTGACCTCTTTCAATTCAGTATCGTCACGGCGCACAGATTTAATCACGCAATCAAGTTCATCAAGGCGAATATCTTTGAGTTTCTGACCACAGGCAAAAGCATTATCGTGGATAACAACTGCATGGAGGAATTGTAAACGTTCCAGTTTTTCAGGCGCCATATCGGTACTTTCACCAGGGAAAAAGCCATGCATTTCACCGTAATGTGAGCGCCGAGCCGCATCAATTCGGGCCAAAATTTTCCGAATTGGCACGCCGGTTCGACTCAATACTTGTGACACCAACATCAGACTCGCCTCTAGCGTGTCGGGAATAACTTGCGTGGCACCAGCAGCCATCAACTGATCAAGTCGAGTATCATCTTTACTCCGCACCAGAATGGTCGCGCTTTCATTGATACTGCGCAGTGCTCGTAATACCTCTACTGAGCGTGGGTCATCAGCGAAGCTAATAATAATCAATTCAGCTTGCTCGGCATGGACGGCTTTTAAAATATCGCGGCGGCCGGCATCACCAAAAAACACCGGAGCGCCACCCGCGAGCGCTTCTTGCACGCGTTTTGGGTCATGATCGATAGCAAGATGCGCGAGCTCTTCGTTTTGCAAGAAGCGACTAATGGTTTGCCCAACCCGGCCAAAACCCAACACTAGTATTGGTTTACCCTGCTCTGGGGCACTTGTTTGTGGAGCTTGTATGGCGTCATTGGTGGCTTTAATGAAGCGCATCACTAATTCATCACTGCGCTGAATAACCAGCGGAGTAAGCGCCATCCCAATCACGCCAATGCCCACTAAAATCGAGGCAATGTCAGCAGGTAATAGCTGTACACTTAGTGCCAAGCTGACTAAAACGAAGCCAAACTCTCCCATTTGAAAGAGATTTAAACCAGCCACCCAGGAATCTTTATTACGCTCGCCCATGCTCACCGCCAGCGTTCGAATGACCAGCATTTTGATTAAACCAATACCGATTAAGCCAAGCAGCACCCAATGGATGTTTGAGCTGACGACCGTTAGGTCGAGTTGCATCCCAATCGTGATAAAAAAGAGCCCCATCAGAATATCGCGAAATGGTCGGATATCTGCTTCCAATTGGTGCTTGTACTTGCTCTCGCCTAACATCATCCCGGCCAAAAATGCACCGAGTGCCATACTTAAACCGAACACATGCGTCAGCCCGCCGGCGACTAAGGCGACCAATAAGGTTGCGAGGACAAACAGCTCGTCGGTACGTAGTTTTGCAATTTCTCGGAACAGATGGGGCAGAATCCACTTCCCAATTGCCATCAAGACCACCACAACTGCAGCGCCCTTGAGCAACGCGTAGCCAAGTGATTGCCAAATTGCGACGTCTCCGCTGGTTGCGAGTAGCGGAATGATAATCAGCATAGGGACAACCGCGATATCTTGAAATAGCAGCACTGCAACTGTCATCTGCCCGCGCCGTGAGGTTAACTGCGACGACTCACCTAACTGCTTGATCACCACAGCCGTAGAGCTCAGCGCTAAAATGCCACCGATAACCACGGCAGCGCTCCAATTGGGCAAAATGAGCCAAGCTAGACCGGCAAATAATGCGGTGCATAACACGACTTGCCCAAGACCAAGCCCAAATACCAAGCGCCGCATGGCAATCATTTTGGGTAAAGAGAATTCCAGTCCAAGCCCGAACAGCAGCAGTACCACCCCTAATTCCGCAATAAAGTGATACTCTTGTGGGTCAGCTATCCAGCCCGTTACATCCGGACCGGCGATGATTCCTGCGGTTAAATAAGCAAGAATTGCTGGCAACTTTGCGCGCCGAAATAGCCACACCAGCACCACCGCAATCGCGAGCATTAAGAGGACATCAAGAAAGGTGCTGTTCATAATTTTCCCTTATGCTTT
This sequence comes from Pseudidiomarina taiwanensis, assembly GCF_003987435.1. GTDB lineage: Bacteria > Pseudomonadota > Gammaproteobacteria > Enterobacterales > Alteromonadaceae > Pseudidiomarina > Pseudidiomarina taiwanensis. The sequence continues at coordinate 153,960 of NZ_PIQG01000001.1, read as the reverse complement.
AGTCGCTTCCAGCTGAGTTACAACGAGGCGACGGTTTTTCCGTGGTTGATTAATTCGCTCCACTTGAAAGTTCCCCCAGCTTACCACTGGCTTACGATCATTTTCGCTGGCGAGCATTTGCTCGCGAAGTTGCTCAAGTTGCGCATAGGATGGCATTGCTGTGCCAAGCTGCTGCAACCAATATCGCAGCACGGCTCGTTGCATCGTGGCAGAGGCTTGCTCCAGCCAACCAATCGCAAGTGCGCCACTTGCATCAATATGCTCAGCGACATCGCGAGCCAGCAATTCATCCAGTAACTGTTGCTGCTCAGCACACAGCCGCGCACTGCGGAGTACGGCATCACCGAAATGCGGCCAGCGTTGCTCGATCAGAGGAATAACTTCATGGCGAAAATAGTTGCGGTCGATACTGCGATCATAATTGGTCTCGTCCTCAACCCAGTGCAGTTGAAACTGCTTCGCATAGGCATAGATTTGCGCTTTGCTGACCTGCAACAGGGGTCTCACAAAGTGAATTGGAGTCGTTGCTTGAATGTCTTCTCTGCGGCTTGCCATGGCGGCCAGACCGCGTGGACCCGCACCGCGTTTTAGCTGTAACAGAAAGGTTTCGATTTGGTCGTTGCGATGCTGACCGAGCAGAAGAACTGGGGGTTCGCTACAGCCCCAACGCATATTATATTCAAGCGCTAGTTCACGCAGCCGTTGATAGCGATGCTCGCGCCCCTGCGCCTCTTTACTCGCGCGCGCATTCACAGCAACCTCAATCACTTCACCATAATATGGAAATTGGCGCCTAGCACAGTCAGCCTCGAGGCTGGCTGCCCATGCGCCTGAATCTGGATGGAACTGATGGTCTAAGTGAATCGCCAAGAAGCGAGCGCAGGGATTTGCCTGCCGATAGCGATCCAATAAATCAAGAATCGTTTGAGAATCAGCCCCGCCACCTAGACAGGCAATGAAGAGTTGTTTCGGGGTGGCCGCAAACTGCGCCAGCGATTGCTCAAAAACATCATATAAATCGACTGACTCAGAGGTTTCCGTTGACAGCGCTGTGGCCACCGCAAGCTCCCTAGCAATACCCAAATGACATAAGTTTTTGATAACGCTGGTCGATTAAACCTTTGCCGTCCAGGCTCTCTAACTCGGCCAAATCGGCAAGCAACTGTTGTTTCAAACTCGCGGCCATTTGTTCGTGGGCACGATGCGCTCCGCCAATAGGTTCTGGGATGATTTTATCAATCAGGCCAAGCTCAAGTGATTTATCGGCCGTCACCCCCATCGCTTCGGCAGCAAGCGGGGCTTTCTCGGCACTTTTCCAAAGAATTGAAGCACAGCCCTCTGGTGAAATCACCGAGTAAGTCGAATATTGCAGCATATTAACCCGGTTGCCGACACCGATAGCTAACGCGCCACCTGAGCCACCTTCTCCAATCACGGTACAAATTACAGGGACGCTCAAACGTGACATCACTTTCAAGTTACGCGCGATAGCTTCTGATTGGCCCCGTTCTTCGGCACCGATGCCAGGGTATGCACCAGGTGTATCAATAAAGGTAATCACTGGCATTTTGAAGCGCTCAGCCATTTCCATCAGGCGCAGTGCTTTGCGATAGCCTTCAGGTTTTGGCATACCGAAATTACGTAAGATCTTTTCTTTCGTTTCACGCCCTTTTTGATGACCAATAATCATCACTGGCTTACCATCAAGACGCGCTGTTCCACCGACAATCGCGTGATCGTTTGCAAAGGCACGATCGCCTGCAAATTCGTCAAAATCGGTAAACATATGCTCGATATAATCCAAGGTATACGGGCGCAATGGGTGGCGGGCCAACTGGGCAACTTGCCACGCACCAAGGTCACCAAAAATCTTCTCGACCAGCTCTTCGCGCTTTTCTTGCAAGCGCGCAATTTCTTCTTCGATCGAAATATCAAAGTTACCTTTTGCCCCAACCGCTTTTAACTCTTCAATTTGTGCTTGGAGTTCAGCGATTGGTTGTTCAAAATCTAAAAATTGCAGACTCATTTAAAATTCCAATGCAACGTGATTCTTGCCAAGTTGGACTTCCAACTCATGAATTAATTCATCCGACGGGGTCACATACCAGTCTGTACCCGCGGCAAAGGTGCCATGATAATCATTGTGAACATAGCATAAATGCAGGGGGGTTGTCCCCTGACGGTACGGTTCAATGATATTGCGTAACTGCGCAACACCCTTTCCCTCAAGTTGTTCCGGGCGAACCTTCAGTAATAATGCTTTGGCATACTGTTCACGCGCTTCAATGATAGTTTTCACCTCGCGAGCGGACATTGTATTGCCCCCCGAGTAATCATCAAAGCTGACCTCTCCTTTAATCCAAAGAATTTGGTCTTTTTCGAGTAAATGCTGGAAGTTCTCGTAGGTTTGCGCAAAAAACCGCACATCCAAGCGGGCAGTCTTGTCATCAAGCGTCACGATGGCCCAACGTTGTCCCTTTTTGTTCACCAAGGTGCGCACATCGATGACCAAACCAGCAACAGTTGTTACTTGATCGCGCCCCGTTGGCTGGACTTCACTCAAGGTGCCGGCGGCATAATGTTTAAGCTCGCTACGATAACGATTGACCGGATGCCCAGTCAGATAGAGCCCGAGCGTCTCCCGTTCACCTTCAAGCCAGTGTGCTTCTGACCATTTGGGGACGTTTACGAATTCATGTTCAATCGATTCCGCCTCAGCAGATGGCGTCACCAACACGCCAAATAAATCACTTTGGCCAATTTCTTCAGCGCGCGCATGCTGCTCTGCCTGCTTCATGGCCTTTTCTAGCGTTGCCATCATGCTCGCTCGATGTGGTCCAAGCGAATCCATCGCCCCGGCACGGATCAAACGCTCCATCACCCGACGGTTTAATTTCTTTAAATCCACACGACAACAGAAATCAAATAAGTCAGTGAATGGACCGCCTTCTTCACGCGCCGCGAGAATCGCTTCAATCGGACCCTCACCCACACCCTTGATTGCACCGATGCCATAAACCACCCGGCCTTGCGCATCGACTGTGAACTTGTAGCGGCCACTATTCACATCAGGCGGCAACAGGGTCAGCCCCATATTTTCACATTCATCAACAAGGGTGACGATCTTGTCGGTATTGTCCATATCGGCACTCATCACTGCCGCCATAAACTCGGCCGGGAAGTGCGTTTTCATCCATAAGGTTTGATACGAAACTAAAGCGTAAGCTGCTGAGTGCGATTTGTTAAAACCATAACCAGCGAACTTCTCAACTAGATCGAAAATTTTAATCGCAAGCTCAGGGTCGATTCCATTTTCTTTAGCGCCAGCCTCAAATACAGCCCGTTGTTTGGCCATTTCTTCGGGCTTTTTCTTACCCATCGCACGCCGCAATAGGTCAGCGCCACCGAGTGAGTAGCCAGCGAGCACCTGGGCAATTTGCATCACCTGCTCTTGGTAAAGAATCACCCCATAAGTCGGCTGCAGAATCGGAATCAAACTCTCATGTTGATAATCTTTATCGGGATAAGACAGCTCTTCGCGACCATGCTTCCGATCGATAAAGTTATCTACCATCCCCGACTGCAATGGTCCGGGACGGAACAGCGCGACCAGTGCAATAATATCTTCAAAACGATCCGGTAAGAGCTTTTTGATCAGCTCTTTCATACCGCGTGATTCAAGCTGAAATACTGCGGTCGTTTGGGCCTTTTTGAGCAGTTCAAAACTGGCTTTGTCATCCAGTGGAATGCGATTGATATCAATCGGCTCTTCGCCATTGCGTTGACGTCGTTGATTCACCATTTCGAGCGCCCACTCGATAATGGTCAGGGTTCTCAAGCCAAGAAAGTCAAACTTCACTAAGCCTGCCGCTTCGACATCATTTTTGTCGAATTGGGTCACCGGATGTTTGCCTTCATCATCACAATACAAGGGCGAGAAATCAGTTATTTTCGTCGGTGCAATGACCACCCCACCCGCATGCTTACCGGCATTACGGGTGACGCCTTCCAAGGTACGTGCCATATCAATAAGATCTCGCACATCCTCATCTTGCTCATACATTTCAACCAGACGCGGTTCAATTTCGAAGGCTTTCTCTAGGGTCATTCCCGGATCGCCAGGGACGAGTTTAGTGATTTTATCGACAAAGCCATAGGGGTGCCCGAGCACACGCCCCACATCACGAATGGCAGCTTTTGCCGCCATGGTACCGAAGGTAATAATCTGCGATACCGCCTCGCGACCATAAAGTTCGGCAACATGGTCAATCACCTCATCGCGCCGATCCATACAGAAATCGATATCGAAATCGGGCATTGATACCCGCTCTGGGTTGAGGAATCGCTCAAATAGCAAATCCAACTCGAGTGGATCGAGATCGGTGATTTGTAGCGCGTAGGCCACCAATGAACCTGCGCCCGAGCCCCGCCCTGGACCGACCGGAATGCCGTTGTCTTTTGACCACTGAATAAACTCCATGACGATCAAGAAATAGCCCGGGAAACCCATTTGATTGATCACTTCGAGTTCAGTTGCGAGCCGTTCATCATACTCTTTACGACGCTCAGCACGCTCAACTGGGTCTGGGAATAAGTCGATGAGGCGACGCTCGAGCCCCTCTTCTGATTTCTTCACCAAAAACTCTTCAGCCGTCATCCCTCCGGTGGGGAATTCCGGTAACACGTAGTGGTCAAGACGAACGGTTACGTTACAACGTTTGGCAATTTCGACGGTATTGGCAAGCGCTTCTGGAATATCCGCAAAGAGCTCCGCCATTTCGGTAGGGCTTTTCAGGTATTGCTGCGCCGCGTATTTTTTGGGTCGACGCTTATCATCAAGGGTATAGCCATCAGCAACCGCAACGCGCACCTCATGTGCATAGAAATTATCCTCTTCGAGGAACACCACTTCATTGGTTGCCACGACTGGCAGGTCATGCTCTGCAGCAAACGCAACTGCGGCATGGATATAATCATCCTCTTGCGGGCGTCCAGTACGGGCCAGTTCTAGATAAAATCGGTCGCTAAAGTACTGCTGGTAAAACTCTAACGCCTGCTCTGCATCGGTTTGTTTACCTTGCAATAATTTACGCCCAAGCTCACCCTCGCGCCCGCCACTTAATAGAATTAAGCCGCGATGATGCTGCGCCAACCACTGCTTATCAATACAAGGACGGCCTTGCCGATGACCGGCTAAATAGCCCTTACTAATCAATTGCGTGAGCTCTTGGTAGCCATCATTATCCATCGCCAAAGCAGTAAGGCGAGTCACCGGCTCATCCGGCTCTTCTGCGTCGATAACCCAAAGGTCAGCGCCAATAATCGGCTTTAATCCAAGTTTTTCTGCGGTGCGATAAAAGCGGACCAGACCACACATATTCATTTGATCGGTCAATGCTAGCGCTGGCATCTGCTTAGCTGCGGCAGCCTCGCACAAAGGTCCAACTTTGGCGAGCCCATCGATCATTGAAAAATCGCTGTGCACACGCAGGTGAATAAAGCTTGGGTTATCGGTGTTAATCGCGTCGCTCATGCAGTTTGGTTATTAATTCCTGATAGCAACTATTGTGCCGTATGCCAGTGCTGATGTCATGCGAAGTTTAGGTATAAAAAAGGCAGCTCAGATGAGCTGCCTTGTGCGTGCTATGTTTGGCTATTAAAGCGCTGCCAACGCTGCATTCAAGATAGCTGAAGGACGCATTGCCTTATCAACTAAGTCAGCATCAGGCTGATAGTACCCGCCGATTTCAACGGCATGTCCCTGCACGCCATTGAGCTCAGCAACAATCTCTTGCTCACGCTCGGCCATAGTTTTAGCCAATGGTGCAAAGCGTTCAGCCAATGCCGCATCAGCGCTCTGTGCCGCCAAAGCTTCAGCCCAGTACATGGCGAGATAGAAATGGCTACCACGGTTATCAATTTGGCCTAACTTACGCGCTGGAGACTTGTTGTTATCCAAGAATTTAGCAGTCGCCTTGTCCAAAGTATCCGCAAGTACTTGCGCACGCTGGTTACCAGTACGCTGAGCAAGATGCTCAAGCGATGCGGCTAAAGCGAGGAATTCACCGAGCGAATCCCAACGCAAATAGTTTTCCGCAACAAACTGCTGCACGTGCTTCGGAGCAGAACCACCCGCACCCGTCTCAAACAGACCACCGCCATTCATCAACGGAACGATTGACAGCATTTTCGCCGACGTACCCAGCTCTAAAATTGGGAACAAGTCAGTCAAATAATCACGCAATACGTTTCCAGTGACAGAAATGGTGTCTAGACCTTGCTTCATCCGCTCTAATGAGTGGGTCGTTGCTTCGGTCGGCGCCAGAATACGAAGGTCAAGACCTGAGGTGTCATGGTCTTGCAGATAAGTATTCACTTTTTTAATCAATTGAGCATCGTGCGCACGGTTCTCATCTAGCCAGAATACCGCCGGCATGCCACTGAGACGTGAACGTGTCACTGCAAGTTTGACCCAGTCGCGAATTGGTGCGTCTTTAACCTGACACATACGCCAAATATCGCCCTGCTCAACTTGATGTGAAAAGACTTCTTCACCGGCTTGGTTAAGGACCACTACCGTCCCTGCTTCAGCAATTTCGAAGGTCTTATCGTGTGAACCGTACTCTTCAGCTTTCTGTGCCATCAAACCAACGTTTGGAATCGTGCCCATGGTCGCCGGATCGAATGCACCATGCTCTTTACAGAAATCGATTGTCGCTTGGTAAACGCCAGCGTAACAACGGTCTGGAATCATGGCGACGGTATCTTTTTGACCGCCTTCGCGATCCCACATTTTACCGCCATCACGGATCATCGCAGGCATTGACGCATCAATAATCACGTCGCTTGGAACATGTAAGTTAGTGATCCCTTTATCTGAGTTCACCATGGCCAACTCAGGCTGCTCAGCGTAAAGTGCATCAAGGTCTGCTAAGAAAGCATCACGCTGATCAGCTGGGAATTGATCGAGCTTGGCAACAACATCGCCAAAGCCATTGGTCGCATCCACGCCAACTTGCTTGAATAAGTCTGCATACTTGTCAAATAGCGGCTTAAAGTAAACCTTCACCGCATGACCAAACATGATCGGGTCAGAAACCTTCATCATGGTTGCTTTCAAGTGCAGCGATAGCAACACATCACGCTTGTCTTTCAGCGCTTCGGTTTCGCGTGCAAAGAATGCTTGTAATTGCGCTACGCTCATCCGCGCTGCATCAACGACTTCACCCGCTTGTACCGCGATATCTTGCTTCAATACGGTCTCGCCAGCTGCGCTGCGTAAGACGACTTTGAGGTTATCAGCTGCAGCAAAGGTTGTTGACTGTTCACTGCTGTAGAAATCACCATCGTCCATATGCGCAACACGCGTCTGCGAATCTTTGCTCCAAGCTCCCATACGGTGCGGGTTCTTTTTCGCATAATTTTTAACTGAACTCGGAGCCCGACGATCTGAGTTCCCCTCACGCAAGACAGGGTTCACTGCAGAACCTTTGATCTTGTCATAACGCGCTTTGATTTCTTTTTCTTCGTCAGTTTTCGGCTCAAATGGATAATCTGGCAATGCGTAACCCTGCTGCTGCAATTCTTTGATACATGCAGTAAGCTGCGGGATCGAAGCCGAAATGTTTGGCAACTTGATGATATTCGCTTCAGGTGTTTTGGCCATCTCGCCTAGCTCAGCTAGGGCATCACCAATGCGCTGTTCTTCTTTCAAGTACTCAGGGAAGTTTGCAATTACGCGTCCCGCAAGTGAGATATCACGTGTCTCTACAGCAACGTCTGCAGCGGCAGTAAAGGCTTTGATGATAGGCAACAACGAATACGTCGCTAAACGCGGTGCTTCGTCTGTTTCAGTATAAATAATCTTTGAAGAATCGTTCGACATAGTCTTTCCTATTGGTGAAATTCGTTCAAATGACGGCTAAAAAAGTGCGCAAATTATAGCAAGATTGGGGCGCTGAGACCAGTCACCCATTGGTATAAAAAAGCCCACCATGCGGTGGGCTTTTGCAGTTCAGCGCTAACGCTTAGTCAATCGTTGGCGTAGTTAAACCACGACGCTCGAGTAATGCATCAACAGTCGGCTTTTGGCCGCGGAAGTTGATGTACTGCTGCATGGTGTCAATGCTGTTACCTTTTGACAAGATTTCTTCCCGGAATGCTTGCCCGTTTTCTAGGGTTAAGCCACCTTGATCTTGTACGTATTTAAAGGCATCTGCCGCCAATACTTCAGACCACATGTAAGCGTAATAGCCTGCTGAGTAGCCACCCGCAAAGACATGAGCAAAGAAGGTTGACTTGTAGCGTGGTGGCACGGCATCAACCGCAACGCCATTACGCTCAAGTGCTGCCTGCTCGAATGCTGCAACGTCTTCGATCAAAGGTGCATCAGCGCTCAGCGTGTGATATTCAAAGTCCAACAAAGCAGAGGCGATATACTCAAGGGTGTCGTAACCCATATTGAAGTTTTTCGCTGCCATTACTTTATCAAGGAGCTCTTGTGGAATTTGCTCGCCGGTCTCGTAATGTTTCGCCATGTTGGCGATGACTTGTGGGTTCAACGTCCAATCTTCTTGGAAAGTTGATGGGAACTCCACGTAGTCACGCGATACCGAAGTACCGGCAAGTGACGGGTAGTACACATCCGAGAACTGACCATGCAAGGCGTGACCAATTTCATGGAACATAGTACTTACTTCATCAAAGCTCAATAAGGTTGGCTCGCCTTCAGGCGCTTTGGTGATGTTCATGTTGTTCAAAATAACCGGCTTATTACCAAGCAGGTGTGATTGAGACACAAATGAACTCATCCATGCACCACCGCGCTTGCCAGGACGGTTAAACCAGTCACCGTAGAACAAACCAAGGCTTTCGCCGTCAACATCCATCACTTCATAGACTAAGATGTCGTCACCGTAGGTCGGAATGTCGTCACGCTTCTCGAAGGTGATACCAAAGAGCTGGTTCATTGCGTAGAACACACCATCTTCAACGACACGGTTAAATTCGAAATACTGTTTCACTTCACTTGAATCAAGTGCGTATTTGTCGGCACGCACTTTCTCTGCGTAGTAAGCCCAGTCCCAAGGTTGAACTTCAAAATCACCGCCTTCAGCGATAATCATCTCTTGAATCGCAGCTTTTTCCGCTTCAACGTTGCTCACCACTGCCGGGACTAAGTCACGCAGCATTTGTTGCGCAGCTTCTGGCTCACCTGCCATGCTGGTTTCTAATACATAGTCACCCCAGTTACGGTAACCAAGGAGATCAGCTTTTTGTGCACGAAGTTGAGCAAGACGTGCGACCAGTGGACGGTTATCTGTTGCCGTGTTCCCGGTGCCACGGAACGCAGATGCACGCCAAACTTTTTCACGTAGCTCACGATTTTCAAGTGATTGGAGAATGGGTTGACGCGTAGTATTGGTGATTTTGATCACATATTTACCATCGTGCCCTGCTGCGGTCGCGGCTTTTGCTAATGATTGGATTTGCGCATCACTCAGACCAGCCAACTCAGCAACATCATCTACAACGATCATGTTTTCATCGGCTAAAGCCATTAAGTTACGCTGAAATTCAGTCGTCAGTGAGGCAATTTCAGAGTTCACTTCACGAATTTTAGCTTGTGCCGCTTCATCTAGTTCAGCACCAGCGCGAACGAAATCAGTGTAGGTCTCTTCAACTAAGCGGAGATCTTCACCAGTCAAACCATCGCGTGCTTCATACACTGCTTTAACTCGTGCAAACAAGTCAGGATTGAGCATGATGTTGTCCCGATGCTGCGCTAACAATGGCGCCATTTTGCCTTGCAAAGCACGGGTCTGGTCGTTACCGGCAGAACCTGCAACGTTGTAAAACACTGAGGTTACGCGACCGAGTAAAGCACCACTTTTTTCCATTGCAACAATAGTATTCTCTAATGTTGGCGCTTCTGGGTTGTTAGCAATTGCCGCGATTTCTTCACTGTGTTGCTCCAGGCCTGCCAGCATTGCTGGCTCGTAGTGTTCAAACTTGATCGTATTAAAATCAGGAGCATGGAAAGGTAAGCTGCTCTCAGCATAGAAGGGGTTACTTTGATTAAATTCAGTTGCAGCAACCTCTTGCTGCGCAGCAACTGGAGTTTGTTCAGTTGCCGGTTGATCAGAGCAAGCAGTCATTGTTACTGCTGCACCAATCGCAATTGCGATAAGACTCTTACGCATGAGATGGTTCTCCATGACTATTAGTTGGCCCACTACCATAGCAGATAGCGGAAATAATTGTACGTGGGATAATGTAACCGCAGGTAACACTCGGCTCAAGTGTAACTTACAGCGTAAAGCGAGCAGTTTGCCTGATTTGTGCGTCGCTTGGGTGTTATCGTTTGGAGTATGCTTGAGTGCTTAAAACTTGAGAGAAATGGCGGAACGGACGGGACTCGAACCCGCGACCCCCGGCGTGACAGGCCGGTATTCTAACCAACTGAACTACCGTTCCGCATTTTTACGATGCTGAGAAAGTGGCGGAACGGACGGGACTCGAACCCGCGACCCCCGGCGTGACAGGCCGGTATTCTAACCAACTGAACTACCGTTCCAGCTTTCTCAATGCAGGCTGCTGCCTGCGATTGCGGAGCGCATATTAAGAGCGGAGCCGATTGTCGTCAACCTTTTTTTTTGAATTTCGAATCGTTTGCCGCAAAAACAATCAATCTTAGCGCCAAAGCGGTTCTTTTAACTGCTGTAAACGCGCTTCATGAGCTTGTTCTTCTTCAGCAGATGCGCGAATCACTCGCAATGCAGGTTTATTCTTAAGCGCTGTCCAACCGCGCTGCTCGGTATTGTTTTTGGCTTGTTCACCAGCCAATTCGAGCTTAGTTTGGCCACCCGTCATGGCCAGATAAACATCGGCAAGCAGCTCCGCATCGAGCAAAGCGCCATGGAAGTGACGATTAGAGTTGTCGATGCCAAAAGCTCGACACAAGGCATCCAAGTTGTTCTTCTGCCCGGGGCGTTGTTCCCGCGCTAACTGCAAGGTGTCGAGCACGGTACAATAATCACGCGTGAGCCCCCGCTTGGGCGTTGCGCGCTGAAATTCATGGTCCATAAAACCGACGTCGAATGGGGCATTGTGAATGACCAACTCGGCCCCTTCAATAAAGGCAATAAAATCATCTACTATTGCATCGAAGACCGGCTTATCTTGCAGAAATTCGTTGGTGATACCGTGTACATCGATGGCCTCTTGCTCAACCACTCGCAAGGGATTGATGTATACGTGAAAGGTGTTACCCGTTAATTTGCGTCCAATCACCTCGACCGCACCAATTTCAATGATGCGATGTCCCTGCGCAGGGTCTAATCCAGTCGTTTCTGTATCGAGTACGATTTGACGCATAAATTTATTCCTCATAAACCAGCCACTGTCGCAATCTAAAGCGAATTAGTTTATCGTTGCGAAGCGTTAATCAGGGTTTGTTATTTGAGGGTATTATGCAGCAGAAGACTGTTCACATCTACACCGATGGCTCGTGCTTGGGAAATCCAGGGCCAGGCGGTTATGGTGTCGTGATTGAGTACGGTGCGCATCACAAAGAACTCGCACAAGGCTACCGCTGCACGACCAATAATCGGATGGAAATGCTTGCCGCTATTGTCGCCCTCGAAACGCTTACTCGCCCCTGCCGAATTATCTTAACTTCAGATAGCGACTACATGCGTCAAGGTATCCAGAGCTGGATCAAAAAATGGAAAGTAAACGGCTGGCGCACGGCCAATCGAAAACCTGTGAAAAACGTCGATTTATGGCAACGGCTTGATCAAGCCCAAGCGCGTCATCACGAAGTCGTTTGGGAGTGGGTCAAAGGACACTCTGGCCATCCGCAAAATGAACGCTGTGATGAATTAGCCCGAAACGCCGCCAGTGGGAACGATCTAATCGACGATTCGGGCTTTGAAGGCTCAGTTTAGCAGCCTGAAACCATTGGATATTTGGCTTCTTCCCAAGCCTGCATTCCGCCTGCAACTGAGATAACTTTCGCTTTATCAAAACCCATCCGTTGCAATGACTCGGCAGCAAGCGCACTGCGACCGCCGGTGCGGCAAATCAAATACAATGGCTCGGCTGCAAGCTGTTGCATCGCATCACTCTGTCCCGCTACATCTGGGTGTTGGTCTAATTTCATTTCTAATACGCCACGCGGAATGCTCACCGCTTGCGCAATATGGCCCGCTGCGTATTCACCTGGCTCACGCACATCGATCACCCGCACGCCAGTGGCGATAAGTTGTTGTAATTGATGGACGTCGATTTCCTCGACCTGAGCGCGTGCCTGAGCACAATATTCTTGTGAAGTTAACATGGATACTCCTTAACTAAGTTGTTGCCAAAGAACAAAAACTGCCATTAATACTAAAAACACTGCAAACCCTTTCTGCAAACCTTGCGTCGCGATCCGTTTGCCAATCGAATTCCCCGCAAAGCTACCGACAATGCCGCCAACAATCACAATCAAGATGGCATTCCAGTCGAACACCGCGCCTTGCGCAGCGAGGATCTCATAATACTTATAGAAGCCGACAAAAGATTTTAAGGCAATAATCACCAGCGAGGTGGCGACCGCTTGCTGGATAGCCAACCCACCTAATAACACCAAGGCCGGTACAATTAAGAAACCGCCGCCGACCCCAACAAAGCCGGTAATGACCCCAACCACGGTTCCTTCGAGAATAATTTTTAAGGGCTGGATAGCGATTGGGCCACTCGAACTAACCGGACGCTTGCGCCACATACTCACTGCAGCCACTAACATCAGGACCGCAAAGGTAATCAGCTGCACCGTCGCGCCAAGAATCCCACCAAGCCATGCGCCAGCATAGGTACCAACCATGCCTGGGATACCAAAGAAGGCGACGTGCTTCCAACTAATCAAACCTGAGCGAAGTTTAGGTGTGGTCGCGCCAAGTGCGATAAAGCCAACGATTAATAATGAAGCTGCGATTGCCACATCGGCCGGGAAGGTCAGTAAATAGAGCAACACCGGAACAGTAAGAATTGACCCACCTGAGCCAAACAGCCCCAAGCTGATGCCAATAATGAGTGCGCCTATAATTGCTGCCATGTCACTGCTCCAGTCGGTTTGCTAGCGGCATCGTTTGCAATCTTTGCTTTACTTGCGGCCGCAACTTAATCCAAGTAAGCGGATATTCTCGCTTACGTCCAACAATATAATACATGGCTGATAATTTCGGTAAAAGCTTAAATACACCTTTTTGCACTCGATTGCGGGAATCGAGACTTTCGATAAGCATGGTTGGCGCGAAGTAACCCGAGTCGACCACCTCAAAATTAAGCAGGTGTAACCAGTCCTTCACCCGCGCTTGACTAAACCAACGCCCAGCAAAAATACTTGGCTGCTGCTGCCACCAGGCTAAACGCCGCAATTGAGCCAGCGCGAACGGGTTCATCCCCACATGAATAAAGTAACCATTAGCGACGAGACTGCGACTCAACTCGCGCAGGTATAAGTGCGGATCATGCTGAAATTCCAGCTGCAAGACACTCAATAAGCCATCTAAGCTATGCTCACCAAAAGGCCACGCAGTCGGCTGGGCAATCACTGCAGCGGTCCCACTTGGGGCAATCGAGATATCGCGCCTTACCCGCAAATGCGGGAGTGGAATACTCGCCGAAAGCGCCCCAACTCGGGCGAAATAATAGCCAAAAATACGCTCACTTAAGCCATCGAGTTGTGCCGCCACCTCAGCTTGTAACCACTCGCCAGTAGGGATTTCAGACCATGCTTGCAGCGCTTCAAAACGCCGTTGACTTAATGCAGGTTTTAACATTCGCTTGATTCACCTGTATACTCGAGCAAGTTAAGTTCGCCACATTTCATAGCTAAGGGTTATAGCATGCAGGTTGAGGCAATTCGAGCGTTTACCGACAATTATATTTGGGCGTTAAGCGAACCAGACAGGGACCAAGTCGTCGTTGTCGATCCTGGCGCTGCGCAGCCGGTAAAAGATTTTTTGCAGCGCAAAAATGCTCAACTCAGTGCCATTTTGGTCACTCATCATCATTGGGACCATACCAATGGGATTGCCGAATTAGTCGCCGCCTACCAAGTAGCGGTTTTCGGTCCAGCAAACTCTCCATTTGCAGGAATCACCCAGCCATTGAACGACTCAGAGGTATTATCGCCGCCTGGATTAGATGTCGAGTTTAAAGTGATTGCCACACCTGGACATACGCTCGATCATATTGGCTACTACGGTGACGGTAAATTATTCTGTGGTGACACCCTATTTTCGGCTGGCTGTGGACGGATGTTCGAAGGCACTCCGGAAGTCTTTCATAAATCTTTACAACAGCTTGCGGAACTTGCTGACGAAACCCTCGTCTATTGCACACATGAATACACGCAAGCCAATTTAAACTTCGCAATCACCGCCCTGCCCACCAGCGAGGCATTGGTAAATTATGCCGCGAAGGTCGCAAAGTTACGGGCAGAAGATGCTTGCACTCTGCCTTCGACAATTGGTTTGGAAAAACAAATTAACCCTTTTTTACGCGCTCAAAATGTGGCCGAATTCGCCCGCTTAAGAGCAGCAAAAGATAACTTTTAATGAGAAATATACGCATGCGGTACTGGCCTATTTCTGTTCTTGGCGCGCTTCTTCTAAGTGGCTGCCAACTGCTTCCTGCTCAACCCAACGTACCAGAGCAAAACGCACCACAAGTGGAATTGACCACTGAACTCTCACCACCAGTCGCTGCGCAAGAAGAGCCGAACGAACCGGTAGCTGAAGAGCAGATGATCGCCGAGACAGCGAGCCAAGTCGCTGAGCTTACGCCACAGCAAGAAGCCGATATTTGGCAACGGATTCGGCGCCAGCTTACCCTAGAGACACCAGAGCATCCGCGCTTAATCAGCCAGCGTGATTGGTACTTAAAACACCCAGCGTATATGGAACGGGTGGCGAAACGCGCAGAACCCTTTATGTATTTGATTGTAGATGAAATTGAAAAGCGCGAATTACCGCTCGAATTAGCCTTACTCCCCATCGTTGAAAGCGCCTTTGATCCCTTTGCCTACTCCCACGGCCGCGCCTCAGGTATCTGGCAATTTATTCCGGGCACGGCTCGGCATTATGGGCTAGATATTAATTGGTGGTACGACGGTCGCCGTGATGTTAAAGCAGCAACCATCGCCGCTCTCGACTACCTCGAATATTTGCATGACTTCTTCGATGGCGATTGGCTCCATGCACTTGCGGCCTACAACTCTGGCGAAGGACGTGTTCGCAATGCCATTCGCCGCAACGCCAGAGCAGGTAAACCGACCGATTTTTGGTCCCTTGATCTGCCCAAGGAAACGCGTGCTTACGTCCCCAAATTACTGGCCCTCAGTGATATTTTGAAGCGCCGTGATGAATATGAGTTTAGTTTTCGCTTTATCGCTAATCAGCCATTCTTGGCCATAGTCGAAGCCGATGCCCAACTGGATCTTGCTTTGGCCGCTGAACATGCTGAGCTCGACCTTGAAACTCTCCATCATTACAACTCAGCCTACAATCGTTGGGCAACGGATCCAGATGGTCCACATCGCCTGCTCCTCCCTATCGCCAACGCTGAAAAACTTAACCAGTGGTTGCAGCAAAGTAATCCGCAAGATTGGGTGCAATGGACCCGACATAAAGTGCGCCGCGGCGAGAGTTTGTTGAGTATTGCTAAGCATTACCATACCACCGCAAGCGCAATTCAGCTCGCCAATGATATTGATAGTCACATTATCCGCGCCGGAGATTATTTGTTGATTCCGGTTGCGACCCGTGACCTGGATGATTATTCACTTTCCGCAGAACAACGCTTAGCGGAAAAACAAAGTCGTCCTCGCGGAAAATACAAAGTTGATTATGAAGTGGTGCCTGGTGACACTTTATGGGATATCAGTCGCGAATTTAAAGTGAATTTGCGCGCCTTGGCAAGTTGGAATGGGATGGCCCCGACGGACCCACTGCGCCCGGGCAAGCGCCTAGTGATTTGGCAAGAGAATGAAACCGCCAGTACCGGTGTGGTGCGAACAGTAAGCTACCGAGTTCGCTCGGGCGACTCCTTGGCGCGGATCGCAAGTCGGTTCAGAGTCAGTATTGCTGATATTGAAAAATGGAATCAAATCAGCCGCTCAAACTACTTGCAACCCGGACAAGTTCTAAAACTATTCGTCGACGTCACTCAGTAATTGCTCGAGCTCTTGCTCGGACAAAACAGGAACTCCAAGCTGCTCAGCTTTGCTGAGCTTGGAGCCAGCGTTGTCACCGGCTATCACCGCAGTGGTTTTCTTTGACACACTCCCACTCACTTTCGCCCCAAGCGCTTGCAAAGCTTGCTTCGCTTGATCACGGGTCATAGTCGTCAAGGTTCCGGTCAACACATAAGTATGACCCGCAAGAGTTGCGGTCGCCGCCGAAGGCTTCTCAAGTGCTGGCCAAGCGATTCCGAGCTCTTCTAACTCTTCAATCACAGTCTGATTGTGGGGCTCACGAAAAAACTGATAAATATGGCTCGCAACCACCGCACCGACATCCTGGACTTGCTCGAGTTGTTCTAGTTCGGCCGCTTGAATCGCTGGCAAGTCACCGAAATGATGGCTTAAGTTCAGTGCAGTCGCTTCACCTACCTCTCTAATCCCAAGCGCATAGAGAAACCGCGGTAACGTGGTTTGTTTACTTTTATCAATTGCTTGCACAATTTTATCTGCTGATTTGGCACCCATGCGGGGCAAAAGTGCCAATTTATGAGCCTTTAGACGGTATAAGTCTGCCGGTGAATGAAGCCAATCGAGCTCGACCAGTTGCTCGATTAACTTATCGCCGAGCCCATCAATATCCATTGCTTTACGTGACGCAAAATGCTTTAACGACTCGCGCCGTTGGGCCGGACAAATGAGCCCCCCAGTACAGCGCGCTACGGCTTCTCCCTGCGCACGTTCGATGTGCGAGCCACACTCTGGACACGCGCTTGGGAACTCGATCGGAGTTGTATCTGCCGGGCGCCTATCCATAACCACCTGAACAACCTGAGGAATAACATCTCCAGCGCGGCGAATAATCACCACATCACCAATACGAATATCGAGTCGTTCGATTTCATCAGCATTGTGAAGGGTTGCATTTGAGACGGTCACCCCACCGACTGCAACGGGGTTAAGTCGAGCCACCGGGGTAATCGCACCGGTCCGTCCGACTTGGAAATCGACTCCATGGATGGTCGTCATTTCTTCTTGCGCAGGAAACTTCCATGCAATTGCCCAACGCGGTGCGCGCGAGACAAAGCCAAGATTATCCTGTAAAGCGATACTGTTAACTTTTAAAACGACACCGTCAATCTCGTACCGCAATTGCGGGCGACGGCTCAAAATGTCCTGGTAATAGGCGGTCACAGCTGATGCACCCTCGACGACTTTAATTTCATCGCTTATCGGCAAGCCCCAGCTTTGCAGTTGCTGCAAGCGCCCAGCGTGGCTATCTGCAAGGTTTACCTCGGTGCTGACTACACCCATGCTATACGCGTAAAAATGGAGCGGCCGTTGCGCAGTCACTTTCGAATCAAGTTGGCGCAAACTCCCCGCGGCTGCATTACGGGGATTGGCAAAGACCTTGTCGCCGCGCTCCAGCGCATGCTGGTTATAGCTTTCGAATGCTTTAATCGGCATGAAAACCTCACCACGCACCTCGAGCCGTTGCGGATAATCGCCGCTCAATTGAAGTGGCACATTACGGATGGTTTTAACATTTTCGGTAATATCTTCACCGGTCTGCCCATCACCTCGGGTTGCGGCTCGGATTAATTTCCCTTGCTCATAGAGAATACTTACCGCAGCCCCGTCCAACTTGGGTTCGCAACAAAATTCAAGCTCTGAGGTTAGGTCTAAACGCTCTCTGATACGCTGATAAAAAGCGCTAAACTCGTCTTCTTCAAAAGCATTATCCAGCGACAACATCGGGGTTTCATGGGTCACCTGCTGAAACGCTGAGAGTGCTTTACCACCAACTTTTTGGGTAGGTGAATTGCTATCAGCATACTGTGGATAATCAGCCTCAAGTTGCTGTAACTGACGAAATAGGCGATCATACTCGGCGTCGGGTACCGACGGTTGATCAAGTTCGTAGTATTCCTGATTATAGCGCTGCAATAATTGCGCTAACTCTTGCATCCTTTGTGGGATAGAGGCTTCAGTCATGGTACATCACTTTTATCAGGTTATTGACGGATCAGACGCTGGCGTTCGTATTCTCGGATCCGTTGGTGGATATGCTGGACGGCCTGACGCGTCAGTGGATTGCGGTGCTCATCTAACACCTGCCCTTTACCAATCGCTTTAGCAAGTTTCACCGCAGCATTATGCATCATAGTAAAGGCTTGCTTCGAGTCACCTTTAATGGGTAATGCCAAAAACAATGCAACACCTTGGGTTTCAAAGGTTTCGATCTGGTCGATGTCAAAAGTTCCAGGGTTGAACATATTCGCCAGGCTAAACAGCACGGGGCCATTTCCAGCGGTATCAACATGGCGATGGAAAATACTAAACTCGCCAAACTTAAAGCCAAGCTCAGTCATTTGTTGTAACAATACAGGGCCCTCGATCTGCCCCATAACATGCAACACGATCACTTCGTCTGGCTCTTGCGTTGGCACTTGTTCGTCAGGCTCAGCTGCTACCGTAAGCTCCATCGCCGCTTGCTCAGGCTCTGCCGTAACCGTCGGCATAGCGACGGGTTCTGGCTCTTCACGCGACGCACGAATCGGTTCAGGTGCTGTCTCAGGCGCGGTTTCAGCTTCACTTTGCGGTTCTGTGGCTGGAACTTCTGCTACAGGAATCTCCGCACTCGTTTCTTGCTTCTCGATGACTGGTTCTGAAGTTGCTTCGACAGGCTCAGCTGGTGCTGGCGATGCGACTGGCGCATTGCTTTCAGCCTTGCGAACAACTCTCACTGAACCAATGCCATCTTGATCAAAACCCTCACGATCAAGATCGCTCCGTTTCCGTTCAACTGCCGCAGCTTGCTCGCGCTGCTGACGTTCATTTTTGCGAATAGTCCACATGCCATGGCCGATAATCGCGACGATTAAAATCAACCCAATAACACTGAAAACAATCTGCATATTACTCATAGTCATGCTGCTCTTATTATGCGTCGGACATCGCAATAGCTTCTTCAATATCGACCGCAACAAGGCGGGAAACACCCGGCTCTTGCATCGTCACACCAGCTAGGTGAGAAGCCATCTCCATCGCAATTTTATTATGGCTAATATAGATAAATTGAACCGACTGCGACATCTCTGAAACCAAACGACAGAAACGTCCAACGTTCGCATCATCCAATGGTGCATCCACTTCATCTAACAAACAAAATGGCGCCGGATTTAATCGGAAAATCGCAAACACCAATGATAATGCGGTCAAAGCTTTTTCACCACCCGAAAGCAAATGAATCGTACTATTTTTCTTACCTGGCGGTCGCGCCATAATAGTGACCCCAGTCTCCAACAAATCGTCGTCGGTTAGGTCAAGATATGCACTGCCGCCACCAAAGACCTTGGGGAACAACTCTTGCAGGCCGCTATTGACGGCCTCGAATGTGGTTCTGAAACGTTGCCGTGTTTCCCGATCTATTTTCTTAATTGCCGTTTCGAGCGTCTCTAACGATTCGCTTAAATCCTGATGCTGTTGATCAAGGTAGGTTTTGCGCTCCGCGAGCGTTTCAGCCTCTTCGATCGCCGCTAAATTGATCGCTCCTAAACGGTTAATTGCTTGCTGTAGTCGTTCGACTTCCGCTTGCCATTTTTGTTCCTCAGCATCATCGCTTAGCTGCTCAAGAATCGGCTTTAACTGCTGGTTCATATCAGCCAGTACACTCAGCACGTTACGACTTCGTTCTTGCAGCGCAGCGAGTTCGAGTTGAGTGCTTTGCAGGGCTTGGCGGGCCCGTTCGATTTGCGCTTCTACCCCCTGCGATCCCGAGCTCAACTCGCGCAGTTGCTCTTCTAAAGCGGCCACTACATTGCTTGCTTCCCGCCGTTCGGACTCAATCTGCTCACGCTGCGCGAGACGCTCTTCAAGTTGCAGCGCCAACATCTCAATTTGTTCTGCGCTGGTATCATCCGGCAAAGCAAGCTCGGCAAGCTGCTGCTCTGCCTGCTGTTGTTGGCTGCGATTACGTTCGAGCAATACCTCAGCTTGCGCGATTTGATGTTGTAACTGCTGTTGTTGTAATTGAGTTTGTTGCTGCGCCTGTTGTTTAACTTGCAGTTGTTCGCGCAAGTGCTGGCGCTGCTGTTGCAACTGCTCTTTTTGCATTTGAAAATCATGCAGGGGTAGGCTTTCAAGTGCGGTTTCAGCATGGACAAGCTCTAATTCAGCTTCCTCCAGGCTCAGTTCAAAACCATTGATCAATTCGGCTAGCTCTGCTTCGCGTAACTCCAGCTGGTGCTGCTGCTCGATATGCTGTTGTTGCTGCTGTTGCAACCACGTGCGCTTCTCTTTCAGCGCATCAACTTGGGCTCGTTGATTCGCAACCTTTTGCTGCTCTTGCTCACGCTGTTCTTGCAGTGCCACTTGTTGTTGCCGATATTCCGCCAACGAAGCTTTGGCCGTCGCAATTTTTGTCGCTAACTCAGCAAGTTCTTGATCGAGCTGTTGCAATTCTTGCTGCCGATGTAACTGACTTTCTGCTAACTCTAGTTGTGGCGCTTGATAGCCATACGAGGACCAAATCTCGCCATGTTCGTTGAGATAAGCAATCGACGTATCGGCAGCTAACTCACTGGCTGTCGGAGTTTTCACTTGAATCTGCTGCAACCAGCGCCAACGCTTAAGTGGACCAGATACTAAGGCCGCGAGGGAGTGCTCAGGTGCCGCGGCGCTCTCATTGAGCACCACGAGTCGAGCCCCCTGAAGGTTCGGCCACTCCTTTGGCAACTCAGTAATGACCCAAGCATCAAGCCAATCACCCACCAGTTGCTCGAACGGCAATTGCCAGTGACTTGGCAGATCAATCAGATCACGAACTTGGCCGAGCGGTTGCAGCTGCTGTTGAGTAAGCCACGCACGCGTCGCCGCAGGCCAATCTTGAGCTTGCTCTGCCTCGAGCAAGGTCTTAATTGAACTCTGCCGACCTTGCTTTTGGTGCAACTGATCTTGCCACTGCTCTAGTTGCTCAGTGATTGCACTGGTTTCGTCGGCACAGGCCTGCTGAGCCTGTTGTAGCTGTTGTAAGTTTGCCAACAGCTGCTCAAGTTGTGTGGTTTGCTGTTCGAGCTGATCGTCAAGCTCAGTCAGCTGTTCGGCAAATTGCGTTTGATCCAGCTGTTGGCGTTGCTCATTTACTCGCGTTAAATCATCTTGTGCGCGCTGCAGTTGCGCCCGATCGCGTTCAAGTTTTAGTTGCGCTCGCTGAATTTCTTCACGATGTTGCTGTTGTTGCTCAAGCTGTTGCTGTTGCTGCTCTTGTAACTGCAACCACTGGGCTTCATGCAACTCAACTTGTTCCTGCGCTGCGGTCAATTCTTCGGTGCTCAATTCCAATTCAGGTTCGAGTTCGGCGAGGCGGCTTTGGTATTCTTGTTGTTGTGCTAAGTCGAGCTCAGTGCGACGATTCAGCTCGGTAAGTTGATGCTGCAATTCAGTCCGGCGCTGCTGCTGTTGTTGGGTCTGAATGCGCGCATTTTGAAGTTCTGCCTCAAGTCGAGTAATGTCATTCCCAGCTTGATAAAATGCCTGTTGAATCAACTCTAATTGCTGTTTGGCATCGGCAATTTGCTGGCGTAGCTCATCACTACCGCGCTCACTTCCACGTTGCTCGGCAATCCACTTTTCCAGTTCAGTTTGTTGCTGTTGCTGCTGCTGCCTGAGTTGTTCTGCTTGCTGCTCGAGGTTTAACCAACGCAAGGCCTGCAATTCACCCTTATAACGACGTTCACTCTGTTTTAACTCTTTGTAGCGTTTCGCGGCGGCTGCCTGGCGCTGCAATTTGTTTAACTGAGTACCAAGTTCTTCTCTCACATCGGTCAAACGCTCAAGGTTATCGCGCGTATGCTGCATCCTATTTTCAGTTTCTCGGCGCCGTTCTTTATACTTTGAGATGCCAGCTGCTTCTTCGATAAATATGCGCAGTTCTTGAGGCTTTGATTCGATTAAGCGCGAGATCATTCCCTGCTCGATAATGGCATAGCTACGCGGACCTAATCCGGTGCCTAAAAATAAGTCGGTGATGTCACGCCGACGGCATTTACCGCCATTAAGGAAATAGTCAGAGCGGCCATCACGGGTCACCAAGCGTTTGACTGAAATCTCCGCAAAACTCGCGAACTCACCTTGGATTCGGCCGCTGCTGTTATCAAACACCAGTTCAACACTTGCCTGAGATACTGGTTTACGCGCATTTGAGCCGTTAAAAATGACATCTGTCATGGCATCGCCACGCAGGTTCTTAGCTGAACTCTCGCCGAGCACCCAGCGCACTGCGTCAATCACATTCGATTTGCCACAACCATTCGGCCCGACAACACAAGTCATCTGGTGCGGAAATGGAACCTTGGTGGCATCGACGAACGATTTAAAGCCCACTAACTTTATATGTTTGAGGCGCATGCTTTATTCTATTGTTATGGTCGCATTTGGCAGTGTTAGTTTATCCTTTGATGATGCAGTATTTGCCCTAGTGGTCGCAACCCTTTTGTGCAGCTCGTCAAGCTTGCAACGGAAATTTACAAATTGGTCCCGATTCAGTTCGGCAGACACGATATACTCAGTCACTCTATTGTCGGCAGGAGGATAGAAATGGCACGTGACTTACACCACAACGGTATCGCCTACATTGCAACAGGTTTTGACTTAGCCTTTCGCAAAGGTGTGCGGCGCTATGTCATGATTCCTCTGACCATCAATGTATTGTTATTTGGCGCTGCCATTGGGCTGATCATTCAATACGCACCGGATTGGGTCAGCGCTTTATTAAGTTACCTGCCGAGCTGGTTACACTGGCTAGAAGTTCTTATTTGGCCACTTTTAGTGATTTCCGTATTGCTCGTATTTGCCCTGACATTCACCAGTGTCGCCAACATCATCGCGGCTCCTTTCAATAGTTTGTTAGCGGAAAAAGTTGAACAGCAACTGACAGGTGTGGCTGCTGCGGATGGAGGCGTGAAGGGGATGATTCGTGATATCCCGCGGATTTTGATGCGCGAATTACAAAAAATCCTCTACTTTATTCCGCGCTTAATTGGCTTTGCGTTACTGCTCTTTGTGCCCCTTATCGGACAGGTTTTATGGTTTCTTTTTGGGGGCTGGATGATGACAATACAGTATGCTGATTATCCTTTTGATAACCACAAGGTTCCATTTGCACAGATGCGTCGTGAATTGTGGCGGCATAAAGGCAAGAGTCTCAGCTTTGGCTGTAGCATCGCCATCTTATCCAGTATTCCGTTGATTAATTTGGTCATGATCCCGGTTGCGGTCGCCGCAGCAACGGCCATGTGGGTTGATCATATGCGGAACAACACATTGGGTTAACCTTCATTCCAATATTAACAAAACAATTTTAACCTTCGCACTAGAAATTAACATTTCTCAGGGTTAGACTCAGGGTTCACTTTTAATCGAGTTGAATCCTGTGTTTCGAATGATAAAACAATGCGCTATTACACTGTGGTTGCTATTGCTGACGTTCCATTGCTTCAGCAAGCCTGCCTACAGCGAAGAAGTGCATTGGGCGATAAATGAAATACCCCCCTTTCATATCGGCACTGGTCCCTACCGAGGGCGTGGCGTGTGCGACGCAGTGATTAACGCAGTGATGACCTCTCTCACTGACTTTACGCATACTAAAACCACCCTGCCGGGTTTGCGCGCGACGATCATGATGCGGGAACAACAGGCTAAGTTATGCTTTCCCTGTGCAATCCAACAAGCGAACGATAGTGAAATTATCTACAGTAAAGCGACCCACCAATATGCTCCTCATGGCGTCATCACACGCAGCGATTTAGCAGCTCGTTTGGTGAGACGCCACGGGCAACCTATCAGCCTTACGGCCCTTGCCCAAGACCTCGATTTTACCTTTGCCCAGCCACTTGGACGGCGGTTCGGCGTGTTACAGCCTATTATTGATGACTATCTTGTCGATAGCCGCCGCTATGTTACGGTCGCCGGGGAAACCGCCAGCGATAATGTGCTGGCAATGCTGCGCAGCGAGCGCGTGGATTACACCATTGATTATCAAATGGTGATGGAGTATTGGCTTGAACAAACTCCTCGCCACCTCGCCTTTATTCCGATCCAAGAAAATTATAACCAACAATTGTTTGGAGCAATTGCCTGTCCAAATAATGAATGGGGAAAACAAGTGATCGACGCGGTTGATGCCAACATTGAAGCGATCCGAAACGACCCGAATTTAATTCAAACCCAGCAATTTTGGCTGAGTTCGCCTGCCAATACTATCGAGCTACTGCCGGACTCGCTATAATAGGCTCATTCATAATCATTAGGCGATTTAGATGAGCGTAGAAAACTTCTCCCCGAATAGTGAAGTAACGGGACACAATATTGGCTTTGTCAGTCTCGGTTGCCCCAAAAACTTAGTCGATTCTGAACGGATCTTGACTCAATTACGCACTGAGGGCTATCAAATCACCAACAGTTACGATAATGCTGATATGGTGATCGTTAATACCTGTGGTTTTATCGATAGCGCAGTGCAAGAATCATTGGATGCAATTGGCGAGGCCCTCGCCGAAAACGGCAAAGTGATCGTTACCGGCTGTCTCGGAGCGAAAGACGATGATATTCGAGAAGTGCATCCTAATGTTCTGGCTATCACTGGACCACACTCCTATGAAGAAGTGATGCGCCACGTCCATAACCACGTGCCTAAGCCGCAGCAAATTCCATTTGAGACACTGGTACCAGAAACTGGGATCAAGTTGACCCCGCGACACTATGCTTATTTGAAAATATCTGAAGGCTGCAACCATCGTTGTACCTTTTGTATCATTCCATCTATGCGTGGTGACTTAGTCAGCCGCCCCGTTGGAGATGTTCTTGCTGAAGCGCAACGGCTGGCAAATGCAGGCGTCAAAGAGTTGCTGGTAATTTCACAGGATACCAGTGCCTACGGGGTTGATGTAAAACACAAAACCGGATTTTGGGATGGCCAGCCGGTGAAAACGCGCATGCTCGAACTGTGCGAAGCACTCGGCAAGCTGGGTATTTGGGTGCGTTTACACTACGTCTACCCCTACCCATCAGTTGATGATGTTATTCCGCTGATGGCCGAGGGCAAAATTCTACCTTATTTGGATATTCCGCTGCAGCACGCCAATAAGCGCATCTTGCGACTCATGAAGCGTCCGGGCTCAGCAGAACGGACCCTCGAGCGGATTCAGAACTGGCGTAAAATCTGCCCAGAATTAACCATTCGCAGTACCTTTATTGTTGGTTTTCCAGGTGAGACAGAAGAAGAATTTGAGGAACTGCTCGAGTTCTTAAAACAAGCACAGCTTGATCGAGTGGGATGCTTTACCTATTCGGAAGTTGAAGGGGCCAAAGCAAATGAGCTTCCTGATCCAGTTCCAGAGCACGTCAAACAAGAACGCTATGCTCGGTTTATGGAAGTGCAACAGCAAATCAGCGCTCAGCGCTTGCAGCAAAAAGTCGGCAAAACTCTGACTGTGCTTATCGATGAAGTCGATGAAGAAGGCGCGATCGGACGTAGTTATGCCGATGCGCCAGAAATTGATGGTTTGGTCTATCTAAACGGCGAACAAGACGTGCAGCCGGGTGATCTGGTCAAGGTCAGCATTGAGCATGCCGATGAGTACGATCTCTGGGGCAGTAAAGTCGACTAGTCGTCACTGCCCTCATCGAGCAGCTTGTTATCAAGCTTCTTCGAGGTCTGCACCCCCATTTCTTTAAACTTTTCTACGCGGCCAACAAGATTCCCACGGCCGCTAGAAAGTTTATTCATGGCACCGTCATAATGCTTACGAACTGTTTCGAGGCTATTACCGATTTTCTGCATATCTTCAATAAAGCCGACAAACTTATCGTATAACTTAGCCGCATCATTGGCGATACGCTGAGCATTCTGATTTTGGTGCTCATACTGCCAAATATTATTCACCGTCCGTAACGCAACCAGCAGGTTGGTTGGGCTGACCAGCATGATGTTGTGGTCTAGCGCCAAGCGAATCAATTCCGGCTCGCGATCAACTGCCAGCAAAAAGGCAGGTTCGATTGGAATAAACATCAACACGTAATCCAAAGTGCGAACGCTTTCGAGTTGCTGATAGTTCTTCTTCGAGAGCCCCTTAATATGGGCTCGTAATGAGTTGACATGGTCATTCAATGCCGCCTCGCGCTGACCATCGTCATCGCTGTTAAAATAGCGCTCGTATGCCACCAACGAAACTTTTGAATCAATCACCACGTCTTTATCGTTGGGCAAATGCACGACCACATCGGGTTTGAAGGACTTACCATCCTCATCTCGATGATGGCTTTGGGTCTCATACTCATGCCCTTCGCGCAGCCCCGATTGTTGCAAGATTCGGTCGAGCACTACCTCGCCCCAGTTGCCTTGCGCCTTGGTATCCCCTTTAAGTGCTTTGGTGAGTGCATCTGCCTCAGCCGCCATTTGTTTATTCAGCTCTTTCAGCGAGGAGATTTCAGTGGTGAGCGAGGCGCGCTGCTTCAGCTCTTCGGTGTACTGTGTCTCAACTTGCTTTTTAAAGGCTTCAAGTTGTTGTTTAAATGGCGCTAAGGTGACTTCTAGGGTCTGCTTACTCGACTGCTGTAAGCGCTCTGACTTTTGCTCAAATATTTTCTGTGCGAGGCGCTCAAAGTCCTGCTTCAAGCGCTCTTCACTTGCCTCGAGGATCTTCTGCTTTTCTTCTGCATGTTTGAGCGCACTCTCAAGTTTTGATTGCAGGCTCGCTGCTTCAGTTTGGAATTGACTGCGCTCGTGCATCGTCTCGCGAAGTTGCTGCTCAGTATTTAACAAGCGCTGTTCAACTTGAGTCAGTTGTTGGGCTGATGCTTGCTGGCGTTCACTCGCAAGTAGCGCTTGATGTTCAAGTTGCTGGCGTAACTGATTTTGCTGCATCCGCCCAAACCACAACCCAAGCAAACCGCCGACAGCAAGCAAACCAATGCCTGCTGCTAGCCATTGCCATAGCACCAAACTAAGCATCTTCAGCTTCCAATTTTAGGCGCCAAATTGCAGGACCGGTTTCATGGGCATTATCACCACGGCTATCCACCGCGACAGTGACCGGCATGTCCTCGACCTCGAATTCATAAATCGCTTCCATTCCTAAGTCTTCAAAGGCAACCACTCGTGCTTTCTTGATTGCCTTGGCGACGAGATAAGCTGCGCCACCAACGGCCATCAAATACACCGCTTTGTGCTGTTTGATACTTTCAACGGTGGCAGGACCGCGCTCTGCTTTACCGATCATTCCGAGGATGCCGGTTTGATCCAACATCATGTCGGTAAACTTATCCATCCGCGTTGCTGTAGTTGGTCCTGCCGGACCGACCACCTCATCGCCAACAGGGTCAACTGGGCCGACGTAGTAAATAAACTTGTTGGTGAAATCAACCGGAAGCGGTTCACCGCGATCAAGCATGTCTTTAATGCGCTTATGCGCAGCGTCACGACCCGTTAACATTTTCCCAGACAACAACACTGTCTCGCCGGTTTTCCAGCTCTCAACATCTGCTTGGGTGACTTCATCTAAATTAACGCGGCGCGCATCATCACCCAATTCAAAAGTGATATCTGGCCAATCTTCTAATCGTGGTGGCTGCAAATCTGCAGGGCCTGAACCATCGAGGGTGAAATGTGCATGGCGAGTCGCCGCACAGTTCGGGATTAATGTCACAGGTTTTGAAGCCGCATGAGTTGGCGCCGACTTAATTTTAACGTCCATTACGGTCGTGACGCCACCTAGGCCTTGCGCTCCGATACCCAGCTTATTGACGCGATGATAGATTTCTAAACGTAACTCTTCTTCAGCAGTTTCAGGTCCGCGCTCGAGCAACTCTTGGATATCAACCGGATCCATTAAAGCTTCTTTCGCCAACACAGCTGATTTCTCTGCAGTACCGCCGATACCCAATCCGATCATTCCCGGCGGACACCAGCCAGCACCAAGTTTTGGCATAGTCTCAACCACCCAGTCAGCGATGTTATCGCTCGGATTTAACATCACCATCTTCGATTTGTTCTCAGAGCCGCCCCCTTTGGCTGCAATCATAACCTCGACTTTATCACCCGCAACCATATCGATATGAACGACGGCTGGGGTGTTGTCACCTGTGTTTTTGCGCGCCCCTGCTGGGTCAGCAACAATTGATGCCCGCAACGGATTATCTGGGTTAGTGTAGGCTCGCCGCGTGCCTTCATCGACCATTTGCTGAATCGTCAGGTCCGTTTTATCCCACTGCACTGCCATACCAACTTTAACAAAACAGGTTACGATGCCGGTATCTTGGCAAATGGGACGCTTTCCTGTTGCTGACATGCGTGAATTGGTGAGAACTTGCGCGATAGCATTCTTTGCCGCCTCACTTTGCTCACGATGATAGGCTTGCTCAAGTGCTTGGACAAAGTCTAACGGGTGATAATACGAAATGTACTGCAGGGCATCAGCGATGCTTTCGATGAAATCAGCCTGACGAATAATGGCCATGTGAACCTCTGTTGACAGAAATAAAGTGAGTTAAACACGATTTCGTTATCATACTATTTTGCGGATACCCTGACCAGTTATGGTATGCTTCAAGCTCTTTATTTAGCGGAATATTGAACGGAATTAACGTGCGCTTAGTTGCTCAACCAATAGCTCTTAAATCATCCCCAGCGCAGCTTGCTTCGCATTGCGCTGACGAGCCGTGGTTTTTATTTTTAGACAGCTGTGAGCATCCGCAAGGGCGTTACGATATGCTCTTTCGCCAGCCGCTGAAGAAGTTTATTGAACTGCGTCAAGAGCAGCCTTGGCCTCAGTACTTACAGCAGCAATTACAAACTCAGTGCGACTACTCCGGTCCGAGCCATTTGCCCTTTCAAGGTGGCCTTGCGGGTGCTTTCAGTTACGATGCTGGAAGAGTGCTCGAACAGCTTCCCGAGCAAGCGTTGGCAGATATCGATTTACCTGATCTGGCGGTGGGCTATTACAGCAATGCACTCATCTTTGATAAGCAAAGTGCACAATATTGGCTGTTAGCACAAGAGGATGAATGGCAGCTGCAAGCAGAATTTTGGCAGGCTTGTGATATCGGCCCGGCACTCCAGCCGCAGTTTCGCCTGACCAGCGGTTGGCAGAGCAATCTCAGTGCGGATGAATATCAACAGCGATTTAAGCAAATTATTGCTTACCTAAACGCCGGTGATTGCTATCAAATTAATTTGGCACAGCGTTTTAGTGCAGAATTTACCGGTCATCCTTGGGATGCCTATCGCCACTTGCGCGCAAGCAACAAGGCGCCTTTCTCCGTTTATATGAAGCTTGCTGACGGCGCGTTGCTCTCGCTATCACCCGAGCGGTTTTTAAAAGTTGATGCCAATGGTCAGGTTGAAACCAAGCCAATTAAAGGTACTTTACCCCGCGACCCTGACCCACAGCGCGATGCTCAACTTGCTGAACAATTACAAAACTCGAGTAAAGACCGCGCCGAAAACGTCATGATCGTCGATTTACTCCGCAACGATTTAAGCCGTTTGTGCCGCCCACACACTGTTCATGTACCCAAATTATTTGCTATTGAAAGCTATCCTGCTGTGCACCATTTAGTCAGCACAGTGGTCGGTGAGTTACAAAGCGCACAACAAGCTATCGAATTATTGGGCGCCTGTTTCCCTGGCGGCTCAATTACTGGTGCCCCCAAGATTCGGGCAATGGAGATCATTGAAGAGCTTGAACCGCACCGACGCAGCTTTTATTGCGGGAGTTTTGGTTACTTCTCGCAACATGGTCAAAGCGATACCAATATAGCTATTCGCACCTTAGTGCTCGACGTGAATACAGCTCACTGCTGGGCAGGTGGCGGTATTGTTGCGGATTCGCAAGCCGCGAACGAATATCAAGAGACCCTCGATAAAGTCGCCAAGATCTTACCGATTCTGGAGCAACTTGGGCATGACTAAAGATGAGTTTCTGCGTCGCTTTCAGTTGCAGTGTCGGCCTCAAGTTAAGCGTCCGCAATGGGCTAATATGCGCCAAGCAGCGGTCCTCGTGCCGATTCTAGAACAAGCGGATGGACTGCATATTATTCTCACTCGACGCTCGCAGAATTTACGTCATCATGCCGGTCAAATCAGCTTCCCAGGCGGTCGTTATGATGAAACCGATCACAGTTTATTTCAAACCGCTGTCCGCGAAGCCCAAGAGGAAATTGGCTTACCCCCTCAGGCGATTGAACTCGTCGGCTGCTTAAGTGACTACCCGGTGATCTCAAATTTCATCGTCAGACCTTTTGTGGCGCTGGTCCAACCAGGCTTTAAACTGCGGGCAAACCCTGCTGAAGTCAGTGAAATTTTCACAGTTCCCATTAACGAAGTACTGCAACAACAGCAGCATTTTGTTTATCGTTTACCAAGATTCTTGTACGATCGGGTTTATTTTATTCCGTATCAGGAACGGACAATTTGGGGAGCGACCGCTGGTATGTTACGCGAGCTCGCTGACCATATTTATCCTGATCAACAGCGATTACATAAAGAGATTCTATGATCAGCGTATTTGATATCTATAAAGTTGGGATTGGTCCATCAAGCTCACACACGGTTGGGCCAATGCGGGCGGCATACGCTTTTCTACAAGCAGCACAAGCGGCTGAGCTACTGACTCAGGCCGATGCGGTAGAAGTTGAATTATTTGGCTCGCTTGGACAAACCGGTAAAGGACATGGTACGGGCAAAGCCGTCATCTTAGGTCTACTGGGTGAACAGCCCGAAACGGTTGATACTGAGCAGGTCGATGAGATGCTTGCTAGCGTCGAGGCGAGCGAACAAATCAACCTGCTGAGTCAGCACCAAGTAGGCTTCCCACGGACCGGCGCAATTATTTTCCATCGTCGTAAAACGCTATCGCGCCATGCTAATGCGATGGAACTGCGACTGTTAGCAAAAGGTAAAACCATTTATCGGGATATTTACTATTCAATCGGTGGCGGTTTCATTGTTCGTGATCAGGACTTTGAAGAAACCTTAGAAGAGGCCATCGAGCAATCATCCAAACCGATTCCGTACCCTTTTGATAGCTGTGCCGAGCTACTTGCTCATTGTAATGAGCACGGCTTGCGGATCAGCTCGCTGATGCTGGCAAATGAGAAGGTCTTCCGCAGTGAAGCTGAGATTCGCGCCGGTTTGATGGATATTTGGCGCACTATGGATGCCTGTATCGATCGCGGGATTCGGACCGAAGGTATTTTGCCCGGGGGTTTAAAAGTAAGACGTCGTGCGCCAGCATTGTATCAGCGCCTGCGCAATGAAAAGTCAGCTGACCCGATGCAGGCCATGGACTGGGTCGACTTGTTCGCACTGGCAGTAAACGAAGAAAATGCCGCAGGCGGCAGAGTCGTCACAGCGCCCACCAATGGTGCGGCAGGAATCATTCCAGCAGTAATGAAATATGCCGATAAATTTATCGCCCCGCTAGATGAAGAGACCGTGGTACGTTTTCTGCTGACCAGCGCAGCGATCGGCATTTTGTACAAGAAAAATGCCTCGATTTCAGGTGCTGAAGTTGGCTGCCAAGGCGAAGTCGGTGTCGCCTGTTCAATGGCGGCGGGAGCACTCGCCGAGCTAATGGGCGGTAACGTCAGTAATGTTGAGAACGCTGCAGAAATTGGCATGGAACATAACCTCGGCTTAACTTGCGACCCTGTTGGAGGGCTGGTTCAAGTTCCTTGTATAGAGCGCAATGCAATGGGTTCTATCAAAGCTATCAACGCAGCGCGTCTGGCCCTGCGTGGTAGTGGTGACCATAAAGTATCCTTAGACAAGGTCATCAAAACCATGTGGGAAACGGGCAATGATATGCGGACCAAATACAAAGAGACCGCTCGGGGCGGTCTGGCGGTCAATATTATTGAATGCTAAAACGGTAACAACCTAGTAAAACGGCAGTTCGATAGCGCGGAACAGTAGGTCAACCTCTTCTTGAGACTTGGCTCGAATCGCATCCTCGACTGCCGTTTTATGCAAATGCGGAGCGAACAGCTCAAGAAAGTCGTACATATAATTACGCAAGAACGTCCCCTTACGAAAACCTATCTTAGTGGTACTGGCACGAAATAGATGTTCTGCGGGTAACACCACTAAGTCGTTGTCTTGTTGCTTATCAACTGCCATCGAGGCCACCACACCGACACCAAGCCCCATTCTAACGTAGGCTTTAATGACATCTGCATCGGTCGCAGTAAAAACGACATTTGGCTTTATTCCCGCTTCGCTGAAGGCTTGGTCGAGCTCAGAACGACCGGTAAAACCATGCACATAAGTGACGATTGGATAGCTACCAATATCCGTCAAAGAAACCTTGTCAAGCTGACCCAGCGGATGCCCTGCAGGTGCAATCACACTGCGATTCCACTGATAACATGGCAACATCACTAAGTCCTGATAAAGATGTAATGCTTCTGTCGCGATTGCGAAATCAGCCGTACCATCGGCTGCAGCCTCACTAATTTGCTCTGGAGAGCCTTGATGCATATGCAAAGATACTTTCGGATAGCGCTGCATAAACTGCTTAATGACTGGCGGTAAGGCATATCGTGCTTGAGTATGGGTGGTGGCAATATTCAACTTACCCTGGTCAGGTAAAGTGTATTCCGAAGCAACCGCCTTAATGGCGTCAACCTCTGCCAAAATATTGAGAGCAATCTTAATGACCTCTTCGCCTGCTGGGGTAACGTGAGTCAGATGCTTGCCGCTGCGCCCAAAGATTTGCACGCCGAGCTCGTCTTCGAGCATGCGGATCTGCTTACTGATCCCCGGCTGCGAGGTAAATAAGCTCTCAGCTGTCGCTGAAACATTGAGGTTATGATTTAATACCTCAACGATATAGCGAAGTTGTTGTAATTTCATAGTTTGCCCATATGCTTTACTTATGCAAAAAATATATATGAGAATAGCTGTTTATTCCAATAATCGGGTTTAATTTTATGTCTTCACTTGCCGATCAATTAAAAAATTTGGGCTTTAAAGAGACCGAGTCCGACACCTCCGAGCAATCCATAGAGCCTTCGGTAACGCCTAAACAAGACACTGCGGTCACTATTCAGCGCCAAACGAAAGGTCGTAAAGGTAAAGGGGTCACTGTCATTGATAACTTGCAGGTCACAGCTGCAACGCGGGCTCAAATCGCATCTACTCTTCGCAAAAGCTGTGGCGTTGGCGGTTCGGTTAAAGCTGAAACAATCGAATTACAAGGCGATCAACGCCAAACTGTGAAAGCATGGTTCGAACAGCAAGGTTATAAGGTGAAATTTACCGGGGGTTAAAGAGAATAAGTAAACGAGACTTGACGACCGGATTGGGTCCAACGCAATTGGGTCGTTAATTGGCGCAGCAAATCAAGGCCTCGACCGTGACTCGCCTTGTTCGAACGCTGCTCATAATCTTCTGCCGCCCAACCTTTGCCGCTATCCGTCACGGTAAACTCAAGTTGTCGAGACGTCGCGTCAAAACGAACTGCGATTGAAATCTTACCCTTACTTAATTCGCGTAAGCGTAAAGAGCGTTGTTGGTAATACTCGGCAAAACCATCCGAGCTATCTTTTAGACTCGAATCGAGCGCCAGTAAACCGTGTTCTAAGGCATTATTATAGGCTTCAGCGAGCAACAAATAGAGTGTTGTTCGGTGACGCCTTAGGCCCGGTAATGAACCAATCGCAGTCAAAACATGATTGACTGGATCAAGCTCGCGAATATGCTCCACCTCTAGGTCAACTAACAGTTGAAATGGCATTGCGCCGTCTTCAGTCGGCACCGGAATGTCATCAAGCCCAGTGGGTTGACAGGCTAAAATTGCCAGCGACAAATCGTCATGTAATGGCTGCGTTCCCCGAAAATGCTCCAGCTCGGCAACGAGGCGCTGAAAGTCGTCTGATTTTGGAAAGCGTCGCAGCAGTTGTTCAAGCGAATCGATGCCGAGGAATTCGAGTTGATGTCCCAGTAACTCGATCACACCATCGGTGTATAAGGCGATGTGTTGATCATGGCTAGCGCGAAAAGTGGTGACTCGGCTATCAAAATCATCTTCGTCTAACACGCCCAGAGCCATATGCTGAGCTGAAAGTCGCTCGATAACCTCACCTTTATCATTAAATAAGATGGCAGGCGGCATCCCACCATTCCAATAGGTAACGCGCTCGCCGTTCGCCGAAATCTCGAGTAAGAATCCGGCACAGAACATGTCATCAGGTAACAGTCGATTGAGACGAAAATTGAACTCAGTCACCATCTCAGCAACTGATACACCGCGGTCGGCCATGGCGAAAAAAGCCTGTGATAAGGGTAAGGCTCCTGTTGCCGGAGCTAGCCCATGACCCGTAAAGTCAGCCATGAATACGTAGACGTTTCCAATCGGACCTGGCGCAACCAAACACAAATCGCCGTTAAACTTCGAGACTGGGGTAAGATAAGTGCGAATGTGGTTATAATCTAGAAAGTTACGGCTTAAAGCATTGCGAAAAATGTGCTCAACGAGTTGGTGCTCGCGGTCGATTCGAGTCGCGTGCCAAGCCAACGAGTGGCGTGTCTGAGCCAGCTCGATACGGAGGAGTTGTAACTGACTCAACATTGCAAGGCGAGTCTTAAGAAGTCCGCTCGGCTCTGGCCAAATCAAACCATCGACGAACAGCTTTTCAGATTCATCAAGCAGTCCGACAAACCCCGCTTCAGTATCTGTGATTAACAGCACATCGCTCGGATAGTCCGTTTCGACGGCCTTGCGATGCTGTTTTACGAGCATCTTGAACTGCTCATACTGAGTACTTTGATACTCCAATATAACCAGTAAGACATTTCCCTCGGAGAGCAACTGATTGACATCTTGCGGAGAAAAATTGACGATTTTAAGCGAGGGGTAGTCGAGCTTGAGTTGCGCAAGCACTGTTTGCGCTAGAGGCGAGTTATCATGAACCGCTAGCATGGTTGACTACACTCTCGATAAGCGGCCATTACTCAATCGTAAACAGTTTATCGAATCGAGAAATATCAAGAATACTGCGCACTTCTGGACGACAGTTAATAATGTGGATGGCGCGGACTGATTTCCCCAAAGACTTGCGCATGTTCAACAGCATTCCAAGCGCCGAACTGTCAAGGTACTCGGTTTCACGCAAATCGATGAACACTGTGGGTCTTTGATCGCCAACGTCACTATATGCTTGGCGAAACTCTTGCACCAAGTTGAAATCAAACTTCCCTTTTATCGCGATGATAAGCTCTTTCCCATCATTGGAAAACTGACGATGTAATGCCATAGCGGTTGATCCTAATTCAACAAATCGTTATCCGATGTCCTAACAAGGATACTGCCAATTGCGAGGTCAGATGACAAGCTTTTCCGCGTCTGATTCACACTTGTTAACAAAAAGCCGAGCAATATGCTCGGCTTTTGACCAACTTCGCAAAACCTTAGGGCTTTTGCTTGTATTTGTTATACAGCTGCAAGTGTCGATTGTTGAGATCAACCCGACCACCGTCGATAAACATAAGCTCTACCCCATGCTCGCGATGATCAAGAATATCGCCATCAGACACGATTAAGCTTGCATTCTTACCTACCTCAATTGAGCCCAGCTCAGCATCAACACCCATTAGCTGCGCTGGCTTCAAAGTGATGGCGGCAAGTGCAGCTTCTCGATCAAGGCCGTAAGCAACACTATTACCGGCACCAAAGGCAAGATTACGAACATCCCAATAACCTGGATAAGCCAGTGCAAAATCAACTCCTGCTTGGGCTAGCAGTGCAGGTGTACGATAGGCCTGATCATATGGCTCATCATCACGCGTCGGTAGGCCATACATCGCACCATAAATAACCGGGACTTGCTCGGTCGCGAGTAACTCCGTGACGCGCCAAGCGTCACGGCCACCAACGATGACCAAGTCAAAACCATACTCTTTACTAAATTCAACCGCTTGTTCGATCTGACGTTTGTCATCAGCGTGCACAAAGAGCTGAATGGTTCCAGTAAAGAGATCGCTCATGGCTTCCCAGCGCAAATCGGTACCATTGGTTTCGCCAGCTAATTTGGCATCATAGTACGCGCGTGCTTCGGTAAAGGCATCTTTCAACCGTTGGAGCGCTTCAGCATTGGCTTTACGCTGCTCCGCTGGCGAACGACGTTCCCACCAAGCGGTATTTAGACCTGCCCGTGGCCAGTTCACATGTAAGGCGACATTCAGTGACTCAGCCGAATCCTCGTAGGTCCAGCCATCGGTTTTCAGCAGGCTCGAGCGCCCCATGATTAATTCACCTTGCGGTACCACTTCAGCATGGGTTACACCGTTGTAACGCACCGTTGGAATAATCTCAGAGTCTGGATTATAGGCAATGTGTCCGCTTACCTCTGGGGTAATCGCTCCGACTTCATTTTGGTCATCACTGGCTCTCACTGCACCGATTTCGACCAAGCCGAGGGTGGTATCAAGCGCAATCAAACCCGGATAAACGTGCTTACCCGTGATATCGATAACCTGTGCTTGCGCCGGTACCTCAAGGTTAGTGCCAACTGCAACAATCTTACCGTCGTCAAACAAGACGTCGGCGTTCTCAAGGACGCCATTGGTAATGGTGTACACAGTCCCATTTTGCAGCAGAACAGGCTCAGTTTGTGGCCCCGCAGGCACCATATCATGCGCTGTCGCTGCTGTAGTGGTGGTGAATAATGTGGCGGCCAACACCGCTTTTACAAATGCTTTCATCAGTGTTGCCTCCCTTAATCGTGGCTATGAACGGTAAATGCATCCAACCATACGTCATGTTCGGTGTTACATTCCCACGTCGGTTGTGGTTTTTTATACCCACCGTTATCGCCTTGACGAGCGGCAGCTGGGCTTGCAAGAAGCTTTTGAATCAAAGCTTGTTTTTCTGCAGCAACTGCGTCACGCATGGCTAGGTCGGCGTCACGGTCAAAGAATTTACGAGCATTGATCCAAGTTGAATCAGGGCTTGCATACGCAGACAACGGATGGTCGTTCCAAATCACAAAATCGGCGTGTTTACCTTCGGTAATACTGCCCACGTACTCATCAACCTTCAATTGCTTCGCTGGATTTAAAGTCACCAATTGCAGTGCTTCATGTTCTGACATTCCACAGTAAGTCACTGACTTGGCTGCCTCAGTGTTCAGTCGACGCTGCAGATCGTTACTATCTGAATTGACGCTGGTTAAAACGCCTTTATCTTGCATTAAACAGGCATTTTGCGGAATCGCATCATACACTTCGAACTTGTAGGCCCACCAATCAGCAAAGGTTGAGCCGCCAGCTCCGTGCTTCGCCATTTCGCTAGCGACTTTATAGCCCTCAAGAATATGCGTGAAGGTGGTCAGGGTGAAGTCAAACTCCTCAGCCAGTCGAATCAACATTAAAATTTCTGACTGCACGTATGAGTGGGCGTGAACAAATCGCTCGCTATCCAAGATCTCCAACAAGGTATTTAAACGATAGTCCGGTCTTGGCGGTGCGGTTTGCTCTTTTTCGCGCCGACTCAATTTGTCGTACTCGCGCAAGCGCTGACGATATTCGAGCGCAGCTGTGAAGCCATCACGCATGATGGTCTCGACACCCATCCGCGTTTGCGGATAACGCACGGTATAATTACTGCCCCAGTTGCTCTGTTTAACATTTTCACCGAGGGCGAATTTAATACTCGGCGGCGCAGCGTCGAATTTAAGTTGCTCAGCAGTGCCACCCCAACGCAGCTTAATCACTTGCGCCTGACCACCGATTGGGTTGGCTGAACCGTGTAACAGCTGAGCCATAGTGGTACCACCGGCAAGTGAGCGATAAATATGAATGTCATCAGGGTTAACCACATCACCAATTCGCACTTCCGCAGTGATCGCCTCTGAGCCCTCATTCACTCCACGATCAATGGCGATATGCGAGTGTTCATCGATGATACCCGGAGTGACATGTTTCCCTTCTGCATCAATCACAGTGAAGCCGCGCGGAGTCCGCAAATCTGTGCCAATGCGCTCAAACTTACCGTCACGGATGAGAATATCCGCATTCTCCAACACGCCCTGCTCATCCGCAGTCCATACGGTTGCGTTTTTGATATGCAAATTCTGTCGTGGCGGCAGCCCATCAAGTCCAAACGCGACATTTGGGAAGGTCACCCGACTGGCATAATTTACGGAGGTTTCGGTTTTCTCAGGAGCTGACGCTGCATCTGCAACGCGCTCTGCTCGAAGTGGCAGTTCGCGTCCGCTTGGTGAGACCGCAATACCGCTATACCCCGTTGCTGAGGTTTGTCCCATCCGCACTCGCCAAGCGCCATTCATTCCGGCTAACTCCGCATCAAAGACAAATTGGACTTGCGCATCATCACGCTCAAGGTTACGCAGCGCAATCGTCTCACCCGCAAGGGTTAACTCACCACTCATGCGTTTACCGGCCTTAATAGTCAGTGGCAGAGTTTGATTTGCAAGCTCAACTGAGAAATCACCTGCAAGGACTGCCTGGCGTAAGGGCTTCATTTCGACCTGTTGCCCCTGCAACCAGACCGATTGAATTTCACCTTGCTGGAATAAATCGCCATCGGCGACGACGAAGTCAGCCATATAGCCTGGCGCCAATTTACCCGCTTTATCCGCAACGCCCGCAATTCGCGCCGGAATTGTTGTTAGGGCGGCTAACGCATCTTCCTGACTTAACCCATGGGCGACAGCCTTACGAAGATTTGGCCAGAAATCAGATTGCTTTTGCAGGTCACTTAAAGTGAAAGCAAAATCAATTCCTGCCTGAGCCATCACGGCTGCATTACTCGGTGCTCGCTCCCAATGGCGTAAATCTGCCAACGATACGTCGAGATGATCATTGACGCCATTAACTTCAGGTGCCGCAGGGAAGTTCAGTGGTAAAA
The DNA here is from genome assembly GCF_003987435.1 of Pseudidiomarina taiwanensis. Classification (GTDB taxonomy): domain Bacteria; phylum Pseudomonadota; class Gammaproteobacteria; order Enterobacterales; family Alteromonadaceae; genus Pseudidiomarina; species Pseudidiomarina taiwanensis. Next base: position 114,804 of record NZ_PIQG01000001.1, on the reverse strand, counting down.
TCAAAGTAGAGTTAGTCGACTTAATCGCATCGACTCGCGCATATTCGAAGTTCGAGCCCACATAGGTAGCCGGAACATTGAAACGTGAAAGAACATCATGAGCGCGCAAGAGTGATTTGTCATCGCTGACTTTAAACACCAAGCCTTCGCGCTCAATCTCAATCAGCTCTTGTAGCGCAGCATTGTACTCAACTGGACCATTATGAGCTTGCTTACCAAATGCTTGTTCATACCAGTTCGCATCTGACAAAGTTTGCCGAACAAGAGCAATCGATCCCATCAAGCTCGATGGATATTGCTGCTCTGAACTGCCTTTATCAAACGAGCCAAAATGACGCCCGTACGGGTTGTAGATAATATTGTTGGGAATTTTATCTGCCAGTGACAGGGTCACAGCTTGGCCCTGGAAAATACCATCAAGGCGAGCACTTTGTACTGCGGTAAAGCCCTGCTCTACATAGGCTCGTGCCGCTTTAGCATCGGTTTTGACCGAATCAACCCAATCATATTGAGAGTGAATCGCATCATTACCCGCATTCCCCCCCTCACGTTTATTATTGTAAACCGGTGGTTGGCTGCGCCAACCGCCCCGTTGCCGCTCACCCGGTTCAGCAACGCCGTAGTTGCTATATGGGTCAATAAAGCCGGGATAAATGATATGCCCCGTGAGATCAAGTACGCGCGCCCCAGCGGGTGCTTGGTTGTTCCGATTAATCCGCTCTATTTTGCCGTTGCGGATCACCAAGGTAGCATTTTCGATGCGTTGCCCCGGCTCGGTCACAATAGTTGCGTTTTGTAATGCGAAGAATTGCGAACTATTGTCATGCAGCCCCTGGACTGTGGTGGTCTGGGACGCACCAACAGCGCCTGACATGGTCGCCAACAAAGCAGCTGCAATTCCACTCAAGTGGTATTTGCTAGACATTCACTTCCCCTTGTTCGTGTTATGGTATTGGCTTACAGTAAATGCCAACTGCGCCTCAGCGCAATCTAAATATGGACGAATAGCGTATTGAAGTCGTTAAAACGACAATTATTGAGGAGAGATTCATGATTTCACGCAAATTAGGTCTTATTAGTGCCGCACTCGCCGCCGTTACACTATCCGCAGTAACAACCGCTCAAACTGCCTTCGGTGATGCTGAAAAAGCCGTCGAATATCGCCAGAAAGCGTTCTCAATTATGCGCCAAAACTTCGCCTATTTAGGTGATATGGTCAAAGGTGATGTGGCGTGGGACCAGCAGCTATTCGCTGAGCGGGCCGCTGACTTCGCTAAACTCGCAACTATTCCATGGCCAGCATTCAATACCCAAGGTGCTCAGCCGGGAGCGGGTTCTGATGCGCTTCCAGAGATTTGGGATAACTGGGACGACTTCCAAGCGCGGGCAACTCAATTCCAAAGTGATGCAGCAGCGCTTGCAGAAGCAGCCGCTGGAGGCGACATGGGGGCATCCAAATCAGCCTTTATGGCCGCAGCAAAAAACTGTAAAGCTTGCCACGACCAATATAAAGACTAAGCGAAATACCACCAGCTAGCGGCAATACATACTGCCGCTAGCACCATCCCCCAAAGCCCAGAACGAATCCGCGGCGCTGTGATTTTTGCATCCGCTCTTTGCCATCCAGTCAGCATCGCTATCAGTAGATTCTTACCGCGTAAACGATACACCACAATCGCAATGATATGGACTGCGATAAGCACCAGCAAAACCTCGAACACAATTTCGTGTATTTCGCCGATCGCTTCGGCTAGATCGCCCTTGACCAAATGAGCTAGTGGACCACTAAACAAAATATCATCGCTATTAAAGAGTCCAGTAACAACTTGCGCTAGCAGCAACAACAGTAAAACGATGACTGACCAACCACCGAGAGGATTATGACCAACTGACGGCTTTGCTTCAGTGTCTTTAAGATAACCTATCACTGCCTTAGGGGAGCGGACGAACTGACTAAAGCGCGCGGTTTCACTGCCCCATAGCCCCCATAAAATGCGCGCGACAAGCAGCCCCACTAAAATATAACCAAGCTGGCCATGGCGCTCCATTTCATGGTTTTCTGCTGTCCACCAAAGTCCGGCAAACAAAAGTACGAGCAACCAGTGAAAAATACGAACAAACCCATCCCACACTTTAACTTTTTGCTGTGCCCCTGACATCGAGACTCTCCTATCGTGATGCTATCGCACTCACCCTTTCCTTTTGCTAAGATGTCTCGATATCGAGATTCATTCTTTTGGCTTAATCCTATTGTTCAATGGCGAGAAAGGTATGCGTGCTTTAATTGTCGATGATGATTTTATCTCAAAAGAAATTATGAAGAGTATGCTAGCGCAACTCAAAGTTGAGGTACACACTGCTGACTCGGCTGCTGAGGCTTTTCGCTTAGTGCAGGTGCACCGATATGATTACATTTTCCTCGATCAAGAATTACCCGATGCCATTGGAACCGAATTGAAAGAGGCGCTCGCACCTTATTGTGCAGAGCGCTGCAGCTTTGCAATGGTGAGCAGCACGGACGCGAGTGAACTTATTGAACGCTGTCAGCAAGTTGGCATCAGCCATTGTCTCACCAAACCCGTAAATCCGAAGCAACTAGCCGACCTGATGGGCATCACCGGCGGCATCGAGTAAATGCTGACTCTCTGCTAAAAACTGTTCAGCATAATCCCCAAAGAATTGATGTACTTGCTCGAACGCTTCGATAAAGTCTGAGCGTTCGCCGCGTTCAAGCTGGTCGAGCACTTCTGTAAAGGTTTCGAGATAGCGCTTAATCATCACGAAGTGTGATTTATTAGCAAGAATAATATCTGCATACAGCTCTGGGTTTTGCGCAAATAAGCGCCCAACCATCATCATTTCTAAACGATAGATCGGCGAACTCAAGGCAATAAGCTGTGCGATATCAACTTGCTCCTGAGCCAGATGACGTCCGTAAACGAAGGTTGATAAGTGCCGAAGCATTTGCACAAAAGCCATTGCCGCATCATGTTGCTTCGCGGAGACCTCTTGCAAATGTGCTCCCCAGCGCTGAAAAGCGTCGAGTAACCACTGATAGGCCGGTTGCTGACGACCATGACAGACCACTATAAGCTGTTTGGCTAAATGGTTCAGTTGTGGTCCAAACATCGGATGTAAACCCACCACCGGACCTTGATGCTGAGCGAGCATCTGTTGCAATGGCTGCTCTTTGATACTGGTTAAATCAGCGAGCACACAGGAGTCGGGAAGCTCAGGTAACTGCGTGATGAGCTCAGGGGTCTGCGCGATCGGCGTGGCAAAGAGAACGAGATCAAGTTGTTCAGCTTCACTGAGTTGAGCCCAGTCATCTTTCTCAATAATCATGACGCGTGCGCCAGCACCAGTGAACAGCCGATGAAACAGCGACCCAAGCGCGCCAGCACCGCCAATAATAGCGATCACTCGACCACTTAAGTGCTCATCACTGGCTTGTTGCTGCTGATAACTCTCGCGCATTGCACGACGAAGCACGTCTTCAATCAGTTGCTCAGAGAGCCCTTGAGCCCGAGCTTCTTGGCGTCGAGCTGCAATCAGTTGACGTTCCCGAGCGGGCACATAAAGGGGCTGTCCGAGCTTACGCTTCACCCGACCGATTTCAGCTGCGAGTTCTTGTCGCCGCTTTAAGGTTTTCAGTAATTGGTGATCCGTTGCATCAATCTCTGCACGCAGACGCGCTAACTCTTGTTCTTCCACCCGAGTCCCCTTTTTCTTAGCCTTTTTTATTGTGCCTTATTTTGGCCACAAAAAAACCCGCATAAAGCGGGTTTTTTGAGATTCTGATGTGCTCAGAATACTTAAGACAACTTCTCGCGAATACGTGCAGACTTACCTGAACGCTCACGCAAGTAGTACAGCTTAGCACGACGAACCGCACCTTTACGCTTAACTACGATGCTATCGATAAGCGGGCTGTGGACTTGGAAAGTACGCTCAACACCTTCACCGTTTGAAATCTTACGCACGGTAAATGCTGAGTGCAAACCACGGTTACGCTTCGCGATGACAACCCCTTCGAATGCCTGGATCCGCTCACGGTTGCCTTCTTTTACTTTAACATTAACGACCACTGTATCGCCCGGCGCATAATCCGGAAGGTCGCTTTTCATTTGCTCATCTTCGATCGCTTTGATCAAATTTTGATTTACTTTAGCCATACTTGCCTCACTTACCTAGATTAACTACCCGAGCTTTGTGCTTGCTGATACTCGTTTATATATTCATCGAGTAACTGCTGCTGCTCGTCAGTCAGAGCTAGATTATTTAACATATCTGGTCGGCGAAGCCAGGTTCTTCCGAGCGCTTGCTTCATCCGCCAACGTTTAATTTTTGCATGATTGCCGCTGAGTAAAACAGCCGGCACCACCTCACCATCAAGCACTTCTGGTCGTGTATAGTGCGGGCAATCAAGTAATCCGTTCGCAAAAGAGTCTTCTGCTGCAGATTCACTATGACCAAGCACCCCAGGTATTAACCGTGCAACCGCATCGAGTAATACCATGGCAGGGAGCTCTCCCCCACTCAGAACATAATCACCAATCGACCACTCTGCATCGACATGGGCATTAATCACCCGTTCATCGATACCTTCGTAACGACCGGCGAGGATAATCAAGTTTTCGCTTTGCGCAAGCTCCGCGACACCTTGCTGATCCAATTTACGCCCTTGCGGTGACATATATATCACCTTGGCCTGTGGTCCAAGCTGCTGCTTGGCCGCTGCAATCGCATCCGTCAATGGCTGCACCATCATCAGCATTCCCGGCCCACCTCCATATGGACGATCGTCCACTGTTCGGTGTTTGTCGTGAGTGAAGTCGCGAGGATTGATCGCATCAATCTCGATTAACCCGTCCCGCACCGCTCGACCGGTAACGCCCACTTCGGTGATAGCCTGCAACATTTCAGGGAACAACGTAATGACGTTGACCTTTAACTTTGCTGACATCAAAAATCCGCAGGCCAATCCACAACTATTTTCTTCTGGTCACGATCGACTTCATTCACATACTGACTCTGAATGAATGGAATCAATCGTTCCGACCGTCCAAACGCATCGTTATGGTTTGCTTTCACGACCATCACATCATTTGATGCGGTGGCCATTATCTGCTCGACGACACCCATGTTATAACCATCGGTATTTACCACAGCCATACCAATTAGGTCTCGCCAATAAAACTCATCTTCGGGTAACTCAGGTAATTGGGCGGCATCAATCACGATTTCCGCACCAGTTAAACTGTGTGCCGCGTCGCGATCATCTATTCCACTCAATTTCACAATCAGGCCTTTATTGTGTCGCCGCCATTCCGCGACCTCTACCTGTTGCGCTTGTTTCCCGTGAATAATTGCCCAAGGGCTATATTCAAAAATGGCTTCAGCATCATCGGTGTAACTTTGAACTTTAAGCCATCCTTTGACCCCGTAAACGGCGCCAAGGCGACCAACAACAACTTGTTGAGTGTTTTCGTTCATTGCTACCCGCAGCTACTGTGTTCGGCTTAAGCTGCGCGACGCGCGTCTTTCACCAATTTTGCAACACGCTCAGACAAGGTCGCACCATGACCAACCCAGTGGTCAATACGATCTAAGTCAACGCGCAATGTTTCTTCTTGACCACGCGCAAGCGGGTTGAAGAAACCAACATTTTCAATAAAACGACCGTCGCGAGCATTACGACTGTCGGTCACTACCATTTGGTAGAATGGGCGCTTTTTAGCGCCGTGACGTGCTAAACGAATGGTTACCATTACGTTCCTCGATACAGTTTTCTAATGTTAAATAAATGCGTACGCCTCCGACCTGGGTCGAAGAGCGCGCTAATTCTACCGATTTTTTCTTGCAATGCAAGTATTCTCTAGCGTTTCGGGAACATGCCCGGTGGTAGCTTACCGCCCATTCCGCCCATTCCTCTGAGCATTTTCGCCATGCCACCGCCTTTCATCTTTTTCATCATCTTCTGCATTTGCATGAATTGTTTCAGCAGGCGGTTTACATCTTGTACCTGAGTCCCTGAACCCGCTGCGATGCGGCGCTTGCGCGAGCCTTTAATTAAGTCTGGATACTGGCGTTCTTTGGGGGTCATGGAATTGATAATCGCTTCCATTCTAAGGGTCACCTTATCATCCATTTGATCTTTCACTTGAGCACTGACTTTGCCCATCCCCGGAAGCTTGTCCATCAAGCCCATCATGCCGCCCATACTGCGCATTTGAACCAGTTGTTCACGAAAGTCTTCTAATGAAAACTTTCCTTCTTTCATTACTTTTTGAGCAACTTTAGCGGCTTTTTCTTTATCAACTTTTTGTTCGAGTTCATCAATAAGCGAGAGGACATCGCCCATTCCTAGAATTCTAGATGCGACTCGCTCAGGATGAAATGGCTCAAGGGCACTGGTCTTTTCGCCTACCCCAAGGAATTTGATTGGCTTACCGGTAATATGACGAATTGACAGCGCAGCACCACCTCGCGCATCACCGTCTGTTTTAGTCAGGATCACACCCGTTAGTGGCAACGCCTCATTGAAAGCTTGAGCAGTATTTGCTGCATCTTGACCTGTCATCGAGTCAACCACAAACAAAGTCTCAATAGGCTTAATTGCACCATGCAGCGCTTTAATTTCTGCCATCATCTCGTCATCAATGGCGGTGCGTCCTGCCGTATCGACAATGACTACATCAATAAATTTCTTTTTCGCATGTTGAATCGCACCTTCAGCGATGGCCACTGGACTCTGATCTGTGCTGGAGGGGAAAAACTCTACATCGACTTCAGCCGCAAGCGTTTCTAACTGTTTAATCGCCGCAGGACGATATACGTCCGCGCTCACCACCAAAACTTTTTTCTTCTCGCGATCTTTTAAGTATTTCGCAAGTTTAGCGACGCTGGTGGTTTTACCCGCCCCTTGCAGACCTGCCATCAACAGCACTGCCGGAGGTTGAGTTGCGAGATTCAGTGGGACATTCCCTTCCCCCATGGCAGCTTCAAGTTGACGCTGAACGATTTTGAGAAACTCTTGTCCAGGGGTGAGGCTTTTATTGACCTCAGCACCAACGGCATCCGCTTTAACCGCTGCGACGAATTCGCGCACCACTGGTAAGGCGACATCAGCTTCAAGCAGGGCCATCCGAACTTCGCGCAGAGTATCTTTAATATTGTCTTCAGTTAGTCGACCACGCCCTGTAATTGACTTTAGCGACTGGGACAGTCGTTCACTTAAATTTTCGAACATAGGTTAGATCCATAATTCTTAGCATTACCCCAAGCAATGAGGCCGAGTATACCCGAATTCAAGTGATTATTCTTGCTTGGCGTTGCTTATTTACTTGGGTTTAGTGACAACTATGCATATACTTTAATGACCAGTCGATATGGAGCTAGGATGACAGCCGATGGCGACAGTGATTCCTTTTAGTCTGACAGTTTTTGCTTATCTTTTAGCTGCAGGTTTAATGTGGCGAGCATTAACGCACACCTCAAATCAAGTCAAAGGCAATGTAGCGCTTGCCGTCGTAGCTATCATTGGCAATATTTATCTGATCTGGCAACACTTAGCGCTCGATCATTTTGAACATATTACCATCACCACCAGTTTGAGTTCTGTTGCAGTCTTTTTGGCAGCACTCGTGGTTGTCGCTGCGAAGCGCAAAACCGGTTTATTGTTACGTCCAGTGATCATGGTTTTTGCTGCTGTCGCCGTCACCTTAATGGTTGCCAGCCCGACCGATTGGGGCGCCGCAATCGATGCGAGAGCAGCGCTTGTCGCACACGTTGTCATTTCGCTGCTAGCCTACGCGGTATTAATGCTTGCGACCTTATACGCAGTTCAGCTTTTGTACCTATCGCATCTACTCAAACATCACAAATCTGCAGCCGTCAGTCGCCATTTGCCGCCCTTATTAACCATCGAGCAATACTTCTTCCGCCTAGTCACGAGTGGCGCGGCACTGTTGGTCCTCGCGCTATTAACCGGTTTTTTGTTTCTCGAGGATATGTTCGCTCAGGGACAAGCACATAAAACCATCTTAAGTAGTGTTGCTGCAGTTATGTATATCGCGATAAGTCTTTTCCACGGCGTCGCTAGAGCGCGTGGTAAGGGGCTTGTTATCGCCTCTGTAATTGCCAGTGTTATTCTTACATTGGCCTATTTCGGCAGCCGCTTTGTAAAAGATATTTTGCTCGGTGCTTGACTTCATCCTCGAGCAGATTAAATTATGAAGTTCGATTGTAACCATAGGTAACCTTTTTGGACGACATATCCACCTCCGCCCTGCTGATAACGCTTGGCATCCTACTGATTTGTTCTGCATATTTCTCAGGTTCTGAAACGGGCATGATGTCGGTGAATCGATACCGACTGCGTCACCTTGCGCAAGAAAAGCATAGCGGTGCGAAACGCGTCCAATATTTGCTCGACCGCCCCGATCGGTTAATCGGCCTGATTTTAATCGGGAATAATCTGGTCAATATCGCGGCCTCTGCTGTGGCAACCATTATTTGTATTCGCTGGTTCGGAGATGCTGGTGTACTTGTCGCCACCTTCGCATTGACCTTTATCATGCTTATTTTCTCCGAAGTGACACCAAAAACAATCGCGGCGCTTTATCCCGAACGTATCGCTTTTCCAAGCTCGATGCTGCTAAAACCGATGCTGATGGTGTTATACCCTGTGGTGGCAGGTCTTAATTTTATTACCAACGGTTTCATGCGCTTACTCGGAGTGAATCCGAAAGCGAAGGTCGGCGCTGATGCACTCAGTTCAGAGGAACTTCGGACTGTGGTGAATGAAGCGGCAAATATGATTCCTAGCCGCCACCAAGAGATGCTGCTGAGTATTCTTGACTTAGAAAAAGTCACCGTAGAAGACGTTATGATCCCACGCTCGGATATCTCTGGTATTGATGTTCAAGCTGACGTCCGCTCTATTATCCGTCAGCTTTCACAAGCTCAGTTCACGCGAATTTTACTGTATCGAAATGATGTGGATGATGCGATTGGCTTTTTGCATGCACGCGACATCATGCAAATGGTTGCAAAGAACCAGCAAGATATCGACAAAGCCGAGATCGTCCGCGCCGCGCGCGAAATATACTATATCCCAGAAGGGACTCCGTTGAACGTACAGCTATTAAAATTTCAGCGCAACAAAGAACGTATTGGGCTCGTGGTTGATGAATATGGCGACATTCAAGGCTTAGTCACACTTGAAGATATTCTCGAAGAAATTGTCGGTGACTTCACCACTAATATCGCTCCACAAACCAGTGAAAGCATCCAAATTCAAGCCGATGGTAGTGTCATCGTTGAAGGGATCGCTAATTTACGCGAATTGAACAAAGAGCTGAATTGGAGTTTACCGACTGACGGCCCTAAAACTGTGAGTGGCCTGATTATTGAGGCCTTGGGTGATATCCCAGATACCCCACTGTGCCTGCGTATAAGCGGTTACGCAATGGAGATCATTGAAGTTGCGGATAACCTCATCAAAACCGTTCGTTTTGTTCCAGCACCGAAAAAGCGCAAAAACAAGTCGCGCTAAATTAACCAAACAATAAGCGCGACAGCCAGCCACGCTGGAGTTCTTCTTCACAGCTGCGCAATTGACTACCATAGCGACTGGCGCGCTCCTTCACTCGCCCCGCAGTGGTCATTAGCCACTGCTTGTCACGATAGGTTTGACGCCGATAACCGCCCCAACCTTCATGGTAATTTAAGTACTGGGCATAAGCATCCCACTTTGACACACCGTTAACTTGATGGGTTTTGCTTATGAACCAGCCCATAAAATCAATCGCATCTTCAAAATCATCGCGCGATGCCCATGAGTTTCCGGTCTCACGTTGATAATCTTCCCAGGTCAGTGTCTTTGCTTGGGAGTAGCCATAAGCCGAGCTAACACGGCCCCAAGGAATCACCCAAAGAATGTAGTCCTTAGGTGGCTTGGCGTCATGTTTAAAGGAGCTTTCTTGGTACATTATCGCCATCGGCACTTGAATCGGCACGCCCCATTTTTCCCGCATATCAGCCGCAGCGTCGTACCAATCATCTTTCTCTCGGAAGATTTCACAAAGGTTTTCAGGCTCTCGCGGCGGCGCCGTGGCGCAACCGGCTAAGCTCAGTAGGATTACACCTGTTAAACTTGCAGTAAGCCCTCTCACCTTCAACGTTTTATTCTCCCTCATAGCGCGCAGAGGTGGCTGCGTGCGCAAAATAAGTTTCTAAAAATTGGTCAAATGATTGCCCCGCGTCCTGCTCTTCAGCAGCCTTCTGCGCAGCAAGAGACTGCTCAGCCCAACGTTCAAATTGTTGTTCTGAGTAATACTGCATTGGGCTTTGCATTTCTTTGCGATAGTGTTTTGCGAGACGCATCCCAAGCTCGCTGTTATCAAGGTTCTGTGCCTTCATAATGGCCAGCATTTGGCCAGACAGGGTCAGCTCAGGGTTCAATACAGCCTTATATTGCTCAGTCACCGTATCTTCGTAACTACGGCAACTATGCGCTTGGTCGATGCGTTGTGCAACGCTGTAAAAGTCACTAAATAAGTCTTCAAGCCAGTCTGCTATCGGCCGTTCATGGCCTTTATCAATCAGTGTTAAGCGAGGATTCCGGCCATCGAGTACAACGCGATTAAAATTATCGTCACAAGCCTTTTGTTCAGCGGCATCAAGGGGGGCACTTGGCGACAATAAACAGGCCAGTAATAAGGTGTCGAGCATACGCATTTGGTCAGCTGTTATGCCCACTGCACTAAATGGATTCACATCTAAAGCGCGCACCTCAATATATTGCACTCCCCCGCGTTCGAGCGCTTGGGTTGGCGTCTCACCAGAACGAGCAACACGTTTCGGCCGAATCGAAGCATAAAATTCATTTTCGATTTGCAGAATATTGTCATTTAACTGGCGATATTCGCCTGCAACTTTGACCCCAAGCTTGGCAAACTCTGCAGAGGGTTGAGAAATCGCTCGGCGCAATCCTGAAACATACTCATCAAGGGAGTTATAGCTGATTCCTAAACTTGCTTGCTCCTTGCTGGTATACCCCAAATCGCTCATTCTCAGGGCCGTTCCAAAGGGCCGATAGATGGTACCTTTGCCCATTTGTTCAAACTCAAGCTCTGCTGCTCGGTCAGGGCGTAAAAACGATTTACAAATAGCGGGAGATGCGCCAAATAAATAAGGAATGACCCAACTGATACGTTTGTAATTGCGGATCAAATCAAAGTAGCGTTTTGAAATGTAGTTTTGGGTTAATTTGACCCCATCCGCATCAGCTAAGACCTGCCACATTTCATCTGCTAATGAGAAATTATAATGAACTCCGGCAATGATTTGCATCTCCGCACCGTAGCGCCAAGTCAGACCGGTGCGATATAAGCTCTTCATCCGCCCAACATGAGATGCACCATAGTTTGCAATTGGGATATGTTCAGGCGATGCAATAAAGCATGGCATACTCATCGGCCACAAATATTCCTCCCCAATATGGGCATAAGTAAATTTATGGATATCGCTCAACTGCATCATAGTGGTATCGATATCACGCGCTACGGGCGTAATAAACTCGAGTAATGACTCGGAGTAATCAGTCGTGATGTAGTCATGTTTAAGCGCTGAACCAAGTGCCGGTGGATGGGGTGTAAGAGCTAACTTCCCGGTTCCATCGATACGTAAACATTCACGCTCTACACCACGTTGAAACTGGCGTAATCCAACTTGTGCTAATTTGCTCTCAAGATGCACAAGCAACTGCTGAAAAGATTTTTGCACAGGGTCTCCTCATTCAGCTCAGGGAGCTGTTCGAATTATCCTACAAGCTTAATAGGTAATCGCACTAGAGTCTATGCTAACCACCGTCAACTGGGCTTGAATATCAACACAACAGACTTGGCGCAACGGCCACTGCGTGGCATCATGATGAAGTGATTCGAGAGCAACCAAGGTCGTAATTTTGAGTGACGGGAAAGCAAATCTAAAAGAGTTGCAAGCGACAATTGAAGCCGCTGAAGCAGCGATTAAAGCAAAGAGTGACTTTCTCGCAAATATCAGTCACGAGATCCGCACGCCGATTAACGCCATTTTGGGGATGACTCAGCTGTGCCTCAAAACGGAACTCGATGACGAGCAGCGTAACTATTTAAAATCGATTGAGAACTCATCGAAAGTATTGCTAGCTATTATCAACGATATTCTCGACCTCGCTAAGCTCGACGCCGACAAATTAATTATTGAAGCGATTCCTTTCGACTTAGCTGAAGTGCTTGAAAGTTTGGCGGATATGTTTGCCTACCGTGCCTACGATAAAAATTTGGAATTCGTTATCAAGCTCCCCGGCAACATTCCAACTCAACTCATTGGCGATCCGCTGAGACTGAATCAGGTTTTGGTCAACCTTGTCAGCAACGCCATTAAATTCACCGATGCCGGTGAAATCGTGGTTGCGGTAACACTGTTAGACCAATCCACTGAAGATGTTCATTTACGTTTATCTGTTACTGATACCGGTATCGGAATGGATGAACATCAACGCGCGCGCTTATTCCAGTCATTTACCCAAGCGGATAGCTCAACCACGCGGAAATATGGCGGGACCGGTTTAGGGCTCGCTATTTCACAACGGATCGTTAAATTAATGAACGATCACGGTTTAGGGGTCACGAGTAGTTTGGGGCAAGGCTCAACTTTTTTCCTCGAATTACGCTTCCCACTGCAACAAGATATTGATAATAGTGCGGAGGAAATGTTGCGCGAGCGTCTTTCCGAGCGCTCTATTTTGGTGGTTGAAGATAACCTCACGACCCGTGACATGGTGACCGAACTATTGCGTAGCTACCAAGCTAAGGTGGTGAGCTGCCGCACCGCTGAAGAAGCCTTGCCACTTGCGTTAGAACAAAAATTTGATGTCGCCATCGTTGATTGGCAATTGCCCGGGTTAAGTGGCTTGGAATTCTGCCAAAGGTTACAGCACCATGCAGAAACCCCGGCACTGATTATGACAACCAGTTACTTTGCAACTGAACTACAGGCAACGGCAAAGCAACATGGCGTCGATGCTTTTGTGGTGAAACCTTATACCAGCCGCAGTCTCATCCGAGCGCTCTGCTCGGCCCTGACCTTACCGGGCGCCACCACCGAACTTCCTGGTTTTCAACTTGCTGAGCAACTGCTAGGGGCGCGGGTACTGATTGTCGAGGACAATGATATCAACCGCCATATTGCAAAAGAAATGCTTGAACACGCGGGTGTACAAACAGATTCCGCTAGCAATGGGCGGATCGCGCTCGATAAAGTCGAACAAAACCGCTACGGCCTGATCTTGATGGATGTGCAGATGCCAGAAATGGATGGTCTTGCGGCCGCTCAGCAATTACGAACGCGTTATTCTGCGGCGGAACTCCCGATTGTTGCCATGACCGCCAATGCATCCGATGAAGATGTTGAGAACTCACGCCGCGCCGGAATGCAGGATCACTTAACCAAGCCAATCGATGAAGCTAAACTAATTGCGGCCATCAACAAATGGTGCCGGAGTGACACTCCAGCACAGGTCAAGACCGAAGCAGCCGATACTGATGCCGCCCCTACAAGGGCTCCGGATTACCCAACCTACCGCGGTATTGATCTGCCCGCGGCGCTGGGTCGTTTACAACATAATACAGAACTGTACCAGCAACTTATCGAACGCTTACGGCAAGACTATGACCATGCGCCAGAGCGCGTCGTCGACCTCATCGCAAAAGGTCAGCATCGCGAAGCTCAGCGGTTTTTTCACTCATTGAAAGGGGCTGCGATAAACCTTGGCTTACTCCGCTTACATGAAGTCGCAGGAAGCTTGGAAACAAACATGCAAAATGGCGAGCTTGATAAAGTCGCAGATGATATCGTCCTGCTTGCCCCCTTACTAAGCCAAGCGCAACAAGTGGCGAGTGACCTCAACTTAAAACAACAACGTCAGCTATAGGAGAAATATCGATATGACGCGTTTTTTATTTCTCGTGCCGGTAGTGCTCTCAGTGATCTGGTTTTTATATTTGCGTATGAACGGCTGGAGCCTCAAGCAAGGTAAACAAGGGTTTGTTTACATCATTGTCTTTAGTGTCGTGGTTGCCGTTGCATACAGTCTGCTGCTTTTTCTTACCGGCCGCTAGCTAAACTCACCCAACAAGCGCAAGTAAAATACCGGCTGCGACCGCAGAGCCAAGTACCCCGGCGACATTCGGCCCCATCGCATGCATCAACAAGAAATTCTGAGGATTCGCTTCAAGGCCAACCTTATTCACCACTCGAGCAGCCATTGGCACCGCTGAGACTCCGGCAGCGCCAATCAAGGGGTTGAGTGGCTCTTTACTGAATTTAGCGAGCAGTTTCGCCATCAACACACCTGCGGCGGTTCCTAAACCAAACGCAACCGCTCCAAGTGCCAAAATACCGAGCGTTTCCACGGCTAAAAACTGATCTGCAGATAATTTTGAGCCCACTCCCAGACCAAGAAAGATGGTCACGATATTAATTAATTCATTTTGTGCCGTCTTACTTAAGCGCTCGACAACACCCGCCTCGCGCATTAGGTTGCCAAGGCAAAACATTCCCACCAAAGGTGTTGCGGTTGGCAATACAAGTAAGGTCAACAACAGCACGGCAAGGGGAAAGAGAATTTTTTCTCGGCGACTGACTTCACGTAGTTGCCGCATTTGAATCGAACGTTCCTTGGCAGTGGTCAAAGCTCGCATAATGGGGGGTTGGATAATGGGTACCAACGCCATATAGGAATATGCGGCAACCGCAATCGCTCCCAACAGCTCGGGAGCAAGCCGTGACGCCAAAAAGATAGCAGTCGGACCGTCGGCTCCGCCGATTATCGCAATTGCAGCAGCATCAGCGAGCGTAAAATCAAAGCCGGGAATCATATTCAAAGCGATGGCACCGAGCAGCGTTGCAAAAATACCAAATTGGGCAGCCGCGCCTAACAGTAAGGTTCGGGGGTTTGCAAGGAGCGGACCGAAGTCGGTCATGGCGCCAACGCCCATAAAAATCAGCAACGGGAAAACTCCCGAGGCGATGCCCACTTCATATATCAGGTAAAGTAATCCGCCCGGTTCAGTAAAACCGGCTAGAGGAATATTTGCAAGAACAGCCCCGAAACCTATCGGCAGCAGCAACAGTGGCTCAAACTTTTTCGCAATGGCGAGATATAGCAGGCCAGCACCGACAAGCATCATCACTGCCTGCCCCCAAGTAAAGGCAGAAAGTGCGGTGCTTTGCCATAATGTTAGAAATCGTTCAAACATTTAGTTCATCCCGATCAAAGTTGCGCCAACCGTTACGCTATCGCCTTCCTTCACCGCTATCTCAGTGACGGTCCCTGCGCAGTCAGCGGTAATATCGGTTTCCATTTTCATCGCTTCTAGGATCATCACAACATCCCCAACAGCGACCTTATCCCCTGGTTTCACCAAGATCTTGAAGACATTGCCCGCCAGTGGTGCTGAAATTTTTTGCGCCTCTGCCGTCGGTGCTGGTTTTGCCTCAGTCGAAGCGACTTGCGGTTGTTCTAGTTTCGCCGCGCCGCTCGGTCCAACGGTCACGGTAAAGCACTTCCCTTCGACTACCACATCATAGGTTTCCACATCGGCAACCGTAGTAGTAGGTTTGACCGCTTCTGCTTCCGTGGCTGGTGCGGCTGTCGGTTGAGGTTCAAAAGCGTCTGGATTGTCTCGGTTACGGAGGAATTTCAAGCCGATTTGCGGAAATAAGGCATAGGTCAACACATCATCGTCCTCACACTCTGCGAGGCAGATAGCATCCTTTTGCGCGTGCTCACGTAACTCTTGTTGGAGTCGCTCAAATTCATCGCTGAGTAAATCTGCAGGACGAACTGTTATGGGCTCATCCCCCTCGAGTACGCGTTGTTGTAACTCCGCATTAACCGGAGCGGCAGTCGCGCCATATTCACCTCTGAGCACGCCTCGAGTTTCTTTGGAAATCGATTTGTAACGCTCACCTGTTAAAACATTCAACACGGCTTGCGTTCCGACAATTTGTGAAGTCGGTGTCACCAAAGGAATAAAACCGAGATCTTCTCGCACCTTTGGAATTTCTGCTAAAACGGCATCAAATTTGTCACTCGCTCCTTGCTCGCGCAGCTGGTTCTCCATATTGGTGAGCATCCCACCTGGGACCTGTGCGGTTAGGATGCGCGCATCCACGCCTTTCAGCGAACCCTCAAATTGTGCGTATTTTTTTCGTACCTCACGAAAATAATCTGCAATCGGTGTGAATTGCTCTAATTCAATTCCAGTATCTCGATCGGTGCCTTCTGTCATCGCCACCAAGGTTTCGGTTGCGGAGTGACCATAGGTCATACTCAAAGGTGAGATGGCGGTATCAAGCATATCAATACCCGCATCTATGGCTTTCTGATAGGTTGCAGTACTCAGTCCGGTGGTCGCATGACATTGCATCGCGATGGGAATATCTACGGCTTGTTTTAACGCACTAATCAACTCGAATGCGGCAGCTGGTCGAAGTAAGCCAGCCATATCTTTAATACAGAGACTATCACACCCAAGGTCGGCGAGTTCTTCTGCCATTTGCACCCATTTTTCCAAGCTATGAACCGGACTTACCGTATACGATAACGTCCCTTGTGCATGTCCATCGACCGCTTTGGTTGCAGCAATTGCAGCCGTTAAATTGCGAACATCGTTCATCGCATCAAAGATACGAAAGACATCCACTCCATTTTCCCGTGATCGCTCAACGAACCGCTTCACCACATCATCTGCATAATGCCGATAGCCAAGTAAGTTTTGCCCGCGCAACAGCATCTGTTGCGGAGTGTTCGGCATCGCCCGTTTCAACTCGCGAATCCGCTCCCAAGGGTCTTCACCCAAGTAACGGATGCATGCATCAAAGGTTGCACCGCCCCATGACTCCATCGACCAGTAGCCCACTTGGTCAAGTTTCTCAGCGATTGGCAGCATATCATCAAGACGCATCCGCGTGGCGAGTAGTGATTGATGTGCATCGCGGAGTGCGAGTTCAGTTAAAAGGAGCGGCTTGCCCATCTTTAGATCTCCCTATTTCGAATCGTGGCGACGGTGGCGTTGGCGATAATGATGCAATGCGGCTGCGATAGCCACCTGTTGCTGTGAGGCAACTGACCCAGCGCTCTGCTGCGCAGGCTCAACTGGACTCGTCGATTGCTCAGCGAAGCAGAGCCGCAACAGGCGCATCGCTACGATCACGATCGACAAAAAGGCGAACACGACGGTCATGCCGGTCACCATAATAATGAGTGCATCGTTGAATAACTGATTCACGCTCAATACCCCAACCAAGTTATCGGCTGTAATAGAATATTAACACCATATCACAAACCCGGACGGGTTTAAGTAGTGAGCAAAAATAAGGGAGATTCATTAAAGAAATGGCGCACTCGGGAGGACTCGAACCTCCAACCGCCTGGTTCGTAGCCAGGTACTCTATCCAGTTGAGCTACGAGTGCGCAATTTGGGGTGTCGATAAGATGGCGCACTCGGGAGGACTCGAACCTCCAACCGCCTGGTTCGTAGCCAGGTACTCTATCCAGTTGAGCTACGAGTGCGTTGTTATCTTATCTACAGAAGATGGCGGAGAGGGAGGGATTCGAACCCTCGATACAGCTACAAACTGTATGGTCCCTTAGCAGGGGACTGGTTTCAGCCACTCACCCACCTCTCCGTAATCTTGTGGCGATGAATTCTAGCGGCACTGACTGTAAAGTCAATTGATTTTTTCCAGTTCGCTGTGCGTTTGTGGGAATTTTGAACACTTGGTTTGAAATTCAACCATTCTTGCTAGCCGCTAAAGCCAAAATAAAAAAGCTGTCCCACCAAAGCGGAGCAGCTTTCTCTGCAACTCTGATAATTACTCGCCAGAGTTTTCTTTATTATCTTGTTCCGCTTGGATGCGCATGTATATCTCCTCGCGATGCACTGACACATCTTTTGGAGCATTAACACCAATGCGAACTTGGTTTCCTTTTACACCCAAGACAGTGACTGTTACCTCGTCACCAATCATTAGGGTCTCACCGACTCGGCGGGTTAAGATCAACATAATTAAGCTCCTTTCCCTACAGCATCCCAGAACGCCAAAAACTCTTTGCTTGTGCGCTATCAGACCATGCTAACGCGCGACATCCAATTTATTACGATTGTTATATTAGCCCTAATTTTAGGCTTATACAACCCTGAAAACAATTAATCGCAAAGATTTATAAGACCTGCTTAAGCATAGCACGCACGGCAGACAATGCATCCTCGATTTTACTTGGATCAGAACCACCTGCTTGAGCAAGGTCTGGGCGCCCTCCGCCTTTGCCACCCACTTCAACTGCAGCCGTATTGACAATATCACCCGCTTTCACTTGGCTTGTTAGGTCTTTCGTTACACCAGCGATTAAAGCAACTTTTCCTTTGCTTTCCACCGCCAGCATGATGATCCCTGACTGCAGTTGATTCTTCAGGTCATCGACCATTTCACGAAGTGCCTTAGATTCTACGTTTTGTAACTGTGCAATGATCACTTTGCGACCATTAATATCCTCTGCTTGAGCAACTAAATCACCACCAGCTGCACTTGCAAGCTGTTGCTGTAGTTGATCAATTTGCTTTTCCAGATTGCGGCTCCGGTCAAGTTGAGCCTGTAAACGTTGACTCAATGCCAAAGGCTCAGCTTTTAATAGATTAGCGGCTGTGCGCAATTCATTTTGCTGACGCAAAGTAAAGCTAGCGGCATGATGTCCGGTGACTGCTTCAAGCCGGCGCACCCCTGAGGCAATTCCTGACTCGCTGACAATTCTAAAGCCGGCAATATCGCCCGTGCGGGCTACGTGAGTTCCGCCGCAGAGCTCCATCGAGAAATCACCCATGCTGACGACTCGCACTTGGTCATCGTACTTTTCGCCAAACAGCGCCATTGCACCCGCTTTTTTAGCCTCGTCAATTGCCATGTGTTGCGCGGTGAGTTCATGGTTTGCCATGATTTCACGGTTCACTTGCAACTCGATTTGATCAAGCTGCTCCGCACTCACTGCTTCATAGTGAGAAAAGTCAAAACGGAGTCGATCTGCAGTGACGAGCGAGCCTTTTTGCGTCACATGCTCGCCAAGCAAGTTGCGGAGTGCGGCGTGAAGTAAATGAGTCGCCGAGTGATTACGCTTTATTTGGGCGCGTCGCTCAGCATCAATTTCAGCGTATACACTATCACCAATCTTTAAAGTGCTCTCTGCTACACCATGATGGCCGATTGCTTTACCAATATATTGGGTATCTGCAACAGTAAAACAGCCGCCATTTGCGACTAATTTCCCGGTATCACCAATTTGACCACCGCTCTCTGCATAAAATGGCGTTTTCGCAAGTACGATAATCCCTTGCTGACCAGCCTCTAGTTGCTGTACCGATTCACCCTCGACAAAGATTTCAACGATGTCAGCCGTGTCTTTCACCTCGGTATAGCCAACAAACTGAGTTTTAACGTCGGACTTCAGCCGTTGGTTGTAATCGACCCCGAACTGGGATGCCTCTTGCGCACGCTGACGCTGCTGAGCCATTGCGGCATGGAAACCTTCTTCGTCAATGCGAAGTTGCTTCTCACGCGCGATATCAGCGGTTAAATCCATCGGGAAGCCATAAGTGTCATAAAGCTTAAAGACGACTTCACCCGGAATCACATCACCCTCTAACTGATTGAGTGAATCCTGCAGAATTGCTAATCCTCGCTCGAGGGTTTTGCCGAACTGATCTTCTTCACGCGCCAGCGCATCAGTAATCACTTGCTGCTTTTCAACCAGCTCAGGGTAAGCTGCGCCCATCTGCACGACGAGCGCCTTCACTAATTTATGGAAGAAGCCAGTTTGCGCACCGAGCATGTTCCCGTGCCGAATAGCGCGCCGGATGATCCGTCTCATCACATAGCCTCTGCCTTCGTTTGATGGTTGCACACCGTCAGCGATAAGGAAGCTACATGAGCGGATATGATCGGCAATAACGCGTAGTGATTTATTATCAAGGTCAGTGGTGCCAACACACTCGGCGGCAGCCTTGATGAGCGCAGTGAACAAATCGATTTCGTAGTTGCTATGAACATGCTGGAGTACCGCCGCAATTCGCTCCAGCCCCATCCCCGTATCGACCGAAGGTTTGGGTAACGGCTCCATAGTTCCGTCAGCTTGACGGTTAAATTGCATGAATACGAGGTTCCAGATTTCGATATAACGATCACCATCTTCTTCCGCTGAGCCAGGAGGACCACCCCATACCTCATCGCCATGATCGTAGAAGATCTCAGAGCATGGGCCACAAGGTCCAGTATCCCCCATAGACCAAAAATTATCTTTAGCGCCGATGCGAGCTATACGCGCTTCCGGCACGCCTATTTCTCTGGCCCAAATATCGTATGCTTCATCATCCTCAGTAAATACTGTGACCCACAGTTTATCGGCAGGAATTCTCAGTACTTCGGTGAGAAACTCCCACGCATATTGAATCGCTTCGCGCTTGAAATAATCACCGAAGCTAAAGTTACCGAGCATTTCGAAAAAGGTATGATGCCGTGCGGTATACCCCACATTTTCCAAGTCATTGTGCTTACCACCCGCGCGCAAGCAGCGCTGTGATGACGTCGCTCGGACATAATCACGCTTTTCATCGCCAAGAAATACATCTTTAAACGGCACCATACCGGCATTTGTGAATAACAGCGTGGGGTCATTACTTGGAATAAGCGAAGCGGATGCAACGCGCTGATGACCACGTTCTTCAAAAAATGAGAGAAACGCCTCGCGGATTTCAGCACTGGTCATACTCATGAAATTTTTCCTACAAAATCTGGGTCAATTAAAGGACTAAATTTTAGCCGCAAAGCCTAGCATGAAACAGGTTGCAAGCCTAGTCTGTTGAACACTCTGATTGCAATTGGAGTGCGTGTTGCACTTGTTCATACCTAAACCCGCGTTGCAGCAAATGGCGGATTATTTTATCCCGTTGCTTGCGGTCAGTGGGAGGCTGTTCACCAAATTTACGAAAGAGTCGTTCCGCACATAGCTGAAACCAATCAGGCTCAAGCTCATCTAGCAGTTCGTTCAGTAATTCACTGCGAATACCTTTATGTTGGGCTGCGGCAGCAATTTTAGTCGGTCCATCGCCCTTAGCGATTGATTGCCGTAACCAACTCTCGGCAAAACGGCGATCGCTTTGATAGCCTCGCTCGCCAACATAATTTAATGCCGCTTCGATCTGAGTCTGAGTGAATCCACGCTGGCGCAATTTTTGGCGCAATTCCAGTTGTGAATGCTCGCGTCTTGCCAGCAAACGCAGCACGGTCTCACGCGCTTGTTGTTCGGTTGTGTCACTCATATTGAATTAATTGCCCAAGTTGGCGTCTATAGCATAGGTATCATGATTACATTAACACCGGGAAAACTCAAAATGGAGCGGCTCATGAAAGCACATGCCATTTCGCTCAGCACAGCGATTTTAGGGCTATTATTTTTAACTGGGTGCCAACCTCAATCTATCGATAATTCAAAGGTCTATCGGATCAATGACACGGCCAATGAGAGCAGAACGATTACTGTTCAAGGCGCTGCTAGCGTGCGCGCAACGCCTGATCAAGCGCAGGTACATATGCTCATTCGCCGAATGGGCCAAGATCTTAACCTATTAAAGGCTCAAGTTGACCAGCAAACACGGCAAATTCAAGAAGTCGCTGTTGCCTTTGGTTTGCCGCCAGAACAAGTCATTACTCCGCAATTTTCGATTTATCCAGAATACCGTTGGGTCGACGAGGAACGCGTCTTTAAAGGTTATAACGTCACTCGACAAGTCACTTTGCAGTTAGCCCAAATCGAGCAGGTTGACCAACTTGTTGAACAACTCGTGCAAGCTGGGGTTGAACAGATTAGTTCGATTCAATTTCAAGTCACTGAACAAGAAGCTCTCTACAACGAAGCGTTACGACGTGCGACTTCGGTTGCCCAACACCGAGCCAAGTTATTAGCTGTGCACAACCAGGCACAGTTAGGGGAACTTATTCGCCTTGACGAAGTAAGTGCTGGTCAACCGTATCCCATCGAGGCGATGCGCATGCGCGCAGCTGATGCGAGTCCGACCCAGCCGGGAGAACAGGAAATTAATGCACAAGTAACGGCAACCTATCGTCTTACAGAGGCTGCTGCGGGAGATTAACGGTGAGGCAGTGAGGACCACCGCCTGCTGCGATAAATTCGCGAGCAGGGGTGGTTAATTGCAACAATTCTGCATTACTTTGCAAAAAACATGAAGATGCGGTGGCATCAGCTGGTAGACCAAATTGCGGCACCACCAGTAAATCTTTATAACGAATAAAATTAGCATAACTGGCCAGAATCGCTTTGTGCTGCCGCGCTAATACGCCCTTGCGACGCTGCACATCAACAAGTGGATAGCTGGCAGCGGACAGCAGTTCTAGCTTCGGCAGTTTAACTAAGTTAAGTGGTTGCTGCTGCGCTTGAAAGGCCTGTTGTATTGCGGCCAAGAAAATCACACCGAGCTCTTGCTCAGCCAAATCTTGCACATAAGCGAGGGTGTTGGAGTCGATAAACTGAGCATAATTATCCATATGCCCGCCGGTTTCGTCAGCCCAATGCGCCCAATCTAATCCAATCAGAGTATGCAACCCCAACTGCCGCTTGAGGCGCACACTTAGTTGCCCCCAACTCAGCTTTGGATTATTGCGCAATAAGCTGCGGCGATGAATCAAGCCAAGTCCACGGCCATTGGTTACGATCATTCCGCCCTCAATGACTAACCCATCAGAGTCACAACGCAGGCCAAGCTGCAAAGCAAGTCTTAGGGCAAAGGCATTGTCGCGAGATACTTCTGGATATAAGCCGTGCCATGCATCAAACCGAAACGCACGGGCGCGCAACTGGTTGTGCTTGCTCATCCACAAAGGCGCAATATCTCGAGCCCAAGCATCATCATAACTCAATGGAATTAATGGAAGGTCTGAAACGGTCCGCGCAACTCGTCCATACCAAAGCGGATGCACTGCAAGATAAACGGGATGATAGTGCTGCACTGCACGCAATAATTGCAGCAGCTGCTGTTGCGCTGGAGCGAATTCAGGTTGTCGATCAACCCCGCGCCAGACATCACGTCGACAGGGCCACAGTGCTAATAGTGGCCCCTCTAGTTGCCAGTCCGCGAGAAGCATCTCTAGCGCTTCTTCGCGGCCTTTTGTGGCTCACGCGATGAGATTTTACGCGCTTGCTGGAGACGCTGGTTTTGGGTTCTTCGAGCTCGAGCGTAGCGCTTTTGGCGATTGTCTTTTTGGCGCGGATTGGTAAAACTTTGTTGCTCAGGCGGAAGTTGAACAAGACTACGCAAATAGTTAATTTGCTCTAAGTCTAATTCCCCCCAGCCACTTTGTGGTAAGCCCTGCTCTAGCTTGATATTGCCATACCGGACACGAATCAAGCGACTAACCTGAACTCCCTGAGATTCCCACAGTCGACGTACTTCACGGTTGCGGCCCTCAGTTAACATCACATTGAACCATTGATTGATGCCCTCACCGCCTCCACGTCTAATTTGTTTGAAGGCAGCAGGACCATCTTCGAGTTGCACACCACTTTGCAGTCGCTTGAGCATCGCATCATCGACTTCGCCAAAAACACGCACTGCATATTCGCGCTCAATCTGATTGGCAGGATGCATAAGACGATTGGCAAGTTCGCCATCGGTGGTAAATAACAGCAAGCCGGAGGTGTTGATATCCAAGCGCCCAACCGCAACCCATCGTGCTCCTTGGATACGAGGTAAGTTGTCATAAACGGTTGGCCGCCCTTCAGGGTCACTGCGAGTACAAAGCTCACCTTCGGGCTTGTGATACATCAATACCCGACAAATCATATCCGCCGCAGGCTTAATCGAGACCTCGTGTCCATCAATACGGACCTTCTCGTTGCCATCAATACGGTCGCCAAGGGCTGCAACTTTACCGTCGACGCTGACCCGTCCGGCTGCAATTTTCGCCTCGAGTTCGCGTCTAGAACCATGCCCTGAGCGGGCTAGAACTTTCTGTAATTTTTCACTCATGTACTTGAGACTCTTCTGTTGTCGCTGTCGCAGCGGTTACGTGAGCCGATTGAGCTGAATCGTCAGCGGCTGTTGCAACCGCGGGAATTTCAGGCAACTCAGATAAATCCTGCAAACTTAAATCATCAAGAAACGTCGCTGTGGTCGCATATAATTGCGGTCGTCCAGGCACTTCGCGATGCCCGACGACTTTGATCCAACCACGCTCTTGAAGGGTTTTCATAATCTGTGAACTGACACTTACACCACGAACTTCTTCAATATCACCGCGGGTGATCGGTTGTCGATAAGCAATTAATGCCAAAGTCTCCAATAGTGCTTGTGAGTACTTCGGCGGCTTCTCCTGCCACAGGCGCGCGATTATATCACCCAATTCGGCTCGTGTCTGAAATCTATAACCCGATGCAACCTCAACTAAAGTTATGCCACGCTCGGCGTAATCTTGCTGTAACTCACTGAGAACTTGCTTCAGTTGCTGTCGACTGATTTGCTCAGGCTCTAAAACTTCCATCAGTTGATTCAAGTTAAGCGGGGTGCCCGCGGCAAATAGCAAGGCCTCAATAGTTTGTTTAAGTTGATGCGTTTGCATACACTTCACCCTCGTTCTGCGATTGAGCTTTGGCAACCACATGAATTTCACTAAACGGATCAATTTGGGTTATTTCAATCAAGGTTTCTTTGACCAGTTCGAGAATTGCTAAAAAGCTTACGACGACGCCCGCACGGCCTTCCTCTGGACGAAAAAGCTCAGATAAACTCACCCTAGTTTGGCGCTGCAATACATCTAAAATTTGACTCATGCGCTCGCGCGTTGATAAACGCTCTCGATGAATATGATGATGAAGTTTAAGGTCGGCCTGCTGTAACGCTGCGGCAAAGGCGAGCGCAAGCTCATGTGCCGTTACCTCAGGTAACAACTGTTCAATCCGCTCATGTGCGTTCGTCTCAACACTTACCTCGAATTGATCACGCCCCATTTGTGGACGCTCATCAATATGCTGGGCACCAAGGCGGATCGCCTCATACTCCTGTAAGCGCCGAATTAATTCCGCGCGCGGATCGACTTCTTCGTCCTCCTCAGTTTTGGGCTTAGGCAATAACATGCGACTTTTTATTTCCGCAAGCATCGCAGCCATAACCAGGTAATCTGCCGCTAACTCGAGTTTTAACTCCTTCATCATCTCGACGTACTCCATGTACTGCGTCGTGATCGGAAGAATAGGTAGTTCAACGATATCAAGCTTTTGCCGACGAATAAGATAGAGTAATAAGTCCATCGGTCCCGAGAAACTCTCGAGAATCAATTCCAACGCATCAGGCGGAATATAAAGATCTTCAGGTTTGTCCAGCAAGGGTTCGCCGCGGACAAAGCCAAGGGGCAAGGATTGTTGCTGTGGTTCAGCCTGCGAAGGGTCCGACATCACCTGCTCCTGCGCGGAGGATTTCTATCTCGTCACCGGACATATCTACGACTGTTGTCGGTTCCTCACCACGGTGTCCGCCGTCAATGATGACATCAACAGCATGTTCGAGACGCCAACGAATTTCGTATGGATCCGACTCCGCAAACTCTTCACCTTTCATAACTAAACTAGTCGACATCAATGGCTCCCCAAGGCTCTCAGTCAATGCCATCGTGATCGGATCGTCAGATACGCGGATCCCGATCGTTTTGCGCCGCGCATTAAGCAGACGTTTAGGCACTTCTTTGGTCGCAACTAAGATAAAAGTGTAGTGACCTGGGGTATTGTTTTTGAGTAAGCGAAATGCTTGATTATTCACGCGTGCATAAGTAGCAAGCTCAGATAAGTCTCGGCACATCAAGGTAAAATGGTGGTCTTTATCGACTTCACGAATTTGGCAAATACGCTCCATCGCATTTTTATCACCAATACGACAGGCGAGCGCATAGCCAGAGTCGGTTGGATAAACCATGACTCCGCCTTGACGAAGAATCTGCACGGCCTGTTGTATTAGCCGCGCTTGGGGATTTTCTGGATGGACCGCAAAGTATTGGCTCATGCTACTCGTTAATTACTTATTATTGATGTCTTAAAACAGATCCCATATTGGCATACAGCCTGCAGGTAGACAAAGGTTTTTACCCAGATCGCGCCATGGCCGTGGCGCATGAAAATCAGAACCAACCGAACACGCTAACTCTAAGTCTTTAGCAAACCCTGCCAGCGCATCGCGCTGCCCGGGCGCCTGTTGACTTAAGGCCACTTCAATTGCGTCTAAGCCAAACTCCTTGGCTTCACTAAAAAGCCGACGCAGCCATTTGTTACTGAATTTATATGCATGCGGATGAGCAATCGCAGTCTTGCCACCTGCTCGCTGTACGGCGCTGATAGCGGTCTCTAAATCACACCACTCTGGTTTGATGTAGGCTTGCTGTCCCTTGCCAAGGTAGCGCCGGAAAACCCCATCAAAGCTGCTCACTTGACCGGATTCAACCAAAGCATCGGCAATATGTTTACGAGTTGGCATAGTGGCGGACTCAAGCATAGCGTCAAGCTCGAGCACAAAACCTATGTGTTTTAGTTTCGCTAGCATCGCGGCAAACCGTTCGCGTCGACGCTGCTGCTGTAGTGCAAGGAGTTGCTGCAGCTCGAGACTCGACGGATCGAAGTTTAGACCTACCAGATGAATTTCGAATCCCTGCCATTGGCAGGTTAATTCGACTCCGGTGATTAGCGTTAGCTGAGGTTGTTCTGAGCGAATCACCTGCTCAGCCTCGGCGACTCCCGCAATGCTGTCGTGGTCGGTAATTGCCAAATAATTAAGCTCACGCTCCACCGCACGATAAACCAGTTGCTGCGGTGTCAACACACCATCAGAATACACCGAGTGACAATGTAAATCATAGCCTTGGTGCTCAGATTGCCGCGGCAAGCTCAGCTCCTTGTCGAATTGCGCGTTTCGCGTCTAGTTCCGCCGCCACATCAGCACCACCTATAAGATGAACTTTGACACCTTGTGCTTGCAGCTCATCATACAAGGAGCGGAACGGAACTTGACCCGCACACACAATAATGTGATCCACTTCTAGCAACTGCTCTTGCCCATCTCGCTCGATCAGTAAGCCGCTGTCAGTCACTGCCTTATAACTACAGCCTGGCAACATCTTGACCCCTTTCTTGGCTAGGGTCGCTCGATGGACCCAACCCGATGTTTTACCGAGGCCGGCACCAACCTTACTGGTTTTCCGCTGCAGCAAAAAGACTTCTCTTGGGCTGTGCTCAGCTTGTGCTGGTTTCAGTGCACCCCGCTCTTGATAGTCCTTATCGACGCCCCAAACAGCTGACCATTCATCAACCGATAAGCTCGGTGACGATTCTGTAGTTAAATACTCAGCGACATCGAAACCAATCCCGCCTGCACCAATAATGGCGACGCGTTGTCCAACTTCTTTTTTGTCACGGAGTACATCTAGATAGCTCAATACCTTAGTCGAATCGGTGCCTTCGAAGTTGACCTCACGAGGTAAGATCCCCGTTGCCAGTACAATTTCATCAAACTCGTGTTTGCGAAGTGAGTCGGCATCCTGACGTTCGCCCAGATGCACATGCACCCCAGCGTCTTTGAGACGATTGCTAAAATATCGAATGGTCTCATGAAATTCCTCTTTGCCCGGGATTTGCTTGGCATAATTGAATTGCCCACCGATTTCGCTCGCCGCATCGAACAAATGCACCTCATGCCCCCGCTCTGCAGCATTACATGCAAACGCAAGGCCCGCTGGACCAGCACCCACAACGGCGAGCTTCTTCGCTTGCGTTGTTGGAGTAAAAGTCAATTCAGTTTCATAGCATGCTTGCGGGTTCACCAAGCAACTTGCCCGTTTATTCTCGAAAACATGGTCAAGACAAGCCTGGTTACAAGCGATACAGGTATTAATCCGGTCTGCAGCCCCCGCTGCAGCTTTATTGACAAAATCAGCATCCGCTAGCAATGGACGTGCCATGGACACCATATCCGCCTCACCATCGGCGAGTATTTTCTCTCCCACTTCGGGCGTGTTGATTCGGTTGACCGCCACCACAGGGATCGATAATTGCTCACGAACCCGCTGGGTAATCCAGCTGAATGCGGCGCGTGGTACAGAAGTGACAATCGTTGGAACTCTTGCTTCATGCCAACCAATCCCACTATTAATAATCGTCGCTCCGGCTTTTTCAATAGCCTTACCAAGCTCAATAACTTCTTCAAAATTGTTCCCTTCCGGGACTAAATCAAGCATGGATAACCGATAAATAAGAATAAATTCAGGACCAACCGCTTTGCGAACGGCACTCACAACTTCAATGGCAAGTCGCGCACGATTCTCAAACGAACCACCCCATCGGTCGGTGCGTTTGTTCGTGCGTGGACATAGGAACTGATTGATTAAATAGCCCTCAGAACCCATCACTTCAACCCCGTCATAGCCGGCTTTTTGTGCCAGTTTCGCGGTGGTTGCGAACTGCTTGATCGTCTTCAGAATCTGGCGCTCAGACATGGCGCTTGGTTTAAATGGGTTAATCGGTGCCTTAATTGCGCTTGGGGCGACATTAAAAGGATGGTAAGCGTAGCGACCTGTGTGCAGGATTTGCAGACAAATCTTACTGCCATGACGGTGCACAGCTTCGGTGACTTGGCGGTGCTTCCCGACATGCCAAGGCTTACTCAGCTCACTGCCAAACGGTGCGACTCGACCACGAAAGTTGGGGCTAATACCACCCGTGACAATTAGTCCAACTCCCCCTTTTGCGCGAGCTTCATAAAACGCAGCCAACTTTGCAAAACCACCTCGCTCCTCCTCTAAGCCTGTATGCATGGAGCCCATAAGAACGCGGTTTTTGATCTGAGTAAAACCCAAATCGAGAGGTTGTAATAAATGTGGATAAAGTGAAGACACGGTCACCTCAACTTAAACAGTCGTTTGAATATGCCTTCACTTTACTCATTTCAGGGGGAGACAGCAAGCTCTCCCGACCACGGGAGAGCCCTTCAATCAGCGCAACACATGTAAGAAATGAAGGTGCTTTTGATAATGATCAAGCACATCTGTGATCACAGCCTTTCGCGACCAGCCAAGAATGTCGTAATCCTGCCCACCTTCGCGCAAATGGACTTCAGCTCGAAAGTATTGCTCCGACGCTTCTGGTTCCGACGTTTGCGCTTCGCCATTCACAAACGACGGGGCAGTATGCTCCACCAAAATGACTTTATACAAAAAGTCGATCTCGTCGCCATGCATCACTGATAACGCTACCGATAGCTCCTCTGACTGCGCTTCGACTTGGCATTCTAGATTACGTTTGCGGAACTCTTCAGCAACATCCTGCAAAGCTGGAGTGACAACCTTTTGTAAGTAACCTCGAGCAGAATCATGGCTGGGTAAATCAACAATATTCGCCAATCGCTCGCGCCAATCCTCGGTCCCCACAGCTGAGGCGGTCACATAATTGTTTTGTAACGCCGCACGTTTTTGTACATCAATTCTAAGTGCTTTAAACAGTCCATAGATAGTCAGCAATAAAATAATCGTAAAAGGGAGTGCTGAGGCGATCGTCATTGTTTGCAACGCACCCATACCACCCGCAACGATTAAGACGGTTGCAACAACCCCTTCACTACTCGCCCAAAAAACACGTTGCCACAGTGGGGTGTTATCTTGGCCGTTTGAGCACAGCATATCGACCACCATGGCACCCGAATCACAAGACGTGACAAAAAAGACCACCACCATCACAGTTGCAATAATGGAGAGTATGCGACTGAATGGAAACTGCTCAAGAAAGCCGAATAAGGCAACCGAAACATCTGCCTCTACCATGGTGGCTAATTTGGTGATCCCCTGATTAAGAATCAGGTCAATCGCTGAATTACCAAAGAAGGTCATCCACATCAGGGTAAAACCAGCTGGAACAAATAACACACCAAGCACAAATTCTCGTATTGTCCGCCCGCGAGAAACACGCGCGATAAAGAGCCCAACGAATGGTGCCCAACTTAACCACCAGCCCCAATAGAACACCGTCCAACCACCAATCCAGTCGGTTTTTTCATAGGCAAACAAGTTAAAGGTATTGCCAACGATATCAGCTAAATAAGCCCCAGTGTTTTGCACAAAAGCCTGTAATAAAAAGATCGTCGGCCCAACGATTAGGACAAAGCCTAGCAGCAATACGGCTAAGCTCATATTAAGCTCTGAGAGTCGTCGAATTCCCTTATCTAAGCCTGTACTGACCGAGATCACAGCAAGCAGGGTGACCCCGATAATTAGGCTGATTTGCACTTGGGTACTGACCGGGACGTCAAATAAATAATGAATCCCTGAGTTAATCTGAGTCACCCCAAACCCAAGTGATGTCGCCACACCGAAGACAGTACCAATGACAGCGAATGCATCGACAGCATGCCCTATCGGTCCATAAATTCGTTCACCAATAAGTGGGTAGAGTGCTGACCGGAGCGTTAATGGCAAACCGTGACGATAGGCAAAAAAGCCCAAAATAAGCGCGACAATCGCGTATATCGCCCACGCGTGCAACCCCCAATGGAAGAAGGTCAACTTCATCGCTTCGCGAGCGGCCTCAACTGAGCCTGCCTCGGCAACTGGAGGCGCCAAAAAATGCATCACTGGCTCAGCGACACCAAAAAACATGAGACCAATCCCCATCCCCGCTGAGAACAGCATTGAGAACCAGGTCAGCCTACTGTAATCGGGCTGAGAATGATCCGGACCTAACTTAATGGTGCCGTATTGGGACAGCCCCAGATACAATACACTCACTAAAATTATTGCCACTGCAGTCACGTAGAACCAACTCGTGGTCTCGATGATTTTCGCTTGCAGCTGAGTAAAGACGGTATCAGCGCGTTCCGGAAATATCGCAGTCGCGATAAGAATGAAGAGAATCAGGCCGGCGGCCGAGAAAAAAACGGGGGGATTTAATCGAGCTCTCTCAACAGAGGGCATGCGAACAACTCCTTTAACAAATGTGAGTTGTTAGTGTACCGAGTCAGATAAAAATTACCACCCAACCAATGTTCCAATAAAAAAGCCACCCGGAGGTGGCTTTTTCGTTAGCGATTCATTTAAAACAAATTAAATGACTTCTGCGCGCTCTACGATTTCAACAAGAGCCCAAGACTTCGTCTTAGATACTGGACGAGTTTCGCGAATAATCACGGTATCGCCAGCTTTACACTCGTTGTTTTCGTCGTGTGCGTGTAACTTGGTGGTACGAGTAATGTACTTACCATACACAGGGTGTTTCACCCGGCGAGTGATAGCAACAGTGATAGACTTGTCCATCTTGTCGCTAGTTACACGGCCTTGCACAGTACGAACACGTTTTTCTTCAGCCATTACGCACCTGCCTTCTGATTCAAAATTGTTTTCACACGTGCGATATCACGACGCACTTGCTTCAACATGTGGGTTTGATTCAGCTGACCAGTCGCTGCTTGCATGCGCAGATTAAACTGCTCGCGACGCAAACCTAGCAATTCTTCTTGCAGCTGCTCAACGGTTTTATCATTCAGTTCGCTTGCTTTCATTACATCACCGTCCGAGTTACAAAGATGGTTTTGAATGGCAGCTTACGTGCAGCAAGAGTAAAGGCTTCACGCGCCAACTCTTCTGATACACCATCCATTTCGTATAACACACGACCTGGCTGGATTTGAGCTACCCAGTATTCCACGCTACCTTTACCTTTACCCATCCGCACTTCAAGAGGCTTCTGAGTAATTGGCTTATCAGGGAATACGCGGATCCAAATTTTACCCTGACGCTTCACGTGACGCGTCATAGCACGACGAGCCGCTTCGATTTGACGTGCAGTCATACGACCACGGTCAACCGCTTTCAAACCGAAAGTACCGAAGCTGACCTTGTTACCAGACTGCGCTGCACCGCGGTTGCGGCCCTTGTGCACCTTACGGAATTTCGTACGCTTAGGTTGTAACATTTAGTCTCTCCTTACTTACGGCCTTTAGGGCGTTTCGCTGGAGCTGCTGCAGGTTTTTCCTCTACTGGCATGCCGCCGAGTACTTCACCTTTGAAGATCCAAACTTTAACACCGATGATACCGTAGGTTGTACTTGCTTCAGCAGTTGCGTAATCGATATCAGCACGCAATGTGTGAAGTGGTACACGACCTTCGCGATACCATTCTGTACGAGCAATTTCAGCTCCACCTAAACGACCACTGACTTCAACTTTGATACCTTTAGCACCAAGACGCATAGCGTTTTGAACTGCGCGCTTCATCGCACGACGGAACATAACACGACGCTCTAGCTGACCAGTGATGTTCTCAGCAACCAATTGTGCATCAAGTTCTGGCTTACGCACTTCTGAGATGTTGATTTGAGCTGGTACGCCAGTCAATTTAGAAACAGCCTTACGGAGTTTCTCAACATCTTCACCTTTGCGACCAATCACAACACCTGGACGAGCAGTGTGAATGGTAACCCGGATACTTTTTGCAGGACGCTCGATGACGATGCGAGAAACTGACGCATTGGCCAATTCTTTCGTCAACATCTTACGTACTTCGTGATCACTGTGTAGGTTATCAGCGAAATCTTTTGTATTCGCGAACCAGGTTGCATTCCATGGTTTGGTGATACCTAGGCGAATACCATTAGGATGTACTTTCTGACCCATAACTTATCTCCTAGCTATCTGAAACAACCACAGTAATGTGGCTGGTACGCTTAAAGATACGATCAGCACGACCTTTCGCACGAGGCTTAATACGCTTCATGGTTGGACCTTCGTCTACCATGACTTTAGCGACTTTAAGTTCGTCGATGTCGGCACCTTCGTTGTGTTCAGCATTCGCGATAGCTGACTCAAGCACCTTCTTCAACAGCACTGCTGCATCTTTCGGGCTGTAAGCCAAAATATCCAATGCTTTCGCTACTGGAAGACCGCGAATCTGATCCGCAACCAACCGGCCTTTTTGCGCAGAAAGACGAGCAAACTTGTGAATAGCAATAGCTTCCATCTTAACTCTCCTTAGCGCTTCTTAGCTTTCTTATCAGCAGCGTGGCCGCGATAAGTACGGGTTGGTGCGAATTCACCAAGCTTGTGACCAATCATTTCGTCAGTAACGAAAACTGGTACGTGCTGGCGACCGTTATGAACAGCGATAGTTAAGCCGATCATATCAGGGATAATCATTGAACGACGAGACCAAGTTTTAATAGGCTTCTTGTCCCCGGCTTCCAACGCTTTCTCCACCTTATTCAATAGGTGAAGGTCGATAAATGGACCTTTTTTAAGAGAACGTGGCATGTTAAATCCTCAACTCTTATTTGTTGCGACGACGTACGATGAACTTATCAGTACGCTTGTTTTTACGGGTCTTATAACCCTTAGTCGGTGTACCCCATGGAGTAACCGGATGACGACCACCAGAGGTACGGCCTTCACCACCACCATGCGGGTGATCAACTGGGTTCATTGCCACACCGCGAACGGTCGGGCGAACACCACGCCAGCGCGTTGCACCAGCTTTACCCAATTGACGGAGCATGTGCTCAGCGTTACCGACTTCACCGATAGTTGCACGACAATCAGCTAAGATCCGACGAACTTCGCCAGAACGTAGACGGACTGTTGCGTACGCGCCATCGCGAGCCAATAGCTGGACATAAGCACCAGCTGAACGTGCTAGCTGTGCGCCTTTACCCGGCTTCATTTCAATCGCGTGAACCACAGAACCAACAGGAATATTGCGCAATGGCAAGGTATTACCTGCTTTGATCGGTGCATCTGAACCTGATTGAATTGGATCACCTACTTTCAAACCTTTCGGAGCAAGGATGTAACGACGCTCACCATCGGCATAAAGCACAAGAGCGATGTTCGCCGAACGGTTTGGATCATATTCCAAACGCTCAACCTTTGCAGGGATACCATCTTTATCGCGCTTAAAGTCGACGATACGGTAGTGATGCTTATGCCCACCACCGATATGACGAACTGTAATGCGACCATTGTTATTACGGCCACCTTTCTTGTTGTTTTTATCCAACAACGGGGCGTAAGGCTTGCCTTTGTACAGGTCTTCGTTAACCACTTTAACGACGTGGCGACGACCTGGAGATGTAGGCTTACACTTAACTAATGCCATGTGAATTCCTCCTATTACTCAGCGCCGCCGACGAAGTCGATGTCAGCACCTTCTTTAAGGGTGACATACGCTTTCTTCCAGTCACTACGCTTACCAAAGCGCAGACCAGTACGTTTCGTTTTGCCTTTCACGTTAACCGTGCGCACAGCTTCAACTTCAACTTCGAACAGTTTTTCAACTGCTGCTTTGATTTCAGCTTTAGCTGCGTCTTTTGCAACTTTGAAGACAATCGTGTTTGACGTTTCTGCAGTCATAGTCGACTTTTCAGAAACGTGAGGAGCCAAGATTACTTGCAGCAAACGTTCTTCGCGCATCATGATAATTTCTCCTCAAGCTGCTTAACTGCATCAGCAGTCATCAACACCTTCTCGAATGCAACGAGGCTCACAGGGTCGATACCTTGCACGTCACGAACGTCAACTTTGTGCAAGTTGCGAGCCGCTAAGAACAAGTTCTCATCCACTTCTGAAGTGACGATCAAAACATCGTTCAACTCCATTTCTTTGAGCTTCGCAGCAAGTTGTTTAGTTTTTGGTGATTCAACCGCAAACTTTTCAACAACTACGAGGCGATCTTGGCGAACTAACTCAGAGAGAATGCTCTTGAGTGCGCCACGATACATTTTTTTGTTTACTTTCTGCTCGAAGCTACGCGGCTTCGCTGCGAAAGTGGTACCACCGCTACGCCAGATTGGGCTACGAATTGTACCCGCACGCGCGCGACCTGTACCTTTTTGACGCCATGGCTTCTTACCACCACCTGACACTTCTGAGCGCGTCTTCTGCGCTTTGGTGCCCTGACGTGCGCCCGCTGCATAAGCAACGACGACCTGATGAACCAAAGCTTCGTTGAACTCACGTCCAAAAGTAGCTTCGGAAACTTCAAGAGCGCCTTTTGCGTCTTTTAATGTTAATTCCATCACCATTCTCCTCGGACGTTACGCCTTAGCCTTGACTGCTGGCTTGACGATTACATCGCCACCAGTAGCACCAGGGACAGCGCCGCGAACTAGCAACAAACCGCGCTCTGCGTCAACGCGAACGATGTCAAGTGTTTGCACTGTGACTTGTTTGTTACCCATCTGGCCTGCCATTTTCTTGCCTTTGAATACCCGACCCGGAGACTGGTTCTGACCGATAGAACCCGGCGCACGATGCGACAACGAGTTACCATGGGTTGCGTCTTGGGTGCGGAAATTCCAACGCTTAACAGCACCTTGGAAACCTTTACCTTTCGAAGTGCCAGTAACGTCTACTTTCTTGGTGTCTGCGAAAATATCGACAGTGATTTCAGAACCAACTGTAAACTCTTCACCTTCGCCGTCTTCTAGGCGGAATTCCCAGAGACCACGACCTGCTTCAACACCTGCTTTCGCAAAGTGACCAGCAAGTGGTTTTGTTACACGGTTCGCTTTCTTCTCACCTGTTGTTACTTGAAGCGCACGATAGCCGTCGGTGTCCTCAGTTTTTACCTGAGTCACACGGTTTGCTGTCACTTCGATCACAGTAACAGGTACAGAAGCGCCGTCTTCTTGGAAGACACGCGTCATTCCTACTTTACGACCGACTAGACCAATAGCCATTGTTAAAACCTCTCGTGTGTAATCCTATTACTGCCCGCTTAACCTAGGCTGATTTGTACATCTACACCCGCAGCCAAATCCAAACGCATCAATGCGTCAACGGTTTTGTCAGTTGGGTCCATGATGTCAATCAAACGCTTGTGAGTACGAATCTCGTACTGGTCACGCGCATCTTTGTTCACGTGTGGAGAAATCAACACGGTGAAACGTTCTTTGCGCGTAGGCAGTGGGATTGGACCACGTACCTGAGCACCAGTACGCTTTGCAGTTTCTACGATTTCTGCAGTCGACTGGTCAATCAGACGGTGATCGAACGCTTTCAAGCGAATCCGAATTCTTTGATTAGCCATATACATAGCCTCAATTAAAGAGCATTTAAAAAAGAGCACAGAAAAAAACCGTCACCCTGGCACATACCGGGCGAGGTTTTTTCAACGAAATCCATTCAATCCCCTATCGGGACTGCTGTGGTTACCTAATCACGATTGCATTAACCCAATCGTGGCCGCGAATTATACACGGAAATTGAAGAAAAGCAACAGCCTTAGTGCTTTGCTGCGTACTCTTCAACTTCTCGCCACACTCGCATAAAGTTTTGACCTAAGATCTTTTTAATATCGGCTTCTGAATAATTTCGCTGCAGTAAACCTTCTACCAAATTGGGATAGGTCGATACATCTTTCAAGCCAACGGGTAGTGAATCACCTACACCATCATAGTCAGAGCCAATCCCAACATAGTCGATACCGACCAAGTCAACAACATGGTCAATATGATCGAGGACTTGATCTAGGGTCGCGAATGGGTATGGGTTTTTCGCTTCCATTTCAGCTAGGGCCTGCTTCGCTTCGGCAGACTCTTCACCATATTGTTCAATAATGGCATCCGCTTTACGCTTAAGCATCGCGCGGTAGCGATTGGCTTGCTGAGTGACGAACGATGACCCAAAGTTAATCATGATGATACCGCCATTGTCGGCTAGCCCTTTGATCATCTCATCGCTCATGTTGCGCTCAAAGCCTGGGGTATATCGGCGTAAAGATGAATGCGAAGCAATCACTGGAACTTTTGAGATTTCGAGAACTTGCCAAAACGCATCATCAGAAACATGGGAAATATCAACCATCACGCCAAGCTTATTCATTTCAGCAACGAGGGTTTTACCAAATGGGCTTAGCCCACCCCATTGCTTACGAATATCGTAAGATGAATCTGAAATATGGTTTGATAGGGAGTGCGCGAGGGTAATATACCGGATACCACGATTATAGAAGGTGTAAAGGTTATTGAGATCACCCTCAATAGGTGAGCCATTTTCCATCCCCAGAGCAATCGAGATCACTCCACGCTGTTGTTGCTGCACAACCTGATC
This sequence comes from Pseudidiomarina taiwanensis, assembly GCF_003987435.1. Classification (GTDB taxonomy): domain Bacteria; phylum Pseudomonadota; class Gammaproteobacteria; order Enterobacterales; family Alteromonadaceae; genus Pseudidiomarina; species Pseudidiomarina taiwanensis. The sequence goes on along the minus strand of NZ_PIQG01000001.1, from coordinate 77,565 downwards.
TGGACTTGCCGCTAGCGCAAATTTATGCGGAGCACGATAGGCAAGTGCTTCCATGCCATCAATCAATTGATGCGCAAGTTGCTTACTCGCTCCCGGAGTTTGCTCTAATTGCGCAGGAATATAAATCGACATAAAGGGGACATTAAGACCACCGGCAACGGCTCTTGGGTAATCAAAATCGCCACGCTCGGTTGCAACCGTGACATCTTCCCAGTCGTCGTTGAGTCGATAAGGGACATCAATATGGGTATCAATTAGCAGGTTTTCTTGGGCGATACGGATCGCTCTCTCACTCGCCTGATACGGCTCGTTTGCGATAGTCTGAGTCACACAGAGTGCACTCACGAGACCGATTAAAAATTGCTTTTTCACCAAACTGCTCCTCGCTAACTTGAGTTGTTATTCTTGAACTCATAGCGTATCACAGCGTCTCGCTTCAGGCATCAGCTATTGTTACTTCCAAACATTAGCGGAAGCGCAAAAAAAGCACCTGCGACTGCAATTCCTACCACAGGTGCAATGACCATTAATATTAGTGGAAACATCGAGAACATTTGTGCAGCCCCCACTTAATCGATATCGGCATTTGCATTAGCTTCAGCTACTGCTGCGACCTCGATCATGTCTTCATCTGTATCCACAAATGCTTGCTTCCAAGACTCAACCGTCTCATCCAAAGCATTTTTGGTCGCTGCAACAATTTCAGTCTGAATAACTTGAACTTGCGCAGCAATGGCTGAACTCATAGTTTTTTCAATATCTGCTTTGCTCGCTAAACTTGGTGCAGAGGCAACCGAGGCAACGAATGCAGTAACGATAACAATTGACGCTTTCATAACGAATCTCCTATTTACGATTGTTTACTCCGTACTGCTTGCTGGAGTCGTTATGAAATAAGCAAAGGTTGTGCCAACTTTTAAAAATAAATATAAAACACTGATTTAAATGATGTTTATTATTTAGCTGAAGTTTTCGTGAGAGAGTTATTCAGCGCCGTAAGTCGTCTGTTCACGCATAAATTGGTGAAATTTATCACGCGCAACTTGGACTTCCGCAAGCGCCTCGGCGAATAAATCATTAACAGAAACTGCCTGAGGACCACGTTGACTCAATATTTGTCGCCAACGTTTCGCGCCCGGCTGCCCGTTAAACAAGCCCAACATATGCCGCAGCACATGCCATGCCCTACCACCTTTCTTGATGTGCTGTTCGATATAGGGAATCATCTGAGCGATAACTTGCTCAGATGCAACAGGCTGATGATTGGGATCAAACAGGCCATCAAACTGGCCGAGTAACTCAGGATTTTGATAAGCCTCTCGCCCAATCATCACGCCATCAACAAACTGCAGGTGATGCTCAATGTCAGCCATAGTCTTGATCCCACCATTGATGGTGATATGCAGGTTAGGATAGCGTTCCTTCATGCGGTAGACGCGATCATACTGTAGCGGTGGGACTTCACGGTTCTGTTTTGGGCTCAGCCCTTTAAGCCAAGCTGTTCTGGCGTGCAAAGTGAAATACTCGCACCCAGCAGCCATGACAGGCTCAATAAACGCTTGCAAAAATTCATCTGAGTCATGCTCGTCAATGCCCAGCCGCGTCTTCACAGACACCCGAATATCGGCCGCTGCGCGCATTGCCTTCACGCAGGCTGCAACGGTCTCTGGTTCGGCCATCAAGCAAGCACCGAACGAGCCATTTTGAACCCGATCAGAGGGACAACCGACATTGATATTGACTTCGTTGTAACCGCGTTCAGCGGCAATTGCGGTGCATTCAGCCATAGCCCCCGGATCCGAGCCACCTAACTGCAATATCACTGGCTGCTCTTCAGGGTTGTACTCGAGGAAGTCCTGCTTGCCGAATAGAATAGCGCCGGTCGTGACCATTTCAGTATAAAGCACCGTTTGCTTGGTAAAGCAGCGATGGAAATACCGACAATGGCGGTCCGTCCAATCGAGCATTGGAGCCACTGCCAGATACGGCTTATTCTGATATGGCGATGCGCCCTGCATAGCGTTCCTCGTTTTGGCCACTTGCGGTTATTAGAGGTCGGCTAGTCTAACGACTAGCCGCTACTTTGCAAGTTGATCTTTGCCGATTTAATGTCCAAATGGTTGCAGGCTGGGCACTGTTCGAGCCTGAGTTAGTTGCTCAAAGCCATAGGCAATCTCGAACAATAAAGCTTCTTGCTTGGCACTGGCAAAAAAGCTCATTCCAACAGGCAAGTGCTGGACTAGCCCCATAGGTACAGTTATATGCGGATAACCCGCAACAGCAGGCGCCCCACTCGACGAGCCGAGAAAATGATCGCCGGTAATAGGGTCAATTTTCCAAGCCGGACCTCCGCTTGGCGCCACAATCGCATCTAAATTATGTTCAGCAAGCAGTGCATCGATACTTTTCTCACCCGCCTCAGTTGCCGCACGTTCTTTAGCCGCTAGATACTGCTCAACATTTGCTTCAGTACGTTGCTCAGACATTTGGAATAATTCTTGGCCAAACCATGGCATAACTCGACTTTGATAGGTTTGATTGGTGCTAATTAAATCAGCAAGAGATCGATACGGCAGATCAGTTGTAGCAAGATAGTCAGCAAGTCCAAATTTGAATTCATGCAATAACACCTCGAATTCGGCATTATCCCAATGACGTCCATTGGGCCAGGTTAAATCATCAACTATGATGGCGCCTGCTGCCCGGAGCTGCTCCAAGCGCGTATTGAATAGTTCATCAACGCCACTATGGTAGCCGCTCAAGTCACGCACCACACCTAACCTTTTGCCTTTAAGGCTGTCCTCTTTAAGAGCCTGAGTATAATCAATTGAGCTGGCGAAGCTCTGCTCGTCACGCTCGTCATAACCTGCCATCACAGTAAGCATTAACGCTGCATCGGCTACCGTTCGCGTCATCGGCCCTGCGGTATCTTGGCTATGTGAGATCGGAATAATGCCGTCGCGACTGAGCAGACCTACAGTTGGCTTGATTGAAACGATGCCATTAATATGCGCAGGACAAATAAGTGAGCCATCAGTTTCAGTTCCTACCGCTCCGGCAATAAAGTTCGCACTGACTGCGACCGCCGACCCTGAACTTGAGCCACACGGACTGCGAGTCGTGTCATAAGGGTTCTTGGTTTGTCCACCCATGCTACTCCAGCCCGAGGATGATTCCGTTGAGCGAAAGTTTGCCCACTCACTTAAATTAGCTTTGCCAAGAATAATCGCACCAGCCGCACGCAATTGTTTGATGATAAAAGCATCATCACTCGGGTAGTTGTCACGTAACAACCACGAACCCGCAGTATTAGCAAGTCCGTCAGCAGTATCAATATTGTCCTTAATGAGAACTGGGATCCCATGCAAAGGACCACGACTGATGCCTGCGGCCCGCTCTTTATCCAACTCAACCGCGAGCGCGCGAGCTTGATCAATATCAAGCAGTGAAATGACCGCGCGTAAATCTGCTCCCTGTTGGTTATGCATATGAATTCTACCCAGGTAATAATTTACAACCTCCAAGCTGGTAAGCGACCCGGTCGACATCATTTCTCGCATTTCGGTCATACTTACCTCGGTCAGGTCAGGCGGTGTTTGTGCCGAAGCTCTAACGGGCATGATGAGCAAGACAAATATCACCATTGCGATGTAATGTTTCATTGTATTTCACCTCAAAATAAGACACTTTATGTACTCTATCCCATTCATTCAGCACATGCTAAACTTTGCCTCATGACGACAAAAGAAATTAATCGATTAATTCATAAAGCCGAGCAACTTTGTGCCAAGCGGGGAGCACGAATGACCCCTGCACGGCGCGAGGTATTCGAGTTACTCGCTTCAGAAACAGGCGCAATCGGTGCGTATGAATTGCTTGATAAGCTGAAAGGTGCGGTCCCTAATGCAAAACCACCGACTATTTACCGTGCTCTCGACTTTCTGCAGGAGCAGGGGTTTGTCCACAAAATAACCTCTTCGAATAGTTATGTTCTTTGTAGTCATTTTGATCACCAACACCCGGTGCAGATGTTGATTTGTCAGCAATGTGGTGACGTCCAAGAGATTCAGTCAGATGGGGTTTATGAGGCGCTGAAGAAGCAAGCTGAAGCACAAGGCTTCATCGTTGAGTCGCAGACCATCGAAGCCCATGGCCTATGCAAGAACTGCGCGAGCTAGAGCCTTAGTCCGCCTGCTTTAGTAATCAGGCCCATCTCCTGGCTCGCTTTTCGCCAAATTATCAAACCGCGATAGATGGCCTTGGAATTTCAAGTTGATGCGGCCGATTGGACCATTCCGCTGTTTCCCGATAATGACTTCCGCAATTCCTTTCTGCTCCGTTTCTGGATGATAGACCTCGTCACGATAAATAAACATGATGACATCAGCATCCTGCTCAATTGAGCCAGATTCACGCAAGTCAGAGTTAACAGGTCGTTTGTCTGCTCGTTGCTCCAACGACCGGTTCAACTGAGACAAGGCAACAACTGGAACCTCGAGCTCTTTCGCAAGTGCTTTCAAGGAACGTGAAATTTCAGCGATCTCGAGGGTCCGATTGTCTGCCATTCCAGGCACAGTCATAAGTTGCAGATAATCCACCATGATCATCGATAAACCGCCTGACTCTCGATAAACACGACGCGCTCGCGAGCGAACTTCTGTTGGCGTCAATCCAGATGCATCATCAATAAAAATATTATTTTTCTCTTTGAGGATATTGATGGTTGAAGCAATACGAGACCACTCTTCATCTTGCAAGCGACCGGTACGGATCCGAGTTTGATCAACATGGCTCAATGACGCTAGCATCCGCATCATGATTTGCTCAGCTGGCATTTCCAAACTAAACACTAAAACCGGCTTATCACTGCGCATCGCAATATTTTCGCACAGGTTCATCGCAAAGGTGGTTTTACCCATAGACGGACGCGCTGCGACAATAATCAAGTCAGAGGGTTGTAAACCGGCGGTCATGGTATCTAAGTCATAAAAACCAGTCGATGCCCCGGTGACACCATTATGGTTCTTTAAGCGGCTTAATTGGTCGATGCGATCAACGGTTCGTTGCAAAATAGGTGCAATTGCTTGCGGACCTTCCGATGCTTGAATACGTTTCTGAGCAATTTGGAAAACCTTGCTCTCGGCAAGATCCAGTAGCTCGCTACTGCTGCGATTTTGGGTATCGAAACCCGACTCTGCGATCTCGTTTGCCGCTGCAATCATCTCCCGAAGAACAGCACGCTCGCGGACGATCTGTGCGTACACACGAATATTTGCAGCGCTTGGCGTGTCGTTTGCAATTTGCCCGATATAGGCGAATCCTCCGACCTGCTCGAGCTCCTGTGTTCGCTCAAGAGCCTCAGCTACAGTGACGGGATCGATCGGGTGTCCACGTTCTGCAACCCGATGCATCGCCAAGAATATGAGTCGATGAGAGCGATGATAAAAATCGTCAGCAATGATTTCACCGGCAATACTATCCCACGCTTCATTATCCAGCATGAGCCCGCCCAGAACCGATTGCTCGGCCTCGATTGAATGAGGGGGCTGTTTGATTGAGTCGAGTTTAGCATCAGAAGTCTTATTTTCTGCTTTACGGCGGGATGCTGTGCTCGAATTAGTGCTGGTCATTTGCTCTCAACTGGAATTCTGTGGAAGGCTTTAGACTATACAAAAAGCCACTACGTTATGGAAGTGGGATTTTAGTCAGCTTGTTTTGTTAATTGGAGATCAATGCGACCTTTGACCGTTTGAGCGTTAATCTTGGGGCTATTCAGACCGGGAGACTCTTTAAATGCATGACTCCGATCTCTATTGAAATCAATCAACTCAAGCAGCTCAGCATCGCCCAATATATTAATGATATTGAACGATTCTGCCGATAGTTCTATTGACTCAAATATATGTTCTGTAAGAGAAACATAAATATTGGCTAGCTTAGATTCTATTCTAAAATTCTCCACCAAACTGTCAGTTAAAGTGACTGCTATGGTACCTCGATCGATATCGACAAATGCCGAATCAATGTCGTCGAATAACATCTTCGCCCTTCCCGTACCTGCTTTTAGCAAAAACTTATTAGCTGAAATAGAATCTACATCTACCTCGACTGAGTCAGCCCTCAATGAGATATCTTTAAATGTCGAATTAGAAATCATGATACTTAGGGTTTCAGATTTTAATCCTAATACTCCTGTCGCACCTTTCACGTGTCCTGCAAAAGTTGTTGTATCAATGTCTATGGAGGTTAATCCACCATCAGCAGATAAATTCAAATCCAAGACATCAGCAATTAATGTATCGACACCGCCAGTGATATGCAGATCAATATCGTAGCCAGAAATGATTAAGTTGGTTCCGGAGGGAACAAAAACCTCTAATTTTATGGGATAAAACTCACGTTTAATTTTCGGAGTGAGGCGCGCATCAGCAAAAGATATTAGATTTCCGCGCTGCGTAAACGTCTCTCCATTCAATTCTCGTGGTATGACCGAATTTATCTTTACATAATCTGAACTCCACTCTTTTATCGTTATGGTTCCGACCAAAATAGCCAAGTTCAACTGTACTGATTGTGTAGGTTCACTCTCATAGGTACGCGAAAAAACTTGCCCGCTGTATGTCAGAGAGGGCTTAAGCAATAAGCAGATAAGAAATAGCAAAAGATAGGCAGATTTAGGAAATTGCAATCAGTACGTCCTCGCTAATCCATGCATTATAAGGAGTGATTAATTTTGAATTTTCTAAACTAATGCCAGTACAGGTTTATGTCAAAAAAAAAAGCTACCCAAGTGGGTAGCTTTTCTTCAGCATCAGAACAATTACTCAGCAGCAACGACTTGTAATGTGATGGTCGCAAATACGTCTGCATGTAATTGCAGTTCGATTTGATACTCACCTACATCACGCAAGGTGCCGTTTGGTAATAATACTTCGCTTTTCTGTAGCTCGACGCCCGCAGCAGTCACTGCATCAGCGATGTCGCGAGTTCCGATTGAACCAAACAACTTCCCTTCATCACCCGCTTTTGAGGTGATAACGATTGCGTCTAATTCATTCAGTTTGCTCGCGCGCTCTTCAGCAGCGGCTAAATTTGCAGCAATTTTTGCTTCGAGTTCAGCGCGACGTTGTTCAAAAATCTCAACGTTTGCAGCTGTTGCCGGAACTGCCTTACCCTGTGGGAAAAGGAAGTTACGTGCGTAACCAGACTTAACAGTCACTTGGTCACCCAAGCCGCCAAGGTTGGCTACTTTATCTAATAAGATGATTTCCATGATTCGCTACCTCTAAAAATTTCAGGTCGTTCGCCAAACCAGCTTACTGATGTGAATCAGTATATGGCAGCAATGACAAATAACGAGCGCGCTTAATTGCACGAGCCAACTGACGCTGATACTTCGCAGAAGTACCGGTGATGCGGCTAGGAACAATTTTGCCACTCTCAGTGATGTAATTTTTAAGAGTTGCGATATCTTTGTAATCAATTTCTTTTACGCCTTCAGCCTTAAAACGGCAGAATTTACGGCGACGGAAAAAACGAGCCATTTTGCTCTCCTCAAATCTTAACAAGTTGCTGAGCGTGCAGAACTAATTTGCCTTGTCCGGAAGAATCTTCCTCGCGGTTCAAGAAACCTTCTACGGTTACTGCATCACTCTGTTTTAACTTTTCACTCCAGAAGTCAGCTTGCTGGCCGCTGAATACGATATTTATTCTTACGTAACTGCGACGTGGAAGATTCGCCTCAACTTGTTCTGATTTATGTTCCAAAACAAATTTTAAATGGCTCACTCCACTTGGGCTTCGAAATAGTCGAGGTGGTTTGATAATGATCCCAGACAACCTCAATTGATTCCACTGCCCGGCCAAGCTTGCTTGCGAACTCGACATCAGGCTTACGCCGCTTCGGTGTCGCTTTGCTCTTCTTGGCGGCTTTCAGCTTTACGATCTTCTTTCTTCGCAGCCAGCGGAGATACTTCAGTTACCGCTTCTTTTTTACGCATGATCATATTGCGCAATACCGCATCGTTGTAGCGGAATGCTGTTTCCAACTCTTCCACAGTCTCGGCGCTTGCTTCAATATTCATCAACACGTAATGGGCTTTGTGCAGCTTGTTGATCGGGTATGCTAATTGGCGACGACCCCAGTCTTCTAGACGATGGATCGTACCGTTACCTGCTTTGATGGTCTCGCTGTAACGCTCGATCATACCAGGTACTTGCTCGCTCTGGTCTGGATGGACCATGAATACGATTTCATAATGACGCATTTCTGCTCCTTATGGTTCATAGCTTCTGCTGGCTCAGTCACACCCGCAGCAGCAAGGAACGCTGTAGTAACAATTAAAATTAAAACTGACTGATTTAAGGGGGCGAATTCTACCCAAACTTAGCCCATGAGACAAGCTTTATTGGGTTTCCACTTTGGCGATGATAACTTTCATCAGTTGAGTAGGAATGACCGCAGCAGCGGATTTTTCAGCTTCAAAGCGAAACAACCGAGCTTCAGCCGCTTGTAATTGCGGCGGAGTAAGTGCAACCGCAACCAGATAAAGATCCGCAGCGGTGTCTATCTGGATATCCAATCGCCACGCATAAGACTCAGGATGTTCGACTACTTTCCATTCGTGTCGGGCAGTAATTCTGTCACGCAAGTCGAACGCTAAGTTGTCATATGCTTGCGAAGCTTCAGGCAAGAGCTCTGCAACATGACTCGCACTGGCTATGGTGAAATAAAGTTTTGGTTTGTCATTTCGTTCAGCAGGACTATAGCTGCCTGTTGGTAACCAAGCTAACGCTAGCATCAATAATGCCAAAGCGATAAGCACTAATGGCTTAAACGAAAGCTGCGACCATTGCATAAAGATTATCCTTTAGTCTGTACGCTTTGATAGCGTTGGCGGACCACTTCGAACAGGCATACACCGGTCGCAACGGACACATTTAAACTACTCACGGAGCCTGCCATAGGGATTTTCACCAGTTCATCGCAGGTTTCACGCGTAAGACGACGCATACCTGACCCCTCAGCACCCATCACCAGCGCTAAATGACCATCAACTTTGAAATCATACAAGCTCTGCTCTGCTTCACCCGCAGTGCCCACAATCCAAACTTGACGTTGTTGCATTTCGCGCATGGTTCTGGCGAGGTTTGTGACTTGCACCAATGGTACTGTCTCTGCGGCACCACAAGCTACTTTGCGAACTGTAGGATTCAGCGAGGCCGATTTATCTTTTGGCACAATCACCGCAGCTACTCCAGCAGCATCAGCGGTGCGCAAACACGCCCCGAGATTATGAGGGTCGGTGACACCATCCAAAATTAGCAGTAATAGCGGCTTAGTCGCATTATCAAGTAACTTGTAAAGATCGTCCTCGTGTTGCTGGGGAATATCATTAACGATCATGATGATCCCCTGGTGATTGCCGCCTTCAGCGCGTTTATCGAGACTGGCCTTAGGAACAAATTGAGGCCTTACTCCAAGCCTTTGCAAGTTTTGCACTAACTCCGTCAAAACTTTATCTTGGCGCTCACGGGCGACAAAAACCTCAACAATACGCTCAGGATTCCGGCCAATGATGGTTTGGACTGCATGCAGACCATAGAGTGCTACTTTTTTACTCATCCGCGTTTACTTCGCTGCTTTGACTTGGTTTGTTTGGACTTTATTTTACCCGATTTTGCTTTCCCTTTCCCTTTCCCTTTCTTTGCTTTGCTATTTTTTCTTTTACTTGGATCGCTCTTATTGGCACCGCGCTCCGCAAGTCGCTTTTCACCACTTGGCGATTCTGCTGATAAGAGTTCTAGGTCGATTTTACGCTCATCTAAATTGACCCCGCAGACGCGAATCATCGCCTTATCGCCAAGTCGATAAACCCGCCCTGTTGATTCACCGCGCAACATATGGCGTTCGTTATCGTATTGATAATAGTCATTATCCAATCGACTAATGTGCACCAGTCCATCAATTTGCATACCATCGATACGGACGAATAGACCAAAACTCGTCACCGCTGAAATGACTCCCGAAAATTCACTCCCCACATGGTCTTGCATATATTCGCATTTAAGCCACTCGTCCACCTGTCGAGTCGCATCATCAGCTCGACGCTCAGTCATGGAGCAATGTTCACCGAGTTGCTCGAGTTGCTCATGAGGATACATCCAAGCACCCTCTAAGGCTGGGGATACCCCCTCTTGTTGCTTTAAGATGGCTTTGATGGCGCGATGCAAAATTAAGTCAGGATAACGTCTGATCGGCGAAGTAAAGTGCGCATAACTCTCAAGAGCAAGGCCAAAATGTCCCTGGTTATCAGGGCTATAAACGGCCTGTTGCATTGAGCGTAGGAGCATTGTTTGAATTAACTCTGCATCGTCGCGACCTGCAATTTGCTGCAATACCGCGGAATAATCTGCAGGACTTGGAGCATCGGCTCCAGCCAGCGTTAACCCGAAGTCCTTCAGGAAAGTTCGAAACCCTTGTAGGCGCTCTTCGCTTGGCGCTTCATGTATGCGAAACAATGCACCCCACTGCTCATCTTGCTCGATGAGTTTTGCCGTCGCGACGTTAGCCATGATCATACATTCTTCAATGATCATGTGCGCTTGATTGCGGTAGACAGGTTCGATTTGTTCAATTTTACGTTGCGCATTGAAAACAAAGCGTGTCTCAGTCGTTTCAAACTCAATCGCATGACGCTGCTGGCGAGACTTTTTGAGTGCTTTGTATAGCTGTTGTAAGGTCAATAAATTAGAGCTGACACCCTCGAGCTGTTGCCGAGTCTTCACATCTCCATCTAGAAATTTCGCCACCTGAGCATACGTTAAGCGAGCTTTGGAGCACATGACGGCAGGATAGAATTTGCTACCGATTAGCTTACCACCTTGGTCGATTTCCATTTGCGCCACCATGCACAAACGATCGACGTTTGGGTTGAGTGAGCAAAGCCCATTGGAGAGCTTCTCAGGAAGCATAGGTACAACATAATTTGGAAAGTAAACCGAATTACCGCGGGCGAGCGCATCTTTATCCAGACTCGTATTCGGGCGAACATAATAACTCACGTCCGCTATCGCGACCCACAAGGTCCAACCGGAGTCATTGCTTTCAGCATAGACCGCATCATCAAAATCACGGGAGTCCTCGCCGTCGATAGTAACGAGGTTAAGCTGCCTGAGATCGACTCGCCCCTCGTAAGCCTCAGTTGGCACTTCTTCAGCGAGCGCTTCAACGTAGCGAGTGGTCTCATTATCCCAGTCTGTTGGAATATCGTGCTCGCGAATTGCAATCTCGATCTCCATGCCGGGCGCCATATGCTCACCCAAAATCTCAGCCACCCGACCAATCGGGCTAGTGCGGCGATTAGGACGATGAATGAGTTCGACAACCACAATTTGTCCTTGGCGGGCACCGTTACGGTGTTCATCCGGAATCAGAATGTCTTGCTGGATTCTATGATCATCCGGTACCACCACGCCCATATTATGTTCAACAAAGAACCGTCCGACGATGGCACTCGCTCGCTCTTCAATCACCCGAACGATCCGCCCTTCTCGGCGCCCCTTACTATCGCGTTTTAATTCCTGCACTAAAACGCGGTCACCATGCAAAACGCTATACATTTGCTGCTGGGAAAGATAGAGGTCATCACCACCTGCTTCTGGCCGGCAAAACCCAAAACCATCTTTGTGCCCAATGACGCGTCCCTTGATTAGGCTCATCCGCTCTGGCAGGCCGTAAGCATTCGCTTTGGTGTATATGAGCTGGCCATCGCGCTCCATCGCCCGTAAGCGTCGCTTAACACCAACGTGCTGACGCACATCAGTTAATTTGAAAAATTGAATAATCTCTTCGAAAGAAAGTGGTTTGAGTCGGTTTTTTACCGCATCAAGTAATTCGTCACGTGAGGGGATTTCAACTTCGTACTCAGGGTTCTGTTCCTGAGAGGTTGAATTTTTTTGCATAAATCTCCGTTTGGGCAATACGCCCGATTACAAACTTACCCTCAGTTTAGCAAACTTTCGAACCTATAAATACAAACCCGAGCTGGGTCGCAAACAACTTCAAGGGGCGAGATGTATCATTTGAAGATTGCAATGCATTACTTGGGGAAGTCGTTTATTTATTACTTTAGATGGTGCCGAAGGGGGGACTTGAACCCCCACGCTGTTACCAGCGGCGGATTTTGAATCCGCTGCGTCTACCAATTCCGCCACTTCGGCAAGTACAGAAATTCTTGGTGTGCGGCGCATTATACTCAAGCTAAGACTTCACGCAAGCAAATTTATCAGTCTCGGGTTTTGTTTGCTGATTTAATAAACAGCGATGCAGATGCGGCGATAATTTAAATCCTGTACTATTCGCTTTTCTCTTTTGTGCTCGGATTAAAGATATGCCAGAAATTTCCTCAGCGACCAGCGAAAAGCCGACTTTAACCAGTCAAGAACTCCATGCGAACTCACCGAGTGCAGGGTTCTTACGGCGTCTCGGCGCAATGATTTATGACCTTTTAGTTGCCGTCGCTATTATCATGTTGGCCGCAGGGGTTGCACTGGGGTTTGCTGCTGCACTCTCAAGTTTAGGAATAATTCAACTGGCACCTAACCAAGATCATGCAGCTTGGCTAAGTCAGGGACCATGGTACGGGATCTATCTTATCGCGGTATTGGGCTTGTTTTTCGGGTGGTTCTGGTGGCGCAGTGGCCAAACAGTTGGCATGCGAGCCTGGCGTTTAAAAGTTCAACAGCGTGATGGTCGCCGGCTCACCAAAAAGCAAGTCATTATTCGTTTGCTGACATGCTGTTTTGGCCTTGGTAACCTTTGGGTCTTAGTTGATTTTAAACATCGTCGCGCCTGGCACGATTATGCCGCAGGTACCGAGTTAGTTGTGCTCTCGAAAGAGGCCAACCAACTTTATTATTGGCGGGAACTCTAAAGCAACAACTAGCGATGCTTCTGCAGAACCCAAATCGCTGCAACGGCGAATATCAAGCTAGGTAAGACCGCACCAAAAAATGCAGGAAGTTGGTATACCTGCGCCAACGGGCCAAAAATTTCATTACTCACATGAAAGCCGAAACCAGTCATGACACCAAGCAAAATCCGCGCTCCCATGGTGGTTGAGCGCAACGGACCGAAAATAAACGATAGCGCAACCAGAAGCATCACAGCGACGGTTACTGGAGCGAGCAATTTCCGCCAAAACGCCAACTGGTAGCGCGCCGCATCCTGCTTGTTCGCACTAAGGTAATCTAAGTATTCAGTCAAACCACGCAAGGACAGTGACTCAGGTTTGACCGTGACCACGCCGAGTTTGTCGGGCGTCAAAGACGACTGCCACAGGTAATAATCTTGCTGCAGGCGTTCAATACGTTCCAAGCCATGGGTTGTGATCTCGACTTGATTCATCTTCCAAGTCTGATCTTGATACACTGCGTTACGTCCTGCTATGACACGCTCTAAATTACGTTCCCCGTCAAAAGCATATATCGTGATATCTCGTAATCGCCCGGTACTCTCAACTTCACCAATATTAACAAAATGGCTGCCGTCTTTAGCCCAAATCCCTTGCTGAGCTGATATTAGGCTGCCACCAGAAATCGCCCTTGCCCGCAACTCCCTTGCCTCAGCTTCGAGTTGCGGCGTCACAAACTCACCTAAGGCCATCACCGCTAGCATCATCACAATCGCTGCTTTCATCACTGAACCAATGATATTAAGCCGTGAGCGTCCTGCCGCTAACATCACCACCAATTCTGAGTTACTGGCTAGCATGCCCATTCCAATTAAGCCACCGAGTAGTGCTGACATCGGGAAAAACACTTCAATGTCTCGAGGAATACTAAACAGAACAAACAAGCCCGCATCAGCAATTTCGTAGTTGCCACGCCCTACGCTGCGCAGTTGCTCGACAAATCGGATAAGGCTAGACAAGCCGGTAAGGATAGTCAGACTTAACGCGGAAGTAAGCAGAACTGTCTTGGCTATATACCGATCAAGAATAGATATCATCGCCGTAACCCTTTCAAATGTGCGAGGGCTTTTAAACCTGACGAACGCCCTTTAGCGATCAAGGCAACGCCGAACACGAGCAGCAATAGATGGATCCACCATAAACCAATAACAGCCGGTATCGCACCATCTGCAACGGCAGACCTGGCCGCCATCAAAATTAAGAAGTACGCCAAATATATCAGTAAAGCCGGTGCCATGCGGGCGAATTTCCCTTGGCGTGGATTGACCCGACTAAGTGGCACAGCGATTAAGGTGAGTAACGGAATCGACAGCGGGATCGCGATTCGCCATTGCCACTCGGCACTGGCGTCCGGTGTCCCAAGTTGCCACAACTCTGCCATACTAAAGGCTTCGAGTTTACGCGCATCAACGGCGGCCTCTTGTTCTCTGATTTGCAGTTGGTACTGGTCAAACTGCATCACCTGATACTCAGCGGCAGAAATATTGTTGGTGTAACGCATGCCATTTTTCAACACGAGGGTTTGCGCACCAGATTCGGTCGCTTCAACCGCGCCGATATCAGCCATCACGACCGCACCACCGACTAATCGATTTGCCTCATCGCGAATCGACTGAGCAACAAATACCTCATCAAGTTCACCCGCATCGGTTAAGCCCTGCACGAAAATCACGGCCTTTTGGTTGGCGGCCTGTTGAAAGCGACCAGGCATAATGACACTCAATCCAGATTCACTCCGTGCCCGCTCTTCAACTTGTTGTTCTTGTTCGAGTGACCATGGCACTAGAGTGGTTGTCATAAATGCGGTGAGAAGTGCGAGCACCGCGGCCAGTACCAAGGTGACTCGAGTAACATACCACTCGCTGACGCCACAGGCTTGCAACACTGTCATTTCGTTATCGGCATAAATTCGACCATGAGCGAGCAAAATACCGAGAAATAAGCTTAACGGAAGGATTAAAGTGAGCAACGAGGGAAGGTTTAAACTGAGTAGTTGTAATACCACTTCACTTGGAATTTCACCCACTGATGCGTCTGCCAGTACTCGAACAAACTTCTGACTGACAAAAATAGTCATCAATACCGCTAATATAGCGACTTGAGATTTAAATGTTTCTCGCATTAAATAGCGGAATATACGCACAGGATGCCACTCTTAACCTTGATTTTTACTGGAAAAACGCGCGTTTTTAAGTAAACTTGGCGTTTTCACAAGAATTATTCTACGGTGGCTAACTTAAGTCAACCGCCAACTACAGGAGCACTTATGGAGTTTAATGTCAAAAGTGGAAGCCCAGAAAAGCAACGTTCGGCATGTATCGTTGTTGGCGTTTTTGAACCTCGCCGCTTATCTGGGGTCGCTGAGCAACTCGACAAAGTAAGCGAAGGATATTTAAGCAGCCTGTTACGACGCGGTGATTTAGAAGGTAAAGCTGGACAAACTCTACTCCTTCATCACGTCCCAAATGTGCTCAGTGAGCGGGTCCTGTTAGTTGGTTGCGGTAAAGAGCGTGAGCTTGACGAGCGCCAATACAAACAAATTATCGAAAAAACCATCCATACGCTCAACGAAACTGGCTCGATGGAAGCGGTCTGTTTTCTCAGCGAACTTCATGTGAAAGGTCGTGATACCTACTGGAAGATCCGCATGGCAGTCGAGGCTGCACAAGGTGGTTTATATACTTTCAACCAATTAAAGTCGCGCAAAGAAGAGCCGCGCCGCCCGTTACGCAAACTGGTTTTCAATGTGCAAACGCGACGTGAATTATCTATAGGCGAGACGGCGATTACACACGGCCTGGCGGTTGCCAAGGGGGTGAAAGTTTGTCGCGACGTCGCCAATATGCCACCGAACATTTGTACTCCCAGCTACTTAGCTCAGCAAGCTCGCGAAATAGCAAACGAGTATGACAAGCTAACGGTTTCAACCGTGGGTGAAGCTGATATGGCTGAGCTTGGTATGAATGCCTACTTAGCAGTGGGCCGTGGCTCTGCGCACGAATCCATCCTTACTCTGATGAACTATCAAGGCGGCGAGCCTGACCAAGCTCCTATCGTTTTGGTCGGCAAGGGGCTCACCTTCGATAGTGGTGGTATTTCAATCAAGCCATCCGCCAATATGGATGAAATGAAATATGACATGGGCGGAGCCGCCTCGGTCCTCGGCGCAATGCAAACATTGGCTGAACTTGATCTACCCATCAATGTGATCGGCGCTATTGCTGGCTGTGAGAATATGCCAGGAGGCAATGCCTACCGCCCTGGAGATATCCTAACAACCATGAGCGGCCAAACTGTTGAAGTGTTGAATACTGATGCAGAAGGACGTCTCGTGTTGTGCGATACCCTCACCTATGTCGAGCGTTTCGAGCCTGACACAGTCATCGATGTTGCCACTTTAACTGGGGCTTGTGTTATTGCTCTTGGAGCGCACGCGAGTGGTCTCATGAGTAGCCACAACCCACTTGCCCACGAACTCCTCAATGCCTCGGAGCAAAGCGGTGATAAAGCATGGCGACTGCCTTTGTGGGATGAGTATCAAGAACAATTAGAGAGCCCATTTGCGGATTTCTCGAACCTTGGCGGACGCGAAGCAGGCACCATTACCGCAGCGTGCTTCCTTGCGCGGTTTACCAAAAAATATAATTGGGCGCATTTGGATATTGCCGGCACCGCCTGGCGTGGTGGCAGCAAAAAAGGTTCAACAGGTCGCCCCGTACCGCTCTTGAGTCAATTTTTACTCAATAAAATTCAGACCACTAGCGGACAAAACTAAATGACCCAGGGGCTTTTTATCGTCACTGATAACGTCGATGCTGAGCAATTGCAGCGACTTATCTGTCAGCAGATTACCGAACTCTGGCGCGAGTTTCGTAGCGTCAGAGTGTACTGTGTCGATCAAAGCCAAGCTGAGCAACTCGATGAAGCGCTCTGGCAACAGCCTACCGAGGCTTTTGTTCCGCATAATTTGAGTGGTGAGGGTCCACCACATGGAGCTCCGGTCGAGTTGTGCTGGCCGAACTGCCAAGCCCCTAAACGACGCCCTGCCGCAGCGGTAAATCTGCAACGCGAAGCAATTGCGACGCGGGGACTCAAGAAACTCATCGACTGGGTTCCGAGTGATGAGGCTGGACGTGAACTAGCGCGCCAAAGATATAAAGTGTATCGCAGTGAAGGGGTGCAATTAGAAACCAAACAAGCTGCGTCGATTAATGATTTATCAGATTAGTATGGGTGATTCTATCTATGGATAAAACCTACTCTCCCCAAGCCATTGAACAAAGTTGGTACGAGCATTGGGAACAGGCAGGCTACTTTAAACCAAGTGGTTCTGGCGACAGTTATTGCATTATGATTCCGCCGCCGAATGTCACCGGTAGCTTACATATGGGGCATGCTTTTCAGCATACCATCATGGATACCCTAACCCGCTACAAGCGGATGGATGGTTTTAATACGCTCTGGCAAGTCGGCTCTGACCATGCCGGTATCGCGACGCAAATGGTCGTTGAACGCCAACTCGCGGCACAGGGAAAAACTCGACAAGAGCTTGGGCGTGATGCATTTATCGAAAAGGTTTGGGACTGGAAAGCCCATTCAGGCGGTACGATCACTTCGCAAATGCGCCGCTTAGGGGATTCTGTCGACTGGGATAGAGAGCGCTTCACAATGGACGAGGGCCTCTCGGCTGCAGTGAAAGAAGTGTTCGTCCGGCTGTATCAAGAAGACCTTATTTATCGCGGTAAACGCTTGGTCAATTGGGATCCTAAATTAAAAACCGCAATTTCTGATCTCGAAGTCGAGAATAAGGAACAACAAGGTTCTATTTGGCACCTGCGCTACCCGCTTGCTGATGGTATTAAGACCGCTGACGGTAAAGATTACTTAGTGGTTGCGACCACCCGACCAGAAACTATGCTGGGTGATGTGTGTGTTGCGGTTCATCCAGATGATGAGCGCTATACTCATTTAGTGGGTAAGTTCATTGAATTACCTTTAGTAAACCGCCGCATTCCAATTATTGCTGACCATTATGTTGACCAAGAATTTGGAACCGGTTGCGTAAAAATCACCCCTGCGCACGACTTCAACGACTACGACATTGGGCGTCGTCATCACTTGCCGATGATTGCTGTACTGGATGACGATGCACATGTCCGCGCTCGCGCCGGGCTGTATACCACAACCGGTGAAGCCCGCGACGACATCGATGGGTTTGATGGCAAGCTTCCGGATCAGTACGCGGGGCTCGAGCGCTTTGCTGCGCGCAAGCAAATTGTCGCTGATTTCGAAGCGCTTGGACTACTGGATAAAGTTGAAAAACACACGAACAAAGTACCTTACGGTGATCGCGGTGGGGTGCCAATCGAGCCACACCTAACTGATCAATGGTATGTCCGTGTCGCTCCGCTTGCAGAGGTCGCAACTAAAGCAGTTGAAGATGGTGAAATTGAATTCGTTCCTAAGCAATACGAAAACATGTATTTCGCTTGGATGCGTGATATCCAAGACTGGTGTATCTCCAGACAGCTTTGGTGGGGACATCGGATCCCTGCTTGGTATGATGAGCAAGGTAATGTGTACGTTGGCCGTGACGAAGATGAAGTCCGTCAGCAGTATCAATTGGATTCTAGTATTGCACTCAGTCAAGACGATGATGTCCTCGACACTTGGTTTTCATCTGCACTCTGGACCTTCTCGACCTTGGGTTGGCCAGAATCAACTGACGATTTAAAAACTTTTCATCCGACCGATGTACTCGTCACCGGTTTTGACATTATTTTCTTCTGGGTCGCACGCATGATCATGATGACCATGCACTTCCTTAAAGATGAAAACGGTAAACCTCAGGTGCCGTTTAAAACCGTATACGTGACTGGCCTAATTCGTGACGAGGAAGGCCAAAAAATGTCCAAATCAAAAGGTAACGTGCTCGATCCACTCGATATGATCGATGGTATTGAACTACAAAACCTGATTGAAAAGCGCACTGCCAATATGATGCAGCCGCAACTTGAGGCAAAAATAGCTAAGCGAACCCAGCAGCAATTCCCAGAAGGTATCGCCAGTCATGGTACCGATGCTTTGCGGTTCACCCTCGCCGCACTCGCATCAACGGGCCGCGATATTAATTGGGATATGAAGCGCCTTGAAGGCTATCGAAATTTCTGCAATAAGCTCTGGAACGCGAGTCGCTACGTGTTAATGAACACGGAAAATGAAGATTGTGGTCAAACCGGCGCAGTAATTGAACTATCTTTGGCAGACCAATGGATTATTGAGCAATTCAATACAACCGTGGCTGATTTCCGTCATGCGCTTGATCACTATCGTTTTGATCAAGCCGCGACGATTGCCTATGAGTTCACCTGGAATCAATTCTGTGACTGGTATTTAGAACTGACCAAGCCGGTTCTCTTTAATGGGACAGATGAGCAAAAACGTGGGACTCGAAAAACTCTAGTACAGATTCTTGAGCAACTGTTACGATTATTGCACCCTCTGATGCCGTTTATCACTGAGGAAATTTGGCAGCGTGTTGCCCCGCTTGCAGATGTTTCGGGTCAAACCATTATGCTGCAGCCTTACCCACAAGCTAAGGCGGCGCAGTTCAGTCATGCTCGCGATGATATGGAATGGTTAAAACAAGTCATCGTCGCTATTCGTAATATTCGCGGTGAAATGAATATTTCTCCGAGCAAGCCATTGCCACTGATCATTCGCAATGCAGATGAGCTAGCGCAGCAGCGTTTGACCCAACATCAATCGTTACTAACGGCCTTAGCGAAGCTCGAATCCGTCGACTTTATTAGCCTGCAAGATGAGCCACCAGCCAGTGCCACCGCATTGGTCGGTCGAGTAGAACTGCACATTCCAATGGCTGGTTTGATTGATAAAGATGCTGAGTTAGCGCGCTTACAAAAAGCAATCGAGCGCGTTGATAAAGAGCTCCTTCAAGTTGGCCGTAAGCTGGAAAACGAAAACTTTGTCGCCAAAGCGCCAGCTGAGGTAATCGAGAAAGAGCGCCAGAAGCTTGCTGAAGCGGAAGAGACCAAAGCGCAATTACAGCAGCAATATGACAAAATTGCAGCGCTCTGAGTTGCGTGAGAGCTGGATAACTAAAAAGCACCCCGAGGGGTGCTTTTTTATTCGTGTTAATTAGCCAAGCAGCATTGCTGCTGCAACCACAATCAAAGCAGCTAACATTGGAATCGCAACCGTCACTACAAAAACATCTTTATAGGCCTCTTTATGAGTGAGTCCCATCAAGGTAAAGAGCGCAATGACTGCCCCAGAATGAGGCAAAGAATCGAGTCCACCGGCAGCTAAATTAGCGACCCGGTGCAGTAGCTCTGGGGCAATTCCAGCTTCCAAATAAGCAGGGGCTAAACTAGACATGAATATCTGTAAGCCGCCCGAAGCTGACGCAGTGATCCCTGAAATCAGGTTGGCTGATAAAAATACCGACACCAACTCCGGCACGGGTAAGTCCAGCAACCACTTTGCAAACTCATGAAAGCCACTGGTCTGGATAACCACACCACCGAAGCCTATCACCGCCGCAGTGTTAATCAGTGGCAGTAACGCATCATCCGCGCCCTGTCCTACGACTGCCATTAGGTTTTGCCGCAGTGGCTCAAATAATACAAAACAGCTTGCACCGCCAAGTAATAAAGCAAAGCTCGCCCACAGCACTGGCTGCGATGCAGCAAAACTTAAAACAGGTGCTTCGACTCCAGACATTTGCAAGATTCGTGGAATAATAATGGTCGCAAGCACCACGACAATTGGTAATGCCGAACGCATTAAACTTGGCAGCTGTTGTCCTTCTGCTGGTGCTAAGGCCGCCATTTGCTCATCTTTCACATGAGCCTGATACCCCTCACCTTTCGCGATGGAGCGCTGCCACTGCGTTTGCAGATACCACATACCAACAAGCGCCATGACGAGACCACCAAGAACGCCATACCAGCCTCCCGCGAATAAATCAGTGCCGAGACTGCGTGCAGCGATCACATTATGGATCGATGGCGTACCGGGTAATGCGGTCATGGTGAAGGTTCCAGCCCCAAGTGCAATCGCCGCCGCATAAAGTCGTCGCGGGATATTAGCTTGGCGCATTAACGTCACGCCTATCGGATACATAGTGAACATCACCACAAATACTACAACTCCACCGTAAGTCAGCAAAGCACAGACTAACATGGCAATCCATAACGCCCGTTTACTACCAAGCTGTTCCATGACCGCCACGGCAATGCCCTGAGCAGCGTGTGACGCCGCCATCATTCGACCAAAAATAGCTCCACACAAAAACAACAGTAAAAAATTGCCAGCAAAACTAAACGCACCAGAGGGGCCAAATGGAAAGTGTTTCAGGAAAATATCTTGAATGGGGATTTGATTACTGACCCCGATAACTAACACCGAAAGAAGGACCGCCACTAAAATATTTATGCCACGTAAAGCCAATATAATCAGTAGGGCGAGTCCTGCGATTAAACCAAGGTCACCAAGCATAAGTTCACCTTTATTTATTATTCTTCTTCATCATCAAGCGCACCGAAATACGTACCCCAACCATCGTATTCAACCCCAGCTTGCTGTGCAATATTCGCTACTTGACGGGTTTGTTGCTCGAGTATATCAGCATCCAAAACCACCCGGCTAACCGCTACGAAAGCAAATATGGTGGATTGATCATCGAGTTCAAATTCATCAGCATCATCAACATGATAACCAACTTTCACCAGCTCTACCGCGGCCTTTTCGAGTTTACTGAAATCGTTACTCGCCAGATGATGTTCAATTTCGAACTTGGCTTCTGGATCAGCTCCATCAGATATTAATGCCTCAACTGTGGCATGGCTCTCGGCGACGAGTGCTGCAATATCAATACTCATTTGCTTTCCTTAAGCTCGGCATTCAAGCTTTCAATTTTCTGCTTCATCAGTTCGTGACAATGTTCCACCAGCTGTTTCACTGAGTCACCATCGTATTGACTGACATCGAGCGGCGGTAAGTATTCAATAATTAAGGTACCATTATTCCAGCGGTTTAAACGTATTTTGTCGTGCAAATCCGAAACGCAGATCAAAACTAACGGCACCTGAGCCTGCACCGCAGTCCGAAAAGCCCCTGTTTTGAAAGGTAATAATCCCCGGCCATTACTTCGAGTCCCCTCTGGGAATAATAAAATCGAGATCCCGCGTTGTTTGATCGCGTCAGCGGCTTGAGCAATCGTGCCACGCGCACGGCCCGAATTTTTTCGGTCGATTAATATATTCCCAGCAAGCCAATAGAGCTGCCCAAAAAATGGAATCCACTTTAAGCTTTTTTTACCAATACTGACCACATTAAATGGCATGGCTCGCGATAGTGTAAAAATATCCCAAGTATTTTGGTGGTTAGCAATGTAGACGAACGGACCACCGTGAGCATGATCGCCATGATTTATGTGGTTCGGGGCGCGGATATCGAGCTTCAGTCCGAAAATACGGTGCGCGCGACCGTATAAATGGGCGAATAAAGGAGTGTTGTTCGGGTTGAACGGGCGAAATAGACAAAAAATAACGCCAAAAATACTGACTATGGCGATATAGATACTAAAAATAATAATACGGGCTAACGCGAGCATGACCTCTCCTTCTTTTCATGCTCGCTAGTATACCTTGATTTAACCCTCAAGAACCTCTGATCAGTCGTCGTTTTCAACAACAATTGCATCCACTCGCTGTAATCCACGCGGGAGCTTGTTGCCGCGACGTCCTCGCTCGCCTCGATAATGTTCTAGATCTGAGGGCTTCAGAGTCAATTTACGCTTCCCTGCTAGCAAGGTAATCGCTTTATCGGCCGGAATCGCTGCTGCTGCAACAACATATTCTTCACGCGATTGAGCCCGTAGCGCAGGAATACTGATCATTTTATTGCCTTTACCTTTCGCCAACTCAGGTAAATCTGCGAGTGGGAAAATCAACATTCGCCCCTCGTTTGACACCACCGCGAGCAAATCACTTTCAGTGTTTTGTACGAGACTTGGCGGCAAAATTTTTGCGCCAGTTGGTAAGTTCAGGATTGCTTTCCCATTTTTATTACGCGAAACCAAATCTCCGAACTTAGTGACAAACCCATATCCAGCGTCAGATGCAAGCAAGTAGCGTTGCTCATCCTTTGCCATCAAAACATGCTCGACTGTCTCACCTGCAACCATGTTAAAGCGTCCTGTCAATGGCTCGCCCTGGGTTCGCGCACTTGGCAGTAGATGAGCTTCACAGGAGAAGCTACGCCCTGACGAATCAATAAAGACAACCTGTTGGTTACTCTTACCCTGAGCGGAGCTCGCAAAACTATCTCCAGATTTATAAGCAAGTGCCGCACCATCGACATCATGCCCTTTTGCAGCTCTCACCCAGCCTTTTTGTGACAATACAACCGTCACAGATTCAGCAGGAGTAAGGTCGCGCTCACTCAGAGCTTTCGCTTCTTCGCGTTCAACTAAAGGTGAGCGTCTCTCGTCGCCATATTTCTCCGCATCCGCAAGAATTTCCTTACGAATAAGGGTTTTCAAACGGCGATCGGAGCCGAGCAACAATTCCAATTGTTGCCGTTCTTCATTAAGTTCGTCTTGCTCACTCTTGAGTTTAATCTCTTCTAACTTAGCTAAGTGACGAAGTTTTAAATCAAGAATAGCTTCAGCTTGCTTTTCACTGAGCTTAAAGCGCTGCATTAATTCTGCTTTTGGGTCATCTTCCTCGCGGATAATGGCGATCACTTCATCAATGTTCAGATAAGCAATTAATAAACCATCGAGAATATGTAGGCGCGCAAGGACCTTATCGAGACGATATTGCAAACGACGGGTAACGGTTGTTTTGCGGTATTCGATCCACTCTTTAAGAATTGACAGCATGGGCTTAACTTGCGGACGCCCATCGAGACCAATCATATTCATATTGACTCGATAATTCTTCTCGAGATCAGTGGTCGCAAACAAATGTTGCATCATTTGTTCGACATCAACTCGGTTTGAACGCGGTACGATCACCAGTCGAGTCGGATTCTCATGGTCGGACTCATCACGCAAGTCATTGACCATAGGTAGCTTTTTGGCTTGCATTTGCGCAGCAATCTGTTCGAGCACCTTGGCTCCTGAGGCTTGATGTGGCAATGCCGTGACCACCACTTCACCATCCTCAAGTTGATACTTCGCGCGCATCCGAATCGAGCCCTTACCGCTCTCGTATAACTTAACGATATCCTCGCGCGATGTGATGATTTCAGCATCAGTTGGGTAATCTGGCCCCAGCAAATGTTCCATTACTTCACTCAAGTCAGCACTCGGCTTATCCAACAATAATGCACAGGCTTGAGCAACTTCGCGGGCATTGTGAGGAGGAATATCCGTCGCCATGCCCACCGCAATACCAGTGACGCCGTTAAGTAAAATATGAGGTAATCGAGCCGGCAACATTTTCGGCTCTTTCATGGTTCCGTCAAAGTTTGGAATCCAATCAACCGTGCCTTGGCCAAGCTCGGTCAGCAAAACTTCACTAAATTTGGAAAGTCTAGCTTCGGTGTAGCGCATCGCCGCGAATGATTTCGGGTCATCTGCTGAGCCCCAGTTCCCTTGTCCGTCAACGAGCGGATAACGGTACGAGAACGGCTGCGCCATTAACACCATGGCTTCATAACACGCACTATCACCGTGGGGGTGGAACTTACCTAGCACATCACCAACGGTACGTGCTGATTTTTTATACTTCGCAAGCGCTGATAACCCCAGTTCAGACATCGCATATATAATTCGACGCTGAACTGGTTTTAAGCCATCACCAATATGCGGTAATGCACGGTCCATGATGACGTACATTGAATAATTGAGATACGCATCCTCAGTGAAGCGGCGTAACGGTAATGTTTCGACATTATCCATCGACATATTCATTCTGCTCCTTACAGCTCAGCCAAATCAACGAGGTTACCTTTGCTCTCAAGCCAAACTTTGCGATCATTAGAGCGCTTTTTAGCTAACAGCATATCCATTAACTCTTCCGTGGCCTGAACATCATCAACGGTCAGACGAATTAAGCGGCGAGTGTTTGGATCCATCGTTGTTTCCCGCAATTGCAGTGGATTCATCTCACCCAAGCCTTTAAAGCGCTGCACATTTACCTTAGCCTTTTTCTTTTCCGCCTCAATCCGATCAAGAATTCCCTGTTTCTCATCTTCATCAAGCGCATAAAAAACTTCTTTGCCCACATCTATCCGATACAAGGGCGGCATCGCCACATACACATGACCCTGGTCGACTAAAGCACGGAAATGGCGGGTAAATAGAGCACACAAGAGCGTTGCAATATGTAGGCCATCAGAGTCGGCGTCAGCAAGAATACAAATTTTACCGTAGCGCAGTTTTTCGAGGTCATCGGAGTTAGGATCTACGCCTAGAGCAACCGAAATATCATGGATTTCCTGAGAGGCAAGAATCTGGTCCGACTCCACTTCCCAAGTATTTAAAATCTTGCCTCGAAGCGGCATAACTGCTTGAAAATCTCGGTCGCGCGCTTGTTTTGCTGAGCCACCAGCAGAATCACCTTCTACTAAAAAGATTTCACTGCGAGAGATATCTTGTGACGCACAATCCGTTAACTTACCCGGCAAGGGTGGTCCTTGAGTCACTTTCTTGCGGACCACTTTTTTACTCGCACGCATCCGCTTTTGAGCATTGTTAATACATAACTCAGCAAGTTGCTCAGCTTGTTCGGTGTGCTCATTCAACCATAAGCTAAAGGCATCTTTGACCACTCCCGACACGAATGCAGAACATTGCCGAGAACTTAAGCGTTCTTTCGTTTGCCCAGCAAACTGTGGGTCCTGCATTTTTACCGAGAGAATGTAGCTACAACGCTCCCAAATATCCTCTGGAGTTAAACGCACCCCACGCGGGAGCAAATTGCGAAACTCGCAAAACTCTCGCATGGCTTCTAGCAGCCCCTGTCGCAAGCCATTAACGTGCGTTCCGCCTTGTGGTGTTGGAATCAAGTTCACATAACTTTCGTAAACTCCTTCACCGCCCTCTGGAAGCCACGTGACCGCCCAGTTAACAGCTTCTTCTTGGCCGGCTAACTCACCAATAAACGGCTCCTCTGGCAGCGTAGGAACTTCAGCAACGGCTTCGACGAGGTAATCCCGTAAGCCATCCTCATAGAACCAACTCTGCTCGGTGTCATCGATAAGGTTTTTGAAAGTGATTTTCAAACCCGGACAAAGCACCGCCTTAGCACGCAGCAAGTGGCTCAACTTTAATGCTGAAAACTTCGCTGAATCAAAGTACTGCGGATCAGGCCAAAATCGAATGATGGTTCCAGTATTGCGCTTGCCGACGGTACCGGTAATTTCAAGGTCGGTGACTTTATCGCCATTCTCAAAGGCCATTTCGTACACTTGACCATCGCGTTTGACCTTCACATCAACTCTGGTTGACAGCGCATTTACAACTGAAATCCCGACACCGTGCAGACCACCCGAAAACTGGTAATTCTTGTTCGAGAATTTGCCCCCAGCATGGAGCTTGGTCATGATCAATTCGACCCCCGGCAGCCCTTCTTCTGGATGCACATCAACTGGCATGCCACGGCCGTCATCTTGCACTTCCAAACTAGAGTCAGGGTGGAGCGTTACGAGAATCTCGCGGGCATGCCCAGCGAGCGCCTCATCAACACTATTGTCGATCACTTCTTGCCCAAGGTGATTGGGACGGGTGGTATCGGTATACATACCCGGGCGTCTTCGCACCGGTTCGAGGCCGTTAAGGACCTCTATCGCATCAGCTTTATAATCTGACATCCGCTCTTCTTCTACTTGGCCGATTCTCATTGCGAGAATGATTGTTATTAGAATGCCTTTATACTGTTACAGGACGCGCAGAAACTCAAGCGTCATGGGCAGGTAGCGTGAAAAGTTGACGAAACTATGGTCACCACTTGCTTCGACAATCATACGCTGATGCCGATAACGCGTCCGCGCATCACGAAAATCAAGCGTTTCATCGCCCTGCTGCAACAATACCAATAATTCGACTTGCTCACTGAGTGCCTGTTCAGCCTTCAATAATGCCGCACGATCGCTGTCATCGAGTTGATAGCGTTCAGCGGTATAGGGATGAATCCGTTGTTCTGTTTCTCGCGGCATCCATTGTGCTGGCGAGACCGCAGGATTTATCAGTACTGCCCGAGCCTCCACACCGCGTAACTGTAACTGACTCACGACGTAGTGTGCCCAAAAGCCACCAAGCGAGCTTCCCATGACCGCGATAGGCTCATCAATTTTTCCAATCAGCGCATTCAAATAGCGCAAGTTTTCGGACATTTTAGCCGGCTGCTGCGGGGCTCGTAAGAGCGACGCGCGATTTTGCAGTTGTAGGTGTTGTTCGGTCGCTAAGATTTTGGGCGACGCAGGCGAACTCTCAAAGCCATGTAAATACAATAACATCGGGTTTAATCCATCATTAATCTGAGCAACGTTCGCTAGTGCTGCTTTAATAGCTGCAACCATTCGTGCAGGAATTGGTTCACTTGATATTTTTCGTTGGTTTGATGCATGGCCTGATTCGGTTGCGGATAAACCGCAGCAAGTCGACGCACCCCCTGCGCCGCAGTAACCTCGGCTAATTTTGCATCATGATACAGGCGTACTTCCAGATGGACCGGTTGCGTGCCAGGTAGCTCGCCTAAGTTTGCAACTTGGGTCAGCTCAATGTCACTGGTATAGGGGGCATGATTAAGACACTTGCATTCAACTTGCATCGTGGACGGTGTCACCAAGGTGAGTGACTGGTTCACGCCAAGACGCTCAACCAGGCGTCGCAAGCGCGCATAGTTCAAACTGGCCATCCGCTGAAAACCGGCCAGATCGAAATGATAACGTTGCCGTTTCACATCATTCGTCATGACAACTCACCAAGCCATGTTTGTGACCATGCAATTGTAACCATTGCAACCCGATCACACTCGCCGCGTTATTAATACGCCCCTGCTCGAGCAACTGATAAACTTGCTGCCGTGGCACGCGATGCACGCGAATATCTTCATTCTCACTTGCAAGTCCAGCCACAGTTTGAGCGCCACTTGCATCGACCAAAGCAATGAAGATCGAAATTTTTTCAGTACAACCACCGGGAGACGAAAAGTAGGTCAGTGCGTAATGCATTGATTGCGCTTTAAGCCCTGTTTCTTCCTCTAATTCGCGTTCAGCAACGGCACTTGGTTGCTCATTTGGCTTATCCATCATGCCCGCAGCAAATTCAAGTAGCCATGGACTCTCTTCACTGGCTTCGGTTACGTCGATGGCACCGATTCGAAATTGTTCAAGCAACACTAATTCGTCGCGCTCAGGGTCATATGGGATGACCATGACCGCATGGCCACGATCCATCACCTCGCGCTCCATAGTCGCCGACCAGCCGCCAGCGAATAGTCGATGCCTTAGTCGGTATCGATACAGATTGAGAAAACCTTTGCGCACCTGTGTGCGTTCAATAATATCGACATCTTCACGATGAAATTTTTGCACTCTATCTCCTCAGTGCTTTGAGCAAATTACATTTACCGCCTAGAATACCCATTTTACCCTAGTTGAGTTCACAATATCGTCTCGACAGAATAGCATTCTGCACATACTTGCTTACACTTGCTGAACAATTGTTGCAACTGCGGCTTTGGTTGTTATTTCGATTATTGGTAAAATAAGGTACATTGAACAACGTAGTCAGCATATTACTAGGAATCAGGACATCATGAAAAAACACGTTTTATCCGCGCTTGTCGGGTTATCTTTCGCGGCAAGCAGCGTCTCAGCTTACGCTGATGACCTCGCCCAAGTGTTTCAGCTTGCGTTACAAAACGATCCGACCTTGCAACGTGTAGATGCTGAACGTCGCGCCGCACAAGAAAGTGTTAACATTGCCGAGGCAGCTTGGTGGCCACAGTTGAACTTTGAAGCGGGTTATTCGCGAGCAACAGCTGACCGGACCCAATTCAGCTCAACCGGCGAACTGTTTGTGTTCGACGTGACCAGCACCGGTTGGGATGCGGGTGTTTCACTGAGCCAAACCCTGTTTGATATGTCGGTTTGGGACCAAACAGAAATTGCCGAAAAACAAGCCTACCAAGCTGAGGTGAATTACCTTAACACTCGTCAACAGCTCATGATTCGCGTTGTAAATGCCTATTTCACAGTGCTAGAGCGCCAAGACGACCTAGAGTTCGCAATTGCAGAAAAACGTGCGATTGAACGTCAGCTTGAGCAAACCAAACAACGGTTTTCTGTTGGTTTAACTGCAATCACTGATGTGCATGAAGCGCAAGCGCAATTTGATAATGCAGTCGCCCTTGAGATTCAAGCACAAAACGCGGTTGAAGTAGCGCAAGAAAGTTTACGCGAGATTACTGGCCGCTATCACGAACAACTCGCTCAACTCGACACTGCGACCTTCTCTCCAGCATCACCACAACCGCAAGCCGCGGATTCATGGGTAACTACTGCTGAAGATAAAAACCTGCAGTTACTCGTCCAGCGCGTAGCCGTTGAAATCGCCGAGCAACAAATTGATGTTGCCCGCAATGGCCACTATCCAACGCTTGGCCTGACAGGTTCAATCGGTACCAGTGACTCGGAGTCAGAAGCCAACGGTATTACCAACGATCCACCACGTCTTGATTCACGCTCACTTGGTGTAACCTTGCGGGTTCCACTGTTCTCTGGATTCCGCGTGAGCTCGCAAGTGGATCAAGCTCGTGAGAATTACGTGGCTTCATCGCAGCAACTCGAATTTACCCGTCGCTCAGTCGAGCGTGAAGTGCGCAGCGCCTATTATGACGTGGTTGCTTCGATTTCAACCATTCGGGCGTTAGAGCAGGCTGTGGTCTCGGCTGAGAGTGCATTGAAAGCAACGCAAACCGGTTTTGAAGTAGGTACGCGAACGATTGTTGATGTACTCAACTCAACTCGGAATTTATTCAACGCGCGTCGTAACTTGTCACAAGCACGTTATGGATATATCCGTCAGTACTTGGCATTGAAGCAAGCTTCTGGTCAAATAAGCGAACAAGACCTAAGCGCGATTAATGCAAGTTTGACGAATGAAAATAGTTGAAACACCTAAATTCCAAGCCAAGTTTTTACTTCCAAAGTACTGGTTAACTTGGCTTGGAGTTGCTGTTCTATATACCATCTCATGGTTACCCTATAAGTTACAGCTAGCGCTCGGTCGGTTGATCGGGCGTTTGTTTTATCGGTTCATGCCCCGCCGTGCCGCGATTGCCCGACGCAACCTCGAGTTGTGTTTCCCGGAAAAATCCGCCGCAGATATCGAAACCCTGGTTAAAACGAACCTCGAAAATACTGGAATTGCCTTTTTTGAGACCGGTATGGCGTGGTGGTGGCCAAACTGGCGGATTCAGCGCAAACTTCATGTGCATGGTATCGAACACCTCGAGGCTCCGCTGCAACACGGCCAAGGCGTTCTGCTCCTGCTATTTCACTTTCTGAGTCTTGAGATGCACGCACGTTTGCATGGTTTAATCAAACCTGCCGTAGGCTTGTATCGGCCGCACAATAATGCCTTGATGGAGTTTTTACAGACGCGCGGGCGAGCACGCTCAAATAAGTACATGATCCCACGTAAAGACGTTAAAGGTATGCTCGAAGCCCTCAATCAGGGAGATATCGCCGGCTACCTTCCGGATCAAGATTATGGTCGCCGCCGTACCGTATTTGTGCCATTTTTTGCGGTAGAGAAAACCAGCACTACTACGGGAACCATGTTGTTCGCCGGCAATGCCAATTGTGCCACGGTTCCAACGACCTGTTATCGCCGCGACGATGGCAGCGGATATGATATTACCTTTTACCCGCAGTTTGAAAACTTCCCAACTGGGGATGATGAAACCGATGCCATGCGGGTGAACAAAATGGTTGAATTCGCCGTTCAACAACGTCCTGAACAATACTTATGGATTCATCGACGTTTTAAAACACGGCCAAATGAGACCGATCAAGATCTGTACCTTTAACCCAACCATTGTTGCCAAATCTGTTGCACATATTCACGTGCGGCTTGAGTTTCAGCATCAAGCCGCGCCGTCTCACCATCGAGTGCGTGACGATGGATTCGCTGCCGCAGACACAGGTAACTATCGCGTAACTGCTCGCTCTGCTCTGCGGTAATCAATCCAACCTCGGCCGCTTGTTCAAGAATTCGAATATTGTCGGTATAGGTTTGCAACTGCGGATACTGATGGGCGTAATTCAGGACTAAAAACTGCACCAAGAACTCTAAATCCACAATCCCACCCGGAGCGTGCTTGAGCGAATCACTCGCTTGATGCGCACGCATTTTGTCGCGCATGGCAATGATCTCAGTGCGCAACTCATCGCTCACTCGTGGTTGCGTTAATTGTTGGGTACGCACGTGTTCGATTTGCTTACGCAAACCCACTTCACCAAAAACCGGTCGAGCTCGCACTAGCGCTTGTGATTCCCAAGTCCACGCTTCATCACGAAGATAATCGGCAAAAGTATCCACGCGACTAATCAGCAACCCCGCTTTACCTGAGGGACGCAGTCGGATATCGACCTCATATAAACTGCCGACCGTTGTCTGCGTCGTGAACAGATGAAGAATGCGCTGAACTAAGCGCAAATAGAATTGTTGGACTTCGATAGGCTTGCGGCCATTGGTTAATCCTTTGTAGTCGCTATCCGTTAAAAAAACCAGATCTAAGTCAGAGTCATAACTCAACTCCAGCCCACCGAGTTTACCGTATGCAACCACACCGAGCCCGGTATGTTGACGATTACACCCCGCTGGAGCACCATGCTTCTCGGTAACCTGCAGCCAAGCTTGTTGAATCACTTCGCTCAAAATTGTCTCCGCTAGCCGCGATAAATGATCACTGACTTGCATCAGGGGCAAACTACCGCTGATATCTGCTGCTGCAATTTTAAGCTGTAAACCCTTTCGAGCCTGGCGCAGCGCATTCATTTGAGCTTCCAGATCCGCCTCAGGAATGCGAATTAAATAATCACGGACTAACTGCGGGTATTCCGCCAGGTCAGGAACCTGATGAAGCAACTGGGGGTCGATCAGTTCATCGAGTAATAAGGGGTAGCGCGCTAATTGATCAGTAACCCATTGGCTTGCTCTGCACAGTTTAAGGAGTTGCTGACACGCGCCCTTATTTTCAACCAACAATTCCACATAAGCGGTACGGGATAAAATACTTCGGAGGATGGTGAGAATTCGTTGCAAAACAACTTCTGCATCTGCCCAGGGTAGTAATTGCTCAAGTAAACTCGGTAACAACCGGGCGAGAGCACTGCGACCTCTTGGACCACTCGGACGCCGCGTTGCTTCAGCTCTGAACTGTTGAATTTCGCGCCAAATCTGCTCGGCGCGATGCTTATCTAAACCATATTCAGCCAACACTTCGAAGACTGCAGATTCATCCACGAGCTCTTGCCATAAAATCTGTAGCGAACTCTCTTCGTCATCTGCTTGGGTACCAATCACCTTGTTAAATTGGGCATGTATTTCGGCCATGACCGAGCGTATTTTTGCGTGTAGTTGGGGCCAGTCTAACTGATAGATTTGGGCAAGTTGTGACTGTTGCTGCGGGCAATCCGGTAGCCGTTGGGTTTGTTCATCAGCGCGCTCTTGTAATAGATGTTCGAGCTTACGCAAGAATTCATAATTGCTTAGTAACTGGTCAACATCGTCTGGTGTAAGTAAACCCAGTTCGGCAATAGCGCGATAGGCCTGGTATAGCGAGCTTGTTTGCAAACTGCGTTGCTGACCGCCCCGAATCAGTTGAAAAACCTGAGCGATGAATTCAACTTCACGAATTCCTCCCGGACCTAGCTTGATATCGTTTGATAATGCTTGACGCCGTCCCTCTTGCTGGATCAAAGCCTTCATTTTACGCAGTGCGTCAATCGCTGAGAAATCAATGTAACGACGATACACAAAGGGACGGATTAAATTTTGGAAGCTTGCTTGCCAGGCTGCTGAGGCACCAATCAAACGGGCTTTAACCATGGCATAGCGTTCCCAATCTCGGCCTTGGGCCTGATAATACTGCTCAAATGCTGCCAAACTCACTACTAGCGGACCTGATTGTCCAAATGGACGTAAGCGCATATCGACCCGATAAACACGACCTAGAACAGTTATTTCATCGAGCAGTCGAATAAGGGCCTGCCCAAGTTTGGTAAAAAAAACTGTGTTTTCAATTGGTTTTCGCGGATGGTCCGTTTCACCGTTGGCAGGGAAGGTAAACATCAGATCAATATCCGATGAGAAGTTCAGTTCCCTCCCGCCAAGCTTTCCCATTCCAACAATAAGTAATGGCTGTGGCTCGCCAGCTGAGTCTCTTGGCGTCCCGTAGCGCGCACAAAACCGAGGATAGAGCCATTCATAACTAGCACTGATAAAGAGATCAGCGAGACTTGAGAGTCGCTGAAGCATCTGTTTTACGCTAATTTCATTAACAATATCGAGACTCGCGAGTTGCGCTAACCAACGCTGCCGATACTGACGCAAACAAGCTGCAGCCGCCTCCTCGGAGTCGCATCCACGCATTTTTTGTAAGAGCGTGTCGCTATATTCTGCCAATTCAGGAAGGGTAAGCTGAGGCTGCTGTAGCCATGTATTAAATTGGTCATCTGATGCTGCGACCGAAGCAATAAAAGTGCTGTAATCACATACCTGCTGCTTAGCACTCATCTACGAAAGTTCCCAATAGGGTTCCTGCTTAAGTGCTGAGCGACGCGAATACTCAAGCGCGTAAAGCAAGGATTCGAGCTGTACTTGTTGCCAGTTCAGCAGCTTTTCCGTTTGTGGCTCATCGGAATCCTTAATCGCTTCGCGCAGTAACCGTAGCGCCATAATCTCGCGAATACCACGCACCATATCAAGCCATGGGGCGCGGAACCGCTCACGGTAATCGGCATCAAATAAATAGCCGACACAATAACCAAGCTGGAGCGAGCTCTGTAGTTGCGGTAATTGCTTCAAATAATGTTCTGGCCGCAGTTCCTCGGTTCGTGCGAACTGTTCAGTCACCCGCTGCCAGTCATCGCGCAATCTCTGTACCGCCCACTGTTTCAGCGGGATCTCCATTAATTCGGGGTGCCGAGGTTGGCGCTGACATAGTTCACCTAACTCGAGTAAGGTAAGTTGATAGTCATCTCGCGCTGTGAGCTTTTGCACCAACTCGGTTTGCACTGCATGTTCTTGTTGCTGCAATAATTGCTCATAAAGTTTGGGAGAGTTCTTTAAAGCTCGATGATAGGCACCATCCTCAGCGATTAACTCAGTCAACCCATCATAACGACTCAACCAGCCAAGATGACCAAGCATTTGTTCTAATCGTAAAATATGATCATTAACGTCAACCTCGAGCATGGTTAACTGCTGCAAAATCACTTTACTTAATCGAATCCCTTCAGTAATCCCAGCAACAGCCCTAACGCTCGGGTTCAAACTAAAGCAAGCGTCGTTGTGCTGCCAGTATTGCAGGGCATAATTAAGCGATCGGTAAAGACCGACCCCAATATCATCACCACTGTGTTGTTCGACAAAACTCTCATGAATAAAGGGTTCGAGGACACTTTTTTCCGCCAGTAAATAACCTCGAGCCGCTTTACTTAAACTCCCCACGCGCGCTCCAAGTCGAGTGATCAAGCGTCGGGCAAGTTTATATGCCTCATGCATCGGAGCTTGATGAACTTCTATCTCCACTTCACAAAGAACCTGCTCGCGCGCACCAGTCTCGATTCGTCCATAATCAAAAACCAATTCGATATATCCATCATTGTCACTATCGATACGCCAGGTGAAACGCTCAAAATTAGTTGTGAAAATCGCCACCAATTCCCGCTGGACATCGAATAAAGGGAAATCATCGGGCCAGATATCCTCCGGAAACAGAGTCAAATCTGGCTGATCCAATAATGTCTGGACACTATATTCGGGACGCTGGTGCAGCCCTCCGAGTACCTCCCCCGCAAGCTTGATGGTTTGCTCTTGATAGGCTTCAGTGGTGCGCATCCGCAAGCCCATATCAAACTGTCGCAGGCGCAAATCCTCAGTATCGTAGTAAGTGTTTTTGAGCTGCGCAGTGGTCGGGGAAATGCCACCAGCCAACTGCTGACACAAACTCACAACCGCATCTTTTTGTGCTGGTTCTACCAGTAATTTTAATTCAACTTCGTTACTCAAAGATTCGCCCTCAAGGCATTAAAAACACTGTTTTATACGGTACTCCGAGGACGTCTTATAATCAACTGCAGAAAGGTTGACAGGTACGCTTAAAAATTGCACCGTGGGGCGGTGAAAAAAAGTCAATTTTTGGGCTTTACGCCACTCAAAAAAAGCATATACTTGCGCCGAAATTTTGGTCTTTTATACCGACGCAATAAGCGTGGTTTTCAGGAGCGCCCATGTTCAAAGCGAGCGACGTCTTAACCGCACGTTATAACGGTGAAAATCTTGCTGCCCTTCAACAGGCCGTGAGTGCTAACTACATTGTTGACGAAGATGCTTATCTGAAAGAACTGGTGCAATTGGTGCCATCATCAGAAGAAGCCATCACGCACACCACCGAGAGCGCAGCTGCACTGGTCGAAAAAGTTCGCGAGCACAGCGGCAAAGTAGGCGTTGATGCCTTTTTGCAACAATACAGTCTCGATACCAAAGAAGGGATCG
Organism: Pseudidiomarina taiwanensis; assembly: GCF_003987435.1. Taxonomy (GTDB): domain Bacteria; phylum Pseudomonadota; class Gammaproteobacteria; order Enterobacterales; family Alteromonadaceae; genus Pseudidiomarina; species Pseudidiomarina taiwanensis. The sequence continues at coordinate 41,826 of NZ_PIQG01000001.1, read as the reverse complement.
TATTGATGTGTCTGGCTGAGGCCTTATTGCGGATCCCTGATAGCGCGACAGCAGACGCCCTAATCCAAGATCGACTTTCCCATGGACAATGGTCAAAGCATATGGGCGAGAGTGCTTCTTGGTTAGTCAACTCAGGTACTTGGGGGCTAGTGCTCACCAACTCAGTGATCAATCCCAACGGCATTGCGATGGAGACACCGCGACAGGTGTTCAGACGCTTGACCAAGCGGCTAGGTATGCCGGTCGTTCGCAAAGCAACTTACGCGGCCATGAAAATCATGGGGGCTCAGTTTGTCTTGGGCCGTGATATTAAAGAAGCATTGAAGAAGAGTCGTAAGAATCGCGAAAAAGGTTATACTCACGCCTACGATATGCTCGGCGAGGCAGCTTTAACAGCAGCAGATGCAGCCCGCTACCTAGCTGACTACGTGGATGCGATCAAAGCGGTTGCGGCCGAAAAATTGAATAATCCGGACGCTCCGCGACCAGCAATTTCTATCAAGTTATCAGCACTTCATCCGCGCTATGAAGTTGCAAATCATCAACGCGTTTTAGAAGAGCTCGGCAGTGACTTGAAACAACTTGCTGCGCTTGCACGCGAGCTGAATGTCGGCTTGACCATCGATGCCGAAGAGTGTGATCGACACGAACTCTCACTCGAACTATTCGAACGGGTGTATCGTAGTGGTGTCTGCAAAGGCTGGCCACAGTTTGGAATCGTGGTGCAAGCCTACTCAAAACGTGCATTACCAACCCTATGCTGGCTCACCGCCCTAGCCAATGATGTTGGCGATGAGATACCAGTGCGCTTGGTAAAAGGTGCTTATTGGGATAGCGAAATCAAAGAATGTCAGGTCGGAGGTTTAACCGGATACCCGGTATTCACTCGCAAAGTAAATACTGATATCTCTTACTTAGCGTGCGCCCATTATCTGTTAAGTGATGCCACTAAAGGTGCCATTTACCCGCAGTTTGCGACTCATAATGCACAAACGGTTACAGCAATTCAGCAGCTTAACGCTAATTACCAGCGCGCAATGGAGTTTCAGCGCTTACATGGTATGGGTGATGCGCTTTACGATACGCTACTTGAGCAACAACCCGGTACTCGCGTGCGAATTTATGCACCCGTGGGCGCCCACAAGGAATTACTTCCATACCTAGTGCGGCGCTTGCTCGAAAACGGCGCCAATACTTCGTTTGTGCATAAACTGGTTGACCCAACTGTGCCAGTCGATCAGTTGGTCACTCACCCATTGGTGACAGCGAAGAGCTTTGACACCTTTTATAATTCAAAAATACCTCTGCCAACCGCGATTTTTAGTGATCGCCGGAATTCATTAGGACTCAATATGAACATTCATTCACAAGCCGATGCATTCATTGCCGAAGTCGCGAGTTATCGAGACCATCAATGGCAAGCAGGACCGATCATTAATGGCAAAACTCTCGAGACCCATCATTGTGTTTCGATCACCTCGCCGCAAGAAACTGCGAAGCAAATCGGTACCATTAGCTGGGGTGATAAAGCGTTAGCCGAAGAAGCCCTAATGATTGCTAACAAAGCCTATCGTCGCTGGCGTGATACTGACGTCAATGTGCGTGCTCAAGCCCTTGAGCGGCTTGCTGACTTACTCGAAGAAAATCGCAATGAGTTTGTCGCATTGTGCTGTATCGAAGCGGGTAAAGTCATGCAAGATGGCATCGATGAAGTTCGCGAAGCCGTCGACTTCTGCCGCTATTACGCTGGTGAAGCACGTAAAATGATGGCACAAGGTGTGACCCTACCAGGGCCAACTGGCGAAACGAATGAACTCTTCCTTGAAGGTCGTGGGACTTTTATTTGTATCAGTCCATGGAACTTCCCACTGGCGATTTTCCTAGGACAAATTGCCGCCGCGTTGGTCACTGGTAACTGCGTTATCGCCAAGCCGGCCGAACAGACCGGCTTAATTGCTTACCGTGCGATCCAATTGGCACTGGAAGCAGGTATCCCTGGTGATGTGCTGCACTTTATTCCGGGCAGTGGTGCCGAAGTTGGATCATTTTTGGTGAGCCAAGAGGATATCGGTGGCGTTTGTTTCACCGGCTCAACATACACAGCGCAAGCAATCAACCGCGCGCTTGCTGCACGTACTCGAGCAATCGTGCCATTGGTTGCCGAAACAGGTGGTCAAAATGCCATGCTGATCGATTCGACCGCACTCCCTGAGCAAGCGGCTACGGATATCGTCGCCAGTGCCTTCCAAAGCGCGGGACAACGCTGTTCAGCATTGCGGGTGTTATTCGTGCAAGAAGACATTGCTGATCGTGTCACCGACTTGTTAGTCGGCGCGATGGCTGAGTTAAAAGTTGGCGATCCACTCCTTCATGAGACCGATGTCGGTCCGGTCATTGATGGCATTGCGAAAACTAACCTTGAGCAACACATCAATGATATTTCTCAAGTGGGTCGTATTATTGCCCAAGCAAAAATGCCTGAATATACCAACGGCGGAACCTTTGTCACGCCTACAGCGATCGAAATCGATAGCATCAATCAGTTGGTCAAAGAAAACTTCGGGCCGATACTGCACATCATCCGCTACCGTGCAGATAACTTAGATGAAGTTATTGATACGATTAATGGCACTGGCTATGGCTTGACGTTCGGCATTCACAGTCGCAACGAAACCTTCGCAGCTGATGTTGCGAGCCGTATCGAAGCGGGTAACGTTTATATCAACCGGAATCAGATTGGTGCTGTGGTCGGGGTGCAACCTTTCGGCGGGCGTGGAATGTCAGGAACAGGCCCCAAAGCAGGTGGTCCACACTACTTAAGCCGTTTTGTAACGGAAAAGACGCGGACTAACAACATTACCGCAGTAGGCGGGAACGCCACCTTGTTATCACTCGGTGACTGATCCCGCGATACAATAAAGCGATCTTGATGATAACTGGCGAGTTAAAACTCGCCAGTTTCATGTAAGTACAATGAATCGCTCCCATCTTCGATAGCAGCCAATAAACCATGTACTCTTGGATACAAGCGGGCCATATAGAACTTCGCAGTTTTGGCCTTGCTGGCCAAATATGGGCGCTCCGCAACTAACGGCTCGGCAGTTTTCGCCATCCGCAGCCACATGTAGGCAAAACATACATATCCAATCAAGTGCAAATATTCGACCGCAGCGCCATTGATGACATTTTCGTCACCTTGCATGACTTTAGTCAGCACGCTCTTCGTTGCACGCTCTACCATCTCTAGTCCTTGCTGCAACTGCTGGTATTCTTGTTCAAAGCCCGCAATCGGCCCCTCAGCAAGAAACTTACCAATATCTTCTGCTAGCGGCTTCAGTAATTCACCACGAGAGCCTGCGACCTTACGCCCCAGTAAGTCAAGCGCTTGAATACCGTTGGTGCCTTCATAGATCTGAGCGATACGACAATCACGCACTAACTGCTCTTGGCCCCACTCGCGAACAAAGCCATGACCACCAAGCACCTGCTGACCCAAGATTGTCGCCTCCAGGCCAGTATCCGTTAAGAAGGCTTTGGCAACTGGGGTCAATAATGCAACGAGAGCATCAGCACGGGTTCGCTCAGCGTCATCCTGTGCGTATTTCGCAATGTCTAACTGCTGACCAACGTAGGTTGAAAATGCGCGGCCACCCTCGACAAAAGCCTTCATGGTGAGCAACATCCGGCGGATATCACCATGAACGATGAGCGGATCAGCGTCTTTACTCTGATCTTGTGTTGCTTTTGCACCACGTCCTTGGATGCGGTCATTAGCATACTCTACCGCATTCACATAGGAACGCGCCGCGGCGCCAAGCCCCTGGATACCGACTCCAAGGCGCTCATAGTTCATCATGGTGAACATCGCAGCTAAGCCGCGGTTCGGCTCGCCAACCATCCAGCCTTTTGCGCCATCAAAGTTCATCACACAGGTCGCAGAAGCATGGATCCCCATTTTGTGTTCAATTGAGCCACAGAACACAGGGTTACGCTCGCCTAATGTGCCATCCTCGTTGACTAAGAACTTCGGCACAACAAATAAGCTAATGCCTTTGCTTCCAGCAGGTGCATCAGGCAGCTTAGCAAGGACCAGATGGACAATATTATCAACTAAGTCGTGCTCACCACCGGTGATGAAGATTTTCGTACCTGAAATAGCAAAACTACCGTCATCTTGAGGAACTGCTTTGGTACGCATGATACCCAAGTCGGTACCACAATGTGGCTCGGTCAAACACATTGTTCCGGTCCACTCGCCTGAAATCATGCGCTCTAGGTAAGTTTCTTTAAGCTCTTGGGTCGCATGCAAATCAAGCGTCATAATCGCGCCTGCGGTCAAACCTGAATAGAGCGAGAAAGAAATGTCAGCAGCACAAAGCATCTCTTCGTACTGCGCAGAAATTGATTTTGGCAGCCCCATGCCGCCCCACTCAGGATTCGCCGTTACCCCGACCCAGCCGCCTTCAGCAAGTTGCTGAAATTGCTCTTTGTAGCCTTTAGGAGTGGTGACTTGACCATCTACAAACTTTACCCCTTCCTCATCTGCAGCACGGCAATTTGGAGCGATAAGCGTTTCGGCTAGCTTCGCTCCTTCGTCAATAATTGCCGCAGCGGTATCAAAATCAAGCTCGGCGAGCGGCTCGAAACGAGCCCAGTCTTGATCTACTTTAAAGACGTCCTGCAAGACAAACTGCATGTCTTCTCTTGGTACGCGGTAATCTGCCATGGTTACTACCTCTTGCTATCCTGTCGAAATATTCAAACATGTAATTCAAACAGGTGTTTTAATAGCAGATCTAACCTGGGTTTGTCCAGTCTTCTAAGGCGGGTTGCTGGAAAGCACGGTTGCCGAAACTCAAGACCACATGAGCAGGTGCGATGCGAATAACTTGTAATCCTTGCCATTGCTCGCCTTCGCGTAAACGCACACCACTTAATTCAATCCAACGGCTCGCTTGGCGCGAGGAATATTGGTGACTGTCATATTTAAATGAGGCAATTTGGCGCTGCAATGGTCGACTTAACTCGGCCAAGCTTGGGATCACGGTTGCAGGAACTTGCGCTTCACCACTGGCCGCAAGCGCTTCCTCAAAGTTTGCCAACAGCTCAGGCGATACTTGGTCCAAATTGACCGGCTCGGGTGCGCCTGTTGCTTTACCAGTCGAAATGATTTCACGGCTTGGATTGAGGCGTTGGCCCTGCTGGTCAGTAGGCCAAGTTGGCACGATAATTTGCGTCACCGGACCAAGTTCAAGCTCAGCATTACTTGCCACCACTTGCGTCAATTGCGGTTCAATCACGTGTTGTGGCTCTGGCTGCATGGACATCACCAGCCAAGCCGTCACACTCGCAACGAGAGTAAAAATCACAATACCGAGAACGAGGCGCCAGCTCTTGCCTTTGCGCTCGCTTGCCGCAGTCAACTCGAGCGGTTGCCCGAAGTGAAGTTTCGGCGCCGAATTCTTTTGCAAAGCCTTTAGCACTGATGACATGCCTTAACCTCCCCAGCCTTGTAAACGCGGGCCATTGGCAAAACCACGTGCAGTGAGTGCCGCCAATGTGGTGCCATCAAGTTGACCGGTGACGGGGAGTCCAAATTCCAATTGTGCATTGCGGACCAAACTGACTAAATCTGACTCGGGTTGCTGGGCAATACCGACTAGTTGGCGCTCGAGCCAAGTCTGATACACATCTGAATCGGCGCTCTTGTAATCTGGGGGCAGTTGCCAAATAAGAAGGTAACGCCCATTCCATTCCGCTGCGGGAGTTTGCTCCGTTGACGAAATAAATTGATACCCGCCATCACTCAGCTCCAACAACATCGGATAGCCAATCTGCACCAGCTGATCAAATCTCAGTTGACCTTGTAAGCAACCTAAATCGAATGACTCTAACCAAGGACATAAGGGTTGCTGTTGCGAATAAGCAGGAAGCTGCCAGTTTCGTAGTAACTGGCCAAGTGCATTGTTCGAGTTGACTTCAGCCTTACCTGCGCTTGATTCTTGTACAGTAGAGGCCTCCATAGACGCTCGCGGAGATTCTGAGTTTTGCCAAATAGACGCGAGTATGATGCCGGTCAAAATTGCGATAACCAGCAGCGCGGCCAACATAGGTAATCCGACTCGCGCGGACTTTTGTTGTTGTGAATCACCATCAAGTTCTTGAGCTGCATCATTGACATGCTTCACTGAAACCACTTGCGCTGAATCATTGTACGCCGCTAACAAGGCTCTATCTGCGAGCAAATTTAGCCGCCGTGGAATACCTTCTCTAACTTGGTGAATACGTTTAATCGCCGCTGCAGTAAATATACCTTGGGTCGCTCCCGCCACCTGCAATCGATAATGCACATAACGCTCGGTATCACTCGCTTGCAACGGCAGCAAGTGGTAACGGGCGGTGATACGCTGTGCCAATTGTCTTAATTCCCGTCTGCGGAGAAGGTCTTGCAGCTCAGGCTGACCAATCAAAATGACTCTTAACAATTTTTCTTGGTTGGTCTCGAGGTTGGTTAATAACCGAAGTTGCTCAAGGACCTGCGGCTGTAGATGCTGTGCCTCATCGATAAGCACAACACATTGCTCTCCGGCTTCATGAGCATCGAGTAAAAATTGACTCAATTTGTCGGTGAGTTTTTTATTGGTCAAATTGCGCTTGGCATAGCGAATCCCAAACTCGTCACACAAGGTGGCGAGTAACTCCTGCTCATTAAGCATGGGGTTAAGAATGAAGGCTGTGCGTGTTGTTTCTGGCAACTGCGTCAGCAAAGCTCGAGACACCGTCGTTTTACCGGTGCCGACTTCGCCAGTAAGCAGAATAAAACCACCACTTCCTTGAAGACCATAGCTTAAGTGCGCCAGGGCTTCTTGATGGCGTTCACTCATATAAAGAAATTGTGGATCGGGCGCAATCGAAAACGGTACCGTATGCAGCCCAAAATGATTTAAATACATTGCCATAGTGTTCAAGTTCTGTTGCGAGTATGCTTCAAGTGTAACGACTCACTTGATTAAGAGCTAGTGATTCGCGATCATCTAACTCAACAGAGAGAGATTGATGTGAAAATATATCGTGTAGGTGGAGCAGTTCGCGACCGTTTACTCGGCATCCCGGTAACGGATGTCGACTATGTTGTCGTTGGGGCAACCGCAACGGACATGCTCGACCGTGGTTATCAGCAGGTAGGAAAAGATTTTCCGGTATTCCTGCACCCCCAGACTAAGGCTGAATATGCGCTCGCTCGAACTGAGCGTAAAAGCGGTCGTGGATATCATGGTTTTACCATCAATGCGGCACCAACAGTCACGTTGGAAGAAGACCTGCAACGGCGCGACCTAACCATCAACGCCATGGCAGAAGATGAAACAGGGCACATTATTGACCCCTACCATGGTCAACAAGATCTCAGTCTACGAATCCTTCGACACGTCTCGGACGCCTTCATTGAAGATCCTTTGCGGGTATTACGCGTAGCGCGCTTTGCAGCTCGCTTTGACCATCTTGGTTTCAAAGTTGCTGCTGAGACACTCGAGTTGATGCGCAAGCTGGCTTCGGAGCTCGATAGTTTAAGTCCTGAGCGAGTTTGGCTTGAATTAACGAAGGCGCTTGCAACTGAGCATCCACACATATTTTTTGAAGTCCTTGCAGAAGCCAAGGCTCTCTCACCTTGGTTTAATGAGTTCTCGGATGTTACTGCGCGTGCTCAACTTCGGTCGGTATTTAAAGTTCGTGATAGTGCTGATAGAACCAATCTCGAGCTCAGCTATTTAAGCTTGGTAAGTCCGCTCTCTAAGGAGCAGGTAAAACGCCTCAATCAGCGCTTACGCGTTCCAAAAGAACTCGGTCAGCGCGCCGAGATCTTAGTCGACTATCCGATTTATAAGACGCAACAATTAGACGCTGAGCTTTTCATCGAGTTAATTGAACGTAATGATATGTGGCGTAAGCCCGAGCGTTTAACGGCGATAACAAGAGTATGGCATCGCTTAGGACTGTCCGAAAGCATCCTGAAGAGCCTTAGAAGCATTCATGAACAAGCTTTGAAAATTGATGCGCAAGCGATTTTGAACAGCGCCGAAGGCGAACTTTCCGGTCGCGAACTAGGAGCCGCCATTAAAGCAGCTCGCCGCGACCTCATCAGCGCTCAATTTACCAGAATACAAAAGTAAAAAGCAGCGCTCCTAGCGCCAATCGATAAAGCACAAAAGGCAACATTCCCATCCGCTCGATGACGGTTAGGAATAAGTGAATACAGAGGTACGCGGCAACAAAAGAGACCACGACCCCAATCCAGACAGGTTGCCATTGTACAGCCTCGCCTTGCTCGACTAAGTTGACGCCATGATAAAGGCCGGCCATTGCAATGACAGGAATCGAAAGTAGGAAAGAGAACCTAGCCGCATCAGTTCGGGTCAAACCAAGTAATAAGCCCGCAGTGATCGTAATGCCAGAGCGCGAAGTCCCGGGTATTAACGCAAGCGCTTGGGCAACCCCGATAAGGAGAGCTTGCTTAAACGAGAGTTTCGCCAAATTAGAATGTTCGGCCGCACGCCCATCTGCGTACCAAAGTAACAGGCCAAACAAAATAGTTGTGGTCGCGATAACTAACGCTGAGCGCGCATAATTTTCAATCAGGTCATTGCCAAATAGTCCCGCCAACCCCGCTGGAATGGTTGCGGCAATGATGAACCAAGCAAGCCGTCCATCAGCGTTGTAATTCCCCGTAAAGGAGCCAAACCAGCCCTTCACCAAGCCAAGGACCTCGCGGCGATAATAGGTCACCACTGCAAGCAACGTACCGACATGAACCGCTACATCGAAGGCTAGGCCTTGGTCATTCCATCCTAATAACTGCGACGGCAGGATTAAATGAGCTGAACTTGAAATAGGTAAAAACTCGGTGATGCCTTGAATCAGCGCCAACCAAATTGCTTCAACTGTGCTCATAACATACGTCCCTGTTGTAAGTAAGGTAATTGCGGAAAACTAAACTCGATGGGTTCAAGTTGTTGTGTAGATTCATACTCATCCCAAAGGCTTTGCAGTGTACGCTGTTCAAGCGGATGAATAAAGTTCGGAACCAGCTCAGCCAGTGGCCACAGAACAAACGCGTTATGCAGTATTTCAGCCCTTGGCAGTTGTACGGGGTGCTCCATCACCATCTGATCATAAAGTAATATATCGATATCAAGTGTACGCGGGCTGTATTTTGCAACTCCAGGTTGATGACCAAACCGTATCTCTAACGCCTTACAGCGCTGCTGAATGAACTCAACCGACGCTGCTGTTGTAAAGCCAACCACGAGATTGTAGAAAGGGGCACCATCAAAGCCGACTGCAGCGCTCTCGAACACCCGCGACACGTATAACGGGTTGTCCGCCGTCGCAAATTCTTGATGCAGGGCTATGAGTCCCTCAGTGAGATGATACTGGCGTTGCCGGTTGCTCCCTACCCCTAGCAGTACATGCGTCATGGTTTTATTTTGAGCCTCGCTCGATTTCTACCGCAACGGTTTGCGCCGCCGCGACGGCTTTTGGCTTGCCTACTTTGACCCGTACCCAGCTGACCTTGAAATCCGTTTGAATGAGCGCTGCCGCCTCCTCAGCGATCGTCTCAATTAACTGTCGTGGTCGATCTTGTACCAGCTTCTGCAAGGCTTGACTTACTTTGTCGTAATCTAGCGCCAGCGCAATATCATCAGTTGCCGCCGCAGGCTTATTGTCCCAAGCCATTTCAATATCAAATACCAAAGGTTGCGGAGCATCGTGCTCCCAATCATAGACGCCGATATAGGCATCAATAACGAGTTGCTCAATTAAAACTTTATCCATTCACACCATCACTCTTTGATTCATGGAAATTCGCAATAAATCCCCGTATGCTATAAGCACGATACGTTTCAACGACACAGAGAAGCAAACGTAATGGGCGCGCTGATCATTCTGACTATTCTAACAGCCTACTTATTTGGCTCAATAAGCAGCGCTGTGCTTATCTGTAAACTATTCAAACTGCCTGACCCACGTACCACAGGTTCACACAATCCGGGCGCGACCAATGTTTATCGGATTGGCGGCAAACTCCCCGCAGCGCTAACGCTATTTTTCGATGTCCTCAAGGGCATGATACCCGTGTGGGGCGCATATTTTCTTGGTATAGAACCGTTTTATCTTGGCTTAATCGGTGTTGCGACCTGCCTTGGCCATATTTACCCACTTTATTTTCGCTTCAAAGGCGGTAAAGCCGTCGCAACTGCTCTAGGAGCCATGTTCCCAGTCGCATCAGAAATGGCTCTTCTGCTCATTCTCACCTGGCTCTTGGTGTTTAGAATCAGCAAGGTATCCTCGCTTGCTGCGATCATTACCGTCAGCCTTGCGCCATTTTACGCCTACTGGATTAAGCCACAATACACGGTGCCAACCATCATGATTTCGGTTCTCATCATGTGGCGTCACCAAAGTAATATCGCGCGCTTACGCGCCGGAAGCGAGACCCCTATCAAGCGCCGATAATTCAGCAAGTGGCCAGCGTGGCTTAGTGATCACGGCCAGATCCTGACGTTCGCCTGCAACTAAGCGTTGCGCTCCGGCAAAAGCAATCATCGCACCATTATCGGTACAAAACTCGGGTCTCGGAAAGTAAACCTTACCGCCGACCCTCTGCATAAACTCAGTGAGTTGCTCCCGCAAGGCAATATTGGCACTTACCCCACCTGCGACGACTAAGCGTTTGAGTCCAGTTTGCTCAATCGCACGACGCGCTTTAATCACCAGGGTGTCGATGACCGCCTCTTGAAACGCAAAGGCAATATCAGCAAGCGCTTGCTGTGATTTATCCGAGTCTGCAATGGTGTTTGCAGCGAATGTTTTGAGACCACTAAAGGAGAAGTCGAGACCAGGGCGATCGGTCATAGGGCGTGGGAATCGATATTGCCCAGCCCGCCCCTCTGCGGCAAGCGCAGCGAGTCGTGGGCCACCAGGGTATTCAAGCCCCATGAGTTTAGCGGTTTTATCAAACGCTTCACCGGCTGCGTCATCAATTGACTCACCCAGCAGTTGGTAGGAACCGATGCCACGGACTTCAACCAGTTGCGTGTGGCCGCCAGAAACCAACAGGGCAATAAATGGAAATTCTGGTGCATCATCCTCGAGCATTGGCGCCAGCAGATGACCTTCCATATGATGAACCCCAAGCGCAGGTACGCCGAGTCCGAATGCTAAGCTGCGGCCAATACAACTGCCAACTAGCAAAGCCCCCACTAAACCTGGGCCCATAGTGTATGCCACAGCATCGATGTCGGTGCGCGTCAATTCAGCGTCGGCGAGCGCTTGATCAAGCAACGACAGGGTCTTGCGCACATGGTCGCGCGAGGCGAGTTCTGGCACCACCCCACCGTAATCGGCATGCAGCTTGACCTGTGAGTAGAGTCTATGGGCCAGTAGTCCACGCTCTGTATCGTAGATCGCTACGCCAGTTTCATCACAAGAGCTCTCAATACCTACTACTCGCATGCCGGTCTCACCTGCGCCTAAGATGGCTGAATTAAAGGGCGCATAGTTTACCGTAGCGGACTAGATTGCTCAATCATCAAGGTCTAGCGTCGCGCCTTTTAACGCACTATCGCCGTCATCATCAGTATTCTCACCAGAGAGTTTGATTTTTAAGCGAAGATCGTTTGGTGCATCAGCGTGGCGCAGGGCATTTTCATAGGTAATTCGGCCCTCTTTGTAGAGGTTGAATAGAGCTTGGTCGAAGGTTTGCATTCCCAGCTCAGTTGACTTAGCCATAATTGACTTAATTTCACCCATATCATGTTTCGCAATTTTTTCCGAAACACTTGGAGTATTAAGCAGGATTTCAATCGCTGCGACCCGCTTAACATCGGTGGTTGGAATAAGCTGTTGCGCAACAATACCACGTAAGTTTAATGATAAATCGAACATCAGCTTATTCACCTTGTCCTCGGGAACCATCTGCATGATCCGCTCAATCGCTTGGTTGGCATTGTTGGCGTGCAAGGTTGCCACACACAAGTGGCCAGTTTCGGCGAAAGTTAGTGCATACTCCATCACTTCTTGCGAGCGGATCTCACCCACCATAATCACATCCGGAGCTTGCCGTAATGAACTCTTCAAAGCGGCTTCGAATGACTCTGTATCGGCCCCAACTTCACGCTGCGTTACCATACTTTGACCATGTTGATGCACGAATTCGACAGGATCTTCAATCGTCAAAATATGCCCACGCTAGTGCTGATTCCGATAACCAATGAGGGCCGCCAAACTGGTTGATTTACCTGTCCCGGTGCCACCGACCACTAACATCAAACCACGCTTGGCCATAATTAAATCAACTAAACTCTTAGGCAGATTGAGTTGTTCGACTGTCGGTATTTCAGTCACGATCCGACGAATCACCATTCCGGCTTGTTGTCGCTGCCAAAATGCACTGACCCGGAAACGGCCAATGCCTTCTCGTGCAATCGCAAAATTGGCTTCTTTGTGCTCGAAGAACTCTTCCTCGTGCTCCTTACCGAGAGCTTCTTTCACCACTGCAAGGGCGGCCTCGCTCGATAACCGTTTATCAGTTAGCGGGGTTAATTCACCGTTAACTTTTACACTGGGCGCCAAGCCGGCCGATACAAATAAATCTGAAGCATCGTGCTTAAGCATTGCGGCAAGTAATTTATCGAGAATCATGAACAAGGTCCTTCGCTAGAATTAATTAAAGCTATCTTTGCTGGTTGCTTTGGCTTTAGCATCAACACGAGAAATAAGTCCCAAGTTAAGCAGGTTTTGTAAACTCTGATCGAGTGTCTGCATGCCCTGCGCGGCTCCCGTTTGAATAGATGAATACATCTGCGCTACTTTGTCCTCTCGAATCAGGTTTTTAATCGCTGATGTGGCAATCATGATTTCATGCGCAGCAACACGCCCGCCCCCGACTTTCTTTAACAAAGTTTGTGAAATAACTGCGCGTAGCGACTCTGAGAGCATTGAGCGCACCATGGGCTTCTCATCTCCGGGGAACACATCGACGATCCGGTCAATCGTTTTCGGAGCCGAAGTAGTGTGCAAGGTCCCGAACACCAAATGGCCGGTTTCTGCCGCAGTCATCGCTAATCGAATGGTTTCCAAATCGCGCATCTCACCGACCAAAATAACATCAGGATCTTCCCGCAAAGCGGAACGTAGGGCTGCGTTAAAACTATGGGTATCACGATGCACTTCCCGCTGGTTAATCAGTGCTCGCTTGTTCTTATGAACAAATTCGATCGGATCCTCAATGGTAAGAATATGGTGATACTTATTTTCATTAATGTAATCGATCATCGCCGCCAGTGTGGTTGATTTACCCGAACCGGTTGGTCCAGTCACCAATACTAATCCTCGCGGATAGTCAGAAATCGATTTAAATATTTCCGGCGCGCCGAGTTGATCAAGTGTCAACACATCACTCGGGATAGTCCGTAAAACAGCAGCTGCGCCTCTGTTCTGAACGAACACATTAACCCGGAAGCGAGCTAAGTCAGGAACTTCGAAAGAGAAATCGCATTCTAAGTTTTCTTCGTATTCACGTCGTTGCCGATCGTTCATAATTTCGTAAACCAAGGCTTGTACCTGTTTATGATCAAGCTCTGGTATATTGATCTTGCGAACATCGCCGTCGACCCGAATCAGAGGTGGCGAGCCTGCTGAAAGGTGCAAGTCTGACGATTTGTGTTTTACTGCGAAGCTGAGCAGTTCAGTAATATCCATGTGGTATCCTCATGGGCAACTCAGTGAATTTGATGACAAGGTCACTCTAACGAAAAATATGAACTCGATGAAAAGCATAGCTGAAGGTTTAATTGAAGTCCGTAAACAAATTGCAATTGCCTGCGAAAACTCACAGCGCGAGCAAAGCTCTGTGCAGCTATTAGCTGTGAGCAAGACAAAACCGGCAACGGCTGTCCAAGCAGCTTATCAGCAAGGGCAACACAAATTCGGTGAAAATTATGTGCAGGAACTTGTCACTAAAGCACAACAACTAGCTGATTTGAAAGATATAGAGTGGCACTTTATTGGACCCATTCAATCGAATAAAACGAAAGATATCGCCAAAACAGCGGCGTGGGTTCACTCAGTTGATCGCGCTAAAATTATTCGCCGCTTAGCGGAGCAAAGACCCTCTGGACTGCGGCCTCTCAACGTACTGATTCAAGTTAACATCGATGATGAGGAAACCAAATCAGGAGTTGCTCCGAGTCAAATTGCCGAGCTTGCCGCGCTTGTCGATGATTATCCACAACTCAGATTACGCGGTTTGATGACGATACCGCGAGCTAACAGTGATGAAGCACAACAACAACAAAGTTTCGAGCATATGGCAAACTTGTATTCTGAGCTTTCATCCCAATATCCTGAAGTAGATACACTCTCGATGGGCATGAGCGGTGACCTTGAGTTAGCAATCGCGTGCGGCTCAACACTCGTTCGCGTGGGTACCGCTATATTCGGCGCACGTACCTAGCTCTCCCCATCCCCTAATGGAGGAATTGATGACAACACCTATTCGCAAAATCGGTTTTATTGGCGCTGGAAATATGACCCAAAGTATTGTCGGCGGGATGGTTGCCAGTGGCTACCCAGCGGATCATATTTTTGTAAGTAACCCAAGCACCGCTAAACTCGACAAGTTAAAGAACGAACTCAATGTTCAAACCAGTCAAGACAATGTCGAAATCGCCGAAGCCGCAGAAGTGATAGTGTTGGCTGTCAAACCACAACTTATGGCAGATGTGTGTGAACATTTACGCACAACCGTCACAGATTTAGAAAGCAAACTCATCGTTTCGATTGCTGCAGGTATTCGATTCGATAAATATAGAAACTACTTAAACGAAGATATTCGCATGATTCGGGTGATGCCAAATACCCCCTCTCTGGTTGGTGAGGGTCTATCAGGACTTGTCAGTGATGATCGCGCAACATCTGCCGATTGTGACTTTATTGAACATACTTTCAATGGTGTCGGCAAAAGCGTTTGGGTCGAAAATGAAGATCAACTCGATATTCTTGGGGCAGTAGCAGGTAGTGGCCCCGCGTATTTCTTTGAATTTATGGCGACCTTGCAGAAAGCCGCAGAGGCACTTGGATTTGACCTCGATAAAGCACGTGAAATGGTGCAGCAAACTGCCCTTGGCGCTGCTAAAATGGCATCACACAGTGACCTCGAATTAGCGGATTTGCGCAGTCAGGTGACCAGTAAAGGTGGCTCTACCGCGAAAGGTGTTGAGGTTTACCAGCAAGCTAACCTCGAGCAGATTTCAGCGGATGCAGTTCGCGCTGCGGTGAAGCGCAATCAAGAAATGGCCGAATTATTTTAAGTCTGCCTGATAGTAAAGTGAGTGCATTATGCAATTAATCGAATTTCTGGTTCGAATTGCTTTCGAACTATATCTCATGGTGATGATCTTGCGGGTATGGTTGCAAGTTTCACGGGCCGATTTTTACAACCCCTTGTCGCAGTTCGTGGTCAAAGCAACCAATCCGATCGTAACCCCACTACGCAGTGTCATTCCCACTGTCGGACGCTGGGATTTAGCCGCACTCACGCTTGCTTATGTGATAAGTGTCAGTAAGTTTCTGGCACTATTTGCCATGCTTGGCTACGCATCGAACGTGCCAGACTTGCTCCGTTTCGGGCTGCTAGGACTCGCGCAACAGTTTTTTGATTTGCTCTTTTGGGTACTCATTATTCGCGCCATCATGAGCTGGTTTGTGCAGGGTTATAATCCGATGGTTGGTCTATTGGTGCAACTGACAGAGCCGATTCTCGCCCCTGTGCGCAGAATTATTCCTCCACTTGGCGGACTCGATCTATCCGTGCTGATCGTGCTTATCGCCATTCAAGCCGTGCGCGTTGTGCTTGGCGTTTAATCGAAGCGAAACGGAGATTTGATATGCCGAAGCTACTGCTAATGTTGGCGCTGCTATTAGGCGCTTGGAGCAATTCTGCTGTGGCCGAACAGAGCACTCGGTTAGGGCCGTGGGAAATTCATTATAATGCGTTTAATTCCACCTTCTTAAGAGCGGAAATGGCGCGCCAATATGATATTACCCGAAGCCAAACCAATGCTGTTTTGAACATTGCTGTACTTGCCGCTGAGCTACCCGGTAAGCCAGCACAACAGGTTAATGTGAGCGGTTATGTCATGAACCCACTCAGTCAACAACAACGGTTAGATTTTACTGAGGTGGTTGAGGGCGAAGCTGTCTATTACATTACTGAAGTAGACTTCACTCCCAACGAAAGATTGCGGTTTTTTATAACGGTTAGTGATGGCAACGAACAGCATGAACTGCGCTTCAACCAAGAGTTCTGGAAGAATTAATGTCAAACAAGCAAAAAATCGTGCTGGCCTCCGGTAATAAGGGCAAGTTGCGTGAATTTTCAGAGTTATTTGCACCGTTAGCCATCGAGATTATCCCACAAGGGGAACTTGGGGTAAGTGATGCTGACGAGACTGGCTTGAGCTTTATTGAGAACGCTATTTTGAAAGCGCGTCATGCCGCGGCACTAACCGGACTTCCTGCTTTGGCCGATGATTCAGGTTTGGCCGTCCACGGCTTAAATGGTGAACCTGGAATTTACTCAGCGCGCTACGCCGGTACGGATAAATCAGATACGGCGAATATTGATAAAGTTCTGCAACAGCTCAAAGCGCGTGGAATTGAAAATTCCGCAGCCAGCTTTATTTGTGTGTTAGCGCTTGTCCGTCACGCATCCGACCCAACTCCTATCATCAGCCAAGGCGAGTGGCGGGGAACTATTTTACCTGAACCGAGAGGGCAAGGTGGATTTGGCTACGATCCGATTTTTTGGGTCGCCGCAGAAGGCCTAAGTGCAGCTGAATTACCTGCTGAGCGTAAGCGCGAGATTAGCCATCGTGGTAAGGCGCTACAGCAGCTGCTACCGCAATTAGCGCAGTTGTATCGCTAGACTATGCTGACACTCCCACCACTTTCACTTTATGTGCACATTCCTTGGTGCATTCAAAAGTGTCCCTACTGTGACTTCAACTCTCATGCGCAAAAGGCTGCCCTGCCAGAACAAGAGTACGTAGCGCGCTTACTTGATGATTTGCGCGCCGACTTGAGTTGGGCACAAGGACGCCCCCTTGAGAGTATTTTCATTGGTGGTGGGACTCCGAGCTTGTTCTCCGCTGCTGCAATTGGCGAGCTACTTGATGGCATTAAAGCTCTCTGTAACTTGCACCCAAATTGTGAAATCACGCTGGAGGCAAATCCGGGTACATTTGAGGCGGCACGTTTTTCGGATTATCAACGGGTTGGGGTAAATCGGATATCACTTGGGGTGCAAAGTTTTAATGCAGCGCACCTCGAACGACTGGGTCGCATTCATAATCCAGACCAAGCAGGACAAGCTGCTAAACATCTGCAAGAGCTTGGTTTAGTGAGCTTCAACCTTGATTTAATGCATGGCTTGCCGGAGCAAAGTTTATCCCAAGCTATGGCCGACCTGGATCAAGCGATTGCTCTCCAGCCGCCTCATATTTCCTGGTATCAACTCACCATTGAGCCCAACACTCAGTTTGCGAGTCGCCCACCGCAACTCCCTGAAGATGAACTCTTATGGTCGATCCAAGAACATGGACACGCCAAACTCTTGGCTGCTGGGTACCAACAATACGAGGTGAGCGCTTATGCAAAGCCTGACCATAAAAGTGTTCACAACCAGAATTACTGGCAATTCGGTGATTATCTTGGCATCGGCTGCGGCGCTCACAGCAAGATCACACTTGCCGACGAACAGCGTCTGATTCGTTGTGAAAAGATAAAGCATCCGCGCGGTTACTTGGATTTGACCAAACCGCTGCGTTATCGCCAATGGCAAATCGATACAGATGAGATGATCTTTGAGTTTTTTCTAAATACACTGCGCCTGCGCCAGCCGATTGCGAAGCAGTTATTCGAACAACGAACGGGGCTACCGCGAGCCCGTGCTGATGAAGCCTTAGCTGCCAGTATTGCAACTAATTTAATCGAATCAACGGCACAAGAATGGCGTGTTAGCGAAAAAGGCTATCTATTTTTAAACACCATTCTCGACCAATTACTCTAGCTGGTGCGTTTAAACTGCAGGTCCCAAACACCATGGCCGAGGCGTTCACCGCGCTGTTCAAACTTGGTCAATGGACGATTATCTGGACGCGGGATATAACCATTATCCGCCGCACAGTTCTCGAATCCCGGCGCAGCTTGCAGCACCCCGAGCATATGCTCAGCATAGTTTTCCCAATCGGTAGCCAGATGAATCACTCCACCCAACTTGAGCTTATCGCGCAATAACTGAATGAATTCAGGCTGAATCAAACGGCGTTTATGATGACGCTTTTTATGCCATGGGTCTGGAAAAAATATTTGTACGCAAGACAGGCTCGCTGGAGCAATAGAGTCCGTTAATATCTCGACTGCATCATGCTCGATCACACGTAAATTGCTAACGCTCTGTTGCTCCGCTTCAAGCATGCATGCGCCAACCCCAGGCCGATGCACCTCAACCCCAATAAAGTTCTTCTCAGGAGCGGCCTTAGCCATGGTCACCAGTGAATGCCCCATGCCAAAACCAATTTCTAGGACCGTTTCAGCTTCACGCCCAAAAATCTGATCAAAGTCATATGGCGCAGTTTGGTGCACTAGCCCCATTGAATCCCAGTTACGCTCGATAGCGCCAGCCTGCCCCTTGGTGAGACGGCCTTCGCGTTTTACGAAACTCCGAATACGGCGGATGTACTTTCCCTCAGACAGCGCATTCTCAAGGTTATCTTTACTGGTCATTGTCATCCTTTAAGCAGGTTTGAATAGAAATCGGACGCCATTATGCAAAAAGGCGCAACAAACGCAAGTTTGTTACGCCTTATTCTTATTCGTAACTGAGCTTAGTCTTGGACTGGAACGCGCTCTGTTACTGAAAGTTTCGCTTCGATACGGCGGTTCATCGCACGATTTTCCGCAGAGTCATTGGCAACTTTAGGTCGGCTCTCACCGTAACCGATAGTCGTCACACGACTTGCTGCAATCCCGAAATTATTCACCAAGCTATCACTCACCGCCTTGGCACGACGTTCAGATAACCATTGATTATATTTTTCCTCACCACTTGAATCAGTGTGCCCTTCAATGGTGACGTTAAGTTGTGGATGCTCTTTCATAAACTCAGCTGTATCTGCGATATCTGCTTTTTGGTCAGCCGGAATCCACGATGAATTGAGTGGGAAAATAACCAGCAGCTCGCGGGTAATTTCACGCTCTGCATAGAGTGTACAACCGCTACTATCAACCTTATGGCCCATCGGGGTATCTGCACACTGGTCACGGTCATCACGAACCCCATCACCATCAGTATCGGCAACGACTACTGGAGTAGGCGCTGGTGCAGGCTCTGCCGGTGCTGCTGATTCGTAGGTTGAGGCAGTCGACTCACTAAAGCCGAAGTAATAACGCAACGTGGTCAAAACCATAAATTCGGTCAAGTTCCCATCATTTTGCTGAACCGCACCTTCAACAGTAAAAGCTAAATTATCAGCAACAAAATCCTTATAACCCGCACTTACGCGTACAAAACGGTTATTAATTTCACCAAGTTTCGTTTGATTTAAGCCCACACCCGCATAAATATTTTGGTTAAAGTTGTAGAGCACATCGAATCCAAAAATACGACCGTCTACACTGCCTGATTGTTGTGTATCACCATTCAGGTAATCATAATAAGCTCGATAACCCCACTCAGGAGTGAAGTTAAATCCAACTTCAACACCACCAAAGATGCTATCCAAACCACCGGCAAAGCTAACGACTTGCGTCCCATCTAGACCTAAACGTTCTGAGTCAGTCCCATATAGACCAATTCGAGGTCCAACATAAAACTTTTCAACTGCACTCTCATTGTCCTGCGCAGACGCTATAGAAGGTGCTGCGAGAAGCGATGCTAAAATAGCAGATGAAATGACCTTTGAATGTTTCATGAGAGTCTCCCTGTTGTATTTCTCAATCACCAATTTAAAATCCACTACTATTATAGAACAAATTACTTTCATTTGCTTTGTAAATTTAATCTTTACACAAGCTTTGCATGGCTTCCTTTTATGATGTTGAAACCTGAATATTTTCAAGAGGTTGTTTTAAATTGGCAGGCGCAATATGGACGCCATGATTTGCCCTGGCAGCAGCATATAACGCCCTATAAAGTGCTGGTCAGTGAAATTATGTTGCAACAAACTCAGGTCAAAACCGTGATCCCGTATTTCCAGCGCTGGCTCGCGCGTTTCCCGGACATTGCCAGCTTAGCAGCTGCAGCTGAAGATGATGTGATGAGCTGTTGGCAAGGACTCGGTTACTATTCCCGAGCGAGAAATCTTCATAAGACCGCAAAATATGTGGTTCATGAACTAGCTGGCGAAATCCCCAAAACTCCAGCCGAACTACGCGAGGTACCCGGAGTTGGCCCGTACACT
Source organism: Pseudidiomarina taiwanensis (assembly GCF_003987435.1). GTDB lineage: Bacteria > Pseudomonadota > Gammaproteobacteria > Enterobacterales > Alteromonadaceae > Pseudidiomarina > Pseudidiomarina taiwanensis. Next base: position 21,307 of record NZ_PIQG01000001.1, on the reverse strand, counting down.
GCCGGTGCAATAACTGCGTTTGCCTACAACGAGCCAGGAACAATTGTTGATGGAAATGTGAAGCGACTATTTGCGCGCCTGTTTGAACTTGAGGGGAACCTTAATACAGGCGCCCGCCATCGGGAATTATGGGAGTTAGTCGAGCGCTACACCCCGACCACCAACAACCGACAATTTGCCCAGGGCTTACTTGATCTAGGGGCAACCATCTGCACTCCGCGCCAGCCTAGATGTCAGGAATGCCCGTTACAGTTAAAGTGCAAGGCATTTAGCCATAATACTGTGAATGAGTTTCCGCAACGATTTAAAAAATCCCCACTACCAACACGTTCAGGATATTTTGTGCTCAACAAAAGTGATGCAGGTATTGTGCTAGAACAGCGCCCAGCAGATACGATTTGGCCGCGCTTGTGGGCGCTTCCAGAACTTGTTGACGAAGATACAGAAGCGCCTGTTCTTGGACGTTTTAAGCATACCTTTTCTCACTACAAGTTAGATGCTGTGGTCTACCAAGGCGCAGAGTTTAAGACAAACAACCTCACTAAACGCTTCGCGATCGACCAGCTACAAGACATCGGTATGCCAGCCCCTATCCGTAAATTCATCGAACAGCATTTGCTTAAGCCCGCGGACAACAATTAGAATAGCCCATCAAACTGATAGCAGAGAGAGCGATATGAGCCGTACCGTATACTGTCAATATCTAAAAGAAGAAGCTGAAGGCCTGGATTTTCAACTCTATCCCGGCGAGCTCGGTCAGCGAATTTTCGAGAATATTTCGAAGCAAGCTTGGGCTGAATGGCAGAAAAAGCAGACCATGCTGATCAACGAAAAGCGTCTCAACCTGATGGATCCAGAAGCGCGCGCTTTTCTCGAGCAAGCCATGGTCGATTTCTTATTCGAAGGAAAAGAAATTGAGATCGAAGGGTATCAGCCTCCTTCATCCTAACCAACACAAACTGAGTGTTGCCGCACTTAAAGCCTCCTTCTGGAGGCTTTTTTTGTTTTTATCTGGGTATTTATTCATCCTAGAAGGGTATTTATACAGATTATTACAATCAATACCTACCATAACCTTTATTGATACCTGCAAACTCGCCTAGAACGGCAAAATATGTTAGAGTACGAACAATTTTTCAGTAAGGAGATTTAACGGTTATGCAAATGCCTACATGGCGTCGAGCAGTCTTAAAAGTCGGGAGCGCACTCATCGCTCCCGATGCACAAGGTACGAGTTCTAAGTATTTGCTTGCGATTGCGCGCTTTATTATTGAGTGTCACGAGCGCGGCCAAGAAATTGTCCTCGTTTCGTCAGGCAGCGCAGCTGCTGGGCGCAAACACATCGAATATGATGGAGACTCATTGCCAGTTACAGTCAAAAAAGCAATGGCAGCAGTTGGTCAAAACGACATGATGGCGAACTGGTCGCGGTTTTTTGACTTCCCTTGTGCGCAGGTACTGATGACCCATGGTGATTTGCGTAACCGTAAACGCTATATCTCTGTTCGAGATACGATTTATACCCTGCTTGAGCACGATGTCTTACCCATAGTGAACGAAAACGATGCGCTCGCAACAGACGAATTAAAAGTCGGTGATAATGACAACCTTGCAGCAATGGTTGCGACCGTTGTTCATGCCGATGCGCTGTTCATTTGTTCAGACATTGATGGCTTGTATGATGCCGACCCTCGGGTAAAACCAGATGCTGAAAAGATCGAGGTGGTCGAGGATATTACTCCAGAGATTTTTGCCTTAGCCGGAGGCACAACCAATGCCATCGCAACGGGCGGAATGCGAACCAAAATAGAAGCTGCCGAGAAGGCAACTTCGCATGGTATCGATACCTACATCGTCAATGGCCGCAAAGGCGAAACCTTCGAACAACTGTTACAAGGCTTCAACCCAGGTACGTTATTTAAAGGTAAGCCTGAGCCTATGAACAACAAAACACATTGGCTACGTCATACCTTGATTTCTAAAGGGGAAGTTTTTGTCGACCAAGATGCCGCGCACGCTATTCGCGAAGGCGATGGTTTAAGTACCCTCGAAATTGTCGATATTGCCGGTGATTTTAATCGTGGCGACGCAGTTCTGATTCGCAGTCAAGAAACTCACGACGCGATTGGTAAAGGAATTTCTCAATACAGCTCACATGAGTTGCTGCACTTGAAAGGGCAAGACGCCAGTCTTATTGCCGAACAGTTCGGTTACACGCCGAAAACTCAAGTGATTGAGAGTCAAGATTTAACCACATTGGAGGATGCATGAGTACCGAATCTGCAGAGCAGATTGCAAAACGCGCAGCAACCGCAGCAAAAGCGGTCGCGAACTTAACGACAGCAGAAAAAAATACTGTGTTAGAACGCATGGCAAACGCCTTGCGTGCGGCTACAGATGAAATTATCGCAGTCAATCAAACCGACTTAACTGCCGGGCAAGAGAAAGGCTTAGCAGCAGCAATGCTCGATCGCCTCGCGCTAGATGAGGCGCGTATCGAAGACATGGCAACAGCTATCGAGGAAATTATTGAACTCGACGATCCAGTCGGCGAACGTTATCCGCTTACGACACGTCCGAATGGGCTGCAAGTGGATAAAATGCGGATTCCTTTAGGCGTTATTTGCATGATCTATGAAGCGCGTCCAAACGTCACCGCTGATGCCGGTGCCTTGTGCTTCAAATCAGGTAATGCGATTATTCTGCGCTGCGGTCGCGAAGCCATTGAATCAAGTAAAGCCATTGCTGCGGCTCTTCATCAGGCGCTAATCGATAGCGATTTACCCGCAGATGTGATCACAGTCGTTCCAACGCCTGATCGCAATTTATTGCTCGACCTGATGCAGCAGAAAGACTATATCGATTTAGTGATTCCACGCGGCGGCGAAGGCCTGATTCACTTTGTGAGTGACAACAGCAAAATCCCTGTCATTCAACACTACAAAGGGGTCTGTCACTTATACGTCGATAAAGATGCAAATCTTGAGACAGCGCTTAATTTATTGCTCAATGGTAAGACCCAGCGAACCGGAGTCTGTAATGCACTTGAAGGCTTGCTGGTTCACCAAGATATTGCTGATAAATTTTTACCGTTGGCCGCTGCTGCATTAGCAGAAAAAGACGTCAAAATTCATGCTGACCAAGCATCAGCTCGCTTCTTCGACAAGCCAGACATTATTGCTGATGATGCGTTTGGCGAAGAATATCTCGCTCTAGAACTTGCGGTACGCACAGTTGCAGACTTTGATCACGCACTACAGCATATTGATCAGTTTGGCAGTGGCCATACCGAAGTGATTGCGACCGAAAATAAAGCAACAGCTGAGCGCTTTATTCGCGAAGTTGATTCGGCGGTAACCATGGCCAATGCCTCATCACGCTTTAGTGATGGTGGCCAACTTGGGCTAGGCGCCGAAATTGGTATCTCGACCAGCAAGCTACACGCTTATGGTCCGATGGGGTTGCAAGCGCTCACAACAGAGAAGTTTGTGGTCACTGGTACCGGCCAAACTCGAGCTTAACCAGCCTTAATATGGCTGCGATAGGCTTCAACTAGGAGTGGCCAATCGCACTCCTCATCCCACGCAAAAGTCAGTGCCTTGGCACTGGCTTTTTCATTTTCTTTGCGGAACGATCGTAACAGCCGCTCTAAATTCTTCTCACGCCAATCACCCTCAGCCTTAAATCCGCATTTATCAAAATCGACAATCCAAGCTTTGCCTGCTTGATCCAACATCAAGTTATGACAGTTTAAATCTGAATGGTAGACGCCTGCTTTATGCAATTCGGCAATTGCTATACCGAGCTTTTGCCACTCAGGAGCTTCAATCTTTGCCTCGCTTAAGCGTTTAAAAATATCGACAGCACCTGGGATCACCTCAACCATAATATCGGCACGATACCCCCATACCGGTGCTGCTTCAAAGTGCGCAGCTACAGGTCGTGGCACAGGCAGCTCGAGTTCACGCAACTTCAACAATAAGGCGAACTCCGCCATCGCACGACTATGGACAATGGGCTCGCGCTTGAACCGGTCGGTATTGAATTTACCGACTAAGCCACCTCGATAATAATGGCGCAACAAAATCTGATGCGGGCCATGTTGAATAAAAAATGCTTTTGCTCTGCCGGTTGCTGCCCCGACAACTGCGTCGTGCTGTTGCCAATATTCGGGCTTAAACTGTTCGGCTGATAACTCGGAGAAAAAATCACTATCAAACCAAATCTGATGGCTCGTTGAAAGTTCAGTCGTCTTAATCATTTTCATTGTCCTTAGCGGAACATTGTGCGGTTCATTTTTCGGCACCGGGAGATAGTTTTGAACTAACTCGAACATCCGCTGCGTCGCGCCATAATCTTGCGCGAATTCCTCTCTAGCGCGCTGTACTGATTGCTGTGCCTGGGTAGGCTCAAAACGACCTAAAGCCTGACTAAGTGTGTCAGCATCGGTCACCCAACTTACGCTCTGAACGGCATCGAGTCGCTGATAAAGGGTTTCAAAATTAAAAACATGTGGTCCAGACAAAACAGCTGTATTTGCCGCAATCGCTTCAAGTGGATTATGACCGCCACGCTCAATCAAACTCCCCCCGATAAAGGCGACATCTGCAGCTGCATACCACAGCAACAGTTCACCCATAGTGTCACCGACTAGAATATCGGTATCAGTATCTAATTGCTCGTGTTGAGAGCGCCGTTGCACCCGTAATTGTGTAGCTTGAGCGAGCTCATATACCGCCTCAAAGCGCTCGGGATGACGCGGGACAATAATCAATAAACTCCCAGGGCGTTGCTGAAGTAATTGCTTATGAGCTGCCAGAATAAGTTCGTCTTCGCCCGCGTGAGTGCTCGCTGCAACCCAGATAAAACGGTTTTGCTGTTGGCGAAGATTCAACCCTTGTTGTTGAATTAAGTCGGGGACTTGAGCATCTAATTTAAGGTTACCGAGCACAGCTCCAGCATTTTTAGCTAAACCCAAGGCTTGCATGCGCTCAAGAGTAGCTTGATCCTGAGTGGCTACGAAACTTAGGCGCTGCCAAACGGGACCAATCAGTTTGCCCCACCGCTGATAGCCACGTGCAGAGCGCTCAGATAATCGGGCATTGAGCAATATAACCGGGATATCACGGTGCTGAGCGTAAGCCAACAAATTTGGCCATAACTCGGTTTCTAGAATTAAAATTGCTCGCGGTTGAAGCGCATCAATAAACCGCTTAACTGCGTGATTCTGATCAACCGGCAAGTACCGATACATGACTTTATCACCGAACATCTTGCGGGCGAGGTTATCCGCTGTTGGCGTCATTGAGGTCAAGGTGATAGGTAAGCTTGGATAGGTCGCGATGACCTGCTCAATCAAAGCTCGCGCGGCAACCGTCTCCCCCACCGAAACACAATGAATGAGAATGCCATCTCGGCTCTGTGGCGGATAATCCCCGCGCCCTACGCGCTCAGACCAGCGCTCGCGATAGGCGCTGGCTTTGCGCCCTCGCCACCAAAAGTATCCCCGCGCGAGCGGCACAGCCAGCGTCATTATGCCCCGATAAAGAGCCGTCATGCTTGCCTCTTAGCGCCAGTAATCTTTAATCCAAGTAGTCGGGAGAACCTTGCGGTACCATTTGCCGCTACGTCCTGCAATCGCATCATCTGGATGTGGACGACCATGGAAGATGATGACTTTAGCACCCTCAGGAATTCTAGGTTGCTGAAAAAAGCTGAGCGGGAACGGTCGCAGACAATGGCGTTTGAAACTCCGACACCACTCTGCCGGCCAGTACTTTAACTTCCCTTGGCGCGCGACAAATTGGGTAATGTACTCTTGCTCGTTGCGAACATCTTTCTTCGCCGCAACAGGATCAGCTTTAAGGTGTTCTAAGGCATCGACATGCGCACCAATATTAAAGCGAAAGACTGAAGTATTGCCGGTCGCATCAGATTTATCCCATTCTTTAATCACCAAGAAGTCACCTTCAGGCTCAAAGAATTCGTCAAGGCTGCCCACAATCACGATATCTAAATCGAGGAATAGCGTCTGCCCTTCCAAATCGTAGAGCGGTTCCGCAAAACAAGTTAATTTCAACCAGCCATGGGCAAATGTCCAAGGCTTGCGTTCATCAAAATCGCTAAAACCGACCTGTGGAATATCTTTAACTTCAACTTCATCACGGATCCCTGAGGCATCATCTGTTAAACAAACAAAACGAAATGGTCGTGATAAGTTACGACTGACCATTGAGTAAAGCGTATTAACATAATCAGAACCGTATTTATTACCCCATTTAATACAGATGACGTTAACGGGTTGCATAATGAATTCCTTCGCTCTTTAATGAATTCGTTCATAATGCCAAAAACTCGGCAAAATCGCTATGTTTGCGCGCTATCAAAAGACTGTTTGAGCGGATCTTTTTACTTTGCTTTAACGTAATTCAGGGTTCAATGAAGACGATGGAGTAACCTGTGCTGACCTCTGCTAATTTGATCCTCAAGTTTGACGACCTGTTAAATCGCCATAGTGAGCACGCCTTTCAGCAACTGGCATTAGTCCTCGGAGATCAGCTCAATGCTCGCCACAGCTGGTGGCAAGAAGTTATCCCGAACAGACTCGTCGTGATGGTTGAAGCTGCAGAAGAGGCGAGTTATGTGCGCCATCATCGCCAAAAAGTCCTCGCTTTCTTTGCAGCCATGCGCAATTTTGCGCAAGCGCTGGCAGACAAAGGCCACACAGTTCTCTATCTGACGCTCGATAATCCGCAAAATCCCGGCTCCATCACTACGACATTAAGTGCCTTAGTCGAGCAACTTGAACCACACCTTGTTACGCTGCAAGAACCCGATGAGTATCGCCTCCAACAGGCGCTAGAAACGTGGCAAAATGAGCATAGCGCAGTTGCGATGAAGTGGTGCTCGAGTGAACACTTCATGACTGAGCGAACGGTCTTGGTCGACTGGTTTGGAGAGCGCAAAAGCTACTTGATGGAAAGTTTTTATCGCCGTATGCGCCAGCAAACCGGGTATTTGATGGACACAGCGAACAAACCACTTGGCGGGAAGTGGAATTTTGACAAAGCAAACCGCAATGCACTCCCACAAGATGCGTCTATCCCAGCCCCGCTTTTATTTGCCAACGATGTGACCGAACTTGACCAGATGCTCAATGCGCGAGGTATTGAAACCCTAGGAGAGGTAAATCCGAAGCAACTGCTGTGGCCGACAACTCGACGCCAAAGCCGTGAATTACTCAATCACTTTTTAACCACTTGCTTACCGAATTTTGGACTTTATCAAGATGCGCTCACTGATCGCGGCTGGTCGCTTTTTCACTCTCGAATTTCATTCGCACTGAACAGTAAAATGTTAAGTCCAGCAGAAGTTGTTGAGCGCGCTATCGATTATTGGCAAGCCCACCAAGATGAAATCGACTTAGCGCAAATAGAGGGTTTTGTCCGGCAGATTATTGGTTGGCGTGAATTCATTCGAGCAATTTATTGGCAACAAATGCCAGCATATGCCGAACTTAATTTCTTCGACCACAATCGCCCTCTTCCTGAGTTCTATTGGACGGGCAAAACACATATGAAGTGTCTGCGTGAAAGTATCGAGCAGTCACTTGAATATGCCTATGCTCATCATATTCAACGCCTCATGGTAACTGGAAACTTTGCGTTGTTAAGTGGCATAAACCCTGACGCATTAGATGCCTGGTATCTCGGTATCTATATTGATGCGATTGAATGGGTTGAAATGCCAAATACTCGTGGCATGAGCCAATATGCCGACGGCGGGTTACTGGCCACCAAGCCCTATGTTTCGAGTGGTAATTACATCGACAAAATGTCGGACTATTGTGGCTCGTGCCATTATGACGTGAAGCAAAAAACGGGCGCCAAAGCTTGCCCTTTCAATAGCTTGTATTGGCACTTCATTGACCGTCATCGCGACAAACTGGCAGGCAATCATCGAATGAGCTTAATTTTGAAGCAATGGGAGAAACGCGACCCAAGTCAGCGTCAGGCTCTACTCAATCAGGCCGAGCAGTACCTAGAACAGATCAACACGTTGTGAGAACATTAAAAAAGGCCGCAAATGCGGCCTTTTCAATATTACGCTGGTCGACGGCTGTTGCGCGCTGAGCCGTTTGAACGAGGAGCTCGACGAGGGCCATTGCGCTCAGGACGTCCTTTGCCAAAATTTGGCTTGGGACGGCGCGTGACCTGCTCATCGCTTAATTCCAGCCCCATTTGCTGCTGACGAACTCGAGCACGTTGCAGAATTCGCAATACAGCAGTTGGCATTCCTTTCGGTAATTCCACCAAACTATGTTGGTCAAACAATTGGATTTGACCGATATAACGGCTATCGATTTCCCCTTCATTAGCAATCGCACCAACGATATCTTGCGGGCGCGCACCATGCTCACGACCAACCTTGATTTTATAGGTTTCAAAATCGATATCATTCACACGAGGCCCACGCTCAGGTCGATCACCGCGACGTTTATCTTTACGACGTGCATCTTGCTCACTGCGCTCAGCAAATTTCTTCATTGGTGGATCTGCAGGAACGATTAACGGACGTTGTTGCTGTTGGTTGGCTAACAGTGCCACCGCAACCTGCTCTGCAGTTAAGCCAGTATCTGCTTGAATTTGTTGCACAATGGCAGTCAACTCAGTTAATTCGCTGGTCGCATTTGTATGTACCAATTGGTCTTTCAAACGTTGTTGACGATATTTTCCGAGCTCTTGTGCATTCGGAATTTCGAAAAACTCAATTGAACCATTCGTCAAACGCTCATATTGCTTCAACAAATGACGCTCTTTATTGCGGAAAAATAAAATTCCCTCGCCGCTGCGCCCTGCTCGGCCCGTGCGGCCAATCCGGTGCACATATGATTCGCTATCACCAGGCAAATCGTAATTGATCACATGAGTGATTTCTGGCACGTCGAGACCACGGGCAACAACATCGGTCGCAACCAAAATTTCAATGTGACCACTGCGCAACTGACTCACGGTTTGCTCACGTTGTACTTGAGTGAGATCACCGCTTAACGGAGATGCTTTAAAGCCACTCGACTGTAACTGCTCGGTTAAATCCATAGTATCTTGGCGCGTTCTGACAAAAATAAGAACACGCTGATACTCTAACGTTTCAAGTAAACGAGTTAATGCAACGAGTTTCGTGAAACCGCGAACTTGCCATGCACGCTGACGAATGGTCGCTGTTTTCTTCTCTTTCGGAGCAATTTGAATATTCAGCGGTTGCTCACCCGCTTGGTTGACCAAGAAAGTCTTCGCTAGCTTGCGAATCGCAGTTGGCATAGTCGCAGAAAATAACGCGCGTTGTGCAGTTTCAGGCACTGCACTCATGATTGCTTCGATATCTTCAATAAAGCCCATATTGAGCATTTCATCTGCTTCGTCTAAAACCGCGAAGCGCAATGAATTAAGGTTTAATACACCTTTCTTCTGCAAATCCAACAAGCGCCCTGGAGTACCCACGACGATCTGAGCACCACCACGTAATGCTTTGATTTGTGGACCAAACGCTGACCCACCATAAACTGTAGTGACTTCTAAGCCACGGACCATAGCCGCAAACTCGGTCAAGGCATCAGCAACCTGAATCGCCAATTCACGAGTTGGGGCAACCACTAACATTTGTGTCGCCCGTTGCTTAGCGTCAACCATCGCAATTCCAGGCAAACCAAAAGCGGCGGTTTTCCCTGTTCCAGTTTGCGCTTCACCAAGCACATTACTGCCCGCCATAAGGGCTGGGATCGCCTGAACTTGGATCGGAGTAGGAGTGGTGAAATTTAATTTTTCAAGTTGCTTGAGCACAAGCGCAGGTAGAGCCATATCCGCAAAGGATAGCTCTGTCATTTTATCAGACATATTTTTCTCACATCATTTCTGTCATGCAAAGGGGATTTGCACCAAGCTACAGAACATGATGAACACTCTGGCGTGTTTCAGGTGCGTGCTACCCCAACGTATCAGGGGTAAAGCCGCTCCCATCAATAGCGGTAGTGACCCTGAAGTGCGCGAACTATACGCTAAAATGGGCTTGAGTGCAAAATTATTGTGGTCGCAGTTGCCATTCTTACGTATTCACTAGATGATGGTGCTATAGCGCAACCGCTTTAACAGATAAGAAAAGGGAACCCTATGATCGAAACATTACGCGCAACCTATCGCAGCGGCCTGACACGTCCGTTAGACTGGCGTCGCAAGCAGTTGAATCAATTGGATTTACTCCTTACTGAACATGAGCAAGAGCTACTCGATGCGCTCGCCAGCGATCTTGGCAAGTCAGCAGCCGAAGGCTGGTTAACGGAACTGGGTTATCTTCATAGCGATATTAAACATACTCTCAAGCACTTGAAAAAGTGGAGTGCCCCGCGGCGCGTCTCGCAGCCGCTGATGGCTTGGCCAGGCAAAAGCTGTTTATACCCCGAGCCACTTGGGGTGGTGCTTATTATTGGTGCTTGGAATTACCCTCTTCAATTACTGTTAAGTCCGTTAGTCGCTGCTTTAGCTGCCGGTAACTGTGTTGTCTTAAAGCCCTCAGAGTTGAGCCCTAAAACAGCCGATTTGCTGGCTAAGTTAATTCCTGAATATCTCGACCAACAAGCCGTTTGGATTCAAACTGGAGGCGCCGAGGTTGCTCAGCAACTGCTAAGCGAGCGGTTTGATCATATCATGTATACCGGCGGTGGCCGTGTCGGCCGAATCGTCATGAAAGCTGCTGCAGAGTATTTAACGCCAGTGACACTAGAACTCGGTGGTAAGAGTCCGGCAGTAGTTCTTGCAGATGCAGACCTAAAGGTTGCGGCAAAGCGCATCGCTTGGGGCAAATGGCTCAACGCGGGACAAACCTGTATCGCCCCTGATTACATTCTGGTGGCCGATGAAGTGCATGACCAATTCGTCGAGCAGCTCAAAGCAACCATTACTGAGTTTTATTCCAGCTCCCCGCAAGATACTGAAGATTATGGTCGCATCGTTTCTGCCGGTCATTGGCAGCGGTTAGTCGAATACCTCAAGGATGGCACTATCGCGATTGGAGGGGATTATGACGAGCAGGAACGCTTTATTGCACCGACTGTCCTCACTGACGTGGATTTAGAAAGTGCGGTGATGACGGAAGAAATTTTCGGTCCGATTTTACCGATCGTCAAAATTACTGATTTACAGCAGGCGATTGATTTCATCTGCGATCGTGATAAGCCGCTTGCACTATATGGGTTCAGTAAAGACAAAGCTAAGCTCAACCAATTAACCCAAGCAACCCATGCAGGAAATCAGTGCAACAACGATACTTTGATGTTCATGCTCAACCCTGAACTGCCCTTTGGTGGCGTTGGACCAAGCGGCATGGGGCGCTATCATGGCCAATTCGGTTTCGATACCTTCTCGCATTTAAAGTCTGTCATGTCTCGACCGTTTTGGAGTGACCCGAATTTTCGTTACCCTCCCTATACCTCGTTTAAACAAAAGCTACTGCGCTGGTTAGGTTAAACCGAAATTAGAGATGGAGTGATAGAAGTAGTGAACACAAATAATATCGTCAACGTCACCTTGGAGAACTTTCAACAAGTAATCTTAGTTGGCTCACAAGACAAGTTAGTCATGGTCGATTTTTGGGCTGACTGGTGCGAGCCGTGTAAGCAGCTGATGCCGGTACTGGAGAAAATCGCGGCAGAATATCCAAACGATTTGGTATTGGCAAAAATTGATTGTGAAGCAGAACAGCAATTAGCGGCCCAATTTGGCATTCGTAGTCTACCTACTGTGGCCTTATTTAAAAATGGACAAGCCATTGATGGTTTTGCGGGGGTCGAACCCGAAGCCGCCATTCGCGCTCGACTTGAGCCCCATCTACCTAAAGCTGAAGATGAATCGTTAACTCAGGCGCAAGCCCTGCTAGCAGAAGAAAATTACGCGGACGCCTACAGTGCAGCCAAACAAGCCTATGATCTCAACTCAGAACGTGTGGATGTGAGGTTAGTACTGGCCGAAGCGGCAGCCAGAGTGGGTCGAATCGAGCAGGCAAAAGAGCTTATTGAGACAATTTCGATGGCTGATCACGATCAGAGCTATCATCATGTTCTGAGCTTAATTGAGCTTGCCGAGCAAGCGGCCGACTCACCTGAGTTGCGACAATTACAGCAACAAGTTGAGGCGCAACCCGAGCAATTCGAATTACGACTCGAACTGGCGGCTAAACTGTTTGAGGTGCAGCGTTACGAAGAGGCTCTAGAGCATATTTTCTTCGTCTTGAGTCGTGAGCTTGGGTTTGCGAATGCAAAAGAGCAAGCCCTGCGCGTCATTAATTCTTTACCCGCAGGTGATCCACTCGCCGCTGCTTATCGTAGAAAATTATACAGTATGCTTTATTAGCTCCGCTAATGAACGACTTCTCCATACGATTGACATGGTTGCCAGCCCCGATTTGGGGCTGGCTTTTTTGTTACAGTCAGCTCACTTGCCGCTCAAACCGCATTGCGCTAGGATTGAGCAACTTTGCACGCAGCGAATGCGTAGACACCAAATCATCATAATAACAAGGTAACTAAGATGGCCACATCGCGCGAACACTTCAGTTCCAAACTTGGATTCATTCTAGCCGCAGCAGGCTCTGCAGTTGGTATTGGGAACCTAGTGGGCTTCCCGGTAGCCGCCACCAAAAATGGCGGTGGTGCATTTTTGATTTTGTATGCTTTATTTGTCGCGTTTATCTGTCTACCTGTCATGTTGGCTGAGATGGGCTTAGGTCGAAAAACTCAGCATAGTCCTTACCGTGCTTACACCGAACTTGGCGATAACAAACCACAGTGGCGTTTAGCTGGCATCCTGGCAACCATTACCCCCTTTATGATTGCCGTGTTTTATATGGTGATCACTGTTTGGATATTTGGCTACTTAGTCCAATCCTTGATGGGCAACCTCAATGATTTAGCAAGTGACGGGTATTTCGGTCAGTTTGTCCAAAATTATGACTTTGTCTATTACCTTATCGCAGTCACCTTAGTCGTTAACGTGATTCTGATGGGCGGTGTTAAGAATGGTATCGAGCGTGCATCAAAAGTACTGATGCCAACATTGTTCGTGATGCTGTTATCACTGGTTGTATTCGTACTGACTCTTGATAATGCCTGGGCCGGCGTTGAGTTTTATCTCGTTCCCGATTTCAGCAAAATCACTGGTGATGTGGTCAATGGTGCGCTTGCGCAAGCCTTCTTCTCGCTGTCACTCGGTATGGGGATTTTAATCACGTATGGCTCATACTTCCGCCGTCATGATGATATTGTCACTTCGGGTAAACTGGTCGCAGTAACCGATACTTCTGTTGCGTTCATTGCCGGTTTGATGACACTTCCTGCGATTTTTGCGATTTATCCTGACACTAACCCTGAATCTCTCAGCGATAGCAGTGTCAGCATGATTTTCTCATTCTTCCCGAAAATCTTCCTCGCATTGTCCGAGATCATTGGTTACTTCCCAGCAAGTGTCGCTGCAACCGTGTTCTTCTTGCTCGCGTTTGTGGCTGCAATTACCTCGCTGGTCTCGATCATTGAGGTGCCTACTTCGTCTTTCATGGAGAAATTTAACGTTTCTCGGAAGCGTTCATTGCTGGTTATGGCATCGAGTATGACCGTATTAACTCTGATTGCGGCAACCTCATTTGGATTAGTGCCGTTCTTCACTGAGTTTGTCAGTTACGCAGACCAATCAAAATCAGTCTTTGATGTCATCTATGACATTTTCTATGACACCATCTTACCGCTTAATGGTCTGTTAATTTGCTTATTTGTCGGCTTCCGCTGGAAACGCGCGCGCCTCACTGAAGAGCTTAGTGACGGTAATGCAGCCTATGCGAAGTCATGGCTCCACAGCTATGTGAATTTCTCGATAACGACCTTTATACCCGTTATCTTGGCAGTTATTTTCATCAATACTGTCGCCACTAAATACTTCGGCACATCATTGCTGCAACTCTTTTAATTTAGGGTGAGCGTAAAGATGACTCAGCAAAAGGCAGCACCTGAGCGTGCTGTCTTTTTATTTACTGGTCCCAAAAACTGGCGTGACCGAATTAGAACTCGGCTGCACCAAGCAAATCCCTGCATTACCCTTGATGGAGATGGCGAGTTTGGTCCCAAGCTGAATCGTTATCGAGACTTTTTAGGGCGAGATGCTCGGTTAGTCTTTCTCGATTTCAGTAGCGATTTAAATATTGATGCATTAGCTGCACTAAGCGGAACCATTGAAGCTGGGGGCATCCTTTGTTTGTTGCTGCCCGAGCAGCAAACACCTTTTATTAAAAGAATGCTAGAACTCAGTTCAGCCACAGCTTATGTCACCACGGTGACACCAACCACCGAGGAAAATATTTGGTCTCGTATCGAGGCGGCTAAACCACGCAAACAAACAACACAAGCACAAACGGGTGTCATAGCGACACCCAGCCAACAGCAAGTTATCCAAAGTTTACTGCGCCATGATCATGACTGTATCGTGCTTACCGCCGACCGTGGTCGCGGAAAAAGTACGACTTTAGGGCTTGCGCTAAAAGCTCTCGTTGCTCGACAGCCAGAGTTAGATGTCATAGTGACGGGGCCTCACCCAAATGCGGTCGCAACCTTACTTAAATATGCTGAGAATTGTGCTCAATTTGTAGCCTGGGACAAACTCCTGGATAATCCTACACAGCGCTCGCAATCAAAGCTGTTGGTCATTGATGAGGCGGCAGCGATCCCACTGCATATTCTCAAGCAGCTGGTCGAGTCATTCGAGGTATTAGCCATTGCGACAACAGTTGAAGGCTATGAAGGCTGTGGTCGGGGCTTTATCCTGCGTTTCTTAGAGTGGTTAGCCAAGCGTACTGATTATAACCACTACCAACTTACCCAGCCGCTTCGCTGGGCAGCTGATGACCCGCTTGAAAACTGGCTCAACAAATTACTACTGCTCACAGATATAACCGCAACCGAGGTCACACAACACGCGGCTTCATTTCACTATCGCGATTGCCACGCTGCTGAACTCGACGAGAACACGCTCCACCGGGTCGTTCGATTACTCCTTGATGCGCATTACCAAACCAGCCCTAACGATCTGCGCTTATTACTCGATGATCCGAAGCAGCGCTTGTTACTGTGCTTGCAGGAACAATTAATCGGCGTTATTTGGTACTGTGATGAACCGGCTTTAGCGGCAGACCTGCGAGACTCTGTCATGGCTGGCACACGACGCCTTAAAGGGGGAGGTTTGATTCCCCAAGCCTTAGGTTTTTATCGGCAATCAGAGCTTGCGTTGCAACTGTATTGGTGGCGTGTCTCACGCATCGCAGTCACCACCGAGTTCCGCCAAAAAGGCCACGCCAGTGCAATGCTGAGGGAATTGAAAAGCAAGGCTGCTAATGCTGGCATCGATGCGATTGGGACCAGCTTTGGTGACACTGCCGAGTTACATAGATTCTGGCAAGTAAACGGATTTGTCCCACTGCGCTATGGCTTCAAAAAGAATATGAGTAGCGGCGCACCGAGTTCGCTTATGGCTGTGCCAATTAGTGCCGGCAGCTCACAATTACTGCAGAGCCTTGCGCTTTATTGCGAACAGGAACAACGGTGGCGTCGAAGCGGACGTTATGCAGCAACACCACAACTCATGGATGGCGCAAAACAAATCCTAACGGGCTTTAGCTCTGGTCACTTACCCTTTTATGATGCGCATTTCGCTTGGATTGTTTATTTAGACGGTCATGTCAATCAGCAAGGACAGTACCACTTTATCCAGAGTTGGCCCGCACAGGTCAGTAGCAATACGATCTGTCACGACCTTCAGTGCTCGAGCCAACAGCAAGCGACGCAAAACTTACGTAGAATGGCAAAATCTTTGCTCGAAAATACATCTTATTAGATATGCGAAATGCGCCAATCTATGCTATCTTTCACGCTTTAAATCATGCCAATTTTGGATGCAATTAAAGGGTCTATTACTATGTCTCGAGTATTGATTATAGGTGCCGGTGGCGTAGCTGGTGTCGTCGTGAAAAAGTGCGCCATGTTGCCTGAGTATTTCAGCGAAATACACCTTGCAAGTCGGACGGTTTCAAAGTGCGAAAAGCTACAACAAGAAGTCGGGAGTGATCGCGTCGTTGGAGTCTATTCTGTTGACGCCGATAACGCTAACGAAGTAGCAGAGCTGATTCGTAAAGTTGAGCCTAGCCTAGTTATCAATGTCGCACTTCCATATCAAGATTTACCTATTATGGATGCCTGCCTTGAAACGGGTGTGCACTATCTCGATACCGCAAACTATGAACCCAAAGACGAGGCCAAATTCGAATACTCGTGGCAATGGGCTTATCAAGAGCGATTCAAAGAAAAAGGTATCATGGCCCTACTCGGAGCAGGTTTCGACCCAGGCGTGACCAACGTTTATACGGCCTATGCTGCGAAACATTACTTCGACGAAATCCATTATCTCGACATTGTTGATTGTAATGGTGGTGACCATGGTCAGGCTTTCGCAACCAACTTTAACCCTGAAATCAACATTCGTGAAATCACCCAAAAAGGTAAATATTGGGAGAATGGTGAATGGCATGAAACTGCGCCGATTAGCGTGCGCAAAGACCTCGACTATCCAAATGTCGGTGTCCGCCCATCATATTTGTTATTCCACGAAGAACTGGAGTCATTGGTTAAGCACTTCCCGACCTTAAAACGTGCTCGCTTCTGGATGACTTTCGGCGATGCGTACTTGAACCACTTACGAGTACTAGAAGGCATCGGCATGACCTCGATCGAGCCGATTGATTTTCAAGGTCAAAAGATCGCACCTCTTGAGTTCTTAAAAGCGGTTCTGCCAAACCCAGGCTCGCTTGCCGAGGGCTACACAGGTAAAACCTGTATCGGAACCTACGTCACCGGTATCAAAGATGGTAAAGAAAAAACTATCTTTATCTACAACAACTGTGACCACGCAGTCTGTAACGCTGAAGTCGGCGCTCAAGCGGTTTCATACACGACGGGTGTTCCTGCAATGATCGGTGCTTCAATGATGCTGCAAGGCCATTGGATGAAACCAGGTGTGTGGAATATGGAGCAATTCGATCCGGATGAGTTCATGGAGCGCCTTAACAAATATGGCCTACCTTGGCACGTGGTCGAATGCGAATCACCTTTTAAGGAATAATCACAACGATGTCGACGCCCTATCACAACGACGCTATTCCATCGCCTTGTTACGTTTGTGACGAGGCTTTGCTCGAGCGTAATTTGCAATTGATGAAGCGTGTTCAAGACGAGAGTGGTGCGCAAATCATTCTCGCCTTGAAAGGGTTCTCAATGTGGTCGACTTTTCCGCTCGTTCGCGAATACCTCGTCGGCTGTACCGCGAGTTCGGTGTGGGAAGCTAAGTTGGCGAAATATGAGTTTGGTCGCAGCGTGCATGCTTATGCACCTGGCTACAAGCAAAAAGATATTGATGAGATCCTTCCGCTTTGTGAGCACATCTCTTTCAATAGCATCGGTCAATGGCTGCGTTATCGTGACCAGACACTTGCTGCGGGCGTCTCTGCTGGCTTGCGAGTCAACCCAGAGCATCAAGAAGCAAGCACTGAGCTGTATGACCCAAGTGCACCCGGTTCACGTTTAGGCGTCCGCGCAGCGGAGCTTGTCGATGCTGATCTTGAGGGCTTAGAAGGGCTTCACGTCCATAATCTTTGCGAGTGTGACTCCGTCGCTCTTGAACGCACTTTAGCTGCCGTTGAAGAAAAGTTCGGGGCACTGTTACATAAGGTGAAATGGCTCAATTTAGGTGGTGGTCACTTGATGACGCGAGCTGGATATGATGTTGAACACCTGATTCAGCAGCTCAAACGAATTCAAGAGACCTATCAGGTACAAGTTATTTTGGAGCCAGGCTCAGCTGTGGCTTGGCAAACTGGTCCTCTCGTGGCTGAGGTTGTTGATATTGTGGAAAATGACGGCAACATCGCGATCCTCGATATTTCAGCCACCGCACACATGCCTGATGTGTTAGAAATGCCTTATCGGCCTACAGTGACCGGCGCAGGAGAACCTAACGAGTACCCTCATACTTATAAGCTCGGCGGTAATTCATGCCTTGCAGGGGATGTAATTGGTTCCTACAGTTTTGCTGAACCGTTAGCGGTAGGGACTCGGATCATCTTTGAAGATATGATGCATTACACTATGGTAAAGACCACTTTCTTTAATGGTGTGGAGCATCCGAGTATTGGCATTTTGCGCCGCGACGGACACTTTGACCTGGTTCGAAAATTCGAATACGAGGATTTTCGCGATAAGCTCTCGTAAATAATGCGATGTCAATGTAACCCAAGCCTAACTGGCTTGGGTTGCATATTTTGCCAGCCCCTGTAACACCATATCCGTTCTCGATTCACCACGACGTTTAAGCTCAGCAGGCAGCAGTGGCAGCGAGCCACCGAGATAAATGATCCGATAATCAAACCAATCAAGCTCTGTCTCACTTACTGATAAGGCTTGTTTTACCAGCCCGACAAAAGCATTTGCGCAGCCGTTTAAAAGCGCGTCAGGAGTCGAATTCCCGAGTTCATTGACGCGACCAAAAGCACTATCGAGATCATTAAAGACTCGCGGCGCTCGAGCGACAATAGACTCCTGCATAAGGCTCACACCCGGCACAATCCAACCACCTAAATGAGCACCATCCGCCGCGAGCCAATCCACTGTAATTGCTGTACCCGCATCAATAATTAGCGTATTTTCCTGGCGCTCAGTATAGGCACCAATCATGGCTAACCATCGATCAACACCCAAATTCTGTGGTGATTGATAGCTATTGGTTACCCCAAAGGCCCTGGTTTCAGAACTAACATGATGGATCGGCATAGCCTCTGTTAACCATGCGCGGATTTTGGCTTCGTTTGTTTGGCTTGCAACACTGGCTAACAGAGTTTCAGTGATGTTATTTGGAAGCACAAACGGGTGTGCCTCAAGCTCTTCATAGCTGTAATTAAATAGCGGTTCGAGTTGATACTCAGAACTCAGTAGAGCGGCTTTAATACGACTATTTCCTGCGTCCAGTAATAATTTAGTTGTCATGACGTAAGCTCACCTCTCCGGCGTGAAATCGCTCGGTTATACCATCTCGCCTTAGCAGTAGCGCACCACTTTCATCAATGCCGAGTACCATGCCGCGAATAACTTGATGTTCGCCGAGCTTTAACTGTACCGGTTGACCAAGAAATGCATCAAAACGATTCCACCTCTGAATAAATGGTGCAATCCCCTCTTGCTCAAATAATACCAGACAATCACGAATAGCCTTGATAAGTGCGGCAACCCAAAAATTTCTATCGACTGATGAACCAAGCAACTGACTCAAATCCGTCCAATCCTGCTCTATCTTATCCGCCACTGAGTCTGGCATTGCTACATTTAGTCCTAAACCGATCACCACGTCAGCACCGGCTGCCGCTTGGCCTTCTAGTTCAACTAAAATACCCGCTAATTTGGCCTTGTGAATCAAAATATCATTTGGCCACTTGAGTTCAACTCCAGCAATACCCTGCTGTTGCAATAATTCAGCGACAGCAACCCCGACGGCAATGCTTAGCCCCATCGCAGCCGACATCCCTCGTTCCAGGCGCCAATACATACTGAGATAAAGGTGCGCACCAAAAGGCGATTGCCAGATGCGTCCACGCCGGCCACGACCAGCCGTTTGCGCTTCAGCCACGACCACATAGCCAGATTGCAATTGCTGCGATCTTATCCGCTCTTTCAAAACATCATTGGTGGACGTTACGATACGCTCGAGCTCAAATTGCTGCCCGTCTGTGCCAAGTAGGTCAGCGATGCTACTTTGATCAAGCACAGTAAATCCTCGGGCAAGTCGATAGCCTCTTCCGGGGACACTGTAAATATCCAGACCGAGCGTTTCGAGTTGATGCACAAGTTGATGGATTGCCGCACGTGAGATACCAAGATTGCGACCTAAGTCCGCCCCGGAATGGAACTGACCATCAGCAAGGGTTGCGATGATAAACGCTAATTTATCGTCAGTTTTACTCATTCACAAACATCCAGGTCAATTAGCCCATGGCTGTCCATGAGGCGTACTTCAGCTTCGAGTTTAACGCCAAAAGATGATGCCACCTGTTGCCGAATATATTGCGCCAATTGAATGACGTTTTCACCCGTTGCATTGCCTCGATTCACCAGCACTAAAGCTTGTTTATCATGAACGGCAGCAGCGCCGATAGAATAGCCTTTCAAACCTAACCTATCGATCAGCCAGCCAGCAGCAAGTTTGAACTTGTTATCACTCAACTGGTAAGCGATAACATCTGGGAAGCTCTTCTTAATTTCAGTGAACTGATGCCTATCAACAACAGGGTTTTTGAAGAAACTCCCCGCATTTGGGATAACCGCAGGATCAGGTAACTTGCTTTGACGAATGGATATGACTTTATTAAAAACCTGCTCAGCAGTGCAATTGTCGCCAAGTGATGTTAGTTCTCCATAGTGAACAACAGGGCGCCACTTGATCGGTAAACTAAACTGCACATGGGTGATCATCCAACGCTCCGGTTGCCGTTTAAATATGCTGTCACGGTAACCGAATTCACATTCCGCTTTCGATAATTTTACCAGCTGACCGCTAGACCTATCCCAGGCGACAACTTGGTTAATAAGTTCGCCTACCTCACGACCATACGCACCGATATTTTGTACCGGTGCAGCACCGACTGTTCCAGGTATGAGCGCAAGGTTCTCGAGACCATAAATCTGTTGCTGCATCAAAGACTCAACGAACGCGTGCCAATTAAGTCCAGCTCCGACAGTGATATCAAATGAAGAACTTGAATGCTCAATAACAACCGAGCGAATACGATTGATCACAATCGGGCGCATAAAATCAGTTGTGAAAATGGTATTACTGCCCTCGCCGAGCATAAGGAAATCAGAGTCTTGTACAACAGAACAGTCAGTAGGAGATTCAAGAAAAATAAGTTCCGTCGCTTGCGTTGCTAAACGAAATGAGTGGTAAGGTTGCAGCGATGTATTAACGATTCTTTTCATGATGGCGTAATCATATCACCCTTTATCACTTATAGGCAGGCAATAAAAAATCCCCCGTCCGTAAGGACGAGGGATTGGGATAGGAGCCTGGCAGTGACCTACTCTCACATGGGGAATCCCCACACTACCATCGGCGCGGAAGCGTTTCACGTCTGAGTTCGGAATGGAGTCAGGTGGTTCCACTTCGCTATGGCCGCCAGGCAA